>VSNM01000024.1 GCA_009774245.1 Lachnospiraceae bacterium | reverse complement strand
AGGCTACATCAATATAGTACAAATAGCTTGTATCGTACCAAAATATCCTCTGCGCATACCCAGATATAAAAAAATTTTTATCTAAAAAATTACTGGACAGTATTTGCTTGCCTGTTACAAATAAAAACAACAAATTTCGCCAATCAGATATTTTGCTATTATTTAAAACGGCACAGTTTTGCGTGGTACCACCTGTGCAAGATGCGTTAACTAATATTGCCCTATTGCCTTCTTGTGCTGTTAAATTGCTATTTTTAGATGGACAAACCTGTAACCGTAAAATGTCAAAATAAATTAAAGAAAGGAACTGAAAAAATGAATGAAATTATTGTAGTTGGCGGCGAAAATTATACCGCCACAAATGTTACCACAGGAACAGATACGATATCCTTTACCATATCTGGTTTGACGGTGGAAGAGGTGCATACGGCATTTAAAAATGCCAGATCACTAACGGTAGGTGATGGTACAAATACATATGGAAATTATCCTAATATCGAATTTGAATCTGTTACGATTGATGCAGAAGAGAACATTACAGTGGTAATGCATATCCTGAACAGGATCGAGGTACAGATCAGGGAGCTGCAGGCCACGCAGGCAGAACTGCAGGTAGCGACAGCCGAACATGATGAAGTAATTGCGGCAATGATTTTTGGAGGTGAAGCGTGATGAGCAATCTGGTGAAAAATATTGTAGTAAGGGCAATTAAAAACAGGATGGCAGCAGGGGAGATCTTTGAGGCTATAGTTAAGAGTTATCCTAAACTGACAAAAACCGAGATCAAGGAGATCAGGGAGATTATTGGGGAGGTGGAGTAAAATGGATTTTACAGTTATAGTTGCAATGGGTGTTCCATCCGCAATTACGGCATTCTGTTTCTGGCTGCTGGAAAAGAAAATAGAAAAACGGCAGAAGGAGCAGGACAAGAAAGATGATGCGCGGAAGCAGAATGAGATAATTGTTCTGAAAGGGGTTAATGCTGCCATAGCTTTGGGCGAGGCAACTGCCAGAGCCGTACAGCGCATTCCTGACGCGCATTGTAACGGGGACATGCATCAGGCTCTTGAATATGCGGAAAAGATCAAGCATGAACAGAAGGATTTCCTTACAGAGCAGGGGGTTGAAGCAATTTATTGAGGTGATCAGATGAAACCAAAAAACAGCAGACAGAGGACATATACCAAGAATATGCTGAACCGCATAATAGCGGTAGCATTGGTAGACATGCAGTTTCCCTTTGTTTTAGCATTGCTGGGACGCGAACAGATTGCAGAAACTATGGGGGGACTGATTGTAACAGAAATTGTCGGTGTATTTCTTGTTTATTGTGCAAAATCGTTTTTCGAAACAAAAGAATCGGAAATAGTAAGACTTAAAGAAATGCAGATCGCTGAAAAAGAAATGGAGGGCGAAAACTATGAATGAGATTGTATTTGAAATATTGAGACTGCTTGTGCTGCTGGCAGTTTTCGTAGTAACATGCTACCTGTTGCCTTTAATAAAAAGTAAGATCGGACAGGATAAACTGGAGGAGGTCACAAAGTGGGTGAATGCGGCGGTTCTGATGGCGCAGCAGGTGTACTATGCCCAAACGGGCGCGGAAAGAAAATCCATCGTTGTGGATCTGATGAAAGATATCCTGATCGCGAAAAATATATCCATATCGGATAAGCAGCTTGACTTATTGATAGAAGCAGCTGTAAAGGCTATGAGAATACAGGAAGGAGGAAATATAAAACAATGAATATAAGCGATCAGGGTATTGCCCTGATAAAGTCTTTCGAAGGATGCAGACTCACGGCATACAGGGCAGTTAGTACGGAAAAGTATTATACGATCGGCTGGGGACATTACGGAGCGGATGTAAAGGCGGGGCAGACCATTTCGCAGAAAGAGGCGGATTCCCTGTTTTTGTCTGATTTACAGCGGTTTGTGAAGTATACCAATACATACACTAAAAACCTCACATTGAATCAGAATCAGTTTGACGCCCTTGTGTCGTTCTGCTATAACTGCGGCCCCGGAGCTCTGCGAAAACTTGTAGGCGGCAGGACAGTAAAAGAAATCGCAGATCATATTACTGATGAACCATATACCCGGTCCAAAGGAAAAATTATTAAAGGACTGGTGCGGCGTAGACAGGAAGAAAAAGAATTGTTCTGCAGAAGAAGTGAGGTAACACGTATGGATGTCAAAATAGGAAGCGCAAGGATTGATGAAAATGGAAAATTGTCTGGGGGAAAAGCGGGTGATCAGACTGGGAAAGAGGTCAGTACACAGGATTATTATATGCACTCTAAAGGCTGGTATCTTCTCCGCCCGAAGAGCGTAGAGAATGCAGACAAACTGGCGTCGGCAATGTTGGCTGCCTGCAATAATGATAATATCGGATATGATCAGAGCAACCGTCTAGACGTGATTTCCAAGCTGGGAAGATACGGCAGTATGGCAAAGATTGCAGAAAAGACAGAGGCAGATTGCGGAACGCTCGTTAGGGGGTGTTGCATCGAGGCCGGGTTCGATCCAGGCAATTTCACAACAGCAGGAGAAGAAACGGCACTTATCAAGACGGGGAGATTTGAAAGCAAAGCTGTAGTCACAGCCACAACAGTTCTTTATAATGGCGACATTCTGGTCACCAAAACTAAAGGGCATACGGTGATCGTGGTTAGCGGAAATGCAAGACCAGGCGTTACATCCCCTTCTGGGCGCCCAAATGGATCTACAGCAGGTACGTCAGTCAAAGCGTCCGACAATCCATATCCGGAACCAACACGGACGATATATTACGCTCCAGGCAAAACCAATATGCGTGGAGATGATGTTAAGTGGGTTCAATGGCATATGTGGAGGTTTGGCTTGTTTTTGGATGGTGCAGGGCATCCGGATGCAAGCCAGATAGATGGAGTATGGGGGGCGGCATCGGATAAAGCTCTTGGGGAGGCACAGGGATTACTGGGACTGATACAGGACAAAAAGTGCGGACCGAAGTCAAGGCAGGCATTTAAACAGATTTGACCATTAAATGCAAAAATAACGGTACAGTCTATCAATTAGATTATTTTCGTTTTTTCAAAAAGTTGTAAAGTGGTGTATTATAAGATAATACAAAGCGCTATATAATAAAAATCGGTTAGCGACAAATTGGAGACAAATTATTTTTAAGAAAGCTGAAATTTCCCTATATTTGTGGGATTTCTTAGTAATAGAAAATTGGCATCTTTTAAGGACTTTTTAATAATTTCACGTTTATAATAACTACAGTCAGGTGCTGTGGAATCGGACCGACCAGATGTGCAGGACTTTTTGCAGCACAGAATTAGTTATAGAAACTGTCAATCAGGAAAGGAGTGGGAACTATGTGGTTGGAGATACTGAAAAAGGATTTGAGAAAGCAAAAGAGCGTCAACATCATACTGCTGCTGTTCATCACGCTGTCCACAATCTTTCTCGCCAGCAGTGTCAGTAATATCTGTCTGGTGCTGAACGGATTGGAAAAGTATATGGAGTATGCAAATGTCAGTGATGTGACAGCCGTGTTTGGCGGGGTGGATGAGAAGGAGGTCTTTGAGGGCTGGCTGGACGGCCGTGGCGAGGTGACGGAATACGCTGGGGAGCAACTGTGTGAGATTGCGGCAGATGATGTCAGCATGGGAGAGGGCAGGAAAGCAGATTCTTTTGAGGCAAACGGTGCAAGTCTGTATCTGGGGGCGCTCGGCAGCAGATATGCAAAGCCGCTGGACAGCGACGGAAACGACCTTACACTGGAAATGGGCGAGGTGGCAGTTTCACCTGGCTTGATGGAGCGCAACGGGCTCCGTGTCGGGGACGAACTGCAGTTCAAAGTGTCTGGTGCGACATATACTTATCGGATTGCCGTGCAGACCAAGGATATTATGTTTGGGAATGAGATGAGCGGTATGGGGCGCTTTGTGTTCTGCAAAGAGGATTACGACAAAATGGTGGCCGGCTGTGAGAACGTGAGAATTATCGTATATGGAATCAATACTACGAATCCGGAAAAAACGCTGTCGTCCATAAACCAGCAGGGATTCCGGCTGCTGGTAAATATTTATGACAGGAGCATTTATCCGATGCTGTATGTATTTGACATGATCGTTGCCGCGCTGCTGATCGTGATCGGGATTTGCCTGATTCTGATATCACTGATGATTCTGCGGTTTTCCCTGAGCTTTACCATGGAGGAGAATTACCGGGAGATCGGCGTGATGAAGGCGATCGGGATGCGCGATTTTGCCATACGCAGGATTTACCTTGTCAAGTACTTTGCCCTGGTTGTGGCGGGGGCGTTTGTGGGTTTGCTCATCAGCCTTCCGGTCGGGAAAGGTATGACAGCAGTCGTCAGCAAAAATATGGTGCTGGGTGACAGTGCAGGGACACTGGGAATCAATATCGTGTGCAGCTTGGTTGTGATCGCGTTCGTGACGGCAATGTGCGTTGTGTTTACTGGAAAATTGAAAAAGGTATCTGCGATCGAGGCGATACGCAACGGCGGCAGCGGCGAGCGGTATCAAAAGCGCAGGGGATTAAGTCTGTATAAGAGAAAATATATGGGAACGACTTCCTTTCTCGGGTTGAATGATATTCTCTGCAACATGAAGCGGTATCTCGTGCTGTTTCTCACGTTCTGCATCAGCTTTGTGCTGATCACGGTTCCGCTCAACACGCTGACAACGATGGAGAGCGATGCGATGGCGTCGAAATTCAGCCTGAATCCTGATGCCGCGATCTACATGGACACACTGGAGGAAAAGGGGGAAGCGCCGTACCACAATGCGGTGGATTTGGAGAATGCGCTCCGCCGCATCGAGGGTGAACTGGCAGAACAGGGTTATGAGGCGTCATTGAGCGTGGGCGGGTTGTGTTTTATGGAATATATTGTAAACGATGAGGGAAAGGTGATCAAGCCGCTGACCAATTATCCGATCGGAGAAAATGGGGGATACTGTGAATACAGTGCGGGGACAGCGCCGAAGTTAGAGAACGAGGTCGCGTTTTCCAAAAAAATAATGGAGGAAAACCATCTGGAAATCGGTGATACCGTGACGGCCACCATTGGGGGAAAAGAGCGGAAATTGATCATCACCGGGTATTACAGTGACTATATGCAGCTGGGGGAGAGCTCTCGGCTGAATCCCGCATTGGACATGAGCAGTGAGATCCTGACAGGCTACTGGAAAGCGACGGTGGAGATGGAGACAGATCTCTCCCAACGGGAACTCGCAGATCTGATGAAAGAACAGTTTCCTCAGTACGAGTGGATCACTGCGCAGGAGGCAATTGACGCCAATATCGGTACGATCAGGGATACCATGCGCGGGATGCAGCTTCCGATGACAGCAATGCTGTGCCTGCTTATCATGCTGATCTCGCTTCTGATGATGAAGCTGTTTATCGTGCGGGAAAAGGGGCAGCTTGCTATGCTCCAGAGCATCGGATGGCGCAGGCATGACATTCGGATGTGGCTGGTGATGCGGATGGTGTGGGTTGTGCTGCTCTCGATGATCTTCGCGGTGCCATTGTCTATGCTGTGTGACCGGTTTATACTGAGAAATATTTTTGCCATTATGGGCGCGGAGCTTCGGATTCAGGTGGAGCCGTTACAGGCGTATGTTCTCTATCCGGCAGTATTGCTGGTAGGGATTATGGCGGCAACGTATTTTGCGACTGGCAGTGTGCGGAAGATTGACGCAGGCGATATGAAGATTGCGGAGTAAAGGTATTGGTTCAAAGTATAGGTGTCTGAATTTTGTGTCAGGATAAGGCGGAGAGGAGAATTTTGGATATGAATGCATTGAGAGCAACAGATTTGTGTAAAACGTATATTGTGAACAGGAGGCAGAACAATGTCCTCCGAAATGTAAATCTTGAGATCGAGGAGGGGGAGATGGTCGGCGTCATGGGGGCGTCCGGTTCGGGGAAAACGACGCTGCTCTACACGGTCAGCGGCATGGACACAGCCACCGCGGGTACAGTTGAATTTTTTGGGGAGGAGATGACCAGACTGTCTGCCAACCAGGTGAGCGACCTGCGCCTGAGACGGATGGGATTTGTATTTCAGCAGATGTATATGCTGAAAAATCTCTCCATCTATGATAATATAGTATTACCGGCGTACCAGTCGGCATCGGGAAAGGAACAGCGCAGGGAGATCAACGAGCGCGCGAAAGTGCTGATGGCAAAACTTGGCATCAGTGAAGTGGCGGACAATGAGATCAGCGAGGTGTCAGGCGGGCAGCTACAGAGGGCATGTATTGCCAGAAGCATGATCAACAATCCAAAGATCATTTTTGCCGACGAGCCGACCGGAGCCCTGAACAAACAGAATTCCAGGGAAGTCATGAAGGAGCTGAACAAGCTCAATGAGGAGGGGACGACCATCATGATGGTGACGCATGACGTGAAGGTGGCGTCGCGGTGCGAGCGCGTATTCTACATAGAGGATGGCAATATCCGCGACGAGATGAAATTGGGAAAATATACGGAAGATACCGCGCGGGAACGCGAACGGGAATTGAGTAACTGGCTGATGCGGCTTGGTTGGTAAATAAAACGAAAAGAAGTTCTAAGGCGGTAAAGGACACCGCCTAAGAACTTCTATGTTTCGTTTGGAAGAATGCCAAAGGGCAGGCATTCTTCGACGCGTTACCGCCAAAGAATTTCTAAGTTTCGTTTGGAAGAATGCCAGAGGGCGGGCATTCTTTGTTAAGAGGATGCAGGTTTGGGAGAGGGAAATGATGATTGACATTTTAATGGTAGAGGACGAGGAGGAGCTGGCGGGGCTTTTGCGGATTTATATGGAGAAGGTGGGGTATCGTGTGCGGTGGGCGATGTCGGGGGAGGAGGCGCTTGACTGTCTGCGCAAGGATTCGGTGAGAATGTTGCTCCTGGACATCATGCTGCCTGGTATGGATGGGTTTGCGGTGTGCAGGGAGGTGCGCAAGACTGGCAGTGTGCCGATTCTGATTATCAGTGCCCGCGTCGGAAAGGAAGATCAGCTCAATGGTTTCCGGCTGGGCGCGGACGACTATATCGAGAAACCGGTTGATCCCGATCTACTGGTTGCAAAGATCGGTTCTCTTTTCGCCCGCGCTTATGGTGCGTCGGTGGAGAAAGATATGCTGTATTCCGGCAGTCTCACGATCGATAAATCAGCACGCAGGGTATACAAAAATAAGATTCCTATAGACCTCAACGTGAAGGAGTACGAGCTGTTGCTATTACTGGCGGAAAATCCGGGTAAGACACTGGACAAAGATTTCTTGTTCAACCGGATATGGGGCGAGGACAGTTTCAGCGAGAATCAGACATTGACCGTACATATCAAGATGCTGCGCAACAAGATCGAGGAGGAGCCCAAGAAACCCACCCGCATCAGGACAGTGTGGGGCGTGGGGTATTGCTATGAGGAAATATAATATTTGGAACTGTAGAAAATAACTTGAAGCACGAATCAATACATTATATAATATGAATACGGCAACAGCAGAACAGTTGGACTGTTATACCATAAGATATACCTTGAACCTGACAGTTCTATAGTTTGTGACAAGAACAAGCTACGAGGGTGTAGGGGCGAGCCTGTTTATAACGGCGTTAAAGTATAGAAAAATAATGGAGTTAAAATATGGGACGATTTTTAAACAGGGACAATCAGAAGTATGCGAAATTTGCAAAAACGAAATACTTTGTGGACAAGACGGGAATGATCAACAGACTGTTGGAAAAGGATGACGACGAGAAATTTCTTTGCTGCAGCCGTCCACGCCGCTTTGGAAAGTCGATCACGGCACATATGCTCGTGGCGTATTTCAGCAGGGGGGCGGATTCGAGAAATCTGTTTGAACCGCTCAAATGCGAGAAGGACGAGGCTTTTTTGAAAAATCTCAATCGGTATGATACAATTTTTATGGATATTCAGGCGCAGTTTGTGGAAGCTGCGGGGCAGGAAGTAAATCCGAATCATTATATTCGCCAAAATATTTTGGAAGAGCTCAAAATGGAATATCCAGATCTGGTCAACAATGAAATGGCTGTCTCCACGGCGCTGTCTGTCATTCATGCTGCGACGGGCAGCGAATTTGTGATTATTTTTGACGAGTGGGATTATCCGATTCGGGAGCTTGCCGAGAACAGCAGGGAACGTCTGAATTATATAGAATTTCTGCGCATGATGTTCAAGAATGCCGAGGCGCAGGATTACGTCCGTCTGGCGTATCTGACAGGAATCCTTCCTATGGTTCGCGCGAAGGGGCAGTCCGCGGTGAACAATTTTGACGAGTATACCATGATCGATGCGAGAGATCTGGGCGGCGACATCGGATTTGTCGAGGAGGAGGTGCAGGAGCTCTGCGAAAGATACGGTGTGTCTGCGGACGAGATGAAGCGTTGGTATGACGGATATAATCTGGGCGGCGTGGAAGTGTACAATCCATTGTCCGTGGTGCGGGCGGTGGAGAGCGGGAAGTTCCGACAGTACTGGACGGAGACAGGGACTTACGAGGATATACAAAGTCTGATCGAGTACGATTTTGACGGTCTGAGGGAGGCCATTATACGGATGCTCTCTGGCAGCAGGATTCCGGTCAGCGTATATGGCTGCAGAAATGATATGTACACGTTTCACAACAAAGACCAGATTATCACGACACTGATTCATCTGGGATACTTTGCATATGATGCGGACACGGAGGAAGCCTATGTGCCAAACAAGGAAATACGGGAAATCTTTTACCGCTATATGGAAAATAACCAGAATGACTCACTGTCGGCATTTTTGAAATACTCGCGGGAAGCATTGAAGGCAGTGCTTGGGTTCGAACAGGAGCGGGTTGCAGAACTGATGCAGAAGGTGCACAATGACTTTGTGTCCAGTATAGAGTACAACGATGAAAATTCGCTGAGCTGCACCGTCATGATCACGCTGCTGGCATCGTTTCTGTATTATCAGAAACCGATTCGCGAATACCCAGGCGGGAAAGGATTTGCCGATCTGGTCTATCTGCCGCTGCCGCAGTGTCCGCAGAGACCAGTGATCGTGGTCGAATTAAAGTGGAACCAGAGCGCAGAAACAGCGATCGCCCAGATCAGGGAAAAGCAGTATCCCGATTCGCTGAAAGAGTACTATGGGGAGATTCTGCTTGTTGGAATCAGCTATGAGAAAAAGACGAAAGAGCATGCCTGCGTGATCGAATGTGTGGAGAGATAGCGCAAATTATTTTTCTGAAAACAAAGGAACCTGTCGAAAGATAATGAAAATGCCCTTGATGTTGTCAGGGGCATTTTTCAATGTACACAGCGTAGCTGTAAGACCTTCATCTGTATTCTGGAGAGTGGACATCGAATATGAAAAACTATAATAAACTGCTGTTTCTGTCGCTTGTGTTCTACGCTGTCATGGCAGTTTCCGCAGCGGTTGTATTGAAGGCACAGCGGGATGAAAAAGGAAAGTTTTATAGGGTAGAGATAAACCGTATACTGGCAGAATTGGAAAACAGCATGGATACCGCAGAAAATAAAATGTCGGGAAATGCAAACATCGAAGAAGGCTTTGGGGACACAAAAATGACAGAAGTGTCAGAAATATTAAAAGTCATAAACATGCGGGAATATCAGGAAGTCCGGTCGGTCACCTATCTTTCTGCCCAGGATACAGACAAGGCAGCGGTCACGGATTTTTACAGCGGGACAGATGACATGCAGAGCATAATCTATCCATTGTATCAAAACAACAGTTCTGGCATACTTTCAGATGCAGGGTTTGGGGAGGGGACACCCTTATCCTCAGCGTCTGGCGGGGAACAGATTATGGGTTATCTGCGGTTTGACTATCAGAGGGCGGCGCCGGACAGGCAGTATTTTATTTTGATAGAAGGGGTGCTGCTTCTGATGGAGCTGTTTTTACTGGGGGTGCTGATTTATTTGAAACATCACCTGATACAGCCTTTTCACAGAATGCAGGACATGACCTATGAGCTGGCGAAGGGCAATCTGCAGGGCGATGTCAAGGCGGACAGAAACAAGTACTTCGGAAAATTCCTGTGGGGGCTGAGTGAATTAAAGGACGCCCTGCGCGTAAGCCGCAAGCGGGAGCTGGAACTGCAGCGTGAGAAAAAGCTGCTCCTGCTCTCCCTGTCGCACGATATCAAGACGCCGCTCAGCATGATAAAATTGTATGCAAAGGTGTTGGAGGATGACATTTATCAGACTGTGGATGAGAGGCGCAGTGCGTATCGCCAGATTGGTGAAAAGGCAGCGCAGATCGAGAATTTTGTCGGTGAGATCGTGCGGGCGTCGAGGGAGGATATTATTCAAATCGAGGTGGTAAAGGGTGAGTTTTACCTGCGGGAACTGGTGCGGTGGGTGGAAGCTGTCTACGGTGAGAAATGTGCGCTTCGCAAGTGCGTGCTGACAGTCGGAACATATCAGAACCGCATTTTCCAGGGAGACCTCAACCGCCTGATGGAAGTGTTTGAGAATCTGTTCGAGAATGCATTCAAGTACGGGGACTGCCGCGAGATACAGATATCATTCTATGAGGAGGACTACTGTCAGTTAATCCGCGTATTCAACACAGGGGAACCCGTCGCGGAAAAGGAGTTTGTGCACCTGTTTGACAGTTTCTTCCGTGGTGGGAACACAAGAGGGCAGCAGGGAAACGGGCTGGGGCTCTATATCTGCCGTGAAATCATGCACAAGATGGACGGGGAGATCTTTGCCACATGTGAGGACGACGGGATGGCGTTTGTCGTCGTGCTGCCTTTGTAGGGTGAAAGATTGATGAAATTTGCAATGTTATTGTAATGCAAAGAATTGATGAGATTTGCATTGCTATTGCAGTGTAAAGAATTGATGAGATTTGCAATGTTATTGCAGTGCAAAGAATTGATGAGATTTGCATTGCTATTACAGTGCAAAGAATTGATGAGATTTGCATTGCTATTGCAGGGCGTGAGATTGGAGGAGCGTTATTTATGCAGAGAAGAATGAGCGTAATTTTGGTAATATTAACAATGACATCTCTTTTGACAGCGTGTCAGAATCGCGAAAATTTGGAAAGTGGAGCGGAAAAAGAAACGAAAATAGAGACAGAGACGAAAATAGACATGGAAAATGAATCGGAAGTTGAATCGGAAATAGAAGCAGAAATAAAGACGGAAAGCGAAACTGGAACTGGAATAGAGCAGGCAAATGAACAGCTTCAAGGGCAGAACGGGCATACGGACAAAAATGAGGACGGGGGGCGCAATAGCGATCAGGAAACGCAGAAGTCAGGGACAAAGGAAGATAACACAGTAAATCCGAGAACAGGGATATCAGCGGAAAAAATGGATTCAGCGATAGGCAAAGCCGATCAGGCACAGGGTGAAATGACTGCGATAGAAAAATCCGATGCAGAAGATGGTAAGACAGCGCCTGTGCAAGAGGGCACCAGTGGGAAGGATACTGTCCTGAATGCGGCAGACAGCTTTTATTATACGCCATTGACAGAGGATATCAAGGCGCGCATCACAGGAAGCTCCTATCCCGATACAGACGAACCCCTGCAGATTTCTTATGAGGATCTTTCCTATATTCATGTCCTTCACTATGATTTTGAGGGACAGGTTCAGGAGGGGGAGCTGATCTGCAATCAGGCGATCGCACAGGATTTGGTAGATATTTTCTATGAATTGTATGAAGGTCAGTATCCGATCGAAAAGATATGTCTCATAGACGAATATAATGCGGATGATGAGGCGTCGATGGCGGACAACAACACGTCCTGCTTTAACTACAGGACAGTCTCCGGCCGAACTAAACTCTCCAACCACTCATACGGTCTTGCCATCGATATCAATCCCCTGTACAATCCCTATGTACGGACAAAGGACGGCAGGGAGCTGATCTCGCCGGACAACGCGGTGCCCTATGCGGACCGCAGTGCGGATTTCCCGCATAAAATCGACAAAAATGACTTGTGCTACAGAGTTTTCATAGAACACGGATTTACCTGGGGCGGGGCATGGAACAGCAGCAAGGACTATCAGCATTTTGAGAAAAGTCTGTAAAGTTTGCCCTCGCTGCCTTTCCTGATGCAAGGAGTATAGTAATTCTACAAAACAATATTAATATGTTTTTTTGGCGCTGGTTTTGTGTTGGTATCTGTGCGTTCCGCGGCGATGCCGCTGGCTGTGTCTGTTGTTTCCATAGAATGCAGTGCAGTTCCCTGGGCATTGTCGTCTGGGCCGACAGACACTTTGGCTATCTGTCGGTCTTCGCTGTCGGTTACGCCGGTCAGTCTGCCCTCGCTGTCGCTTCTGTCCGTTTGGTCTGATAGGCGGTTATCCTTATTATTTGTCTCGGATGCATTGTCCGTCTGGTCTTCCCTGCGCCCCGTCTCTGCTGCGTCGGTCAAGGTCTGATTGACCTCGACAAGGGTATTGAGCTGTGCGTTTGTGGCATCCTCAGCTTTCTGTTCCATTTTGGCAAGCTCCGCCTCTTTCGCGGAAGTATCGCCTTTATCCTGTTTGATTTCAATCTTTAGGACATTTGCTCTTCCCTCCATACGGGTTGCGGTATTGCCCTGTATCTTTGCCTGTTTCAGAGTGGAGTCAGCAGACAGTAGTGTTTCCATGCCCGTCTGTGAGATTCCTGGCGCATTTTGTTTCTCCGTCTCTGTCTTCTGACGGTTGCTGTTTTCCTCTCTTGCGGCGGCTGCCTTTGCCTGCTGTTCTTTCCGCTGCTCGATCTGGCGCTGCCTTAACTGCTGGTTGAGGTTTGCGATCTGCTGCTGGATTTCCTGCCGCTTCTTCATCTTCTGCTCCGGTGTCAGCTCCGTGTCGGCAGAAATCTCCTGCATCTGTTTCTGTGCGTTTGCGATCTGCTCCTGAATGTTTTTACTGAGGGGATCGTTTTGTGTATTCATATTGTAATGCAGCGTCTGTGTTTGGTTTGCGTCTCTGTTTCCACTGTTGATTGTCATCATAGTCATCGTCTCCTTTTGTGATAGTTTGATCAGATTTTTGAGTACTCAATAACTCTTTCGGAGTCTGTAGGTCAGATCTGAACCCGGATGACGTGGAACAGCTTTTTTTCGTTGTGTAGCTCTTTATGCGCAGCTCTTTACGAACAACTTCTTATCTTAATCATAATCCTTATCCATCATCAACAGCACGCTGAGGCAGAATGTTTCATCCCTGATCTCTGCGACGATATCTCCCATGTACTTTGCAGCTACTCTGCGGATATTGGATAAGCCATAGCCGTGCTCATCCGCCTTATCCTTTGTGGTCATGGGCAGTCCGCTCTCCACGTCCCACTGCAGGCTGCCCGAAAAGCTGTTGCAGATCTCGATCATATAGGCCTGGTTCCTGTGATAGGAACGAATGGAAACCAAACCCTTCTGGCTCACATTTTCCACAGCATTCTGCAGTGCATTATTTAAGATCACACTGATGTCAAACGCATTGATCGCAGTCTCTGACGGATAATAGAAATCAGACTCAAACAGCACGCCCTTTTTCTCGGTCACGCTTTTCCATTCCTGCAGGATCACATCCGTCACCGGATTTCCGGATCGGATTTCTCCCGAGGCTGTGGAGAGAGCCTTTTTTAGACTGGCGCTGTATGTCTTGGCTTCCTGCGGTTTATTGCCCGCATATAATCGTTCCAGCGTTAGCAGATGGTTTGTCATATCGTGCTTGATGCCGCGGATATTTTCGTACAGGAGTTCCACCTGTCCGATGTGATAGCGGATGCTCTCAAGCTGCGTGGCAAGCAGCTTACTGCGCAGGGTTTCCTCCTGGTTTGCCTTGATGCTCTGGTACAATCCGATCATCACCACGATCACGACAATGGACATCATATAGTAAACCAGCGCCCGCGCATCATAGATATTCATGTTTTTTCCCGTTTTTATAATATAAAAGTTACGGTAATAATGGATGACCTCAAAGCCTTGTATTCCCATCATCAGAGGGGCTAACAGCATACACAGCTCCTTTTTCGTCATATTGACGGATTTATATACGTAAACCTTTAGGATACACCAGAGCGCTGTGAGCATGATCGGTATGAGCAGCATCATGTGGACAATACACATTACTACATACAGGGGCGCATACAGATTTGGGTGCGCGAGCATATAAGCTGTCCTCGTGGCATAGCCGTACAGATTGTCATACAAAATTTCCGTGATCGCACAGGCAAGCCAGTTGATTGAAAAAAATGTCACAGCCAAAAATATTTTCTGCGCGTAATTTCTCCGGTCAAGGCAGCACATCACAAGCAGTGCAGCCAGAACTCCTATACTGACTGCCGTGGAGCTGCCTGGAAAACAGTTTATGGCATATAGGAGAATCATTGCCGTGGAGTACGCTGCCCACACGCGCCGTACTTTTTTCTGCCTTTCGAGAAATGGTCTCACCAGCAAAGTAAAGCAGTACCCCAGTAAAAGCTGTTCTGCGATGGAAAGCAGACGCGCCAGCCAGTCGAGGCCAAATGCATTTTCGGTCATGCGCTTCACACCTTTCCCTGATTCATTTTCTGATTATATTTTAAAAATTTTCTGACAAAATCGCCGTAATTCTGCTTTGCCATGAGCGCCTGTCCCTTTTTCAGATAGATGGTTCTCGCATCGTATTTCCGGATATAATTCATATTGACGAGATACGCCCTGTGCGGACGATAGAAGTCCTCGCCGACTTTTTTCTCCAGCTCCTTCATCTTTCCGTAATATTCAATGTCCGAATCCATCGTGTGGAGAATCATCTTCCTGTTATAGACCTCCGCGTACACGATATCCTCCATTTGGATCGTTATGTGCTTCCCGCCGCTGGTGATCACGAGGTTCGGTGTATCTTTTTTCCGGTCCTGATTTGCATTCCGCTGTCTGTCGTCCTCATATTGCCGGACTGCGCGCGCCAGCACCTGCGCGAACTTCCTGTTGTCAAAGGGTTTTACCAGATAATGAAAGGCTCCCACGTCAAACGCCTGAAATACATAGTCCTCCAGGGCGCTGACAAAGATGATGATCGTATCCATGCCGCGGCTGCGCAGCCGTTGTGCGGTCTCCATCCCGTTACTGCCCGGCATCTGAATATCAAGCAGCAGAATGTCAGGCGGGCGGTCCGCCATCAGCACTTCCTCGCCCGACGCGTACTGTACGAGATCGGCCTGCGGACAGAGCTGTTTGACTTTTTCCGCATACAGGTCGCGGGCGTCCTTTTCATCGTCACATACTGCTATCTGCATAGTGTGCTCCTTTCCTGATTCAGTTATAAAAACTTCTCAAAGTTTTTATCGGTACTGATGGATGAAATGTGACAGGAAAATGTTGTAAAACGTATCTTTTTTGTTGTATCCCGCGCTGCGGGAAAAGATTATTTGCACAATGTTGGAGAATAGGCTATAATAAAAAATTGTTAAGACGGGAGGGATACAGATGTCTTTGACATACGGAGTGATCGTGGCCGCCGCGCTCTTTTTGCTCGGTGCGTGCATTGTCGTTACCGGAAAGTGGGAAAGCGTCATTTATAAGTACAACATGAAGCGGCGCATCATTTGCGTCTGGACACTGGTATTTACCGGTGTCGGCATTGCGATGGCATGCAGGTTCGTGCCGGCCGGAAATCCGGAATATTATTTTTTCAGTCTCATCCGTAGTTTTATCTATATGGGAATGTATTATACATGGGGGCGGACGATCTGCCACGGTGTCATTCACAAGACGACGCGCCGCTGCCTTGGCATGGTCTCTGCTCTCCTTGTGTTCTGGATTGCGGTGAGTACCTGCAAACATCTTGTTTTCGAAAATGATGTTGCGGCTGTGCGATATCTTTGGTACGCGTATTATATACCGCAGATCATGATCGCCGTCCTGGGACTGGATATTGCCCTTATGGCCGGCAGGGGAGAAACGGCCAGACCGTTCAGATGGAGGGCGGCGCTGTATGGCACAGGGGCGGCGCTGATTCTCCTGGTGCTGACCAATGACCTGCATCAGGCTGTCTTTTCGTTTCCGGAAGAAGGGGCATGGACAAATTTTTGTGGAGGATAGTCTGGTCGACAGGTATCTGAATGATATGACCGCGTCGGGCTGCCTGATGGTGGCTGTTCTCTTCGAGCTGGTGATAGAGAGCGGGTTGTTTCAGACGAATGTCAGTTATGATGACCTGCTTCAGAGCGCCGCGCTTACAGTACAGATTGCCGACCAGGAGCATCAGGTGCGCTACACCTCGAAGCACGCGAGGACTGTTCCAAAGGAGATACTGATACAGGCGGATGCTGCTCCGGTGATGCTGGAGCAGGCTGTCCGGTTATCCGGGGCGGCAGTCCGCGGCGGGCATATCTACTGGCAGGAGAATGTGGCAGAGCTTCTTGCTGTGCAGAAGGAGCTGGAGATGACACAAGAGGAGCTCTGCGACACCGGGGATGTCCTGAAAGCCGAGGCGGAGCAGAAGGCGTACCGTCTGCGTCTGGAGGAGGAAAACAGACTCTACGATCTGGTGGAAACACAGACCGCTTCACAGGTTGGCATGCTCCGGGATCTGACGACGCAGCTCGGACAGGCGCAGGATCTGGACACTGCAAGACGCCTGCTGGGAAAAATCGTGGTGGTTGGTACCTATATCAAACGCCGCAGCGATCTGATTTTTGTATCCCGGCAGGAACAGAGCATCCGCACAGAGGAGCTGCTTCTCGGGGTGAGAGAGTCCGCGGAGAATCTCAGGCTTTACGGGGTGGAGTGCGGCGTGCGGATCGCGGGCTGCGAAAGGCTTCCGGCGGAGACGGCCAGCATGGGATACGATCTTTTTGAAGCGGTCATAGAGACAGGGATTGATACGGTTTCCGCCGTCCTGTTCTGCCTGGAGCCGGAAGGGAGCAGGATGCAGCTGACGATCTGCGCTGACTGTGCCGGGGACATGACCTTGTTGGGGGAGTCGTTTCCGGGTGTTGTGGTATGGCAGGATGAGGATGGGCTGTGGTATCTGACCATGGCGTTTGAAGAAGGAGGGAGCTGCGCATGAGTTCTTTTGCGGTATGTGGAGGCCTGCAGCAGATCTTTCTGACGATGCTTTTGCTGGGTATTGCCCTGCTGCAGATGTTTCTGGCGATAGAGGATGTGGCCGGCCGCAGATATCTGTGTGCGCTGCCCGACAGCATACTGCTCATCGCGGAGCTGATCGGTGCGGGAATATTGTGCGCAGCCGGGGAAAACGCCGCGGACGTGGCGGTTGTGTGGCTTCTGGAATCAGGACTGCTGCTGTATGCGGTGGTCAGGTACGTCCGCACGCGGATGCGGATGAGATATTCCCTGTCGTGGGAATCCGTCAAGGAAGGCAGTGATAATCTGCCTGACGGAATCTGTTTTTTTGACGAATACGGCACAGTGCGGCTGATCAACCGGAAAATGATGGCTGTCGGAATGATGTTGTCCGGAAAGGATATACAGACGCTTGACGAGCTGCGGGGTGCGCTTGCCGCTCCGCGTCCTGGTGTGGAATGTCTTGACGGGACGGCCGGGCTGTATCGTTTTCCGGACAAAACGGTCCGCCGGTTTACCCGTTCCTGGTTCATGGACCGCAGCGGGAAGCAGATCACGGAAGTGATCGCCGCGGATGTCACAGAGTTATATGCAAAACAGGTGGAGCTGAATCGGGAAAATGCCTGTCTTGCGGAGGCCAATAAAAGAATGCGGTGGATATTGGACAATATGAACGACATTGTGCGGGAGGAGGAAATATTGTCCATGAAGATACGCATCCATGATGATATCGGGCACAGTATTCTCGCTGCCAAAAAAGCCCTGATAGAGCAGCAGGATATCGCTGTCATAAAGGAGAATGCCGTCCTGTGGGAGAAGGCGGCTGATCTGCTGTATCGGGCCAACAATATGCCGCCGGCCGAGGACGAGTGGGAGACTGTCAGAAACCGTGCGGGGGATCTGGGTGTAGAGATCGTGCTCGACGGAACGCTGCCGGAGGAGGAGGCTGCGCGTCATCTGCTGATTCTTGCCATCCGGGAGTGCGTGACAAACTGCGTGCGGCATGCGGGAGGCGACAAAGTCTTTGTGGAGACGGAATACGGCGTGAAACAGACCGTGTTTGAGATAAGCAATAACGGCCGGGCGCCGCAGCATGCGGTTGCTGAGGGCAGCGGCCTTTCCGGCCTGCGGCGCCGTGTAGAGCGGGAAGGCGGCATCATGGAGCTGGCAGTCAGCCCGCGCTTTCTGCTCAGGGTTACGCTGACGGAGAGAGATTTGAGCAAAGGAGTTACTTATGAAGAATGTCATGATCGTGGAAGACCAGAAAATGATACGGAGCATTCTGGAAGGGTATATTGAGAACACCCGCGATTTTGTGCTGGCAGCTTCTGTCGAGGGAGCAGAGCAGGCCTGTGAGATCTGTGAGACGAAGAAGATTCATCTGATTCTGATGGATGTGCAGACGGCGCATCGGGAAAACGGCCTTGCAGCCGTAAAGAAGATCAAGCAGACCGATCCTGGTATCAGGATCGTCGTCGTGACTTCCCTGGTGGATTCCGGGATTCTGGAGCAGGCAAAATGTTCCGGGGCGGACAGTCTGTGGTATAAGGATGCCGACGAGACGATGCTGATGCAGGTGATAACCCGGACGATGGCAGGAGAGCATATTTTTCCGGACGCGCCTCCGGTTGTCGAGATCGGGACGGCAAAAAGCACAGAGTTTACGAAGATGGAGCTGCGTGTCCTGCGCTGTCTGGTCAGGGGGATGCCTTATCCCAGGATAGCGGAAAAACTTAACATGGAGGTAGTCACAGTGAAATATCATGTGACCAACATGCTGCGCAAGACGAATCTGAAAAACAAACTGCAGCTGGCTGTAGCTGTGAGTGATGCGAAATTTGTCGTGGACCTTGCGTGCGAGGAGGAGGGATGATTTTTTGAAAAACTATACCATGGTATAGGGTGTAATCTGTCGAAAATTTGTATAATGATGACAGGGATACGTTTCATTATGGAGGGATCGTACATGTATCAAATTGCAATTTGCGACAGTGAAATAGCGGAGCTGGACAGGGTGGAGCGCATTCTGGCAAGCGGGCGCAGTCCGCTTGCGGGCAGTGCGTTTCTGATAAGGCGCTTTATCAGTGCGGAAGATCTGCTGCGGAAAGTTGAGGCTGGGTATTATCAGCCTGATATTCTACTGATGGGCGTCAATGAGCCGGAGGGGGCGGGGATCGATGCAGTGCGCAGGATGCGCGGCATGGGGAACAACGGGAAGGTCATTCTCTTCGCCGCCTCAGCGGAGTATGCGCTCGCAGCATTTGGAGTGGCGGCGGTTTCGTATCTGTTGAAACCTGTTTCTGAAAAAGCGCTTTTTGGGGCGCTGGACAGGATTCTGGAGGATATGGGATACGACAGGCATCATTATGTCCTGCTGGAGGTGGGCAGCCATATTCGCAGGTTTACGCTGAAGGATATTGTCTACTGCGAGGCGCAGGGTAAAAAACAATATATGTGTCTGCGCGGAGGAGAGTATGTGCTGCTGCGCAAGACGATGACACAGCTTCGGAAGCTGTTCTGCTCCCACAGGCAGTTTGTGGAGATCGGGGTGTCATATATTGTCAATCTGGAACATGTTGAGCGGTGGGACAGACAGACGCTGCTGCTCGATAACGGACAGGAAATATATCTGCCAAGGGGAGCGTACCAGAGGCTGCCGGTATTTTGAGAGAAGTTTTTATCAGAAAATTCCATTTACCTGATTGAGTTTCATTCAGATTTACAGTATAATAAGAACGTATCACTGTATACGTGTATTAGGATGTGTAATAAGAGGATGAGGGCTATGGAATTGGATAGCATAATGAATGGGTATGATTCAAAGCTGTTTGACGTATTGGCGCAGGCGTCGAACAGGACATTTTTCTTCGCCAGCAATATGAAGGATAATACGGCGCGGTGGTCGAAGGGAGCGGTGGAGTATTTCGGTCTGGAAAACGAGATCCTCCATACGGCGGATATCGAGTGGTTAAAGCGGATTCATCCGGACGATAAGGCGGCATATCTCAGGGATTTTGAGGATATGGCAAACCATGTCAGCGCGTACCACGACGTGGAGTACCGCATGCTCAACGCCGAGGGCGAGTACGTGTGGGTGAACTGCAAGGGCTATATGACCTACGATGACGAGGGCAGAATGGATTTCTTTGCAGGGTTCGTCACCAATATGGGAGTGCGCAACAAGATCGATCCGGTCACAGGACTGTGGACGCTCCAGGAGTTCCGCAAGGACGCGGAGGACCTGCTCTACAACAATAAGAGAGGCGTGGCGGTCATGATCGGACTGAACAATTTTAAGCGGATCAATGACGAACACGGGTATTCCTACGGCGACAAGACACTCTATGCGATTGCCCACAAAATGCTGGCGGTCAGGTCGCAGGGAACACGCGTCTACCGCATGGACGGTTCTGATTTTGCGCTTTTAATTGAGGGCGGCACCTTTGAGGATGTGAACAGGGAGATCGGGAAAATGCGGCAGGCATTCTCTGTGCTTGACATTGACCGGGAGCGCGTTCATGTGGATTTTCGGGCGGGTGCAGTGCTGTTTCCGCAGGATGGCAGATACATTGACCAGATCATGAGCAATATGACTCTGGCACTGGAAAATGCGAAGAGTACAGGCAGCATGGGTGCAGTATTCTATACGGAAGAGATGCACCTGAAAAGGACCAGACTGCTGAGTCTGCGGGACGCCATGCGCGAGAGCGTCAATGACAACTTCAGGGGATTTTCGATCGTGATGCAGCCGATCATTGACTCCAGGACAGGGAGGGGGACGAGCTGTGAGACGCTGCTGCGCTGGAGTGACGGGCGTTTTCCGGGCATCGGGCCGATGGAGTTCATTCCGGTTCTGGAGGACACGGCGTTTATCGTTCCGGTTGGAAAATGGATTATCGAGCAGGTGCTCCGGTATCTTCGGGACTGGGAGGACAGGGGAAACAATCCGATCGAGCGGGTTCACGTCAATGTTTCCTACGTCCAGCTTCACGATGACGAGCTGGTCGGCTATACGGCGGATAAGCTCAAAGAATACGGGATTGCGCCGGAGCGTCTCGTGCTGGAGCTGACGGAGAGCTGCAGGATCGGGTGCATTGACGAGCTGACAGAGCGGCTGCAGAAATTTAAGGACCGGGGGATCAGTATCGCGCTGGATGATTTTGGGACAGGGTATGCGTCGCTGGCGGTGCTCAAGGATATACCGACAGATATCGTCAAACTGGATCACACGATGATCAAATCGGTGGTCGGCACAGAGAAGGAGCGGAAACTGATCGAGTGTATCATCTCTTTCTGCAACAATGTGGGCATTATCGTCTGTGCGGAGGGTGTCGAGAACACGACGATCATGGGAATCGTGAACGAGGCGGGTGCGGAGTTGCTTCAGGGGTATTATTTTGACAAGCCGTTGCGTGTCGAGGACTTTTATGAAAAATATGTGAGACAGATATCCGTAACGGCGGAGGTTTTGGGATTATGAAAAAATTAACTTTCTTTTTGATTTCGATGGTGCTGGGCGCGCTGCTGATGACAGGCTGCGGTGCGTCAGAACAGACACAGACAGCGGCGGAACCGGTGACAGTCAACGTCGCTGCTTTAAAGGGGCCGACTGCCATGGGAATGGTGGATTTTATGGACAAGGCGGATTCCGGCAGTCTTACGGACAATAATTATCACTTCGAGATCGTGGCGGCAGTGGATGAGGTGACACCGAAGCTGGTGCAGGGACAGGTCGATATCGCGGCGGTGCCCGCAAACCTCGCATCGGTATTATACAACAATACAGAGGGCGGAGTGGAGGTGCTCGCGGTCAACACGCTGGGCGTGATCTATATCGTGGAGAGTGGTGATACCGTGTCGGACATCAGCGACCTCAAGGGAAAGACCATCTATGCCAGCGGAAAGGGCGCGACGCCCGAGTATGCCCTGAATTACATTCTGACGCAGAACGGAATCGATCCCGATAAAGATCTGACGATTGAGTGGAAGAGCGAACATGCGGAGTGTCTGTCAGCACTGATGGCGGAGGAGAATGCGATCGCGATGCTGCCGCAGCCTTTCGTGACGACGGCGCAGACCAAGAGCGACAAGATCCGGGTGGCACTCGATCTGACAGAGGAGTGGGATAAGCTGGGCGTGGAGTCCTCGCTCCTGACTGGCGTGGTCGTGGCGCGAAAAGAGTTTGTGGAAGCGAATCCGTCGGCGGTCGAGGCATTTATGGAACACTACGGGGCATCGGTGACATTTGTCAATGAAAATGTGGAGGATGCGGCGGCATTGATCGAGAAGTATGACATCGTTCCGTCGGCGGTCGCCGTCAGGGCAGTGCCGGAATGCAATATTGTGTTCATCACAGGCGATGAGATGAAGCAGAAGCTCTCGGGATATCTGGCGGTGCTGCTAGAGCAGAATCCGAAGTCCGTGGGCGGTGCGCTCCCGGCAGATGATTTTTATTATGCGCATAAGTAATAGATGTCGCATAAAGAAATATGAAGAAATATGAAGAAAAAACATGAAATTCGTCTATGGGCAGTTCTGTTCTGGCTCATCGTATGGCAGCTCGTCAGCATGCGGCTTGACAGCGAGATTCTGCTGGTGTCACCGTTCAGGGTATTGTGCAGGCTTGGACAGCTCATGCTGACAGCGGCATTCTGGAAAGCGGTCTTGTTCACGCTGTCGCGCATCGCGGCAGGATTTTTTCTGGCGGTTCTGGCAGGAGTGGCGCTGGCAGCGTCAGCGTCGCGATCTGGCAGAATCCGTGAGCTCCTGGCGCCCGTCATGCTGGCGGTCAAGTCCGTGCCGGTCGCGTCGTTTATCATACTGGCATTGATCTGGTTTTCATCCAAAAATCTTTCCGTGCTGATCTCGTTTTTGATCGTACTGCCGATGATTCATACCAATGTGCAAAGCGGTATCCGGGCAGTGGATCGGCAGCTTTTGGAGATGGCGCGGGTGTTTCGGGTTCCAAAGTACCGCGTGGTGCGGTATATTTATCTGCCGCAGATCATGCCTTTTTTTTATTCAGCGTGCAGCGTGGCGCTCGGAATGAGCTGGAAAGCAGGGGTAGCCGCAGAGGTGATCGGCATTCCGCGCGGCTCGGTCGGGGAGCGCCTGCAGCAGGCAAAAGTGTACCTGGACACGCCGGATCTGTTTGCATGGACGCTGGTGATCGTGGCGGCAAGCCTTTTTTTTGAGAAGATTGTGCTGTTTCTGGTGCGCAGAATCGCAGAAAAGTGCAGCGTGATGCCTATGAAACATTGATTCAAAAAAGTTCATGTAAAAGTAGATCGAACGTTTGGTTGTATCACAATGTTGGAAAAGAAGTTTTGAAAGAAACAATGAAAGAGACAGCATCTATGAAAAATAATACGCAGGTTTACGTAAAGAACAGTCTGGAGGCAGCAAAAACATATTGCAAAGCATTTGGTGTGGAAATAACACTTGAAATGAAAAATGACAATGAAACCGCCTATGAACATTGTGAACTATCAGCTAATGGCGAGGGATTTTTGGCAATAAGCGAAGCACAAAATCCTTGTGATGTAGATTTTGTTCACAAAATGAAGTGGGAAACAATGACTTTTAATGTATTTGAGATGGGAACCGAAGATAGAGTCCGGCGTGCATTTGATGTCTTGCGTGATGGTGGGGTTGTTGTTGAACCAATCCATGAGCTGCCATGGAGTAAATGCTGCGCTACTGTCATTGATAAGTATGGTGTATGTTGGTGGATTGCGATTTAGCGCGGAGTACTGTTTTCTTTGCGTAAAAGAACGCAAGAAAATCCGGCTTGCAAAGCAGGGAGGAAAAATGTTCTCAACAATCATTGGAACGCAACTGACGGATATTTATACAGTTGGTTTTGTATATTTATTTGAGAAGCAGCGTGAATTTATACCTGATTTGAGATGAATTTATTTGGAATTTGAGGATCAATTATTAGAATTTGAGTCGATCGAACAATTTCTATCAAAGACTATATACTATTAATGGCGTATATTTTTGTAGAATGGTATTCAGAAAATACAGTGGTGGGGTAAATATGGAATTAAGAGAACTTTCTCCGGAGCAGATGACGGAGATTTATAACCGATATATGATGACAGATTTCCCGCAGGACGAGCTTAAACCGCTCGACCGCATTTTATATATGATCAAAACGGGGCTATGCTGTGCGTATGGCCTTTATGATGACGAAAAAGATGGAGGGGAACTGCGGGGGTATGCGACATTTATTGTGCCCGATGGACTGCGGTACGGACTGTTGGATTATCTGGCGGTGCTGAAGGAATACCGCGGCACAGGCGTCGGACATGTGTTTTTTGATCTGGTTGGAAGCACGCTTTCTGTGCGATATCCCGTGCTTGAGGGATTTTTCATCGAATCCGAGGATGTCGCGTATGCGGCAGATGAGAGTGAGCGCAGGATACGGGAAAAGCGAATTTCATTTTATGTGCAGAACGGGTGCCTGCAGACGGCGCTTGGATCGCGGCTGTTCGGCGTGACCTACAGCATTCTGCGGTATGATTTTGGCGGCAGTGCAGATGCCGCGGTGCCGACAAAGGTCATGGCGCCAATTGATGATTTGGACGCTGTTTATCGCGAGATGTTTCCGAAACATCACTATGAACAGAACGTTGCATTGTGGGAAAATATTGAGAAACACAGCCGGTCATAAAATATAACTAATAGGAATATAACAATGAAAGATATCTGTATCAGAGACTTGTCAAAATCGTTCGGCAGCAGGAAGGTGTTTGACGGCTTGAATCTGACAATCAGGGGCGGTATGACCACCTGCATCATGGCGACTTCCGGCGCGGGGAAGACGACGCTGTTGCGGATTCTCATGGGGCTTGAAAACGCGGACGGCGGGAGCGTGACCGGTCTGGAGGGAAAGCGGTTTAGCGCTGTTTTTCAGGAGGAGCGGCTGTGTGAGAACATGACGGCTGCGGATAATATCCGTCTGGTCTCGCCGACGCTTGATAGTCAGACTGTACAGCGCGAAATGACCAGACTCGGCCTTGGGGAATGCCATGCGCAGCAGGTCTCGGAGCTTTCGGGCGGTATGCGCAGGCGGGTGAGCATTCTCCGGGCGCTGCTTGCAGAATACGACGTGCTTTTTCTTGACGAGCCGTTCAAAGGGCTTGACGAGGCGCTCAAAGGACACGTGGTGACGTATGTGAAGGAAAAAACTGCCGGGAAAACGGTGGTTTTTGTCACGCATGACAAGGCGGAGGCGGCCGTTCTGGCTGATGAAGTGACCAAACTCGAGTGATCGCAATGGACGTGAAGAAAATTAACCGTTGCATAAAGATAGGAAAGTATAGTATATTTAATGAGGGGTTATAGGTTAGAGCGTATATGTATAGTGTATTTATTAGTATATTTATTATAGAAAGGATTGGTGTACCAAATGATTCAGTTATCAGAGACAGGCACATATCTCGTAAACGGCACAGAGCTGGTCGCGGACAATGCGGAGGCGGCAGCTGCCATCAGGGTAAAGACAGGCAGAGAGGTGGACAAGGCGGAGGCCTCCAAAGAGACGATTGCCTATGGTATCTTAAAAAATCATAATACCTCAGACAGCATGGACAAGCTCAGGATTAAGTTTGACAAACTGACGTCGCACGACATCACGTTTGTAGGTATCATACAGACAGCGCGCGCGTCGGGGCTGACCAAATTTCCGGTGCCTTACGTGCTGACGAACTGCCATAATTCCCTCTGTGCAGTCGGCGGCACGATCAATGAGGACGATCATATGTTTGGATTAACCTGCGCGAAGCGCTATGGCGGTGTGTATGTGCCGCCTCATCAGGCAGTCATTCATCAGTATGCGAGGGAGATGCTCGCAGGTGGCGGCAGAATGATTCTTGGCTCGGATTCGCACACACGCTACGGTGCGCTCGGCACGATGGCGATGGGCGAGGGTGGACCGGAGCTTGTCAAGCAGCTGTTAAACCAGACATATGATATCAATATGCCGGGCGTCGTGGCAGTTTACTTAGAAGGCGAGCCGGTCAAGGGCGTGGGCCCGCAGGATGTGGCGCTTGCCATCATCGGCGCTGTATTTCAGAACGGCTATGTGAAAAACAAAGTGATGGAGTTTGTGGGGCCGGGCGTATCGTCCCTGTCCGCGGATTTCAGGATTGGCATCGATGTCATGACGACAGAGACGACATGCCTCTCTTCCATCTGGAGAACGGACGACGCCATCAGGGAATTTTATGAGATTCATGGCAGGAGTGAGGACTATGCGGAGCTGAATCCGGGTGAGGTCGCTTACTATGACGGCTGTATCAGGGTTGATCTGGGCAAGGTGAAACCGATGATCGCCATGCCGTTCCATCCGAGCAACACCTATACGATTGATGAGCTGAACGCAAATCTCATGGACATCATTGATGACTGCGAGAAGAAAGCGCTTGTCAGTCTAGACGGAGCCGTTGACTTCACGTTGAAGGACAAGGTGCGGGACGGAAAGCTCTACGTGGAGCAGGGAATCATCGCGGGCTGCGCGGGCGGCGGATTTGAAAATATCTGTGCCGCAGCCGATATTCTCGACAATGCGAGCATCGGACCGGATGAGTTTACATTGAGTGTATACCCCGCTTCCATGCCGATCTATATGGAGCTGGTGAAGAATGGCTGCGCGGCGAAGTTGATGCAGACAGGAGCAGTGCTCAAGACGGCGTTCTGCGGTCCGTGCTTTGGCGCGGGAGATACGCCTGCAAACAATGCGCTCTCCATCCGCCACTCTACGAGAAATTTCCCGAACCGTGAGGGCTCGAAGCTCCAGAGCGGGCAGATCGCGTCCGTTGCGCTGATGGATGCGCGTTCGATCGCAGCGACGGCGGCAAACAAGGGCTACCTCACACCGGCGACCGCGTTTGACGGTGATTTTACGAAATATAAATATTTCTTTGACAAAAAGATTTATGAGAACCGCGTGTTTGATTCTAAGGGTGTAGCGGACGAGTCGGTTGAGATCAAGTTTGGTCCGAACATCAAGGACTGGCCGGCGATGGTGGCGCTGACAGACAACCTGATGTTAAAGGTAGTTTCTGAGATTCACGATCCCGTGACCACGACAGATGAGCTGATTCCTTCCGGCGAGACATCCTCCTACCGCTCCAATCCTCTGGGACTGGCAGAGTTCACGCTCTCGCGCAAAGATCCAAACTATGTTCGGCTCGCAAAGGAGATTCAGGTCGCGGAGAAGGCGCGGGAGGAGAAGGCTTGTCCTGTGCAGAAGTTTCCAGAGCTCGATGCGGCATGGCGCGTGATGAAGACGATCACGCCGGACGCAGACCGCAGCAACACGGGTATTGGCAGCACGATCTTTGCCGTGAAGCCGGGTGATGGCTCCGCGAGGGAACAGGCGGCGAGCTGCCAGAAGGTTCTTGGCGGCTGGGCAAACATCGCACATGAGTACGCGACCAAGAGATACCGCTCGAACCTCATCAACTGGGGGATGCTTCCGTTTATCATCAAGGAGGGCGAGCTGCCATTCAAGAATCTGGATTATATCTACATCCCGGGCATCAGAAAGGCGGTCGAGGAGAGGGCTGACACGATCAAGGCTTATGTTGTGGGCACCACCTCTGGTGGGGACAGGAAGACGGAGTTTGAGATGACGCTTGGCGAACTGACGGACGAGGAGCGGCAGATTATATTAAAGGGTTGTCTGATCAATTACAACCGGGTTTAAGGATATATTTAATAAAATTACAAAGGGCTGTCGGAAATTTCCAGGCAGCCCTTTCATAACGCACACATGCGCCCAAATGAAAAAGGTCAGCAAAATGACAGATTCTTCCTTAGTTGACAAGAGTGTGATGTCAGGGGGACAGTGTATCCCCGGCGATATAATTATCTATCCTTTGCTTGACATTTTCCCTGAGATTTTCATAGTAGAGCGCATAGTCATTATTATGAAAACTCTCGGGGCCAAATAGCGGCACGGCGTCTGTGAAGGCGGCCTTGTCCGTTGTGCAGATGACCACGCCGCGCTCAGTATCAAGCTGGGCGTCTGCGAGATTCCGCAGAACCTCATAAGAGCCCGTAGCCTCGTTTATTATTCTGCTTCCAAGGTTTTCATCGGCAGCGGCATATGTGTCATCGCGTTTCCAGTTGATCGGATTGATGCTGATCGCACCATCCTCCACGACAATATTGTGCTGTCCCTTATTTCCAGGACCTTCTGTGTTCCACGACACGATAACCCCTGTATCGCCTGCGCCCTCTGCAAATTTCAGGTAGGGATGTTCTGCCAGCCAGTCCGAGGTGATGGAATACCCGATCACATACGCGGCAACCATGCGCTCATAGTGTTCAGGATGTGCTGCCATATACTCCCCGAGGACAATTTTTGTCATGATCGAGCCTTGGGAGTGCCCGGCTATGATAAATGGCCTGCCGTTATTGTAGTGTTCGAAGTAATAATCCAGTGCCGCATAGACATCCGTGCGCTGCTCCTTTTGCTGGTACGTTTCCAGTTCCTGGGAGCTCATGTCCATGACCTCATAGATATTGCTCTGCCTGTAATAAGGCGCAAATACATTGGTTGATTCCTCAAAGACCGTAGCCTGGTTCTCATAGATGACCTGAGCCCGCTGCCGGACGGCCTGGTTGTCAATCGTGCAGATTGGCAGTGCGTCCTCTGATTCGTCCAGATAACAGGTAGGGTAGAGATAAAAGGTATCAACCGCATGCGTAATCTCCGGCAGGGCCATCCAGTTCTCATTGTCCGAGTAATCGGACGGTGTTCCCACAAGCCCTGTTATCCCATTGCTTTGTTCTGTTTCTGACTGAATGCCGGATTCTGTTGTGCCGGCTGGATCGGTTTTGGTGCATCCGGTCAGGGAAACACCCAGCAGCAGACAGGCAGCCATTGTCAGTAGGACTGTTTTAAGGTTCTTTTTCTTCATTGTTCACTTTTCCTCCGTTTTCTCGCTTTTCTCGTAATTTGTTCTGAACAGTGCTTCATTTAGCATAAACATTCAATACCTGCTTTTCAATCTGTTGAGAACAGATTGCGCTTTTTAGGGTGTGGTTTGCAGAATAGGAGGTGGTCTTTGACAGGGGGGAAGGTGAAATAATTGAATAAAATGACGAAAAAAGACGGATACAAAGGCGGTTATTAGGGATAAAAGCCGTAAGCCAATCTATTTTGTAGAAAAATTTATCAATAAAATAAACAAAACACTACCATTTTTTTGAAGTTTATAGTATAATTGTAACTATTCAGAGCATGGTTATGGAAAGACATGTGAGGTGCCGGTTCATAATCCGTGGGAGGATGGAAAAACATACATTGAGCAGACAATTATTTTAGGTCTTACGTGTTTATATTGAGCGTGCTCAAAATAGGAATGGAGGTATTTTATGGCAAAAGAAATGATTGCAATGCTGCTTGCCGGCGGTCAGGGATCGCGTCTCTACACACTGACGCAGAAGCTGGCAAAACCTGCAGTTCCGTTTGGCGGAAAGTATCGAATTATCGATTTCCCCTTATCAAACTGCGTTAATTCAGGTATTGATACTGTAGGTATCCTTACCCAGTATCAGCCGTTAGTGCTGAATGAGTACATTGGAAACGGACAGCCGTGGGATCTGGACAGGCTGCATGGGGGCGTCCATGTACTGCCGCCCTATCAGCAGGCATCCGGCTCGGACTGGTATAAGGGTACTGCGAACGCAATATACCAAAACATCAATTTCATCGAGAGATATGATCCCGAGTACGTGATCATTTTGTCCGGTGATCAGATCTGCAAGCAGGATTACAGCGATTTCCTCAGATTCCACAAGGAGAAGGGCGCTGAGTTCAGCGTGGCGGTTATGGAAGTGCCCTGGGAGGAGGCGAGTCGTTTCGGCCTGATGGTTGCGGACGAGAATGACAAGATTACGGAGTTCCAGGAGAAGCCGAAGGAGCCGAAGTCCAACCTGGCTTCCATGGGAATTTATATCTTCAACTGGGACATCTTAAAGAAATATCTGATTGAGGATGAGAACGATCCGGAGTCCGAGAATGATTTTGGCAAGAATGTGATTCCGAGTCTGCTGCGTGATAAGAGAGAGATGTATGCATATCATTTTTCGGGTTACTGGAAAGATGTGGGAACCATTTCTTCCCTGTGGGAGGCAAATATGGAGGTGCTCGATCCGGAGAACAGCGGTATCAATCTGTTTGATGACGACTGGCGTATCTTTAGCAGGAACAGCGGCATGACAGGACATCGCATCGGTGAGAACGCAGTGCTCGAAAACAGTATGATTACGGACGGATGCAGCATCGAAGGCGAAGTGAGGCACTCAATCCTCTTTGCGGGCGTCAAGGTCGAGAAAGGCGCAGTGATCGAGGACGCAGTGATCATGGGCGGCAGCACGATCAAGGAGGGCGCTCAGATCAAGCACTGTATCATTGCGGAGAATGTGATGATCGAGAAAAATGCCGTCGTGGGAGAGATGCCTGACGGAAATAAGAAGGGCGTTGCGACGGTGGGCTCCAATGTGACGATCGGCGAGGGCGCTATCGTGGGACCTGACGCGATGGTCTCAGCAGATGTAAAGGGAGGTGACAAGGCATGATCAATTCAAACGCAGATTCAGCAATGGGCATTTTGTTCCCAAACAGCTATGATTCCTTAGTGCCGGAGCTCGTGACAGAGAGACTGATGGCATCCATACCGTTTGCAAGCCGTTACAGACTGGTAGATTTCATGCTTTCCAGTATGGTAAACTGCGGTATTGACAACATATCACTGATTGTAAAGAGAAATTATCATTCCCTGATGGATCATCTCGGCTCCGGCAGAGAGTGGGATTTGACGCGCAAGAAGGGTGGTCTGAACATTATTCCTCCGTTTGCGCAGAAGACAGTAAACATATACAACGGCAGGGTTGAGGCGATCGCAAGTATTATCGATTACCTGAAACGCCAGAAGGAAAAATATGTCATTATGGCGGACACGAACGTTGCGGTTAATTTCAATTTCAACAAGCTCCTCCAGCAGCATATCGACAGCGGCGCGGATGTGACGATCGCGTATACCAGGGAGGAGATTCCAAAGGCTCTGCGCGATATCGATGTGACCAAGAAAGATCTGTACTATACGCTTGATATTGACGCTGAGGGCAGGGTACAGAAGATTGTGGTAAACAACAAGGAGAGCGGCGAGCACAATGTTTCCATGAATATTTATGTCATTGAGCGGCAGCTTTTGATGGATCAGATCCGGCAGGCATATGTCAACGGACTTACCTATTTTGAGCGCGATATTATAGCTCCGCAGCTTGACGAGCTGAATGTGAAAGCTTATCAGCATGACGGTTACTATGCGCGCATTCTCGATATCAACACCTATTTTGCAGAAAATATGAAGATGCTGAAGGAAGAGAATGTCAACGCGCTGTTTTCACCCAATCCTGTGTACACCAAGATTCGGGACGATAATCCGACAAGGTATGCGGCGGGTTCTCACGCAAAGAATGTGATGGCGGCGGACGGCTGTGTGATTGAGGGTGAAGTCGAGAACAGTATTCTGTTCAGGGGCGTCAGGATTGGCAAGGGCGCAAAGGTGAGAAACTGTGTGCTGATGCAGGATACCGTGATCGAGACCGGCGCGACGGTTGAGTACGCGATCACGGACAAGAATGTGAAGATTTCCGCCTACAAGGAGTTAAAGGGGACAGATTCCTTCCCTGTATTTGTGGAAAAGCGCAAGAATGTCTGAGAAAACTTGAATAGGAGGGGGAACCCTCCTATTTTATTTCCTTTTTTGATGTTAAGTCTTTTGTCATTTCTGCCGATAATAGTATCAAAGAAACAGGAAATAAAAGGAGAAAATGGTCTGGTGATACGGAGCAAGCGGAACAAATTCTCCGCTGGCTGGTTTGATTGACGGCTGGCTGGTGCGAAAGGGAAGTAACTCACGTGTATCAGACGGGAAAGGAAATGCGGGTTATCAGTCAATGGCAGTCGGGAAACTTCATAATGTGAGGTGAAAATAGCATCGGTTCCGGAGTGGGCGGGTGCTATTTTTTGCACACGGGGAGAGAGGGTCACGCCCTGCTCGATTCGACAGGAAAATGCTGGAGGGATAGATTTGTTTCAGAAGAAGGAAGTAATATACAGTGAGACGATCGGTGTGTGTATTGTGGACGATATCGTAAAGCTTGCGGACAACAAAAAGGAATCTTACAATTATTATCTGCTGCGCTCTGTGTATGACAGGACGATAAAAGCGTACATACCTGTGGAAAATCATACAGTGCAGCTCAGAAATCTGATCACAGTGGATGAGGCGCGGGTGCTGCGCGAGGCGGAGGACTTTGACGAGAAGAGCGATCAGGTAAAGGGTGAGGCGGCTTATGTGATTGAGAAGAGCACAGCGGGACAAAAGCAGAAGAGCAGGCAGAGGGACAGCAGTCAGCGTACGGATATCAAACGAAAATTGTCAGAAAATTCAGAAAACAATATACAAAATAACTGATAAAATATGGCAAATCCGACAGTTTTTGACAAATTAAGAGAAAGCTATTGCAATTGTGGAAGAGACGTGTTACTATACAATTACACAAAGGAAAAAGAGAAGAGCAAGGTACAGAAGATGGTTACATAGGATAACATCAGAGGACAAGTACCAAAGAGAAAGACGAAGCGTATTTACAAAAGACGAATTGTAGAGATACCAAAGATAAATACATAATGGTACAAAAAGCTTTTGTAAAGCATTTGATAAAACAAATGCAGCATTCGGATACCTGCAGGCAATCAGAATAGAGGGTGTTTGTGAAAGGAGATGATTCCGTTGACAATCGCAGAGACCTAGCTCTGACAGGAAGAAATCCCTTAATGGATATGTGAAGGTAGAAGATGCAGTTGCAAAGATCGGTCGACAAGGAAGATCGAGATTCTCACAGATGGAGGATTCGAATCGGAATTGAGATGGCGACAGCAGTGCAGGAGAATTAAGAAGTGTATTTCGAATTCATGTCGGAGGATAGGGAAGAGACGAAAGTGAAAAGTCGGAGACCTGAATGGAAGAGGTCGAAGAGAGACGGGAAAGACAAAAGAAGCAACGTAAATTGAGTAAGTGCGAATCAGAAGATTTGTGAATCAGAGGGTTCGGGAAAGAGGAAAAAATTGAATATTGCATCACATTAGAGCGGTCGTTGTATCATTCGGGACGTATTCGAAGCGTATTCGAGATAAAAGATATGACGACCGCTCGATTTATGTTTGCGACTCAGGCAGGGGATTGGATTCGTTACTGTTCATACAGGACTTAGCATTTACTGCTAAGTCCGTGAAAAAACGTATAGTTTATAAGTCAAAATCCATTTGCGAAGCAAATTTTGCATGGATTTTGACCTGTTACTGGAACGGAGTGAACAGTAACTTGGATCCTCCCCTACTTGAGCGGTTTCGCGCCGGCTTTTTCCTGCATCCGGTCAACCCAGCTGCGGAATTTTCCCTTTTTCTTGGCGGGAGCTGTGTTGAGCTTGCCGCGGATACCCTTCACATCGGTGATGTAGATGCCGCTGATCGTGGCCTTGACTTCCTTCTTGACTGGAACAATGTCAAAAATGGAGGCGTCGCAGATCAGTGACATGATCTGTGGACCGATCTTGGCCTTCACGATCGGGAACTTTGCGCGGCGCATGTACTTTGGCGTCTGTTCCAGTACCGCGGCGGGAAGTCCGGCGTCCTTTAGCTTGAGCTTCTTCTTGTCGATGATGAGCATCGTGACGGTCTGCTTGGCCGCCTCGATCTGTGCCTCCTGTTCGGCCTGTTTTTTCTGTAGTTTTCTTCCGACGAAATAGAGCACCACCAAAATCAGGACGAGAATGATTAAAATTGTGATTATAACTTTTGCCATTGGAAACCATTACCTTTCTTTTCATGAAATATTTATCGTTGAACGCATATGACAGCTATCGGACGGGCAGTGTTGTCTGGCGGCAGCTGCCATGTCATTATAAGGATTGTAACATTAAATAATGGAAAGTGCAAGAAAGTCTGTCGATTTCATTGTCTTTTTCACGCGATAATGTTATGATATAGTTATTGCCCGATCGTCGGGCAGTGTGATATTTTTTTGAGGGGATAGTTTGAAAAAGTTTATATTATAAGGAAGGATTCGTGTTTTATGAAAAAGAAATTGGCATGGATGTGCATGGCGGGCGTCATGGCCATGAGTGTGAGCGCTTGCGGCGGAAAGTCAGGGCAGGATGCGCAGGAGACCGCACAGACGGTTGAGGAAGGTGAGACAGGTGCTAAGACGGAGGAGGCCGTGTCCGGCGAATCGGCAGCGGAGACGGAGAAGATAAGCGACAGGGAGGATTATGTAGGGATTGAGGATCTGGACATTGACGAGTATATAACGCTGGCGGATTATCAGAATATGAAAGTGAGCGCGTTCAAACCGGTAGTGGATGACGCGGCGATCACGGAGTATATTGACAGAGAGCTCCTGGTGGGAAGGATCATGGACCGGGCCGTTGAGGAAGGCGATGTGACAGATATTGACTTTGTGGGCAAGAAGGACGGCGTGGCTTTTGACGGCGGCACCGCGTCGGGATATAAGCTTACAATCGGTTCAGGAGGGTTTATCGAGGGCTTTGAGGACGGGCTGATAGGCGTGATGCCTGGCGAGACGGTAGATCTGAATCTGACATTTCCTGATCCGTATCAGAAGAATCCCGATCTCGCGGGACAGGAGGTGGTGTTTACCGTCACGGTCAACGGCATAGAGGGATCAGCGAAGTATGAGACAGTGACGCCCGAGGAGCTGGAGATGCTGGGACTCCCCTACAAGTCGAAGGAGGAAGTGTGGGAGGCCGGCCGACAGGCTGCGGAGGACAATGCCGAGGAGACCTTTGTGGCAAATGCGAAGAGCATGATCGTGCAGAAACTTGTCGGGGAGAGCACGATGAAATCCGTGCCGGAGTACCTTGTCGAGGAGGAAGTACAGAGCTATAATCTCTATATGGAATCTGTCGCGGCCATGTACGGTATGGATCTAGACAGCTTTGTGACAGCCGCGTCCGGTCTGACACGGGAAGAGTATGACAGCCAGGCGCAGGAGATGTGCACGGAGATCGTGAAGCAATATCTGGTGATGGAGGCTGTGGCGAGAGCTGAGGGAATCGAGCTCACGGATGAGATGGTATATGCGAAAGCGGATGAGGAAGCGGCAAAAGCCGAATATGGTTCCATATCGGGTGAGGAACTGATCGACAGAGTGGGATTCTCCACCTATAGAATGTCCATCGTGCAGGATCAGGTGATTGAGCGGTTGATGGAAATTGTTACCATCGAGGAGGAAGCGGCAGAGTCATAAGGAGCTGCGGCATGGTTGTTGAAGGTAGAAGGGGAAGATACACATGAAAAAGAGATGCAGGCGTCTGGGAATCATCGGATTGTGTGCAGTCGTATTTTTTTCGTCATATCATATCAATCTGGTACAGGCGGCAAAAAAGGATGATTTGAAGCAGCAGAATCAAGAGGATCAGGACAAACTGGACGATCTGGACGATCAGGTCAATGAGCTCGAGGATGAGCAGGCCGGCATTGACGCAGAGATACAGACACTCAGCAATGAGATCGCAGAACTCATGGCGAGCATCAGTCTTCTCGAGGAGGAGATCGAGGCCAAGAAAGCACAGATTGAGCAGGCGAAGATCGACCTTGCGGAAGCCCAGAAGGTGGAGCAGGCGCAGTATGAGGCGATGAAGGTTCGGGTGAAGGCGATGTATGAGAGCGGCGACACTACTTTTCTGGACATTATATTCAGCTCCTCATCCATGCAGGATATGCTCAACAAGGCAGACTATATCGAGAAGATGCATGAGTATGACAAAAAGATGTTCACAAACTATAAGATTGCCCGGCAGAACGTGGAGGATTTGAAGGAAAATCTGGAGATCGAGGAGTCGGAGCTTGAGGAGGCTCAGGAAGGTCTGCAGGAGGAGATGGACAGCGTGGAGGAGGCGCGGGCTGAGCTCGAGGCGATCAGCGAGGACTACGCAGTGCAGATCAGCAAGGCCAGGCAGCAGGCGGAGGTCTACAAATCCCAGATCAAGCAGAGAAACGCGCAGATCAAACAGATCGAGGCGGAGGAAGAGCGCAAGCGCAAAGAGGAAGAGGAGCGCAGGCGTAAGGAAGAGGAAGAGCGCAAGCGCAAAGAGGAAGAGGCAAAGAAAAACAGCGAGAACAACAATAACAATAATAATAGTAATAACAGCAACAGCAGTACCACAACAGAGACAAAGACACCGACGGCTTCTGTCGATACATCCTCCATCATGGCGGCAAACGGAAGCGCGAAGGGCAAGGAGATTGCTTCGTATGCCTGCGGGTTTGTGGGGAACCCTTATGTGGCGGGAGGCACGAGCCTGACAAACGGGGCGGATTGTTCCGGATTTACGCAGTCTGTCTTTAAGGCATACGGGTACAGTCTGCCGCGAAATTCGACCTCCCAGAGAAGCGTTGGCAGGGAGGTAAGCTATGCGGAGGCGGAGCCCGGAGATATCATATGCTATCCGGGGCATGTGGCTATCTACATCGGAAACGGAAAGATTGTCCACGCGAGCTCTGCCAAGACGGGAATCAAGATCAGCAATGCGCTCTACCGCGATATTCTGTGTGTGCGCAGGGTTGTCTGAGAGTGCGGCTCGGATGTCGGTTAAGACAATGCCTCCTGATTAAGAGAGTATAGGAAACGCGTATGGATAGGAGAAACATTACAGAGTGAAAGACTGCAGATGAGTAGGGGAAGACGTTTCCCCTACTCGTCTGCGTTTATTCCTTATTGGAATGTGCATATTTTTCGCGGGTGGCAAGTCCGCCTCTGATGTGACGCTCGGATTTATTGATATCCAGCACTGTCCGCGCCTGCCTAGCAAGGGTGGGATTGATCTGCATGAGCCGGGAGGTGACATCTTTATGTACAGTCGATTTACTTACTCCAAACGCTTTGGCGGTCTGCCTCACAGTGGCGTTATTGTCGATAATATAGACAGCAATATTGATCGCTCTTTCTTCAATATAATCTTTCATATTCTTGAAAAGGGTTCTCCTTCTGAGTCATTTGTACATTCTATGAAGCTGTGATAAAGATTATGAATATCAATAAAAGGACATTTTGGGCGATGTCCTTTTTACTTTATAATTTCTTTATAATTAAAATGAAAAAGATTGTTGACAATAAAAACCGAAAGTAGTAAGTTAGTATATGTAAATATTAGCACTCCATTACAATGAGTGCTAATAAGACAAAAATCAGCTTATGCATATGGCAGAGAGGAAGGAGCGTGGCAGGTTGGATTTAGACGAGCGAAAGCGAAAGATTTTGCAGGCGATCATCCGCAATTATCTGGAGACAGGGGAACCGGTTGGAAGCAGGACCATTTCCAAGTATACGGACTTAAATCTGAGCTCTGCTACAATCCGCAATGAGATGTCAGACCTCGAGGAACTGGGTTATATCATACAGCCGCATACCTCTGCAGGCAGGATTCCTTCTGATAAGGGCTATCGTCTGTACGTGGACCAGATGATGCTTGAGAAGGAGGAACAGCTCAATCAGGCAACGCAGGAAGTACAGATGATGCAGAAAATGCTGCTCGACCGGGAGGATAAGATGGAGGCTGTGCTCAAGCAGATGGCAAAGATGCTTGCGGCCAACACGAATTATGCCACGATGATATCCGCTCCCCAGGTCAGGGGAAATAAGTTGAAGTTTATACAGCTTTCCAGAGTGGATGAAAGACAGCTGTTGACCACGATCGTGGTCGAGGGCAATGTGATCAGAAACGATATGATATCTGTTGACCAGATGCTTGACGACGAGACACTGCTAAAGCTGAATATCCTGTTGAACACCAATCTGAACGGACTTCCGATCGAGGAGATCAATCTGGCGATGATCGCGAACCTCAAGCAGCAGGCGGGCATTCATGCAGGCGTTATCGCTGAGGTCATGGATGCAGTGGCAGCCGTGATCAAGGATAACGAGAATGTGGAGATCTATACGAGCGGTGCCAACAATATTTTCAAGTATCCGGAGCTTGCGGACAATCAGAGAGCCAGCGAGCTGATCACAACCTTTGAGGAGAAGCAGCTGTTGAGTGAGCTTGTGCAGGATACGCTCACGGATGAGAGTGGAACGGGCATACAGGTCTATATCGGAAACGAGACGCCGGTGAAAACCATGAAAGACTGCAGTGTGGTTACAGCCACGTATGAGCTCGAGGAGGGCATGAAGGGCACGATCGGGATTATCGGCCCGCGGCGCATGGATTATGACAAGGTAATCAGTACATTGAAAACATTAAAAAATCAACTGGATGTCATCTACAAAAAAGATGACGGGTACAGCGGATAGGGCAGGCATTATAAAATATATTAAGGAAATGTATTGTAGAATTATATTAGAATTATATTAGAATATAGAAAGGAAACGAGTGGCAGTGGAAGAAAAGGAATTGGATGAACAGATCAAAGAAAATGCAAACTCAGATGATGCGGACGTCAAGGCGCCAGATGCAGAGACGGCGAATCCGGAGACAGCAGATGCGGAAGCGGCAGATTCCGTAAAAGACGCAGAGACCGAGACTGAGAAGAGTGATCAGGCAGACAAAAAAGAGAAAAAGAAGTCCTTCTTAGGGAAGGACAAAAAAGAAAAGGCCAACAAGCTTCAGGAGAAAGTCGATGAGCTTGAGGACAGGGTGAAGCGCCAGATGGCAGAGTTTGACAATTTCAGGAAGCGCTCAGAGAAAGAGAAGTCCGCAATGTTTGAGACCGGCGCAAAGAGCGTGGTGGAGAAGATCTTACCTGTTGTGGATAACTTCGAGAGAGGTCTGGCGGGACTCTCGGAGGAGGAGATCAAGCAGCCCTTTGCGGAGGGAATGAACATGGTCTACAAGCAGCTGATGACAGAGCTTGAGAAGCTTGAGGTCAAGCCGATTGAGGCAGTTGGCTGTGAGTTTAATCCAGAGCTTCACAATGCAGTGATGCAGGTGGAGAGCGAGGAGTATGAGTCGGGAATCATCGCGCAGGAGCTTCAAAGGGGATATACCTACCGCGACAGTGTCGTGAGACACAGCATGGTGGCAGTTGTCCAGTAAAGTCGTTTGGAAAGTTTATTGAAATGTTATTAAATATGATTTTATAGAATGAGGAGGAAAAAATCATGGCAAAGATTATTGGTATTGACTTAGGTACAACAAACAGCTGCGTGGCAGTTATGGAAGGTGGTAAGCCCACCGTTATCGCAAATACAGAGGGAGCAAGGACAACACCTTCTGTCGTGGCATTCACGAAGACAGGTGAGAGACTTGTCGGCGAGCCGGCAAAGCGTCAGGCTGTCACCAATGCGGAGAAGACGATCGCGTCCATCAAGAGAGATATGGGTACAGACCACGGCAGGACGATCGATGACAAGAAGTATTCTCCGCAGCAGATTTCCGCTATGATTCTGCAGAAATTGAAGGCAGATGCGGAGAGCTACTTAGGCGAGAAGGTTTCAGAGGCAGTCATCACAGTTCCGGCATACTTCAATGATGCGCAGCGTCAGGCGACAAAGGATGCAGGTAAGATCGCAGGACTGGATGTAAAGCGTATCATCAACGAGCCGACAGCGGCAGCGCTGGCATATGGCCTTGACAACGAGAAAGAGCAGAAGATTCTGGTGTATGACCTCGGCGGCGGTACATTTGATGTGTCCATCATCGAGATCGGCGATGGCGTCATCGAGGTTCTCGCGACAAACGGCGATACGCATCTCGGTGGTGATGATTTTGACAACAAACTGATCCAGTGGATGATCGACGAGTTCAAGAAGCAGGAGGGCATCGATCTCTCCAGCGACAAGATGGCGATGCAGAGATTGAAGGAGGCAGCGGAGAAGGCGAAGAAAGAGCTCTCTTCCGCGACGACGACAAACATCAACCTTCCGTTTATCACAGCGACGGCAGAAGGTCCTAAGCACTTTGATATGAATCTCACAAGGGCTAAATTTGATGAGCTGACCAACGATCTGGTAGAGAGAACGGCAGTTCCGGTACAGAACGCGCTGAAAGATGCAGGGCTGACCGCTTCCGAGATCGGTCAGGTATTGCTGGTAGGCGGTTCCACACGTATTCCGGCAGTTCAGGAGAAGGTAAAACAGCTGACAGGCAAGGAGCCCAGCAAGTCCCTCAATCCGGACGAGTGCGTGGCAATCGGCGCTTCTATCCAGGGCGGTAAGCTTGCAGGCGATGCGGGTGCAGGCGAGATCCTGCTGCTTGATGTCACACCACTCTCACTCTCCATCGAGACGATGGGCGGCGTTGCGACCAAGTTAATCGAGAGGAATACAACGATTCCGACCAAGAAGAGCCAGATCTTCTCGACGGCGGCAGACAACCAGACGGCAGTGGATATCAATGTCGTGCAGGGTGAGAGACAGTTTGCAAGGGACAACAAGTCACTCGGACAGTTCAGACTGGATGGTATCCCTCCTGCAAGACGTGGCGTTCCTCAGATCGAGGTTACATTTGACATCGATGCGAACGGTATCGTAAATGTATCCGCGAAGGATCTGGGTACAGGAAAAGAGCAGCACATCACGATCACAGCAGGCTCCAACATGTCTGACGAGGATATCGAGAAGGCAGTCAAGGAAGCAGCTGAATATGAGGCACAGGACAGAAAGCGCAAGGAGGCAATTGACGCGAGAAACGATGCGGACTCTTTCGTATTCCAGACAGAGAAGGCGTTGAACGAGGTTGGTGACAAGATCGATGCGTCAGAGAAGTCAGCGCTGGAGGCTGATCTGAATGAGTTAAAGGCATTGCTCGAGAGTACGAAGGATACTGAGATGACAGAGGATCAGGTATCAGAGCTGAAGGGTAAGCAGGAAGCGCTGATGTCGAAAGCACAGAACCTTTTCACCAAGATGTATGAGAACATGCAGGGTGCGGCAGGCGCAGCAGGACCGGATATGAGCAACATGGGCGGCGCGGAGCAGACACAGGACGCGGGCGCGGCAGATGATGTTGTTGACGGAGATTACAGAGAAGTATAAAAAGCGAAACAACTCTTAGGCGGCAAGATACGCCGCCTGGGACGTGCTAAGTTTTTCAAGGAACGCCCAAAAGACGGCGTTCTTTGCGTGGATTGTGTTTGATTTATACTGATTAAAAGAAAGGCATGGATGAACATGGCAGAGCAGAAGAGAGATTATTATGAGGTATTAGGTGTTGAGCGGGGCGCGGACGATGCCAGCATTAAAAAAGCATACAGACAGCTTGCCAAGAAATATCATCCGGATATGAATCCGGGTGATGCTGAGGCTGAGAAGAAATTCAAGGAAGCGTCAGAGGCCTATGCCGTATTAAGTGATCCTGACAAGAGACGCCAGTATGATCAGTTTGGGCACGCCGCATTTGAGGGCGGCGGCGCAGGCGGATTCGGCGGCTTCGATTTCGGCGGGGCTGATTTCTCTGACATTTTTGGTGATATTTTTGGTGATTTCTTTGGCGGCGGCAGAAGCAGTTCGAGAAGCAATGGACCGATGAAGGGAGCGAATATTCGTACCAGTGTGCGCATCACGTTCGAGGAGGCGGTCTTTGGTATTGACAAGGAACTCGAACTCAATCTCAAGGATACCTGCAAGACCTGTAACGGCAGCGGCGCGAAACCCGGCACATCACCGGAAACCTGCCACCGCTGCGGCGGGCGCGGGCAGGTTGTGACACAGAGTAAGACACCGTTTGGCATTATCCGAAATGCGCAGGTGTGTCCTGACTGTGGAGGTTCCGGTAAAACAGTCAAGGAGAAATGTCCGGACTGTCATGGAAGCGGTTATATAGCAGGCAGGAAGAAGATACAGGTGTCCATCCCAGCCGGTATTGACAATGGCCAGAGCGTGCGGATACGGGATAAGGGCGAGCCGGGTGTGAACGGCGGTCCGAGAGGCGATCTGCTGGTGGAGGTAGTAGTCGACAGACATCCGATCTTCCAGCGGCAGGATATGAATATCTTCTCCACCGTCCCGGTATCCTTTGCGGTAGCGGCTCTCGGTGGCGAGGTATTGATCGATACTGTGGACGGCAGGGTGGTCTATGATGTGAAGGCAGGTACGCAGACGGATACGCGCGTCAGACTGCGCGGAAAAGGCGTTCCGTCGCTGCGGAATAAGGATGTCCGCGGAGATCATTATGTGACGCTGGTAGTGCAGGTGCCAGACCGGCTTTCGAGCGAGGCAAAGGAGCTTTTGCGGCAGTTTGACAGGGAGACCGGAAACAGCTTAGAGGCTGTAAGGAATATGGAAAACAACGACCTGAATGAAGATAAGGACAAGAAAGAGAAAAAGCGCAAGGGATTTTTCAACAAATAATGTTTTTCATGAAGATAAAGGGCTTTGTGCGATATTGAGATCGCACAAAGCCCTTAGTTGAATGTAATTATATTTTGTCATTCCCGTAAAATTTCCATTCAGATATCGCCGCTGCTCAAGGACGTTGCCATGCTCGTCATAGCGATATGCAAACATGCCTGTGTTCAGTAAGGCGCCGTCCGCGTCATAGACTGTTTCCCGGGTTATGTTTCCGGCCGCGTCGTAGTCATACTCATAGGAATACAGGGGAGAACCATCTGCCAGATAGATGGTTTCCCTGACTTTGTTTCCGTCCGCGTCATACTGCGCCGTTGCAAACTCCGTCACAGCCCCGTTATTATAACTGATATACCGCATCACGTCTGAATCGCCAAGCGCTGCCAGAAGCGGATACGATATCAGGGCGATCGCAGGGCAATCCGCATCCGCGTCGTAAAACCGGGTTACCATGTAATCGTTTCCCTGCCAATAAGCGCGTTGGGTCATCTCGCCGTCTGTGTCGTATTGATAATCCACCCATTTTGGGGCACTGCTATTATCGTTGTCGCAGTATGTTTCCCTGACTTTGATAGCATCTGTGTCAAAATCATATGTATATTCCAGGGTGTTGCCATTTCCATAGCTGTCATATCCGGTCTGTCGTGTCTTATTTCCGTCCGCATCATATTCGTACTCGAAGCGGAGTGCTTCCGTCAATCCATTTTCATTGGAATTGCTGTCGTTATTGTTGTACATGATTTCTTCAGATATGCGATAAACCAGGACTGTTTCTTCCTGAGGTGATGCCGTAGGCGGCTCCGGCTTTGCAGATACAGCCTCTTTGTTTGTGCAGGCTGTCAGAAGTATCATGCTTGTAAGGATACTGACGACGGATTGCCAAATATGTTTTTTCATAGTATGCCTCCTTTTTAAAAATTCTTATTTAAAAGATTTCCTATTCACAGATTCTTAGTACCTCCATGGACGGCGGACTACTGCTGTATAGATTTAGTATAATACTAGACAACTATAATAACAAGCTTAAAATCACACCAAATCTTTATTGAATATCTTAATAAATATAGGTTGCTATCTGCGGTTCTTTTCAGGTATAATATAATGATAGTTGGAAACTATTCAACCATTGGAAGATATAAACGCAAAGAAGAATCAACGGTTGATTATTACTGTGCTGGATGATTTTATTCCGGAAACAGCAAGGGGTTCTTTGGCAGAATACATGCTCTAGGGGAACAGGCAAGGCCTTAACAGTTTTTCAGGAGGTAGATATGAATATATTGATTGTCAACTGTAGTCCGGTCAGGAATGGCGCAACTGCCGAAATTGTCAATATTGTAAGTGCGTATGTCAACAAAAATAATCAGGTAAAGTGTGTCTGTATTGATGATTTTGATATTAAATTCTGCAAAGGATGCAGGCAGTGCCATACAACAGCAGAGTGTTTTCAGAAAGATGATACCAGGAAACTAATCGAGCAATACGCGTGGGCGGACAGAATTGTATCAGTTTCACCGTCGTACTGGGCTGATATTCCGGGCCAGTTTAAAGTGTTTATTGACAGGTGTACTCCATGGTGTAATACGCATGAACCTCATGCAACGATACCACAGGGAAAGTACGGTTATGTGATTGCGTTGAGGACAGGTCCCGGTATGCAGGAATGCCATAGAATCATTGGCAGCATAGAGCATTTTTACGGACATCTTGAAATAAAACCAAGTGGCAGCCTCGGATTATGTTCTGTGGAATCGAAAGAAGATGTCGCAGGCAGAGTGGATGAGATAAAGTTGTTTTGTGATCAATGTATTCTTGGGTAAGGAGTCATACAAGCGAAGTGCTTTTTCGAAAAGCGAAAGTTGGGAGGTCTGGGTATGAAATGGAAAAAATTTACGATAAAGACGATCACGGACGCGGAGGATATCATTATCAGCACGCTGTACGATATCGGTCTGGAGGGGGCGCAGATTGAGGACAAAGTTCCACTGACGCCGCTCGAAAAGGAGCAGATGTTTGTGGATATCCTGCCTGACGGACCGGAGGACGACGGGATTGCGTATCTGAGCTTCTTTGTGGAGGAGAGCGACGAAGCTCCGGTTGATACCGAGGAAATGGTCGCGAATATCAACCGGGAACTCGATGACCTGCGCAATTTTATGGAGATCGGGGAAGGGACGATCATGGTCTCCGAGACGGAGGATATCGACTGGATCAACAACTGGAAACAGTTTTTCCACCAGTTTTATATCGATGACCTGCTTGTGATACCGTCGTGGGAGGAAGTCAGACCTGAGGACAGGGACAAAAAGATCCTGCATATCGATCCAGGCACGGCGTTTGGCACGGGAATGCATGAGACGACGCAGCTGTGTATCCGGCAGTTGAAGAAACATATCACATCGGAGACAGAGCTGCTCGACGTGGGGACGGGGAGCGGCATTCTCTCTATTATTTCCCTGATGTATGGCATCAGACACGCAGTCGGAACGGATCTTGATCCCTGCGCGGTGGAGGCTGTGCGGGAAAACATGGAGGCGAACAGGATCGCGCCGGAGCGTTTTGAGATGATGATCGGGAACATTATCACGGACAAGGCCGTGCAGGATCAGGTTGGTTATGCAAAATATGACATTGTTGTCGCAAATATTCTGGCGGACGTGCTTGTGCCGCTGACGCCGGTGATCGTAAACCAGCTCAAACCGGGCGGGATATACATCACCTCCGGTATTATCGACAACAAGGAGCAGACCGTGCGCGACGCGGTGGAGGCGGCGGGACTGGAAGTCATAGAGGTGACTTATCAGGGGGAGTGGGTGAACGTCACTGCGCGCAGGAAGTGATAGCGCATTTTCAAATGCGCCTTAGAACTTTAGAACCTTAGAGATGGAAGTGGAGAGATCGGCATATGTATCATTTTTTTGTGGAGCCATCACAGATTTCTGACAGGAGTGTCATAATTACGGGCGGCGATGTGAACCATATCCGGAATGTGCTCCGATTGAGACCAGGCGATGAGATCAGCGTCAGCAACGGTGTTGACGGCAGGGATTACCGGTGCGGCATCGAGGAGATTACGGATACAGAAGTTGTCTGTACGCTGCGTTTTGTCAAGGAGGACGGTGTGGAGCTGCCCTCCAGGGTGTATCTGTTTCAGGGACTCCCCAAAGGGGACAAGATGGAGTTTATTATCCAGAAAATGGTAGAACTTGGCGTATATGAGATTATTCCGGTAGCCATGAAACGCTGTGTGGTAAAACTGGACGAGAAGAAAGCAAGGGCAAAGACCGCGCGCTGGCAGGGAATCGCGGAGGCTGCCGCCAAGCAGAGCAGGCGCGGCGTCGTGCCAGTGGTGCAGGAAGTCATGGGTTATCAGGAGGCGCTGGAATACGCACAAAATATGGATGTGAAGCTCGTTCCTTATGAGATGGAAAATACGCTTGACGGGGCGGTGGGCATGGCGGGGACGAGACAGGTGATAGAACGTCTTGCGCTGGGACAATCCGTCGCTGTTTTTATAGGACCAGAGGGTGGATTTGAGGAGAGCGAAATACAGGCAGCCATTTCCCGTGGTATGAAGCCGATCACGCTGGGCAGACGGATTCTGCGCACAGAGACCGCAGGCATGACGGTGATGGCATGGATTATGTATCAGTTGGAGGAGTAGGGAATTACTGGGGGCAAATGAATATTGTGGAATCCAACCGCGCACAGAATCCGTAAAGAGCGCATATTAATATTATATGATTCCTATTTTAAGGTTAGACATATTTTTTGTCTGACTGTGAATAGAGACAAAATACGTTTGAAGGTGTGAATATGATGGAAGTTTATCTTGATAACTCGGCAACCACGAAATGTCTGCCGGAAGTCGCATCGTTCATGACACATATCATGTGTGAGGACTATGGAAACCCCTCGAGTATGCACAAAAAGGGTGTGGAGAGCGAAAAATATGTGCGCTACGCAAAAGAAGTCATTGCAAAATGCATGAAAGTACAGGAAAAGGAAATACTCTTTACATCAGGAGGAACAGAGTCGGACAATATCGCCCTGATTGGCGGCGCGTATGCAAACTGCCGGGCAGGCAGGCATATCATAACGACCAGGATTGAGCACCCCGCGGTGCTGCAGACCTGCGCTTATCTGGAGGAACAGGGATTCGCAGTGACGTATCTTCCGGTGGATACAAACGGTGTCATCCGCCTTGCTGATCTCGAGAAAGCGATGACCAGGAATACGATCCTGGTGTCGATCATGCACACGAACAACGAGGTGGGCGCTGTGCAGCCGATCGAACAGGCAGGCGAGCTGATCAAGCGCATGAATCCCAATACGCTGTTTCATGTCGATGCAGTCCAGGGCTTTGGAAAGTTCAAAATTTATCCCAAACGGATGCACATTGATCTGTTGTCTGTGAGCGCCCACAAGATTCACGGGCCGAAGGGTGTGGGATTTTTGTATATTAATGAGAAGGCGAAAGTGCGCCCGATCATTTTCGGCGGCGGGCAGCAGCGGGGAATGCGCTCCGGTACGGAAAATGTTCCAGGGATTGCAGGTATGGCGAAGGCTGTCGAGGAGATCTTTGTGGATTTTGAGTCGAAGATCAACTATTTATATGGTATCAAGGAGCGCTTTGTGAAAGGTGTGAGCGCCATAGACGGTATCCGGCTCAACGGTCCTGCAGGGCGGGAAGGCGCACCGCATGTAGTCAGCGTCTCCATACAGGGCGTTCGCAGCGAGGTGATGCTGCACGCGCTCGAGGACAAGGGAATCTATGTGTCCGCGGGCAGCGCATGCTCGTCCAACAAGCCATCCGTATCGGCGACATTGAAGGCGATCGGTGTCGAGAAACAGTATCTCGACTCCACACTGCGGTTTAGCTTTAGCCTGTACACCACGGAGGCGGAGATTGATTACACGATAAAATGCATGAGTGAGCTGATACCGATGCTTAGGCATTATTCGAGAAAATAATGTGAAATAGAGCAAGAGTATAATACACTGCGGGTTTGGAGCATTCCCCAAGCCTGCAGAAGAGGAGAAAGGACTATGTACAAATCATTTTTAATAAAGTACGCGGAGATCGGCGTGAAGGGAAAGAACCGGTATCTCTTCGAGGACAAACTTTGTGATCAGATACGGTACGCACTCAGGCGCTGCGAAGGGAAATTTGAGGTGGCAAAGTCGCAGGGGCGAATCTATGTCAACGCGCTCACGGACTTTGACTACGAGGAGACCGTGGAAAATCTAAAGACTGTGTTTGGCGTCACGGGTATCTGTCCGGTCGTCCATGTGGCGGACGAAGGATTTGAAAAGCTCTGCGCAGATGTAATCGGGTATATTGACAAGGTATATCCGGACAAGAATTTTACCTTCAAGGTGGATGCGCGCAGGGCAAGAAAAAATTATCCGAAAAATTCAATGGAGATCAACTGTGATATCGGGGAGGCGCTGTTGAACGTTTTTCCGCAGATGAAGGTCGATGTGCATAAGCCTGACGTGATGCTGCGCATCGAGGTGCGTGAAAAGATCTATATCTATTCGACCGTCATTCCAGGGCCGGGCGGGCTTCCTGTTGGGACGAACGGAAAGGGAATGCTGCTTCTGTCAGGCGGAATCGACTCCCCAGTGGCAGGTTACATGATTGCAAAGCGCGGCGTCAAGATTGACGCAGTGTATTTCAGCGCGCCGCCTTATACGAGCGAGCGCGCCACGCAGAAAGTGCTTGACCTCGCTAAGACGATATCCAGATACAGTGGGCCGATTCGTCTGCACATCATCAACTTTACGGATATACAGCTCTATATCTACGATCAGTGCCCACACGACGAGCTCACGATCATTATGAGGCGTTACATGATGCGCATTGCGGAGGAGATCGCCATAAAGAGCGGCTGTCTGGGGCTGATCACAGGTGAGAGCATCGGGCAGGTCGCCTCCCAGACCATGCAGTCGCTGATGGCGACGAACGATGTGTGTACTTTGCCGGTCTACAGACCGCTGATCGGATTTGACAAGCAGGAGATCGTGGAAGTCTCCGAGAAGATTGATACATACGAGACATCGATCCAGCCCTATGAGGACTGTTGTACGATCTTTGTGGCAAAGCATCCGGTGACAAAGCCGAATCTCAATGTGATACGGATTCATGAGAGAAATCTTGACGAGAAGATTGACGAGCTGATGAGGACGGCGCTGGATACAGATGAAGTGGTTGAGATTATTTATAGATAAGGAGCCTGGGTTCGGACAAAACAAAACCGGGTACACAACAGTACCCGGTAAATGTTCAACTCGTCAAATATCCAAGCTTTTGATATCAAGCTGGCGGACAAGACCGATATGTATCTCTGCAACGCGGATACTATACCAGATAAGGCTTTAATACTTCCATAACCTCATCTACGCCGTTCTCAGCATGAATATTCAGATCGATGGGCTTGGATAAATCCAAGCTGAAGATACCCATGATAGATTTTGCATCTATGACGTATCTGCCTGAAACAAGGTCAAAATCATAATCGAACTTCGTGATATCGTTAACGAAAGATTTAACCTTATCAATAGAGTTTAAAGAAATCTGAACTGTTTTCATTCTGACTACCTCCTTTAATTATACCTTCCTTTTAATAATAAAGGGAAAACGCGTAAAAGTCAACAAGAGACCGAAAACAGTTCTAATGAAAATTGACGAAAAAATATAAAAATTATGTACAAATTGACTTTCCAGACGAAATTGACTGGAATGCAACACGCGATACAGACGAAAGGACACACAGAAAATATGAAAACAGTGGCATATCACAACCTTGGCTGCAAGGTTAATTCATACGAGATGGATGCCATGCTGCAGGCACTGCGGCAGAGAGGATATCAGATCGTGCCGTTTGACGAGAAGGCGGACATCTACATCGTGAACACCTGTACGGTGACTAATATTGCGGACAGAAAAAGCAGACAGATGCTTCACAGGGCGAAAAGGACCAACCCTGAAGGAATTGTCGTGGCGGTGGGGTGCTATGTGCAGACCAATCCGAATGCGGTGCAGGCGGACAGTGCAGTTGATCTGGTGATTGGAAATAACAGAAAAAAAGATTTAGTTGAAATCCTTGAAAATTATCTTGACGGCGTGACGCAGGAGAGCGTCATTGATATCAGCCATACGTCGGAGTACGAGGAGATGCGGCTGACATCGACAGCGGAGCACACCCGGGGCTATATCAAGATTCAGGACGGGTGCAATCAATTCTGTACATACTGCATGATACCATATGCGAGAGGGCGTGTCAGAAGCCGCGATAAGCAGGCTGTGCTTGCGGAAATCAGGGGGCTTGTGGAGGCAGGGTACAAGGAGTTTGTGCTGACAGGCATCCATATCAGTTCATATGGCATTGATCAAACTGGTCAAAAAGAAGATCTGCTCTCGTTGGTGCAGGCGATTGATATGGTCGAGGGAGTGGAGCGGATTCGGCTGGGTTCTCTCGAACCGCGCATTGTCACAGAGGTGTTTGTGAAAGGTCTGGCAGAATTAAAGCACATCTGCCCGCATTTTCACCTGTCGCTCCAAAGCGGCTGTGAGACAGTGCTAAAGCGCATGAACCGCCACTATACGCCCGCGGACTATCTGAGCGGTGTGAAGCTTTTGCGCGGGGCGTTTGCGCATCCGGCCATCACCACGGATGTGATTGTCGGGTTTCCGGGAGAGACGGAGGCGGAATTTGAGTCCACGAGGCAGTTTGTGGAGGAGGCAGTTTTTTATGAGATGCATATTTTCAAATATTCCAGGAGGAAAGGCACAAGGGCGGCCGTGATGCCCGCACAGGTGGAGGAGGCGGAAAAAAACAGGAGAAGCGGCGTGCTGCAGTCCATCGCACAGAGGGCGTCTAAGGATTTCAGGTCCTATTATATTGGCAGGGAAGTCGAAGTGCTGTTTGAGGAAGAGAAGGTGATCGCGGGACAGGCATACTGGCTGGGGCATACAAGGGAGTATGTGAAGGCGGCGGTTTCTGCGCGGGGAGAGTCGCTTGAAAATCAGCTGATTGTGGGAACAGTAAAGGGATTTCTGGAGGATGACATCATAATTATGGAGTATTAATACAGTTTTCGCGCCGTAACCCTTGAATTTTGTACTGAATTAAGTTATGATAGGTATAACAATGCAAAAGGAAAGCTTATCGGTGCTACTGAAATGTTTCGTTCATCGATGGGAAGGAGCACAGAAAATGGAAGATATGACACGCACACAATTCATACAGTTAACACCTGAGGATCTCGGAGAGTCAGCCTCGGTCAAGGATGTGATTGCGTCTGTCTATGCTGCTCTTTCGGAGAAAGGGTACAACCCGGTAAACCAGATTGTCGGCTATATCATGTCAGGAGATCCGACCTACATCACCAGTCACAAGGGGGCGAGAGCCATGATCATGAAGGTGGAGCGGGACGAGCTTGTGGAGGAGATGTTAAAGTCCTATATTTATAATGCGGGATGGAACAGGATCGGCAGGTTTTAGACGTTTGTGACCAATATGGAGAGATACATGAGAAAGATGGGACTTGACTTTGGTGCAAAGACAGTGGGGGTGGCGATCAGCGATCCGCTCCTTGTCACTGCCCAGGGAATCGAGATTGTGCGCAGAAAGTCGGAGAACAAGCTTCGCCGGACTCTGGCGAGAATCGAGGAATTGATCGTGGAGTACGAGGTAGATGAGATCGTACTCGGTTATCCTAAGAATATGAATGACACGGAGGGAGAGCGGGCGGAGAAGACGCTTGCCTTCAGGGAAATGCTGGAGAGAAGAACAGGGCTCGACGTACAGCTGTGGGATGAGCGACTAACCACAGTGGCAGCGGACAGAGCGATGATGGAAGCCGGTATAAGACGTGAGGAGCGGAAAGAGCACGTTGACAGGATAGCGGCGGTTTTTATTTTGCAGGGGTATTTGGATTATCTGAAAAATAAGGAAGGGTTGCAATAATGGAAAAAATAACCTTTAAGCCTGATGGTGAGGATGCAGTGGTGGATTTCTATGTGCTGGAGCAGACAACCATCGGCGGGGTGAATTATATTTTGGTAACAGATGCGGAGGAAGAGGAGGATGGCGAAGCATATATTTTGAAGGCGTTTCCCGATACAAACGAGCAGGAGCAGGTTTACTGCATGGTGGAGGATGATGCGGAACTTGCGGCTGTAGCGGGTGTCTTTGAAAATATGCTGGACGACGTCGATCTTACCAGATAGATCACACGCTTTGACGCAGGAATTGTACATACGTTCTTGCTATGCAGCGCAGAAGCAGTGTGGAATATCGTAAAATTTTATAATAGGAGGTTCATTTTGAAACAGAACAAACAAAATACTTCAAAGCTCAAGATTATACCATTAGGCGGTCTTGAGCAGATTGGAATGAACATTACTGCCTTTGAGTATGAAGACAGTATTGTTGTGGTGGACTGCGGTCTGAGTTTCCCGGCAGACGATATGCTGGGAGTTGATCTTGTGATACCGGATGTCACTTATCTGAAAAACAATCAGGACAAAGTGAAGGGCTTTGTCATCACGCATGGGCATGAGGATCATATAGGCGCACTGCCGTATGTGCTCAAGGAACTCAATGTACCAGTGTATGCCACAAAACTCACGATGGGAATTATCGAGAACAAGCTGACAGAGCACAACCTGATTCACAATGTGCGCAGAAAGGTGGTCAAATTTGGGCAGAATATCAATCTGGGGTGTTTTCGGATTGAGTTTATCAAGACAAACCACAGTATTGTGGATGCGGCGGCGCTCGCGATCTATTCACCTGCGGGTATCGTGGTGCACACGGGTGATTTTAAGGTGGATTACACGCCCGTGTACGGCGACGCCATCGATTTACAGCGCTTTGCGGAGCTCGGCAAGAAGGGAGTGCTGGCTCTGATGTGCGACAGTACTAACGCGGAGCGGCCGGGATTTACACCGTCGGAGAAGAAGCTGGGGCCTGTATTTGACTCCCTGTTTGAGGAACACAAAAAGACCAGAATCATCATCGCCACCTTCGCGTCCAATGTGGACAGGGTACAGCAGATTATCAATACAGCCGACAAATTTGGGCGGAAAGTTGTGGTCGAGGGGCGGAGTATGGTCAACATCATTGAGACGGCCTCCAACCTCAACCGAATCAGCATACCGGAGAATACACTGATTGATATCGAGCGTCTCAAAAATTATCCCAAGGATAAGACTGTCATCATCACGACGGGCAGCCAGGGGGAGAGCATGGCGGCGCTCAGCCGCATGGCGAGCGGGATGCACAAGAAGATTTCCATAGGAAAGGGCGATACGGTCATCTTCTCATCCAATCCGATTCCGGGCAACGAGAAGGCAGTCACGAAGGTGATCAACGAGCTCTTCAAGAAAGGCGCCGACGTTATCTTCCAGGACACACATGTGTCAGGACATGCCTGTCAGGAGGAGATCAAGCTGATCTATACGTTGACAAAACCCAAATATGCGATTCCGGTGCACGGGGAATTCAAGCACTTAAAGGCGCAGGCAAAGATTGCCATCGATCTGGGAATCGACAAGGATGATGTATTTATCTTACAGTCAGGTGATGTGCTTGCCCTGGATAATAACAGTGCGAGCATTACAGGCAAGGTTCCTGTGGGCGCAGTGCTTGTGGACGGACTTGGCGTCGGGGATGTCGGCAATGTGGTGCTCCGGGACAGACAGCATCTCGCGGAGGACGGCATCCTGATCGTGGTGATGTCGCTGGACGGTGCATCGGGAGAACTGCTCGCCGGACCGGACATCGTCTCAAGGGGATTTGTGTACGTGAAGGAGTCGGACGAGCTGATGGATGAGGCGCGCAAGATAATCGAGAAAGCAGTCCTTGGCTGTCTCAAGAAAAATATCACGGACTGGGGTAAGATCAAGGGAACCATCAAGGATACATTGAGTGATTTTGTGTGGAAAAAGACAAAGAGGCGTCCGATGATTCTACCGATCATCATGGAAATATAGACTTGGAGGTAGGGTAATGAATGCAAAACAGTTATTGGGGGCAGTCTCCGCGATGATCATCAAGATTGCGCTGTCAGCGGTGGTCATTGTCGTGGTGTTTCGGCTTGCAGTATATGCATATGATTTCGGATACCAGGTGTTTGCTGACATACCGGTGAGCGAGGGCGAGGGCAGGATTGTCAGTGTGGTGGTATCCGAGGGACAGAGCAGCAGAGAATTTGCGAAAATACTTGAGCAGAAGGGACTGATCAACGATGCGAATGCGTTCTATATCTATGAGCGTCTTTCCGATTACAAGGATCAACTGCAGCCAGGTGTCTATGAGCTGAGTACATCCATGAAAGCCGAGGAAATGCTTGAGATTGTGTGTCATGCTGAGGAAGAGACACAGGAGGCGGATTGATTTAGACTGCTGTTTTGACTGTGCGGGTGGCTGTGTGAGGAGAGCAGTGAAAATATGGAAGAGAGAATGCTGACGTTTATCCACTCCTTTGACAGGGAAAAACCGGCGTATCTGAATGCGCTGGAAGCGTATTCGAAGGAGACAAATGTGCCCATCATCCGGCCGCAGATGCAGAGCCTTTTAAGACTGCTGATCACATGGGGGAGACCGATGCGCATCCTGGAGGTCGGGACGGCGATCGGTTTTTCGGCGCTGTTTATGAGCGAGTATGCGCTGGAGGGCTGTCAGATCACGACGATTGAGAAGTATGAGAAACGGATACCGGTCGCGAGGGAAAATTTTGAACGCGCGGGCAAAGCGGGGTGCATCACGCTGCTGGAGGGCGACGCCGCAGAGATTCTGGCATCGTTGGAGGAGGACGGCGCATATGATCTGATTTTTATGGACGCGGCAAAGGGGCAGTATATCAATTTCCTGCCTGATATCCTGAGGCTGCTGGCGCCGTCAGGTCTGCTGGTGTCGGATAATGTCCTGCAGGAGGGCGAGCTGATGGAGTCGAAGTATGCGGTAATACGCAGAAACCGCACGATTCACAACAGGATGCGGGAATATCTGTACCAGCTGACGCACTGTGCGGAGCTGGAGACGACAATCCTGCCGGTTGCGGACGGGGTGGCGCTGTCTGCGAAGCGCGGATAATCAGAAAACAAATCTGGAGGAGCGGAATGAACGATAAGAGACCAGGCAGACCGGAGCTGCTGGTGCCGGCAAGCAGTCTCGAGGTGTTAAAGACGGCTGTTGTATTTGGTGCGGATGCCGTGTACATCGGCGGGGAGGCATTTGGTCTGCGCGCCAAGGCAAAAAATTTTACCAGTCAGGAAATGGATGAGGGGATTCGGTTTGCGCACGAGCACGGCGTGAGAGTCTATGTGACGGCAAACATCCTTGCGCACAATGACGATCTGGACGGTGCGCGGATTTATTTTGAGGAACTGAAAGAGATCAGGCCGGATGCGCTGATCATATCAGATCCGGGCATGTTTCTGATTGCCAGGGAGGTGTGTCCTGAGATTGACATTCACATTTCCACACAGGCAAACAATACGAACTATCAGACGTACCGGTTCTGGTGGCAGCAGGGGGCGCGCCGCGTCGTTTCAGCCAGAGAGCTTTCCCTGACAGAGATCAGGCAGATACGGGACAATATACCGGAGGGGATGGAGATCGAGAGCTTCATCCACGGTGCGATGTGCATTTCCTACTCGGGCCGGTGTCTGCTGTCCAACTATTTTACCGGGAGGGATGCGAATCAGGGGGCCTGCACGCACCCGTGCCGCTGGAAGTACGCGGTGGTGGAGGAGACGCGCCCGGGGGAGTATCTTCCTGTGTATGAGAATGAGCGCGGGACGTTTTTGTTTAATTCCAAAGATCTGTGCATGATCGAGTATATTCCTGAACTCGTGGCGGCGGGGATCGACAGCCTGAAAATAGAGGGGCGCATGAAGACGGCGCTCTATGTAGCCTGTGTGGCGCGCACTTATAGGAAGGCAATTGATGATTTTTATGAGTCGGAGGAAACATACCGCGCAAACATGGACTGGTACAAGGCAGAGATCGCAAAGTGCACGTACCGCCAATTTTCAACCGGGTTTTATTTTGGCAAGCCGGATGAGAGCACGCAGATCTATGACAACAGTACTTATATCAGCGAGTATGTGTATCTCGGAAGCGTGGCGTCGGTCGACAGGCGTGGCTTTGCGAAGTTTGAGCAGAAGAACAAGTTCTGTGTGGGCGATGTGATCGAGCTCATGAAGCCCGACGGGCGCAATATTTACACGAAAGTGCTCTCCATGTACAACGAGGAGGGGGAAGCGGTCGAAAGCTGCCCGCACGCAAGGCAGACCTTGTACGTGGAGCTTGCGGACAGACCGGAGCCATATGATTTGATGCGTGTGGAGGCTGCGCAGAGACAGCAGTGAGTGAAATGCACTCTGGGCGAAAAGTCGTTGGAGCGGAGACGCGTGCACTATGATGCGATATTTGTGCGTGGTGTAAATTAACGAAAAACAGGCTTTCCTGAAAAAAGGTTCTATGCAAAATGTGCAAAATGCAGATTTTTTCGGGAAAGTCTTGATTTTTTCCCTAAGATATATTATTGTATAGAAAGTAAAAGAAATAAGGCACAATTTTATGAAACGCGATAATGTAATGTTTCAAAACAATTTATCATGATAATGCGAACGAAGGTGTTCCAAAAAAGAATAATCTCTTTTTTTGGAACTTTTTTTGTAGACAGATAAACGTTATAACGCACAGAATATATAGTTTGTGATACAAAATGCAGTCGAAATCATGATTAATAGAAAGTGAGGAAATCAATATGAGCGAAGCATTAAACGTGGAAAAAATTTTTGGCGAGAAGGTCTTTACGATCGAGAAGATGAAAGAGCGGCTCACCAGAAAGGTCTTTCTGGAAGTAAAGAGGGTTATGGACCATGGCGGGGAGCTGTCCATGACGACCGCGGATGTCGTGGCAAAGGCGATGAAGGACTGGGCTGTGGAGAATGGAGCGACACATTACACGCACTGGTTCCAGCCGCTCACGGGCATCACGGCTGAGAAGCATGATTCTTTTGTGTCACACCCTGACTCCGAGGGAAAGATGCTGATGGAGTTCTCGGGGAAAGAGCTGATCAAGGGAGAGCCGGATGCGTCTTCATTCCCGTCAGGCGGACTGCGCGCGACCTTTGAGGCGAGAGGTTATACGGCATGGGATATCACATCGCCGGCATTTTTGAAAGAATCCGGCTGCGGCGTGATTCTCTGTATTCCGACAGCGTTCTGTTCTTACACGGGTGAGGCGCTTGACAAGAAGACTCCGCTGCTGCGCTCCATGGAGGCGCTGAGCGAACAGGCGCTTCGTATTGTCAAGCTGTTTGGCAACACAGGGGCTACCAAGGTGACTGCCTCTGTCGGACCGGAGCAGGAGTATTTCCTGGTAGACAAGGATCTCTATCTGCAGAGAAAAGACCTGATGTTTGCAGGGCGCACCCTCTTTGGCGCACCGGCTCCCAAGGGGCAGGAGATGGAGGATCATTACTTTGGTGTCATCAAGGAGCGTGTCGGCGCGTACATGAAAGATCTGAACGAGGAGCTCTGGAAGCTGGGCGTCACGGCAAAGACACAGCACAATGAGGTTGCCCCCGCGCAGCACGAGCTGGCGCCGATCTATGAGACGGCAAATATCGCGGTAGACCACAACCAGCTGGTGATGGAGGCGATGAAGCGCGTTGCCTACAAGCATGATTTGAGATGTCTGCTTCACGAGAAGCCCTATGCGGGAGTCAACGGTTCCGGCAAGCACAACAACTGGTCTATCACGACAGACAACGGCGAGAATCTGCTCGATCCGGGCGATACGCCGAACAAGAATATCCAGTTTTTGCTGGTGCTGGCATGTATCCTGAAAGCAGTGGATACGCATGCAGACCTGCTGCGCCAGTCGGCGTCCGATGTGGGAAATGACCACAGACTCGGTGCCAATGAGGCGCCTCCGGCAATCATCTCTGTATTCCTTGGCGATCAGCTCGAGGACGTTGTGAAGCAGCTGGTGGAGACTGGCGATGCCGCGAAGGTAAAGCAGGGCGGAAAGCTGGAGACAGGTGTGTCCACGCTTCCTGATTTTGAGAAGGACGCGACGGACAGAAACAGGACTTCACCGTTTGCGTTTACAGGAAACAAGTTTGAGTTCCGTATGGTCGGTTCTGCAGATTCGATTGCCAGCCCGAACACCACGCTGAATGCGATCGTCGCGGAGGCGTTCTGCGAGGCAGCTGACCGGTTGGAGAAGGCGGAGGACTTTGACCTGGAGGTACATGATATCATCAAGGAGTATCTGACAAAGCATCAGAGGATCGTATTTAACGGTGACGGTTATTCCGACGATTGGGTGGCTGAGGCTGAGAGGCGCGGACTGCCCAACATTAAGTCCATGATCGAGGCGGCCTCCACGATTACGACAGACAAGGCAGTGGCGCTGTTTGAGAAGTTCGGCATCTTCACAAAGGTCGAGCTCGAGTCCCGCGAGGAGATCATCTATGAGACCTATGCAAAGACGATTAACATCGAGGCGCTGACGATGATCGATATGGCAGGAAAAGATATCATTCCGGCGGTGGCTTCCTACGCGGGCGATCTGGCAAATACGGTGATTGCGATCAAGGAGGCCGGCGCGACGGCTGCGGCACAGGTCGAAATGCTGAACGAAGTGGATGGGCTGCTGGCAGAGGCTAAGAAGGCGCTCAATACCCTGAAGGAGGTTGAGGCTGGAGCCGCTAAGATTTCCGACGCGAAGGAGCTGGCATTCTACTACAAGGATACGGTCAAGGCGGCTATGGACGCGCTCCGCGCTCCGGTTGATAAGCTTGAGATGATCGTGGATGGTGCGATCTGGCCAATTCCTACATATGGAGAGCTGATGTTTGAGGTTTAAATAGATTATGCATATCAGAGGGCAGCTTACCGCACTGCGGTGGCTGCCTTCGTCGTTATTATGCACACGGGCGAGTAGGTAAGAAGGTCATTCCCCTACTCGATTTATGCACATGGGCTATAGTTATGCTTGCATAATTGACACAGATCGCATATAATGAAAAAGCGCGCGTCAGACGGACGGTTACAGAGAGATCAGCGCGGGACAGGGGGAAACAGTGTGGAAAAAAGACAGCGGATAAAGATTGTCCTGCGGGGGCTTATGGCTGTCGCAATCCTGGGAGGGCTCTATCTTTTTGTATTTCTTACGTTTGATGTAGGGATTCCCTGTATCTTCAACAAACTGACAGGGCTGAAATGTCCGGGCTGTGGGATGACACATGCGATTGCTTCGCTGTGGAAGGGCCAGCCTGCAAACGCATGGAATGAAAATGCACTCTGCCTGTCTGTTTTGCCGGTTACCTGCCTGTATTTGATTTATCGCACTGTCCGCTATGTAAATAGCGGCGGGGAGGATTTTCATATATGGGAGTATGTGCTTTTACTTCTGCTTTTGACCGTCACGGTGGTATATGGAATTATGCGCAACATTACTTTTTAAGATGAGATGAGGGAGGACAAGGAAATGAGGTTTTGCAAATTTTGCGGCCAGGAGGTTAAGGATGGGATGAGCTTTTGCCCCGGATGCGGGCGTCCCTGCGAGGATGGAGGCGGCGCCGGCCCGGGAAACAGCTTCGGACAAGCGGGCGCAGGCGGTAATCAGAACCCGAAGAAAGACTGGAGGGAGTATCTCACGATGGAGAATATCGAGAGATATGCGCCTGTGGCAGCGCTGGTTCCGGTCGTCATGATGCTGGTAGTGGGAATCGTCGGGTGGCTGTTCTTACTGCTGTTTGGATATTATGGACTGGGGTACACAATCGGCAGGATCATAGTCGGTCTGTTGAAGTTTGTCTTTTGCATCGCAGTGCTGGCAGCGGCAGGAGGACTTGTGTATGTGGCGGTTAAGACCAAGGATATTAATTTAGTGAAGGTGTGGGTTGCGCCTGCAGCGACCGTTGCTGCTTTTATCTCGTGTCTTGGAATTGCATTTTCGTGGACTGCTGTGGCATGGATTTTTGGTCTGATATCTGTTGCCCTTGGGCTTGAAATGCTCTCGCGGATTACGATTTTGGGGAACCCGATGGATTCTGCCATGAATCCGCGCGTGGCTTTTGAGATGTACCGTCAGTATTATCGGGACTATCGTGCGAAATATCCGACGACAAAGGATTTGGAGCGTGCTGGAATGGCGTCCCCGACAAGTTCCTATTTTGACGGAAGCGGTATTGAATTGTTTGGTTACACATTGCTGGCAGGACTGGTCAGCGCCGTTACGTGCGGCATCGCAGCGCCGTGGATGATCTGTAAGATATATCAGTGGCGAATCAGCCATACAGTGATCAACGGAAGGCGGCTGACGTTTGACGGCACAGGAGCTTCGCTGCTGGGGCACTGGATTCTCTGGGAGATTCTGACAGTCATCACCTGCGGCATATACACATTTTTTGCGCATGTCGCACTGAGAAAGTGGGAGCTGGGGCATACATATATTGACGGGGAGCCTGTCATGCCCAACACAGGGGCGTCCTCCTTTGATGGAAACAGTTTTCAGTATTTTGGATATAGTCTGTTAGGCGGGCTGCTGGTCCTGCTGACCTGCGGTATCGCAAGCCCGTGGGTAATGTGTATGCTTCAGGGATGGGACACAAAGCATCAGATCATCAACAACCGCAGGCTGACATTCAGCGGTTCCGGTCTGGGATTTCTTGGCGAATGGATTATCATAGCGCTGCTCACCCTGATTACCTGCGGGCTCTATAGTTCATGGGGAATTGTGCGGATGAATAAATATATTATTCGTCACACGGATTTCTGCTAGAATTTCTGAGTATAATAAAAAGGCGGTTGGAAACCGCCTTTTTATTATACTTCTTCTTTTAGATATTCCTTGCTGGAGACCTTTGCGGTGCTGTCATAGCACTTGAATATTTTGTCGACAAATCCACGGTCGATTTTCGGCGTGATCAGGCTGACAGCCGGTGTGACGATCAGTCCGATGATCATGGCAGCCGCGCCCGCGTTGATCGGGGAAGCGATGAATTTGAAAAACATATTGGACACTGTGATACCCACACCGCAGATAAAGCTGGCCCACACACCGGCTCTGGTGACACCCTTCCAGTACAGGCCGTAGAGGAACGGTGCGAGGAAAGCGCCTGCGAGCGCACCCCACGAGATACCCATGAGCTGTGCGATAAAGGTGGGCGGGTTCAGCGCCAGCACGACGGAGATCACGATGAAAAATACGATCAGTACGCGTATGTAGATCAGTTGTTTTTTGTCATCCATCTCCTTCACGATATTTCCCTTGATAAAGTCCAGCGTCAGCGTCGAAGCCGAAGTCAGTACCAGCGAGGAGAGCGTCGACATGGAAGCCGAGAGCACCAGGATAATGACGATGCCGATCAGAATATCGGGCAGCGTTGACAGCATGGATGGAATGATGGCGTCATACATCACAGAGCCGTCCGCCTTATACAGAGCCGGCGAGTCAAACAGCCGTCCGAATCCGCCGAGGAAATAGCAGCCGCCGGACACGATGATGGCAAAGAAAGTAGACACGATCGTACCGGTCTTGATCGCCTTCTCGCTCTTGATGGCATAGAACTTGTGGACCATCTGCGGCAGTCCCCATGTGCCAAGTGATGTGAGGATGATGACGCCCAGCAGATTCAGCGGATCGGTGCCGAAAAACGATGCGAAGGCACCCTGCTGTCCCAGCGTGACAGGCACATCGGATGGAAGCTCCGAGAGCTTTCTGACAGCCTCGATAAATCCGCCCTGTCCGGAAAGCACAGCGCCGATGACAGCCACGATACCAAACAGCATGATGACACCCTGGATAAAGTCGTTGATCGCGGTGGCCATATATCCGCCGAGAATCACGTACACACCGGTGAGCACTGCCATCGTGACGACACATACTGTATACGGAATGTCAAAAGCCATGCCAAACAGTCTGGAAAGTCCGTTGTACACGGAGGCGGTGTATGGAATCATAAACACGAAAGCGATCGCGGAGGCCACGACTCTCAGGATATTGCTGTCATAGCGCTTTCCGAAAAAGTCAGGCATCGTCGCAACCTCCAGGTGATGCGTCATGACGCGTGTGCGCCTGCCCATTGCAACCCACGCAAGCAGCGAGCCGATCACCGCGTTTCCAAGTCCGATCCATGTGGATGCCAGACCGTACTTCCAGCCAAACTGCCCTGCGTATCCTACGAACACGACCGCGGAAAAGTAAGATGTGCCGTAGGCAAACGCTGAGAGCCATGGTCCGACGCTCCGCCCGCCAAGCACGAAATCCGTCATGCTGTTCGCGCTTTTTCTGGCATACAGACCGACTGCGATCATGCAGCCGAAGAATAGAACCAGTAATATCATTTTGATTAGCATAATGAAATGACCTCCCTATAAATTAATGAATGCTTTAACACTTCAACGCTTTTATGCAATAAAGTGAGTTCATTATAACGCACTATAGGGAGAGGTGTCAATAAGTTTATAGAAATCCATAGTGCGCTAACGCCTGCCGGATACCGCCGCAGCTGGATTTGGCTGTCACGTACTCCACCTGGTCAAAGAGGCTTTCGGGCGATGCATTACCCATCGCGATGCTGTGGGGGACATAGGAGAGCATGGACAGGTCATTGTTGCTGTCGCCAAAGGCGTAGGCGTCTGTCAGGTCCAGACCATAATAATCCAGCACATACTGAATGCCCGATGCCTTGGAGTAGCCATGCGGGACAAATTCCCGAAAAGTGCCGCCCCTGTCGATGCACGCAAACCATCGGTCGCTGGTCCGGCGAAAGGCTGCCAGCTGTTCTTCCTCCTGATACCAGATGACAAACTTGTCCGCAAAGAAGTTCGGATTTTCCAGATCTTCCGGCATATCATACTGGTGTCTGACAAAGGACTCATATTGGCGCACTGCGTCAGGGTGATGCAGGGGGCGGGATACGTCAAAGGCCACCTGAATCCGCGACTCAAACAGGATATCTACATCTGCCTGCCGCGCGGCGTTCAGAATCCGCATGATTGTGGAATGTGTCTGGGAGACATGCAGCACATCCTGCCCGCCGCAGTAGAGATTCGTGCCGCAGCCGCATACATATCCGTCCCAGCCAATCTCGCGGAAGCGTGCTTCTACATTCTGAAAACATCTTCCTGTGTTGATAAACATCAGATTGCCGCCCCTGCGCGCTTCGGCAATCGCCGCAGCCGCATCCTCGGGCACGCGTCCGTCCACCTCCGAGGTCAGTGTCCCGTCGATATCAAAAAAGGCAATTTTTCTTGTCATAATGATGTACTCCTTATGTGTTATCGTCCCTTCAATATATATAAAAAACAGAAAAATGTCAAACTGTATTTTTTCTAATAAATCCTATTGACATACTGGGAATATGGGTGTATGATACATACATGCTTAAAACATACTATTTCAATAGGAATACAGAAAATTAACAGAGGAGATTATTATGAGTAAGAAGAATTATGCAGACAGGAACTTAAAGTTTGAGACACTACAGCTCCATGTAGGACAGGAAGCGCCTGATCCGGTGACGGACGCAAGGGCGGTGCCCATCTATCAGACATCATCGTTTGTGTTCAAAAATTCCGCGCACGCGGCAGCGCGGTTTGCCCTGCAGGATGCGGGTAATATTTACGGCAGGCTGACCAATCCCACGGAGGACATCTTCGAGCAGCGCATGGCAGCGCTTGAGGGAGGCGTGGCGGCACTGGCGGTGGCGTCAGGCGCAGCAGCAGTCACCTACACGATACAGAACCTGGCACAGAACGGCGGACACATCGTTGCGGCGAAGAATATTTACGGCGGTACATACAATCTGCTCGCGCACACACTGGCTGACTATGGCGTGACAACCACATTTGTGAATCCGCTCGACGTCAGCAATTTTGAGAAGGCAATACAGGACAATACCAAAGCGCTCTATATCGAAACACTCGGGAATCCAAATTCGGAGGTCGCGGACATCGAGGCCGTCGCAGAGATCGCGCACGCGCATAAGCTCCCTCTGGTGGTTGACAGTACGTTTGCGACACCGTATCTGGTCAGGCCGATCGAGTACGGCGCGGACATCGTGGTTCACTCCGCCACGAAGTTTATCGGAGGACACGGCACGACCATCGGCGGCGTGATCGTCGACGCGGGAAAGTTCGACTGGAAGGCCAGCGGAAGGTTTCCGCAGTTTACGGAGCCAAACCCAAGCTATCACGGTATCAGCTTTGTGGACGCGGCCGGCCCGGCGGCGTTTGTCACCAGAATACGCGCCATTTTACTGAGGGATACAGGCGCTACCCTCTCGCCGTTCCATGCGTTTATCTTCCTGCAGGGGCTTGAGACGCTCTCACTCCGCGTGGAGCGCCATGTGGAAAACGCGCTGAAGGTGGTCGCTTATCTGTCAGGACATCCGCTCGTGGAAAAGGTAAACCATCCGGCAGTCACGACCGATCCGGAGCAGCAGAGGCTTTATAAGAAATATTTCCCGAACGGAGGCGGTTCGATCTTCACGTTCGAGATTAAGGGCGGCGAGCAGAAGGCAAAGGACTTTATCGACAATCTGGAGCTGTTCTCACTGCTCGCAAATGTGGCGGATGTGAAATCGCTCGTCATTCACCCGTACTCAACGACACATGCCGAGCTTAGCGATGAGGAGAAGGCAGATCAGGGCATCAGGCCAAACACGATCCGCCTGTCGATCGGCACAGAGCACATCGATGATATCATCGAAGATCTGGACGAGGCATTCAGGGCCATCTCATAATAAAACGAAAAATAAAACGAAATTGAAAAGGAAAGATGACAATGGCAGTATATAAAGGATTTACACAGATTATCGGAAAGACACCGCTTGTGGAGGCGGTCAACATAGAGCGCGCGCATGACCTGAGGGCAGCAGTGCTCGTAAAGCTCGAGTACAGAAACCCGGCGGGGAGCGTGAAGGACAGGGCTGCTTATTATATGATCAAAGACGCGGAGGAGAAAGGGCTGCTTAGGGAAGGATCTGTGATCATAGAGCCCACCAGCGGAAACACAGGCATCGGACTTGCGGCGATCGCGGCGGCAAAAGGATACCGCGCGATTTTCACGATGCCGGAGACCATGAGCGTGGAGCGCAGAAATATTCTGAAAGCATACGGAGCGGAGATCGTCCTGACAGAGGGCGCAAAGGGCATGAAGGGGGCCATCGCGAAAGCGGAGGAGCTCGCAGGTGAGATCGAGGGAGCTTATATTCCGGGGCAGTTTGACAACCCGGCCAATGCACAGGCGCATTATGAGACGACGGGACCGGAAATATGGGAGGACACAGAGGGCAGGGTTGACATCTTTGTCGCGGGCGTCGGCACGGGCGGAACGATCACAGGCGTCGGAAAGTATCTGAAAGAAAAAAATGCGGGCGTGAAGGTTGTGGCTGTGGAGCCGGCCAGCTCACCTGTCCTGTCAGGAGGGCAGTCGGGCGCGCACAAGATACAGGGTATCGGAGCCGGATTTGTCCCAGGCGTGCTCGATACTGGCATTTATGACGAGATCATTCAGATTGAAAATGATCAGGCGTTTGAGGCGGCGAAGGAACTTACAAAAAAGGAGGGAATCCTCACCGGCATCTCCTCAGGAGCGGCGCTTTACGCGGCTCTGCAGCTGGCAAAACGGCCGGGAAATGCGGGAAAGACGATCGTGGCGCTGTTGCCGGACAGCGGCGACAGATATTACTCTACACCGCTCTTTACAGATTGAGAAGTAAGGAACCATAGAAAAAGGCAGATCAGGGAATATGGTCTGCTTTTTTGATTGCACACGGGCGTCCAAATGAAATATGTCAGCAAGATGACGGACACCCGGCGCGCGAGTAGGGGAAGATGGCTCTTCCCTACTCAATTTTTGTACAAAAACTGCATCTCAACAATGAAAATTCTTGTAAAAAACCACGGAATATGATAACATTAGGATAGTACCCAATGAAAATATCCCACAAAAACATTAGGTAAAAACGGAAAGGTAGGGGACTTATGAAGAGAAAAGGATTAAAACTGACACCGCGTCTGGTACTTGTGGCAGCATTTCCCTTAATATTGATGTTTGCAATGGCGGTGGCAGGTATCAGTTCATCGTGCAGTTCCATTATTGATGTGATGGTCCAGCATGAGCTCAAGACAGCGCAGTATGCCTTTGAGACATCTGTCGCGAATATTGCCCAGGGCACGTATATGTATACGAATGGCAAATTTTACAAGGGCAAGCGAAATATCAGCGACAACACACAGTTTTTTGATAATTTTAGTCAGGAAGTTGATCTGCAGGTCACGGTTTTTTATGACAACATTAGAGTTGCCACAAGCCTTGTGGATGGAGCAGGAAACCGCATGATAGGAACGGAGGCAGATCCGACGATCTACGATCTGGTGGTCAAACAGGGACAGGATTATTACTCTGAAAATGTAGAGATCAGCGGCAAGACTTACTATGCCATGTACAGTCCGCTGATACAGTACAATTCGGATGAGATCATCGGTATGACCTTTGTGGGACTGGAAAAGAGCGAGATCACTGCAATCTATAATTCTAATTTCATGAAAAATGCGGGGATTCTCTTCGTGATTTTTGTGATTGGCGTTGTGGCCGCGATCGTGTCTGTCAATGTTGTGATCAGGGCGATTAAGAGCGTCATCGTCCAGCTGAACCGGGTTGCGGACGGTCAGTTAAACGTGAAAGTTGAGAGGAAACTGCTGGGCAGGGCGGACGAGATCGGTGATATCGCACACAGTGTCGAGAAGCTGGTACATGGCCTGTCGAATATCGTGGTGCAGATCAAGGGCGCAGCGTCAGATCTCGACGGAGTTTCCGAAGAATTCTCCGGCTCCTTTGGGAAGATGGCGAACAATATCAGCGATGTGAACATAGCAGTGGAGGACATGGCGATAGGCTCCACGCAGCAGGCGCAGGATACCGCGAGCGTGGGAAATAAGATTCAGCACATGGGTGATGCCGTCGAAGTCACGGCACAGAATGTCGAGATGCTCGTGGCGAATACAGACAAGATGCGCGATTACAACAGGAGTGTTGAGAGTACGCTTGAGGATCTGATCAGAACCAGCAACGAGACGAAGGACGCGTTTGATGTGGTGTTTGAGCAGACGAATATGACCAACCAGTCGGCGCAGGATATTCAGGCGGCCGCAGATGTGATCACGGACATCGCTGACCAGACGAATCTGCTGTCGCTCAATGCAAGCATTGAGGCGGCGCGCGCAGGTGAGCACGGCAAGGGATTTGCCGTTGTGGCGGATGAGATCAGGAAGCTTGCAGAGCAGTCCGCGGATTCCGCGAGGCGCATCACAGGGATTATCGCGATGCTGATCACTAATTCCAACACGACAGTCGGCACGATGAAAAACGTCACAGAGGTGATGGATAAGCAGAGTGAGGAGCTCGGAGCGACGAAGACTGTGTTTAACAGCCTGAATCAGGAGATCGGCGAGGTGAGCAGCGCCGTGGACAATATCAGGGGTGAGATCGATAAGCTCAATGAGCTCAAGTCTGACGTGCTCAATTCGGTCCAGAGTCTTGCTTCCATTGCGGAGGAGAATGCGGCAAACACGCAGCAGACTTCGGCTACCATGCAGGAGCTTGGCCAGATTGTCAATGAGTGCAGTGGAGAGGTTGACAAGATTGTCGATACCTCAAAGGGATTGTCACAGAATATTGAAGTGTTTACATTAGAATAAAATAATGAAAAATGCTGCCGTCAGGCAGCATTTTTTGTGTGGTCTGGATTCCGGCCTTCGGCTGATTTGCCGATGACGGGAAGCAGTCCGGCTTTTTTCAGTGCCGGGCGGAGCGCATTGTAGGCCGCGACGGACACGATCGTGGAAGTGACGGCATTGATGGTGGTGGTCGCGATGTTTGGCAGCAGTGTCAGCTCCGCCATCGGTTTGCCAAGAACGATCAGCTTATAGCAGTAGCTGAACAGCGGATCAAAGACCATGTTGAAGCCAAGACCACAGATTGCAGCGATCAGGGACCATTTCAAGGCTGCCCTGGAATCCTTGCAGACAGATAGTTTTCCAAGCCTGTGTGCGACAAATCCGGTGACAAGACCAATGCACAATTTTAGTATGAAGGTTTTGGGTGCGGACATAATGTATATGGGATCGAGCAGATCGCCGATTGTCATGCCGATCGCGCCGCCGATGCCGCCTAGGGGACCGCCGAGAAGCAGCGCGCCAAGCACACATACCGCATTTCCCAGATGGATGCTCGTGGCGCTCTCAGTGCCGGGAATCATGATCTTGATCTGCAGGAATGTAAAGACGACATAGGACAGTGCAGCGATCAGACCTGTCAGGGCAATTTTGTAGGCAGTTGAATTTTTCTGGTTCATAAATAATTCCTCCTCATTGTTAAAGGTAGTGTCAAGTCTACTACCTGTTTTTTCTATTCAAAGCCTTTATTTTCGGGAGTTTGCAAAAAAATGAGCA
>VSNM01000023.1 GCA_009774245.1 Lachnospiraceae bacterium | reverse complement strand
CATTGCTCATTTTTTTGCAAACTCCCGAAAATAAAGGCTTTGAATAGAAAAAACAGGTAGTAGACTTGACACTACCGCAAAGATGAAAGAGGGTTAAGTATGAAGGCAGGGAGTTTTCTGCGGGGAGTCAGGAATATAGGAATCCGCACAATTGCAGGTGTGCCGGATTCTACATTAAAGCAGTTCTGCGATGCAGTGCAGCTTGACGGCGGGAAGTGTTTTCGCCATTATGTCACAGCGAACGAGGGGGCGGCAGTCGGGCTTGCGACAGGAGAATATCTTGCCACGAAGCGTCCGAGTCTGGTGTATCTGCAAAATTCCGGCCTTGGGAATATCATCAATCCGCTGGCGTCGATTGCCAATCAGGAGGTATATGGCATTCCGATGCTGTTTGTTGTCGGATGGCGGGGAGAACCGGGCATCAAGGACGAACCACAGCATGTCTATCAGGGGAAAGTGACCTGTGCGCTTTTGGAGGTCATGGACGTGCCATATTCCATTATAGACGATACTACCACAGATGATGATATGACAGCAATTCTGGCAGACGCAGGCAGAATTCTTGGTGAAAACAGGCAGTATGCGGTTATTGTTAAAAAAGGAACATTTGAGAGAGCGGAAGAATTTGCCTGGGAGAACGGATATCACCTTGTCAGGGAGCAGGCGCTTAGGACAATCCTTGAGCAGTGTTACGAAGATTCGTTTCTTGTATCTACCACTGGAAAGATCTCGCGTGAGTTGTATGAGCAGAGCGATGCGTTGTGTGGAAATCACGACCGACTTTTTATGACTGTGGGAGGCATGGGACACGCGTCGATGATCGCGTATGGTATGGCACAGGTTGATGAAAACAGGCGGATCGTGTGTATCGATGGGGACGGCGCGGTCATGATGCATATGGGGGCGCTGGCATTTCTCGCAAAACAGTCGCCAAAGAATTATCTGCATGTTGTGATCAATAATGCGGCGCATGAATCTGTCGGGGCAATGCCGACCGGGTATAGCGGACAGACATACTCCCAGATCGCAAAAGCCTGCGGATATCCGGGCACATATCTGGTGAAAACGAAGCAGGAGCTGGAGACTGCGCTTCTCGACGCCAGGGGCAGAAGGGAGCTTTCCATGATCGAGGTGATGACATCATTGGAATCGCGCGCGGAGCTGGGCAGGCCAAAGGAGAGTGCAAGGGAGAACCGGATTCATTTTATGAATGTGTATCATCAGGAATAAAACTCGCGGAGCAGAAAAGAGGAGTGCAAATGCAGAGCACGGGGATGATATTGTATATACTGCTTTTTGGAATGATTGCAGGTGGTATATGGACAGGGCTTAATCGAAATCATACAGAATACAGCATGACAAGCTACAGTCTGAAATCAGTTTTCTTCTTTTTTTCTTTGTTTTATTTTGTTGTTTCAGTTATCAAGTTTTATCTGGGCGAGGCAGAGATCACGCTGACGGAAAGCTTTTGGGATGTGGAGGGCAGGACGTATCTGCACTATGTGATTCTGTTTGGGGTGGTGGCTTTCGGGGTGTTATTGGTGATGAAACGATGGATTCCATCATATGGATATCATCTCGTTCCCGTATTTGATTTTGTCCTTATCATAGCAATAGTAATTGACATGCTTTTGTTCGGGCGGATTGATAATAGAAATTATAGTATATTATTTGTAATCTGTATGCTGGCATCAGGGATTCTTTTGGTATGGGGCCGGATTGGAAGCGCTTGTCATCAGCAGATGAAGTATGTTAACAGGAAGGAACTTTACCACTGTTTTTTGGAGGCGTTGCCATTTATGGGCGCAGGGGTGGTGATGACAGGGCTCTACCTCCCAAATGAGCTGTATATACACAATTTGGAAGAGTTTACGGGCAGTTATGCCGCTTTTTTTCTGATCATGCTGGCTGGCAGTGCCGCAGAGCTTCTTTTGTTGATAGTGGTATTTCTGCTGTTTCTGCCGAAGAAGCTTTTTCGGGTGTTGTATTTGCTGTTTGCAGGTATAAGCTGTGCCGGATATCTGCAAAGTATGTTTTTGAATGGCACGTTGGATGCCATGAACGGGGAGGAACAGATCTGGTCAGGTCAGACGCTTTTGGTCAATACCTGTATGTGGATAGTGATTTTGCTGGTATCTGTGATAGGGGGATACTGCAGGAATGCGATCAGAAAAATACTTCAGGTACTCTGTGTCTATATATCCCTGATTCAGATTGTGACATTGGGCTGGCTTCTGATCACTTCTGATGTAAGCAACCCAAACGGGAATGCGGCGATCACAAATAAGGGTTCGCTTGAGCTGGCACAGGAGAACAATGTGCTCGTGTTTGTCTTGGACAATTTTGACAGCAGCTGGTTTGAGGAGATTTATGAGGAGGACGCAGACATTCTGGAACCCTTAGCGGATTTTACATATTATAGAAATGGAACTTCACAGTTTGCCTATACGGATTTGGCAATACCATATATGCTGACAGGCGTTGAATGGAGTGCAGATATAGAAAATTATGTTCAATATGCATATGAAAACAGTAATGTCCTGCAGCGGATTGCAGAGCAGGGAGTTGACGTCAGAGTTTTTACGGACTTGAATCTGATGTCACAGGAAATGTATCAGACGCTGGATAATTATTCGGATGCGGTTAGCAGAAATTACCGGCGGATTCAGACTTATTGTACCATGTTGAAGTGTTCAATGTACAAGGTTTCGCCATTTCTGTTAAAGTCTTTGTATGGATATTATACATCGGATATCAAAGAGATGACATACAATAACGATATATGGAGTATAGATAACGATCTCATTTTTTATAACGATATGATTACGAAAGGGTTAAAGGTATCCGAGACGGACAAAAGTGTATTTCGGTTTTATCATATGAAAGGGCCTCATTCTCCATATAATATGACAGAAGACTTAAAATATGAGCCGACAGGTCAAGTTTCGTCTGCCAACTCACAGGGAAAGGGAAGCCTGAAAATAGTGTATGAATATATCGACCAGATGAAGGCGCTTGACAAATATGAGGATGCCACGATAATCATAACAGCAGATCACGGGCAAAAGCATGTTTTGGATTGGGAAGCAGATGAAGTGAAGCCGGAGGAGACATCGCGTCCATTGTTTTTGGTTAAAAAATCTGGTGAGTGTCACAATCAGATGAACATCAGTGAGGCACCGGTGTCACAGGCGGAGCTGATTCCCACCATTTTAGATGCGTTTGGTATGGAATATGCCTCTTATGGGCGGACCTTTGATGAGATACCGGTCAATGAACAGAGAGTACGCAGATATGTCTATATTTATAGCAAATATAAGGTTGCGTATGTGATTGACGGACATGCTGCAGATCTCGACAGCTGGTCGGTTGAGCGTGTGTATTAAGGTATGAATGTGTGACAGATTTTTGATATTTGGGTGTCAAGAAAAAACACTTGACACCTGTTTTTTTTTGTAGTATTCTAATAAGGTCGCGTGACGTATTAGAGCGTGGAGGAAGAGCGTGGAATCTGGTAATCTGACAGCAAAAGAGGCTGCAAGCGGACTTGAAAAACTTGAATATAAGGGGATGCTCTATGATTTTTATGGGGAGCTTCTCACACAGCATCAGAAAAAAATATACGAGGACGTCATACTAAATGACCTGTCCCTGAGCGAGATCGCAGATGAGCAGGGAATCAGCCGCCAGGGAGTACACGATCTGATCAAGCGGTGTGACAGGATTCTGGCTGGTTATGAGAATAAGCTTCATCTGGTGGAAAAGTTTTTAAGGATTCGGCTGAATATCCAGCAGATCAACAGACTCACAGATGATGAGCAGATTAAACGATTGTCAAATGAAATTATAGAGGAGCTTTGATTGAATGGCGTTTGAGAGCTTAACAGACAAACTGCAGAATGTGTTCAAAAATTTGAGAAGTAAGGGACGGCTCACAGAGGCCGATGTGAAGGCTGCGCTCAAGGAAGTCAAGATGGCTCTGCTGGAGGCCGATGTGAACTTCAAGGTCGTAAAGCAGTTCGTAAAGTCGGTGGAGGAGCGTGCGATCGGTTCCGACGTCATGAACGGTCTGAATCCGGGACAGATGGTGATCAAGATCGTGAATGAGGAAATGGTTGCACTGATGGGCTCTGATACGACAGAGCTGGTACTGCAGCCAGGCAAGGCCACCACGGTGATCATGATGTGCGGCCTGCAGGGTGCAGGTAAGACAACCGCCGCAGCAAAGATTGCCGGAAAATTGAAATTAAAGGGCAAGAAACCTTTACTTGTCGCATGTGATATCTACAGACCGGCGGCGATCGAGCAGCTGCATGTGAATGCTGACAAACAGCAGGTAGACTTCTTTTCGATGGGCACGAATCACAAGCCTGTCGATATCGTGAAGGCTTCCATGGAGCATGCGGCAAAAAATAATAACAATATCGTGATCATCGATACGGCGGGGCGTCTGCACATAGACGAGGAAATGATGGCAGAGCTGCAGGAGATCAAGGCGGATGTCGAAGTACATCAGACACTTTTGGTCGTGGATGCCATGACAGGGCAGGACGCCGTTAATGTGGCGAAAGAGTTTGATGAAAAAGTGGGTGTGAGCGGCGTCATCCTCTCAAAGATGGATGGCGATACGCGGGGCGGCGCTGCGCTCTCTGTAAAGGCGGTCACAGGGAAGCCGATTTTGTTCGTGAGTACAGGTGAGAAGCTGACCGATATCGAGCAGTTTTATCCGGACAGAATGGCAAACCGTATCCTGGGTATGGGCGATGTCCTTACCCTGATTGATAAGGTCGCGGAGGCGAACCTTGAGATGGATGCCGAGAAGGAAAAAGAGATGGCGTCCCGTCTGAAAAAAGGGAAGTTTGACTTTGAGGATTATCTCCAAAGTATGAGTCAGATGAAAAAGCTCGGCGGCCTCTCAAGTATTCTTGGCATGATGCCTGGCATGGGAATCAAGGCGAGTGACATCGAGTCCGCGATCGATGACAAACAGCTTGCGCGTATGGAGGCGATTGTGTTATCCATGACACCGTCAGAGCGCAAAGATCCCAAATTATTAAATCCGAGCCGAAAGCACCGGATTGCAAAGGGTGCAGGCGTGGATATCGCAGTGGTAAACCGCTTCATCAAACAGTTTGAGCAGTCGCAGAAAATGATGAAGCAGCTCCCAGGTATGATGGGAGGATTTGGTGGTAAAAAGGGAAAGTTTAAATTTCCTTTTTAATGCACACGGGCACCCAAAGGAAATATGTCAGCAGAGGCTGACGGGTGCCCGGCGCACGAGCAGGGAAAGGTTTTCCCTGCTTGATAGCAATATTTTATAAAAAAAGAAAGATTTATGAGGTGAAGAAAAATGGCAGTAAAAATCAGATTAAGAAGAATGGGTCAGAAGAAAGCTCCTATCTATAGAATCATCGTAGCAGATTCGAGATCACCCAGAGATGGAAAGTGCATCGAGGAGATTGGAACATACAACCCGAACACAGATCCCAGCGAGTTCAAGGTAAACGAGGAGCTTGCCAAGAAGTGGTTATCAAACGGTGCACAGCCTACAGAGGTCGTTGCAAAGATTTTCAAGGCGGCAGGTATCGAGAAATAATCGACTCGGACACTCTTGGAGGTGTGAATGATGAAGGAGTTAGTCGAAGTAATAGCGAAAGCTTTAGTAGACAACCCTGATGAGGTGGTCGTCACAGAGAAGTCGGAGGGTAAGAATATTACTGTGGAGCTTCATGTGGCACCGGCCGATATGGGTAAAGTGATTGGCAAGCAGGGCAGAATCGCGAAAGCGATCCGTTCAGTTGTCAAGGCGGCATCTTCCAAAGATAATCTGAAGGTGGATGTTGAAATTGTGTAAGAAATCGGGCAGGGGGAAGTTTTCCCCTGCTCATTGTATAATGCGCAGCCCTTGCAGAGGAAGTATGCTGCTAAGGAACTGTGTATGAGGCGCGCGACGAGCAGCGGCGAAGGATATTTCCCTGCTCGATTGTGAAGAATAGCAAATGGAGGTTTCATGGAGGATTTACTGCAGGTTGGAGCGATCACACAGCCGCATGGCGTTCACGGGGAAGTCAAAGTATTTCCGACGACGAATGATGTAAAGCGGTTCAAAAAATTAAAGGAAGTAATCTTAGATACAGGTAAGGAAAAAATAACTCTTGAAATAGAAGGCGTGAAGTTCTTTAAACAGTACGCGATCTTGAAATTTAAGGGCTTTGACAATATAGATGACATACAAAAATACAAGGGGAAGCCGCTTCTGGTGACAAGGGAAAATGCGGTAAAGCTTGGACGGGATGAGTACTTTATCGCGGATTTGATCGACATGGCAGTGTATGACGAAGAGAATCGGTATCTCGGCGTGCTGACGAATGTGATTGAAACCGGGGCAAACGATGTGTATGAGGTAAGGTTTGAGGATGGCAGGCAGGTATTGTTTCCGGCGATCAGGCAATGCATTCTTGATGTGGATATGGAGAGCAGGAGGATGAAGGTTCACATCATGGATGGTCTGCTGGATTAGGAGAGGAAATCAATGCATTTTCATATTATGACACTGTTTCCGGAGATGGTGCTTGACGGGCTGCGCACCAGCATCATAGGGCGTGCGGAGGACAAGGGATATATCTCCATAGAGGCAGTGAATATACGCGATTACACACTTGACAGGCATAAGAAGGTTGACGACTACACGTATGGCGGCGGAGCTGGCATGTTGATGCAGGCACAGCCGGTATATGACTGCTGGAGGGCGCTTGAAGAGAATATTGCAGGCCGGAGAGCAGCTTCGCAGGGAGGTCAGAAGACACGAGTGATCTATGTGACGCCGCAAGGGGAGGTTTTCAGTCAGAAGAAGGCACTGGAACTGTCCATGGAGGAAGATTTGATCTTTCTGTGCGGGCATTATGAAGGGATTGACGAGCGGGTTCTCGAGGAGATTGTGACAGACTATATTTCCATAGGCGATTATGTGCTCACCGGGGGAGAGCTTCCGGCGATGGTGATGGTTGATGCGATATCGAGGCTGGTGCCGGGCGTGTTAAATAACGGGGAGTCTGCGTATACGGAGTCTCACGCGGACGGGCTGCTGGAATATCCACAGTACTCGCGGCCGGAAGTCTGGCATGACAAAAAGGTGCCGGATGTGCTGCTGAGCGGTCATCACGCGAACATAGAAAAATGGCGGCTGGAGCGATCTCTGGAAAGGACGAAGGAGAGGAGGCCGGAGATGTACGAGGCATATGTCGCGGCGCATCCGCCCCGGCCGTCAAAGAAATAGAAAAAATACTTGCATTTGTGCATGGTTTGTGGTAAATTATTAATGTTGCGAATAGTGAGATGGTCCGCTGATACGAGTCATGATAAAGGGTAGTTATAGATGATGAAGAAGTATTAAGAACGTCGAAATAATAAGGAGGCAAATCAAATGAACGAAATTATCAGAGAAATCGAGAAAGAACAGTTAAAGGAAAATGTCGGCGGCTTTCGAGTTGGTGATACAGTGAGAGTGCATGGTAAGATCAAAGAGGGTAACCGTGAGAGAATCCAGATCTTTGAGGGCACTGTATTGAAGATTCAGGGAGGCAGCAACAGAGAGACCTTTACAGTGAGAAAGATTTCGAATGGTGTCGGTGTAGAGAAGACATGGCCGATGCATTCTCCCAACGTTGAGAAGGTAGAGCTCGTGAGATCCGGTAAGGTTAGACGTGCGAAGTTGAACTACTTGAGAAGTCGCGTTGGTAAGAAGGCTAAGGTAAAAGAACTGGTGAAATAATTGGTTTGTGCGGCGGGGCTTGGTTACGGGCTCCGTTTTTTAGAAGGACAGAATGAATGGCGAGAAGAAAGGGATTAACTTTTTACCAGAAAAAGAAGAAGCTGAATGTCGCTGTTGTCAAAGAGATATTCAGCTGGCTTTTCTGGATATTTGCCTCGATGCTGCTGGCAGTTGTGACGGTTTTGTGCATTGGGATGAAGACGAGTGTGATTGGCCCGTCGATGGAGCCAAGTCTGTACAACGGGCAGAGTATTTTTCTGAATCGACTGATCTATAAAGTGACATCGCCGCGGGAGGGGGATGTGATCGTATTTCTTCCAAATGGTAACGAGAAATCACATTATTATGTGAAACGTGTGGTGGGTGTGCCGGGGGATACACTGTACATAAAAAACGGTCTGTTATATGTGAATGACGAGACGGTCGAGGAGTATTTTAATGACCGCATTGCAGAGCCGGGACTTTTGGAAAGCGAGGTAACACTTGAGGAGGATGAATATTTTGTGATCGGTGACAACTGCAATAACAGTGAGGACAGCCGCTCTGCAAATATCGGAACAGTCAAGAAAGGTTACATCATAGGAAAGGCGTGGATGAAGCTTGCCGCGGGCGACAGCGAGCTGGGCTTGATAGAATAAGGAACTGTGAATCGAATGAAAACGAACAACAGAAAGGCATGAATCATATATGGCGAATTATCAATGGTATCCGGGGCACATGACCAAGGCAAAACGGATGATGCAGGAGGATATCAAGCTGATCGATCTGGTGATCGAGCTGGTGGATGCAAGGGTTCCGCTCAGCAGCAGAAATCCGGATATCGACGAGCTGGGAAAAAATAAATCAAGAATTATACTTTTAAACAAATCCGATCTGGCGGATGCAAAAAAGAATAGATTTTGGATGGAATATTTTGGAAATAAGGGATTTCATGTGCTGGAAATCAATGCAAAGACGGGTTCGGGTGTGAAATCGATACAGGGCGTCGTGCAGGAAGCCTGCAGGGAAAAGATCGAGCGCGACAGGCGCAGGGGGATTCTCAACAGGCCAGTGCGCGCCATGGTGGTTGGGATTCCAAATGTCGGGAAGTCAACCTTTATCAATTCGTTTGCGGGAAGGGCGTGCGCCAAAACGGGCAACAAACCTGGGGTGACGAAGGGAAAACAGTGGATTCGTCTGAATAAAGGGCTGGAGCTGTTAGATACGCCCGGAATACTGTGGCCCAAATTTGAGGATCAGGCAGTGGGGCTGCGACTGGCCATGATTGGTTCCATAAATGATGAGATTATGCATATGGATGAGCTTGCATATGATCTGATCAATTTTTTGCGTGAAGAATATCCGGGGCTTTTGGAAAAGCGATATGATATAGAGATTCCGGACAAACAGGATGCCTATGACACGATCAGGGCTGTCTGTGTCAGTAGGAAATGCTATCTGAAGGGCGAGGAGCCGGACATTATGAAAGCATCTTCGATGATCGTGGATGATTTCAGAAATGGAAGAATAGGAAGAATTACATTGGAGATGCCAGGAGAATGATGGAAACAGAAATAACGGGGACAGGGGAAAATAGAATGAAAAACGTATTGAAGGAAATATTGAGCATCAGTATTTATCTGCTGCTGGTATTTTGTGCCGCATATCTGATTGTCACATATGTGGGACAGAGAACGCAGGTGAGCGGAAGCAGTATGGAGACCACCTTGAGCGATGGAGACCATCTGATTGTGGATAAGATATCGTATCGGTTTGAAGCTCCGGAGCGGTTTGATATTATTGTATTTCCTTTTCAATATGACACAGATACATATTATATCAAGCGGATTATCGGAATGCCGGGAGAGACTGTGCAGATTGATGAAAGCGGCAACATTTATATTGATGGCGAAGTGTTGGAGGAGAATTATGGGCGGGAGGTCATTCAGAGTCCTGGAAGGGCGATCGATCCGATACTGCTTGGCGATGATGAATACTTTGTGATGGGAGACAACAGAAACAACAGTTCGGATAGCAGAGATCCCTCTGTGGGAAATATTCATCGGAGGGATATTATTGGCAGGGCATTTGTCAGGATATGGCCTACTTCAAAGTTTGGAATATTGAAGCACCAATAGGGAAAATGGAAAGGACATGAGATTTGTTGGAAAAGAAAATAGGGGAGATCAAAAATGAATTAAAGGCAGCATGCGAAAGTGAGCTGCCTGTTTTTGTGAAAACGTACGAAGGCGACGGGCGCAGCGGTGTGCAGGCGCTGGTGGCAAAGGCGAGAAAAGGCATTGATGCTTATGAAAAAGAAAAACAGCGGACCGAGTGCATGAAAAAGTATGAAAAAGAGTATGCTTCCTATGGAGCGATCTGTGGAATTGACGAGGTTGGCAGGGGGCCGCTCGCAGGGCCGGTGGTGGCGGGTGCGGTCATACTGCCAAAGGATTGTCATATCCTGTATCTGAATGACTCCAAGCAGTTGAGCGAAAAAAAGCGGGAAGAGCTGTATGATGTGATCATGAGAGAGGCGGTGGCTGTGGGAATCGGGTATGCGTCCCATGAGCGGATTGACGAGATCAACATATTGCAGGCTACCTATGAGGCGATGCGCCAGGCAATCGGCAATCTGAGTGTACAGCCCGATCTGCTGTTAAATGATGCAGTCACGATTCCGCAAGTGCAGATCAGACAGGTTCCGATCATCAAGGGAGATGCCAGTAGCGTATCGATCGCTGCTGCCAGCATTGTCGCCAAGGTGACAAGAGACCGTCTGATGGTGGAGTATGATAAAATATATCCGGAGTATTATTTTGCGGACAATAAGGGTTATGGCGCTGCAGTTCATATTGAGGCGCTGAAAAAGTATGGGGCTACGCCCATACACAGAAAGAGCTTTATCAAAAAATTTGTTGAGGAGTAGATGCGCTTATGGATAGCTTTTTATCGGGATTTTCACATAGCTATGATAGTACGCAGGTAGGACAGGGGTATGCGGGAACTGTGAATGTGACAGGGAATACCAGTTCTGCCAGTGCGCAGGGTGTCGATGTGTCACAGCTGCAGCCCGGAGATACATTTCAGGGTGAGATTGTCTCTGTAAATGGCGAGGATGTCCAGATACAGTTGACAAATGGCGATTATATGGCAGCGAAGCTTGAGCGCGATGTGCAGGTGGCAATCGGGCAGCTTATGAATCTGCAGGTGCAGTCCAACAAGGATAACAGAGTCGTGCTAAAACCTGTTTACGATGGGAAAATGCAGATGCTGAGGGTGGGGGAGGCGGCGCTTCGTGCGGCAAATATGGCTGTCAGTGACAGAAATCTGACACTTGTGTCAACATTGCTGGAAAACGGAATGTCGATCAACAAGAAAACATTGATGCTGTTTAACCGTCTGACATTACAGAATCCCACTGCAAGCATGGCCGATCTGATCAAACTGACCAGACTGCAGCTTCCTGTCAATGATAACAGTATTATCCAGCTTCAAAATTATCAGAATATGGAGCACAAGCTGCTCGATGGTATCAGAGAGGCTTCGGACGAAATTCTGAAGTTATATGACACATTGACAGGAAAGGCTGATGTGCAGGGAAATCAGAATATGGCAGCCGCCAACACTGTTCCGGGAGGCGCACAGGGAGCTGTATCTGGGCAGGCAGCGGCATTGGAGAGCGGCGGAAAATTTATGGAGCAGGTGCTCGTACTGCTTTCTGGTGAGGAAGGAGCAGGGGAGACACAGGCAGTGGCAAATGAAAGTCAGCCTGTCACGATTCTGCAGGAAAGTCAGGCGGGACAGATTGGCCAGAGCGTGCAGGAAGGTCAGGCGGAGCAGGCGAAGCCTGAAGGCAGTGTGCAGAATACGATTGCGGATAAAACAGGAGTTGGCACAGAAAATCATTCCGAGAGTGTGCCTGCCAGCGTAAAAGGCCAGCCACGGGAGCAGACTGTGGCTGGCACAGAACAGGACACGATGCAAGCGCCAAAGCAGGGGGAAAACAGCGCCCATAACATGCAAAAAAACGTGCAGCAGGCGGAGAGGCCGCTTGACACGATACTGAATCAACTCAGAGGGGAAAAGCCACAGACGCTGCCTGATAAGCTTATCTCCCTGATTCGAGAAGGAGTCAGGGGTGAAAAGCTTGAGCTCAGGGATGTGAAGCAGCTGTTGATGGACAGTGATCTCGGGAAACAGCTGACAACGGAGCAAAAAGCGGTGATATTCCACTCAGAGCCTTTCAAGTCAATGCTCAAAAACAGCCTGCAGAGACAATGGACACTGACACCGCAGGAATTGACACAGGAAGGCAGGGTGGAGGAATTTTATCAGAAGCTCGCGAAGGAGAGCAGTCAGCTGGCGCGCATGATGAACGAGGCGATGCAGGAAAGCGGTCAGGGCGGAGTCGGCACACAGGCGCGCGCCATGACAAATATCAGCGAGAACGTGGAATTTATGAATCAGATGAACCAGATGTTTAACTATGTACAGCTTCCCCTGAAACTGAGCGATTCCCAGGCGCACGGAGATCTCTATGTCTACACCAACAAGAAGAACATGGCGCGCAAGGATGGTATGCTCACGGCGTTTCTGCATCTGGACATGGATCATCTGGGTTCACTGGACGTCAGCATAGCCCTCCAGACCGAGAAAAATCAGGTAACCACAAAATTTTATCTGGACGAGGGTGCCATTGCGCTGGTTGAGGGGCATATCGATGAATTGGCGCAGAGACTTTCGAAAAAAGGGTATCAGTGCAAGAATATGATACTGGAAAAAGAAGAGGACAAGACGGTACTTGAGCGCATGGAAGAGCAGGTGGCAGGCGGGAATGCAGTGCTTGGCTATCGGACCTTTGACACGCGGGCATAAAATGCAAGGATATTGAAAAAGTGTGGGGGATTGGATATGGCAGAGGAGAAGAATAAGAAGGTGAAACAGGCCGTGGCGCTGGAATACGATCCGGCGGACAGTGCGCCCAGGGTGATTGCGATGGGACGGGGAGCGCTGGCCGATCGGATTATCGAGCAGGCAAAGCAGGCGGATGTGCCTGTCCACAGGGACGACAAGCTGGCCAATACACTCTCCAAACTGCAGATTGGCGATATGATACCGCCGGAGCTCTATGAGGTGGTGGCTGAAATCCTCATGTTTGTGGACAGCATGGATAAGATCAAGGCAAAAGTGAGCGCCTATCAAAACAGCTCCAAAAAGCAGTAGGGCATGGGGAATGAAATGAATACCAGAAAAAAAGGTGCTGAGTACGAGCAGACTGCCATAGAATATCTGCAGAGACAGGGCGTGGAAATACTGGAGCACAATTACAGAAACCGCAGGGGTGAGATTGATATCATTGGCAGAGACGGCGAATATACTGTTTTTGTTGAGGTCAAATACCGCAGGGACGCTTCCGTGGGAGATCCCGCAGAAGCCGTGAATTACGGGAAACAGCGGACGATTTGCAGGGTGGCAGACTATTATCGGATGGTGCATCATCTGGGAGATTTTACCCCTGTGCGTTATGATGTGGTTGCGATCTGCGGGGAGGATATCACATGGTATCAGAATGCGTTTGAACATATTTATTCATGAGTTGTCTGGAGGAATATGAAATGATAGAAACAAGGATAATTGATTATGAGCACAAGGCAGACATTAATCTGCCCAATCAGCCTTTTTCCCTGTTCGGGAGAATGATACCAAGCTATATGAATGGGACATGGAGTTACACTACCGAGATATCTGCCAACGAAACAAAGATGTGTTTTCCTGATGAAGCTTATGATTATGAAGCGATGGCTGAAAACAGTACATTCATTGGAGCCTATGATCATAATATCTGCATAGGTCTTGCAATTATGCAGGCCGGCTTTTTTAAGTATATGTACCTTTATGACTTGAAAGTGAATCAGGAATATCGTCAGAAGGGCGTTGCGAAGCGTCTGATTGACAGGGCAAAAGAGACTGCATTGGCATCAGGTTATAACGGAATCTATACACAGGCGCAGGATAATAACCTAGGTGCATGTTTGTTTTACATAAAAGCAGGCTTCTATATAGGCGGGGTTGATACGAATGTGTATAAAGGGACAAAGCAGGAGGGGAAGGCTGATATTATTTTCTATTGTGACTGTGTTATGTGATTGAACAGATATTTTTTATATGAATAATATGTATCTGAAAGGAAAGAGTATGATGACAGAACCCATTCTCAGGTATGGCAGCAGGGGAACATGCCAGCTTGGATTTGACAGGGATAATGAGGAAATGGCATATTTCACATTTGCAGGTCTGGAACGGACAGGTATCGTGGAGCATTTTTTCACGACAAGATACGGCGGGGTGAGCAGTGATTATCTATATTCGCTCAATTTTAGCTATTCGCAGGGCGACATGAAAGAAAACGTGGATGAAAATTTCAGAAGGGCTGCGGCGCATATCGGCATGACAAGCGGTGATATTGTCTGTTCCCAGCAGACGCATACCACGAATGTGCGCAGGGTGACTGCTGACGACAAGGGAAAAGGAGTTGTCTGCGAGCGCGATTACACAGATGTGGACGGACTGATCACAAATGAAAGAGGAATTATCCTGGCCACTTTTTATGCGGACTGTGTGCCGCTGTTTATTGTCGATCCTGTGAACAGGGCAATCGGCCTGTCGCATTCCGGGTGGCGCGGAACCGTCGGGAAGATGGGAAAAGTGACCTTGGACAAAATGCGGGAATCGTATGGAACAAGACCAGAGAAGGTCAGAGTCGCAATCGCCCCCTCCATCTGCCAGAACTGCTATGAGGTGAGTGAGGATGTCGCGCTTGCTTTCGGGGAAGCGTTTTTGCGGGATAATGCTAAGGCTGGGGAATATCTTGCCCGGTATCGGCAGGATTATGGGCAGCGGGATATTGAGAATTGCCTGATGGTTCCAAAGGAGAACGGGAAATATCAGTTGAATCTATGGTATGCAAATTACAGGGTATTTCGCGATGCGGGAGTGCCTGCCGAGCATATCGAAGTGACGGATGTGTGCACCTGCTGCAACCACAAACTATTGTTCAGCCACAGAGCCAGCAAAGGAAAACGCGGGAACCTTGGGGCGTTTATGATGTTGAAGTAGTGTACGTTTTTTCGCTTTCCATGTCTTTTGTAGTATTCCAAGCAGATCAAGCTTGTATTTTTGAGAGAAGCGCTTCTTGTAATACTTTTGATAAACTGATATTTCTTGCCTCGGCTTCTTTTGCCAGCCATGCGGGAATGGACAGCATTTTTTTTATAGCCTGTGTGTCACGGCGGTATGCGTTCATGTCGGTGGAAATATAAGTTGTTTGCCCTTCGTCTGTCGAAATGTCGGCAATGTTGGATGGAGCAGGGATTGCCTGCCCGTTTTCTTCAAGGCTGACAAGATACAGCCCTAACGCCTCTTTAGCCATTTCCATAGTTTCTTCCAGTGTGCTTCCGTTCGTGAAACATCCGGACAGATCGGGAAATTCTACCCAATAGCCTTCTTCTTCATGGATGATGGCGGGATATACTGTTGTCATGACAAATGACTCCTTTCTTTTTCGGTCTTGGGAAGAGGGGCTTTATCTCAGTCCTGTATTCTTCATGAGTGCATGAAGCAAGCCTTTCTGAATATCTGTATTGTGGACCGGAATGGATACTGATTGCCCGTCCTTCACCATGATGTGATGGCTTCCATTTACTCGGTCTAATACCCATCCCTCTTTTTTTAGCAGTTTTACAAGTTCCTTTCCTTTTATTGTATCCTCCTCATATTCTTACCATATTATATAATTTATATAATTTCAAGATTTTTTTTGATTTTTACGCATATTTAAGTTCGATATTTAGGCGGTCGTCAATCCGCAGTTTCTAAATTGTTAATCAATTCTATTTGGCAATCCTCACAACAATAAATAAGAACAAATTTTTTGATATTGCTTGACAATACCTCTTTGATGACGTACAATAGTTTGGAACACAAGTTCTGATAAAGACGTTGTTGTAAAAACTGTGGCATACTGATATACTAAAGGAGAAAAACATATGACAGAGAACACAACCCCTGCCAGCGGCAGTCATAACATAGATGAGCACAAAACACAATGGCACATGGCTTTTATGCCTGCAATGAGGCTTGAATTTATGGAATACAAAGATATACTTGAATACGAGCCGGAGCACTTATTGAACATAAAGGCATTGCAGATTGATTTGCTTATAATCAAGAAAGACAGCAGTATTGTCATGGATAATGAGATAGGAAAAATATTTCGGCGTCATAACATTATAGAATACAAATCTCCGCATGACAGTGAGGACGTGGATGCATTTTTTAAGACTTACGCATATGCAGGTCTGTATAAAGCAGGAAAATGCGGCGAATCATACATTCCCGAGGAAATCACGGTCACGATGATTCGCAAGGGGAAGCCGCGTGTACTTTTTCAATGGTTTGTATCTCATGGGTGTGAGGTCAGGAAAGAAAGCAGGGGCGTCTATTATATAGAGAATGCTGGATTTTTCAAGACGCAGGTTATCGTGGCAAGGGAACTGAATGAAACGAGCCATATATGGCTGAGAGCCCTGACAGACAACATGGGCAGGCAGCAGGCCAAAAGGCTGATCAACAAATCAAGGCAAATGCTAGACAGACCAGAAGCGGAATATATAGAAGCGGTGCTGCAGATTGCGGCGAAGGCAAACCGGAAATTGTTTGAGAAATTAAAAAAGGAGGACGGGAGTATGTATAGTGCACTGGTAGAACTTATGCAGCCGGAAATCGACGAGGCGGTTCAGAAAGCGCGGAATGAGGCATCCAATGTAATGGAAGCAAGGAAAACAGTCGAGGCAGTTGACAATGCGATAAGAAAGCTGAATATGTCAAAGGAAAAAGCATGTAAATTTATGGACATAACCCCAGCGCAATATGATGCATACGTGAAGATTTATCAAAATACAAAAAAAGGTGATTGAGTTTATGAAGGCAGTGAACGAAGAAAATCCTATCAAACCATACATACATCATGCGAAATACTATGAGACAGACCAGATGCGGATTGTCCACCATTCCAATTATATCCGGTGGATGGAGGAGGCCAGAATGGACGCGATGAGCCAGTTTGGGATATCCTATCGTGACATGGAGGAAAACGGTGTGATCAGTCCGGTAGTCTCCGTGTCCTGCCGGTATAAGAGCATGGTGCATTTTGACGATACCGTGCGGATTCAGGTTAAGGTCACAAAGTACAACGGCGTGAGGCTTGACCTGGAATACGAAATGACAGACAATGAAACCGAAGAGCTGCGCACCACAGGCACAAGTACGCACTGCTTTCTGGATAAAGAAGGGCGTGTCATTTCATTAAAGCATGAGTATTCTGAGATTGACGCGAAATTCCGGAAAATGCTTATCGTGGGGAAATAGAGTAATAGTATCGTTGATTTTATTGCATTGAAAGAAGATGACGATAAAATGGACAGAACACTTCTGGATATGGGGTTGTCTATTAATGATAGCAGCGCCTATAAATAAATTAACGGAGGTTATATGGACATCATACCAATCTATGAACTGCAGTCCCGACTGCGGGCGGCTACGATTGCCGGAGCCCGTTTACTGCCGGAGGATTTTCGGCTAAGGCGCGCGGCGGAGGCAGTCAGGCCGCTTGCGGGCGCGTCTCTGGTTTTGGAAAAACTGAATGAGCAGATGACATTTCTGCTTTCTGGGGAATGTGAGAATCCAGCGATCGCGCTGCTGGATGCGATTTCACTTACGGATGCCGTTTTGTGCACATTAGGGACAGTTGATGTCTCCGGTGAAATCGAGGATTTGGATATCTGGGCAAGGACAAATGTCAGCACGGAAAATTTTCCCTGCTCGCAGGTGCGCAGGGTGATAGAAGCGTTTACAGGCAGTGGAAACTTCATGTATATTTATGAGCTTCATAAGGCCAATTCCGAAGTTTTCAGGGATTACCGTGTGCGTCATGCGATGGTTCAGGCGCTCGGCGCCTCGTATGCATACACCGCGGACTTGGCAAAGACGCAGCTTCAGAAGCAGGACGCTTCCATTTTGCCACTGCTGAAAAAGGGTTTTGATCCGAAGGGAAAGCGGGAAATGCGGTTTCGGCTGGAGGTCATCACCGCGGTGGCAGGCAGCAGTGAGAATGAATTTTATCTCAAAGTCCTTCCAGATGCGGAGCGGGAAATCCGCACGGAATTAATCAGGGCGATTGGCCAAAATCCGGCAAACATGGAGCTTTTGTTCACACTGGCGGACACAGAAAAGGGAAGGAATAAGCAGCTTGCGCTGGACGCACTCGCAGAGATATCAGATAAGAAGGTCGATGTCTTTTTCGAAAAGATGGCGGCTAAAAAGCCAGAGGAGGCCTGTGAGCATCTGCTTGTGTCCACGACAAAGGGCGCGTCGAAGCTCATATCGGGAATGTGCCTTGCGCTGCTGCCAGAGATTCTGGAAATGCAGGAAGATGCGGCGCGAACAGATAGTGAACTGCGGAAAATCAAACGGTTCTGCAGATGTGTCGAGGCGCTGGTTGGCAAGAGCGGGGATGAGGTGCTTCGATGTTACTGGCTGTTGCTTGACAATCAGGAAAAGCTTGGCAGGATCGCGGGAGATGAGCTTGATTATCTGGTCCTGAATCAGAGTTATGATGGCAACAGAGATGAGAAGCATACATGGGAGGAGACGATTGCCAAGCAGCTTGCGGATTCACTCGCGGTCAATGACAACAGACAGCTTGCGGCGTTTGTGATGGAGCAGTACGCGAAAAGCGACGCGTTTCTCAGGGCGGCGGCAGTGGCAAAAATGTATGAGGAGGACTGCACGGCGTGGTTTGACGCGCAGCTTCAGACAGGAGACAAGGAAAAGCGTTACGTTGCGATCATAGCGGCGCTGGATTATGTAATATGGGACAGTAATATGCATAAGCACGTTATAAAGGCGCCAGTCCGCACAGATCATTATCACAGCGTCAGCGGCGAGGATAAGAACCGGTATTTCCAACGTGTCGTCCATCTGCCAAACCGGGATCGGATCATGGACTGGCTTATGAAGCATGATGACCAGATCACGGACTGTATTATGAAGTATCATGGGTGGACGCCGTTCTCTTTGAATCTCTGGGTTGACAGGGACAATAAGGCCGAGCGCGAAAGGATTGGGGCGTGGTTTTACAGCAGGTTTTTTGAAATCAGGAAAACAACGCCAAATGCCGGCCAGAAAATGTGGAAATGCATGTTCGAAATGCGGTGGCTCCAGTGGAAAAACTGCAAGGGGCTTGCGGAGCATTTTGCAATGCAGGGACATCCCTTCGCGGAGAGCTTTTTTGAGCTGCTGCCCGGCTCACGGGCGGATGCGCAGGCGGAGATGGATGTATTTATCCGGCTGATAGAAGAAAATAAGGTCGAGGGAATCTCGGCAGACAGTGCCACACATTACAAAAAATTGCGCGACAAGGCTTTGGAGTTAAGATAGTGACTGAGTTTATGAAGGCGGAGCTGTCCAGAAACCTGTAAGATATTTATATTTACTGAAGGTCAAAAAAGCTGACCGCAGATAACAGCGTAAAAAATGAAGGAATCTATGCTGGGTGATAAATTTCTTTGTTTTTTACGCTGTTTTAAAATTGTTGATCAATTCTATTTGGCAATCCTCACAGCAAAAATAAGAACAAATTTTCTGATAACATTTGACAGAATCTTTTAAATATCGTACAATAGTTTGGAACACGAGTTCTAACAAAGACGTTGTTGTAAAAACCGCAGCATACTGATATACTAAAGGAGAAAAATATATGACAGAGAATACAATCCCGGCCAGCGGCAGTCATAATATAGACAGCCATAAAACACAATGGCACATGGCTTTTATGCCCGCAATGAGGCTTGAATTTATGGAATACAAAGAAATACTTGAATATGAGCCGGAGCATTTATTGAACATAAAAGCATTACAGATTGATTTGCTTATGATCAAGAAAGACAGCAGTATTGTCATGGATAATGAGATAGGAAAAATATTTCAACATCATAACATTATAGAATACAAATCTCCACATGACAGTGAGGACGTGGATGCATTTTTTAAGACTTACGCATATGCAGGTCTGTATAAAGCAGGAAAATGCGGCGAATCATACATTCCCGAGGAAATCACGGTCACGATGATTCGCAAGGGGAAGCCGCGTGTACTTTTTCAATGGTTTGTATCTCATGGGTGTGAGGTCAGGAAAAAAGGTAGAGGTATCTATTATATTGAAAATGTCGGATTTTTCAAGACACAGGTTATCGTGGCAAGGGAGCTGGATGATACGAGCCATATGTGGCTGAGAGCCCTGACAGACAACATGGGCAGGCAGCAGGCCGAAAGGTTGATCAATAAATCAAGGGAAATGCTAGACAGACCGGAAGCGGAATACATAGAAGCGGTGTTGCAGATTGCGGCGAAGGCAAACCGGAAATTGTTTGAGAAATTAAAAAAGGAGGAAAATCCTCTGCTCGCTGAGAGCAGCGAGCATTTTTCTTCGAAAAACAGGGAGGATTGAGTATGTATAGTGCACTGGTAGAACTCATGCAGCCGGAAATCGACGAGGCGGTTCAGAAAGCGCGGGACGAGGCATCAAGTGTAACGGAAGCAAGGGAAAAAGTAGTGGCAGTTAATAACGCGATAAAAAAGTTGAATATGTCAAAAGAAAAAGCATGTGCTTTTATGGACATAACCCCAGCGCAATATGATGCATACGTGAAGATATATAAAAATGCGAAAAACAGTGATTGAGCTTACGAAGGCAGTGAACGAAGAAAATCCTATTAAACCATACATGCATCATGCGAAATGACAGACCATGAAACCGAAGAAATGCACACCACAACAGGTAAAAGCACGCACTGCTTTCTGGATAAAGAGGGGCGTGTCATCTCATTGCACACAGCTGCACGGTAGATTTTTTGCCGCGCAGTAAAAATAGCGAATTATGAGAAAGGAATGAAAATCATATGAGAGAAATCACGGAACAGCAGATTCTTGCACTGGCACCCAATGCGGCGGCAGCTTCAAACGGCAAAAAGATATCGCAGAAAGGCGGGTTTGTCAAGCTTGAACGAACAGAGGACGACACGCTGTACATGGGCGAATGCACAGGAAGCGGCAAGAGCAACTATATCACCTCCGCGGATTACATAGACGAGAACAATCCGGTATTTCGCTGTTCCTGCCCCAGCAGACAGTTTCCGTGCAAGCACAGTCTTGCACTATTGTATGAAATGCTCGCAAAAAAGGAATTTACCATCTGTGAAGTTCCCGAGGATATCCAGAAAAAACGCGATAAAAAGCAGGCGAAGGAGAACAAGGCTGCCGAGGCCGCAAAGCCCGAAAGCGAGATGACCGAGGAGGAGAAACAGAAGGCGGAAAAGAAAAAGGCATCCGCCGCAAAGACAGCCAGGAATGCGAGAGTGAAGAAATTAAAGTCACAGCTCGAGGGGCTTGACCTGGTGGAAAAGGTGGTTAATGACCTGATGTCAGCAGGACTTGGCACGATCGGCGGCGCTTCGCTCAAGACGTATCAGCAGCTTGCAAAGCAGATGGGAGACTATTACCTGCTAGGGCCGCAGCGGCTTTGTAACCAGCTCCTGATCGAGATCACGGCGTTTCAGAAGGATCATGACGAGTCCCACTATGACGCGGCGATCAGCGTACTCGAGAAGCTGTGGACTTTGATCAAAAAGTCGCGCCAGTACATCAACGAGAAGCTTGAGAAGGATGATGTGACACTCGAGGATACAGTACTGTACGAGGAGCTTGGCGGTATCTGGAAGCTGTCAGAGCTTGAGGAACTTGGCAAGAGCAAAAAGGATGCAAGCCTGATGCAGTTATCCTTCTGGGTGACATACGACGAGGCGCGGAAAGAATATATTGATACTGGCTGCTGGGCAGACTTAGATGACGGGGAAATCTATATGAATTACAATTACCGTCCGCTGAAAGCACAGAAGTATGTCAAGCAGGAGGACAGCATCTTTGGTGTGGCAAAGGTGCCAAGCGCAGTGTTCTATCCGGGTGACGGGAATGTCAGGGTGCGGTGGGACGGCGCGCAGATACGCGAGTATGAAAAGGCGGATTACGAGGCTGTCTTTCAACATGCAGCTACTTCTGTCAAGCAGGAGACTAAGACCGTCAAGAATTTCCTCAAAAACGCGATGACGCAGCCCATGCTGATTAAGTTAGTTGCTTTTAACAAGATTGGAAAAATAGGCGAGGACTATGTGCTTGCTGATAAAAATAACGACACAATCCTTCTGGGAAATATGCCGGATATGGAGGATACCACCACTCGGCTTTCTATGCTACCCGACGGTGTGCTGTTAGAGAATCAGGTGCTTCTCGGCGCGTTTTATTACAACAAGGACAACCGCAGGCTCATGATACAGCCGCTAAGCATTATTACGCAGGATGCGGTCGTGCGGCTGTTGTATTGATAGATGAATTAATGGAGGAAATATATGAACACAGAACCGATTTATGAACTGCGCGAGCGGCTTCGCGCGGCTGCGATGGCAGGCACAAGCCTGTTGTCCGAGGATTTTCGATTAAAAAGGGCATATGAAATGTTCAGACCATTGGAGGCGGCATCGCCTGTATTTGCCAAGGTCGGGCAGCTGACGGGGAAGCTGACAGAGCCGGGGTGCCAGAATCCGCAGGGAGCCCTGCTGGACGCACTGTCCCTGGTGGATGCTGTTCTCTGCACGCTCGGGACAGTGGAGGTGACAGGGGAAATTGAATTTGATGGGATATTGCGCACAGAGGAGAATGCAGGCAGTCTGATTGTCAATGCACCATACTCTATATTAAAGGAGCTGCTGGAAGCGCTGACGACATCAGGCAGCGGACATTATGGATATGTGTGTGATATGCACGAGCATCACCCTGAGCTTTTCCGGGATTATCGCGTAAAACATACATTAGTACAAGCACTGGGCGCTTCCTATTCCGAGCTTGCGGACAATGTGGAGCAGTGGTTGATCGAGGATGGTGACAGGACGATTTTACCGGCGTTGTACAAAGATTTTGATCCGAAGGGAAAGAAGGAGATGGTGCGCCGTGTGCGGGTGGTCGGTGAGCTTGTCGGGGCAGAGGCGAATGACTTTTATGTCAGAATGCTCGCGGATGCGGAGAAAGAGGTGCGCACGGAGCTGATCAGGGCGCTTCGCTATGAGCCAGGCAATGTCTCCCTGCTTTTTGATCTGACCAAAACGGAGAAAGGGAAGAACAAGGATAAGGTCTTTGAACTGCTCGCGGCGATACAGGCGGAAGAGGTTAATGAATTTTTTAAAGAGCAGGCAAAGAAAAAGCCAGAAAATGTTTTGAAATATCTGAGGAATTCAACGACAGCATGGGCAGCAGAACTGATGATTGGAGTTTTCAATAACATGTTTGAGAAGCTGGATACAGTGGACAGCGCGTCTGAGAAGGAAAAAAAGGAGTTGTCACGCAGGCTGCAGGATTTTGTGCGTGCCATGTTTGGAAAGGGCGGAGCACAAATATGTGACTGCTATAGAAAACTGTTAACACAAAAGAATAAGATCAATGCGTTATTCAAGGAAACATGGCAGGAATCAAAAAATCCGTATGAGAGAGACGTGTTGTTGTATGGTGCATTGACTCCGCCACAGTTTTGGTACAAGACAAAGGATATGGATATCGAGGCAGCGCTGGGAAAATTTTTACATCATTCTGTTATGGTTAATCCAGAACCAAATCTGAAGGCGCTTGCATTAGAATTGTATCAAAATGAAAATAGCGGAAAAACAAACGCAAAATTTCTGTCAGCTGCTGTAGCTGTAAAGATTTCTAATGACGAGAACTTTGTGGACTGGCTTGAAGAGCAGGTTACAGAAAAAGTGTTGCTTGTCAAAAAGCGTTCAAATGAGCGTTTGATGGCGGTTATTGAGGCCGTGAATTATATTTTGTGGGATCGAAAAGAGAACTGTTATCATTTTTGTGCTAATTATGTGGATGGTGATCCAGAAGATTTTTATCGTTATCAATCAGGTTATGAAGGAATCTATGGTTTCGAGCCCTGTAGCGTCAGGAAGCATATCAAACTGACATATGCAAAAGAACTGATCGGATGGCTGCTTAGGCAGGAGACATCACAGCAGCATGAAAGGGTATTGGTACAACTGGCGCCGTTAAATGATGAGGCGCTTTGCAAAGAGGTTGGCGAATATTTTTATCAGAGGATACTGGGCGCTTCGATGAATGACAGGAATCGCCTCACATATGATCTGAAACAGTGCGGCTGGAAAGATTGCAGGGGGCTGGGCGTAGATGCTGTAAAAAGTAATCCTTCGATTTCGGCAGGAAATCTCTATGGATGGCTGACGATTCTGCCTGGAGAGAAGGATGCAGTAATGGAGGAAATGCGGACGATCTGCAGCATGGTGCGAAGCGGGGAACTGAAGGCGAAGCAATTGAAGCTGGAAGAGCTGGAAAACTACATGGACAGATGGTATCATACCTGATCTTATGAAATATGGAGGTTAACATGAGCGAAGAATTATTGAGACTGCCCGCTGAGCAGTTGTTTCAGAAGGAAATTGACGCGCTGATCGCGGCGGAGAAAAAACCGGTGCCGACAGGATGGCGCATGTCGCCGCAGTCCGTAAAGACCTATATCTGTGGCGGAAAGGTTGGAAAAACACAGATCACGCCAAAATACATAGGACATGAGCGTCTTGTGGAGATCGCGATATCGACGCTTGTCACGGACAGGGCGCTGCTGTTGATCGGTGAGCCGGGAACCGCGAAGAGTTGGCTTTCCGAGCATCTGACAGCGGCAATCAACGGCGATTCGACCAAAGTGATACAGGGGACAGCGGGGACGACGGAGGAGCAGATTAAATATTCGTGGAACTATGCGATGCTGATCGCGCAGGGACCGTCGCACGAGGCGATGTTAAAGAGTCCGGTGTTCAACGCGATGGAGACAGGAACGATCGCGCGCGTTGAGGAGATCTCACGCTGTGCGTCAGAGGTGCAGGATGCGCTGATTTCCATTTTGTCGGAAAAGAGAATCTCGGTTCCGGAGCTTTCGGTCGAAGTCGCCGCGAAGAAGGGATTCTCGGTGATCGCGACGGCAAACACGAGGGATAAGGGCGTCAACGAGATGTCCGCCGCGCTCAAGCGCCGCTTTAACATCGTGGTGCTTCCGGCGCCGGCCGATCTGGACTCCGAGATGGAGATAGTGAGAACCCGTGTGATACAGCTGTCAGAAAATCTTGATCTGAATGCAAAGCCGCCTGCAGATAAGGTGATCGAGAAGGTGTGCACGATCTTCCGGGAGCTTCGCCGCGGGGAGACGCTGGATCGCGCGCAGAAGGTGAAGGGGACGTCGGGAGTTCTCTCCACTGCAGAGGCGATATCGCTTTTGTGCAACAGCATGGCGCTGGCAGGAAGCTTTGGAAACGGTACGATCACCGATGAGGATTTGGCGGCTGCGCTGCAGGGAGCTGTCATCAAGGACGAGGACAAGGACCGGGTTGCGTGGAAAGAATATCTTGAAAATGTCATGAAAAAGCGTGGTTCTGAGTGGCTGGGACTGTATAAGGCGTGCAGGAGTCTGGAAGGGTAAAGCTATCTGTCTTGTGCAGTTCTGATGGGAATAATCAAATGAGTAAGGAGTTCATATGAATCAGCCAAATTTTTTCGGAATACGGCATTTATCGCCCGCTGGAGCATATTATCTGAGAGCGTATCTGGATGAGAAGAAGCCCAGGCTCGTGCTGGTGGAGGGACCGAGTGACTTTGCGGATATGCTCTCCGATATGGTGCGCGAGGAGACAAAGCCGCCGATTGCGGTGCTCGCCTACACGAAGGAGGCGCCTGTGAGGACAGTGCTGTATCCCTTTGCGGAGTACTCGCCGGAGTATCAGGCGATCTGGTGGTGCCATAAGCATCATGTGGAGTGTCGCTTCATCGATCTGCCCTCGGAGACCTTTCTGGCGATACCGGAGCGTGGTATGCAGGAGGCGGAGGGGGAAGAGAAGAGAGGCAATGCCGGAGTCAGTGTCTACGAGCAGCTGGATCGGCAGAGCGGCGAGGACGGACACGACACGTTCTGGGAGCGCGTCATGGAGCAGGCGGGAAGCATGGAAGCCTATCATCAGGGGGCAAACAGCTTTGGCGCCAACATCAGAAGTCTCACGGAAGGGAAAGAGAATGACTGGGCGGAGATTGTGCTGCGCGAAGCTTACATGCGCCGTCAGATCAGAAAGGCTGTGGATGCAGGCGTGGAACCGGAGAACATCGTCGTGGTGACGGGTTCCTACCATGTGGAGGGACTGAAGGACTGGCAGGACGCCGGCGAGGATATATCAGGGATGCCCAGGGTGGAGGCAAACCACACCCTGATGCCGTATTCGTATTACCGGCTTTCCACGAGGGCGGGGTATGGCGCCGGAAACAAGGCGCCTGCCTACTATGCGCTTTTGTGGGAGGGATTAAACAGAGATGAGCCGATGTATGCCGTTTACAGTTATCTGATACGGCTGGCCGAATACCAGCGCGACAAAGGGAATCCGGTTTCGTCCGCGTCCGTGATCGAGGCGGTCAGGCTGGCGATGTCTCTAGCGCAGCTTCGGGGCGGCACGATCGCGTCGCTCAGAGATCTGCGCGATGCGGCACAGACCTGTCTCGGCGAGGGGAGTGTGTCAAATATTATCCTTGCGACTGCTGACACGGAGATTGGTACCGTGATCGGAGCGCTGCCTGACGGGGTGAGCCGCACCAGTGTTCAGGAGGATTTTTACAGACAGCTAAAGGACTTAAAGCTTGAGAAATACCGCGATATCACAGCGCAGGACTTGATGCTCGATCTGCGGGAAAACAGGCGTGTCAGCTCGGAGAAAGCAGCATTTATGGATCTGCACCGGTCGTTTTTCCTGCATCGGCTGCGCGTTATCAACGTGAGCTTTGCCCAGCAGCAGGCGGTCAGCCAAGATAATGCGACCTGGTCTGAGCACTGGGTAGCGCGGTGGACGCCAGAGGCAGAGATTGAGCTGGTGGAGTCCGCGTTAAAGGGCGATACGATCGAGGGCGCGGCTTCATTTGCCATGAAGGAGCGTGTGGAGAATGCGGACAAGATTGGTGAGATCGCGCTTGTCATAGAGGACGCCTGCTATTGCGGTATGGAGCGGGCGGTCGGCTACGCGACGGCAGCGCTGCAGGGCATGGCGGTCGATGCCGTATCGGTGGAGGAGCTGGCAAAGACGGCACAGCGGCTGTCGGTTGTCATACAGTATGGAAATATCCGCAGGATTGATGCGAAGCCACTGGAGCCGATTCTGCAGCAGTTGTTTTATAGGGCTTGTCTGATACTGGAAGCGGCCTGTGTGTGCGACGATGCGGCGAGTAAGGTGATTATCACGGCGATGGAGCAGCTCAACAGCACAGAGCTGGCACATGATTTTTTGAACAGCGTGGAGTGGCTCAAGGTGCTTGACAGCATCTCAGAGCGGGACGATCTGAACACGAAGCTGTCAGGTTTCGCGGCGGCGATACTGCTCGAGCGCGGCACCATGGACACGCAGCAGCTCCGTATGGAGGTGTCAAGGCGCCTGTCAAAGGGCATTCCCGCCGATCTGGGCGCGGGTTGGTTTGAGGGGCTGGCGATGAAGAACAGGTATGCGTTGATCGCAAGGCTGTCGCTGTGGGAAAGTCTCAATGATTATCTCGTCACACTGGACGACGAGGAATTCAAGCGTGCGTTGGTGTTCCTGCGGCGCGCCTTTGCGGATTTTTCCGCGGCGGAGAAGGACCAGATCGCAGAAAACCTCGGCGAGATACTCGGACTGAACGGTCAGGAAGTCAGCGAGGTGGTGAACGCTGTGCTCGATGAGAATGCGCAGCAGATGATCGAGGGGCTGGATGATTTTGATTTTGACTTGTGACGGGAAGCATTAGGAACTGAGGAGGATTCATATGGAAGTAAAAGAACAGATCAGCCGATGGCGTCTGATTTTGGGGCAGGAGAGCGACAGGCGCCTGTCGGGAATGACAGACCTTGCGTTGACGCAGGAACAGGATTTAATGGATCAGGCGCTGGCTTCCATTTACAACCGCACAGAGGGAGGCGGGTTTGGCAGTCAGGGTGCGGGTGGTGCAGGAAGAGGACCATCAAACCCGCAGATCAGCCGGTGGCTCGGCGATGTGCGGACACTGTTTGACAAGGAGCTGGTGACAGTCATTCAGAACGACGCGGTGACGCGATGCGGATTAAAACAGTTGCTGTTTGAGCCGGAGCTTCTGGAAAATATGGAGCCGGATATCAACCTGGCGTCCACCATCCTGATGTTAAAAGACCAGATACCAAAGCGTTCCAAGGAGAGTGTCCGGGAGTTTATCAGGAAGATCGTGGAGGAAATCAATAAGTTGCTGGAGCAGGATATCAGACGTGCTGTAACCGCTGCGGTCAATAAGCGAAAACATTCACCGATTCCCTCCGCGTCGGCGATGGATTACAAGATGACCATAAGCCGTAATCTAAAGCACTATAATCCTGATCTCAAGACGATCGTGCCAGAACATTTTTACTTTTTTGACCGGACGAGTACCACGGCGGCGAATAAGTGGACCATCATACTCGACATTGACCAGAGCGGTTCGATGGGAGAGTCCGTCATATATTCATCGATTATCAGTTGTATCCTGGCGAGTATGGCGAGTATCAAGACAAGGATCGTCGCGTTTGACACGAATATCGTCGATCTGACAGAGAAGAGCGACGATCCGGTCGATCTGTTGTTTGGATTCCAGCTCGGGGGCGGCACGGATATTAATAAGTCGATTGCATACTGCGAGCAGTTTATAGAGAATCCGGCGAAAACGCTGTTTTTCCTGATCTCTGATTTGTATGAGGGGGGAAACAGGGCTGGACTTCTGCGGCGCATCGGTGACATGAAGGAATCCGGAGTGACGGTGATCAGCCTGCTTGCGATCGCGGACGGCGGCAGGCCGTATTATGATGAGCAGACGGCGCAGAGGCTTGCGGGGCTTGGCGTGCCATGTTTTGCCTGCACACCGCAGCTTTTGCCGGAATTGCTGGAGAAGGCGTTGAAAGGGCAGGATTTATCACAGTTTGATAAAAAAACGAAAAAAGTGTGATCGAGGTAATATTAGATGGCAATACAGGGAGAGACAAGGGAGAGTACCCGCATCAGAATACGGGAACCAAAGCATTACAAGGTCATCATGCACAATGATGACTTTACCACGATGGATTTTGTGGTTGATATACTGAGGGATATTTTTCATAAAGACGAGATAGAGGCGGAGCGTCTGATGCTGCTGGTGCATGAGACTGGAAAGGCTGTGGTGGGCTCCTATCCGTATGATATCGCCGTGTCCAAAGTACAGACAGCGGCAGCAAGAGCAAAAGCGGAGGGATTTCCGTTTCGAATGACATTGGAGTAATACAGGGGAGGAAATATGCAGGTAACAAGAGAAGTGGCGGAAATCATCAATTCCGTGATGGTTTTGGCGAAAGACAGGCATTATGAGCTTGTCACGCCGGAGCTGGTGTTGTACGTCATATGCGGAAACAAGATTTTCGCAGAGGCATTTGAGGACTGTGGCGGAAGTGTTCGGGAGCTGTCGGAGCAGTTGGAGGGCTATTTCAATGAATATATGGTATCTGTCAGTCCCGAGAACCAGAACCCGGAGTTTTCCGCGGGGATGGGAACCATGCTGTCCTTTGCGCTGCAGTCAGCGCAGGGTAGCGGGAAAAATGTAGTCGGTCTGATGCACATTGTCCATGCAATGTTTGAGCTGGAAGAGAGCTATGCGGTATACTATATGCAGCTGCAGGGCGTAGAGCACGCTGAGCTTTTGCAGCAGATGACTATTTTATATGAGGAGTGGTCATCTGACAGGCGGGCTGGCAGGAGCGGAGGACAAACGGCCGGCAGGGATTCAAGAGGCGGTAGGAACGAGGAAGATTCTGATGACGAATGCGCGCAGGATGTGGAAAAGACAGGTCAGGTATGGCAGCAGTTTGCCGTCTGCCTGAACGATGCGCTGGAGGGCGTCAATCCGCTGATCGGACGGGAGGAGGAGCTGGAGCGCACGATGCAGATTCTCTGCCGTAAGGAGAAGAACAATCCGCTTCATATCGGTGAGCCGGGCGTTGGCAAGACGGCGATTACTTACGGTCTTGCTAGGCTGATCGAGGAGGACCAGGTTCCCGAACCGTTGAAAGGCGCGCATATTTTTTCGCTCGATCTCGGAAGCCTGATCGCGGGGACACAGTTCCGCGGTGATTTTGAGAAACGTTTCAAGCGGGTGATGGACAGTATCAGCCGCGAGGAGAAACCGATTGTCTACATCGATGAAATCCATAATATCGTCGGCGCCGGTGCGGTGAACGGAGGCGCTTTTGACATCTCGAATATGCTAAAGCCTTATCTGGCGGCGGGGAGTGTGCGCTTTATCGGGGCGACTACCTATGAGGAGTACAAGAAACATTTTGAGAAGAGCAAGAGTCTGGTGAGACGGTTTCAAAACATTGATATCAAGGAACCGGATATAGAAGACGCCACGCGTATTTTAGAGGGATTGAAGAAAAGTTATGAGACATTTCACGGGGTAACTTATGGAAAGGGCGTGATCGCGTATGCGGTCAGCATGAGCGCAAAATATGTCAATGAGCGTTATCTGCCGGACAAGGCGATCGACCTGATCGATGAGGCGGGCGCGTACCGCAGACTGCATCCACTGGAACAGAAAACGCAGACTGTCGGAAAGAATCTGATTGACGAAATTCTGTCCAAGACCTGTCAGATTCCCAAACAGGTGGTGGAGCATGACGAGATTGAGACGCTCGCGACGCTTGAAAAGCGCCTGAAGAGCCGCGTGTATGGGCAGAATGAAGCGATCGCGCAGGTTGTCAACGCGGTCAAATTTTCAAGGGCAGGGCTTTTGGAGGAGGGCAAGCCACTGGCGAGCCTGCTCTTTGTGGGACCGACAGGCGTCGGCAAAACGGAGATCGCAAGAAGTCTGGCAGATGAACTGGGCGTGAAGCTGATTCGCTTTGACATGAGTGAGTACGAGGAAAAACATGCAGTCGCAAAGCTGATCGGCTCGCCGGCGGGGTATGTCGGCTATGAGGAAGGCGGACTTTTAACAGAAGAGATTCGCAAGAATCCACATTCTGTTTTGTTGCTGGATGAGATCGAAAAGGCGCATCCGGACATATACAACATTCTCCTGCAGGTGATGGACTATGCCACGCTCACGGACAATCAGGGCAGAAAGGCGGATTTCCGCAATGTGATTGTCATCATGACCTCCAACGCGGGGGCGAGCCGTATCGGAAAGCATGGCATCGGGTTTATGGGACAGGATGTCAGGGCGGACGTGATTATGGAAGAAGTCAGACGCATTTTCCAGCCGGAGTTCCGCAACCGCCTGAACAAGATTGTCGTGTTCCACGGCATGGACGATGTGATGGCAGGACAGGTCACGGAGAAAAAGCTTGGGGAACTGCAGAAGATGCTTCTGCTGAAAAAAGTGGAACTGTCGGTGGACGCGGCGGCAAAGAAGCTGCTGGAAAAGAAGGGAATTTCGACGGAGTTTGGAGCAAGGGAGATCGACCGCGTGATTCAGGGAGAGGTGAAACCGCTCCTGGTGGACGAAATCCTGTTTGGCAGGCTGAAAAAGGGCGGAAAATGCAGACTGTCAGCCGCGGAGGACGGATTTTTGCTGGAATATCCGCAGGAAAAAACGAAAAAGAGCGTCCGGGCAAAAGCGAAGGCTTAGGAAGTGAGAAGGTGATAAATCATGCCCGTATTTCGCATCAGCAAAAAAGAGATATGGTTTCCGCACCCGACGCTCGCGAGGGAAGACGGACTCCTTGCCGCAGGCGGGGATCTGTGTGTCGAGCGCCTTTTACTGGCGTACTCCCATGGAATTTTCCCGTGGTATAACCCGGGCGAGGAGATCCTGTGGTGGTGTCCCAAGGAGCGCTTTGTCATTTTTCCAAGTGAGATTCATATTTCCCGTTCCATGAAAAAATTTATGAAAAAACATGAATTTCGTGTCCTTCTGAACAGGGATTTTGCGGATACCATGCATCGCTGCCGGATCAAGAGGGAGTTTGACGTGGGTACCTGGATATCGGACGAGATGGAAGAGGCCTACCACCGCCTGCATGAGCAGGGGTATGCGGTCAGCGTGGAGGTATTTGAGGACGGCGGGCTCGCGGGCGGTTTTTATGGAGTCTGCATCGGCAGGTGCTTTTTTGGTGAGAGCATGTTCTCCGAAAAAGAAAACGGCTCCAAGACAGCGCTGATTGCCTTTGCGCAGCTTTTGGAGCAGCAGGGATTTCTGTTCATTGACTGCCAGTTTCACACAGAGCATCTCGAGAGTATGGGTGGCAGGTATATTTCGTGGGAGGAGTATGACAGACTGCTGCAGGAGGGATTGAACCCATAACAGGTTTATCTTTTTTTCATATATTTTAGAAATAGTTTGGTAGTTTATTTGTGTGATCAATGGTAAAATAAGGACAACATATTAACGACAGTGTAGTAATCGGTGTGCTTTCGGTAAACGGGAGTGCGCTGCGAAAAACAGGAGGAGACAAGATGGATTTTTTTGATAAGACATCGAAGGTGGTAAAGGAAATCGGCAATGTGACAAAGGAGCAGACAGAGCTTGCAAATCTCAAGATTCAAAAGGCGGCAATCGAGAAAAAGCTGGAGAGCCAGTATGCGGAGATCGGCAAGAGATATGTAGCGTACGTCGCGGATTCTTTCCGCACGGAACAGTTTGATGTATCGGACGTTTTGGAGGCCATTAATCCGGATTTGGAAAAAATGGCAGATCTCACAGAGCAGATCTCGCAGAAGGATCTGCAGGTGAGACAGCATTCGATCGAAAAGGACAGGAAAAAGGCATTCGATCTGCTTGAGAATGAGAAACGCAAGCTGGACAGAGCGCGGGACATGGATGTGATCACTGCGGAGGAATATGCCGAAAAACTGGAAAAAGCGCAGAAGAAGTATGATAACTTTGAGATATTGAAGAAGATTCAGATGCAGTATGAGATGGATATCATCACCAAGGAAGAATATGAGGAAAAGGTGAGGAATGTCTTGCAGTAGCAGATTCCTCTGCATGGGGGGCGGGAGACCGTCCCTTCTTCTTTCGCAAGGAGCTGTAAAGTTATTTCTTTACAGCTCCTAAACACAGCATCTATACCAAGATCTGTAGAAGGGAAAAAACAAAATGGGTTATAAAATGAGTTGTATAGAAGAGACAGATGAATTACAGTTGGATTTCAAAAAAATCGCCAGCATGTCCGGTCAGGAGGTGATTCCGGTCGCGATTCAGAATGTGGACACCGGCGAGGTAATTCTCGTGGCATACACGAATGAGCAGGCGATGCTCGAGTCGATCAGACTGCGCAGATTAGTGCTCTGGAGCACCTCGCGCAATGAGCTGTGGCACAAGGGAAAGACATCGGGAAATGAGTTTGAGCTGGTTGATATCTTTGTCAACTGTGAGCAAAATTCGCTGGTGTACAAGGTCCGCCCGATGAATGGAAATATCTGCCATACATCGTACAAAGGCGTGGCAAACAATTGTTTCTACAGGCGGCTGGACATGGACAGCATGAAGCTGGTGAATCTCAACGTGGAAAGAGAATCATGTGCGGAAACTGCAGGGAATAATAAAAGGGAATAAAAAATAGGAAGGAGCAGTCATGAAAGTACAGGAGAGCTTATTTATTCGGAGGAAGAAACCTCTGGTCAGGAAATTATTGGACATGCTGCTGGCGCAGTATCCGTATGCGTCCATTTTGGCGGAGGACGCAAAGTCAGGAAATTACAACGTTTCAAGGAAAAGTATGGCTGCTGGAGAAGGCGAGCGGGGAACTTCCAGAGGATTTGTGGCGAAGGTATCAGACGGAAAGCACTATATAGAATATTCTTTCAATCGGATTTCAGAGGAGAATCTGGACGATATCTGTGACCGGATTCGGGCTCTGATGGAGGCTTCTGACAAAATGATGCCGGAGGGACTGTGTGAGAGTGTGTACGAGGTGCCGGCAGAGGAAAAGACCGAATTTAGCGGCAGCACGGATTATGAGATCGATCCCGAGGCGCTGGGAGATGACGCGATATTGAAGCAGCTTGCCGCGATCAAGGAGAAAGGGCTGGCAGCCAGTGAGAAAATTCTGGATTGCCAGGTGGTAAGCATTTATCAGAAATACACGAAACTGTTTTTGTCTGGGAACCGCGAGCTGGAGCAGAATGTTATGTGGATGACGGGGGTATTGTGTTTTGTCGCGGCAAAGGGGGAGGAGATCAAGACATATTACAAGGCGTATTCCAATCTGGGCGGGGCGGAGATGCTCTCACAGATTGAGGCGGACGTCGAGGAATGTGCAGAAGTCGTACAGGAGCTTTTGGAGAGCGAGCCGATTCATCCGGGAGAATACGACTGCATCTGTTCGCCGGAGGTCACGGGCATGATTGCGCATGAAGCGTTCGGGCATGGCGTTGAGATGGATATGTTTGTGAAGAAGCGCGCGCTGGCAGAGCAGTATATAGGAGAGCGTGTGGCGTCGGAGCTTGTCACGATGCACGACGGCGCTTCCGCAGCCAATGAGGTGGCATCTTACTTTTTTGACGATGAGGGAACGATGGCACATGACACAACGGTGATCGAGAAAGGTATCCTGAAAAGTGGAATCAGTGACCTGCAGTCTGCCATGCTTCTAAAAACATGTCCGACCGGAAACGGCAGGAGGGAGAGCTTTCGCAGGAAAGCATACACCCGCATGACCAATACCTTTTTTGAGGGTGGGACAAACACAAGGGAGGAGATGATCGCATCGATTCAGTATGGTTTTCTGTTGGAAAATCCACAAAGCGGCATGGAAGATCCAAAGAATTGGGGGATTCAGTGTATGGTCAATATCGCGAGGGAAATCCGCGATGGAAAGCTGACTGGGAAAATATATTCCCCGATCGTCCTCACAGGCTATGTTCCTGATTTGTTAAAATCCATTTCCATGATGTCAGGAGAAGTATCGCTATGCGGCAGCGGCATGTGTGGAAAAGGACATAAGGAGTGGGTAAAAGTATCCGATGGAGGTCCTTATATCAAGGCAAGAATCCGTCTTGGATAATGATTTCATAATATAGTGAAAGGCAGGGAATGAGTTTGATCGAACAGATTAAGGCTGTGTTAGAGCAGCAGGGGATAGCGGAATACCGCATCATAGAGAGTGTGCAGGAGTCATTGGAGAGTTTTTATGTCAGGAAAAAGCTGGATTTGAGGAGACGGACCGATGTGACAGATTACGTTGTTTCCGTGTTTTGTTCGCATGAGGAGGCCGGGAAGCAGATGCTGGGCTCCTCAATGGTTCATATCCATCCGGAAATGGAGACGGAGGAAATCAGGGAAGCATTGCAGAAAGCATATCATGCGGCGGCGCTGGTGTGCAATGAGTACTATGAATTAAACGCCGGAAAAAGGGAGGAGTTTGTCCCGTCAACCAGCCGGTTTGCAGGGCAGAGCCTCGAGGAGAGTACCCGGCAGATCGTGGAGGCATTGTATGAAGCGGACACTTCCGAGAAGGTGTTTATCAATTCTGCGGAAGTATTTGTAAAGCACATTGTGCGACGGATTGTAAATTCCAGGGACGTGGATGTCAGCTATGAGACGTATCTGGTTTCCGGGGAATATGTGGTGCAGTGCATCAAGCCCCGCGACGTGGAGACATTTCATCAGTTTTCCTATCATGATGCCAGTCCTGACGCATTGCGTCGTGATGTGGAGGAGGCTTTTGCGATGACGCAGGCAAGGGCGGAGGCGAACACACTACCTAGTGCGGGGAAATATACGATTCTTTTATCTGGGGAAAATCTGCAGCAGCTCCTGCAGTACTACTGTGGACGCTCCAATGCAGGCGTCGTTTACCAGAAATATTCCAATTATCAGATTGGCGATCATGTACAGGGAGATGCAGTACAGGGGGATGCGCTTACGATTTATATGAAAGCGAAAGAGCCTTACAGTGATGAGGGTATCCCGATGAAGGACCGGCTGCTGATGGAGAACGGGACACTGAAAATGCTTCATGGAGGATGCAGGACTTCTTATTATCTTGGCATTGAACCGACAGGGGATTACACCAGTATCTCGGTGCCGGTCGGAAGCAGGACGATGGAGGAGCTAAAGTCGTCTCCGTATCTGCATATCGTGAGCTTTTCCGATTTTCAGATGGATATCCTGTCAGGACATTTTGGCGGGGAAATCCGGCTGGCGTTTTTATATGACGGCGAAAATGTGACGCCTGTGACAGGCGGCTCGATCAATGGCAGTATCCTGGAGGTACAGGGAAATATGGTATTTTCCAGGGAGCGCTATCAAAACGACGCGTACGAAGGACCTTACGCAGTCAGGATGGAAAGCGTGAGGGTGGCCGGAACGGATGATACTGACTGATGTTAGGATCGTTTTCACAAATGGAGGTTTTATGTATTATATTGCATTGAACGTCTTGCACAATATGAATACAAGCAGATTAAAATTGTTTCGGGCAATGAATGCTGCTTTTGGAAAAGGGGAATCCATTTCTGAAGGTAAGGTTTTAGAGTTGGGACGCAGCTTGGGGCTGACAGATAATATTATAAGGTATGAGTATGATGGCTGCAGGTATGCAAACTTTATCGTTCAGGAGAATACTATAGAAAAGCTGTCAAAAAGGGCAAAAACGGAATTTCAAATGTACGATACAGAGACAAAATATAAACTGTTGGAGATTCCTGTTACGATCGATATTTTTTCAAAATACTTAGATATCAAAACAACCAGGGTTGATACGGTTGATGCGTTTTGTGAAGAACAGCTGCTGGCCGGAAAATGGTCAAGAAATAAGTCTGAGCAACGTTTCCGTAAAAAGGTACATTCTTTTGAAAATTTCAGGTATGCAATTCAGGATTTGGTGAAAATATTTGGGGATAGAAACATAGTTGACAGCAATTTAGAAAAGATAATAGAGACCTATGGGCGAAAGCGAAATAATACAAAAGATTGGTCTGCATGGATTAATTTCCGTGGCTGCTATGCCTCTGAAACTTTATGCCAATATGATCAGATCTATTCAGAGCTGTTTGATTATACTGATAAAGCTATCGAATGGGGAGGGAATGAGTTTACAAATCAGCAGTTGACAGAAATGTGTGGCAGAACGACAATAAATATTGATCGTTATGTGGAACAAGCTGTAGCAGATGGCATGATTCGGAGGGTGGCAAAGGATAGATATTCTATTACCGGACATGCCGCAACAATAAACAAGTGTATTAAAAAAGGGTTTGATTTATACCGTTTAAATGTTATCATACGCAAGAAAGAGAACGGGCAGTTTGATTTGTTTATAGGCGAAAATAGTCAGTATTCACAAAGAATTAAAAATTCTATACGCAGTGATACCAAAGATGGTGGCAACCATTGGTTTATATATGAAGCAGCCGATCTGGAAGCTGTGATAATGAAATTGGTGGGAATCATTCATGCATTTGATATTTATGACGAGCCGCCTGTGACCGGCGGCTCCGTCAATGGCAGTATTTTATCAGCGCAGGAGAGTATGCTGTTTTCCAAGGAAAGCTATTAAAATGACGAGTACGAGGCGTCTTACGCGGTTCGTCAGGCTTTCCGTGATTTGCGGGCGGACAGCGCTGTGGCGAGATAGAGGCTGGCGATTCCGGCCAAAAGGTACAATACACGCACGATGATAAACGAAAATTCTATTCGGAATGCCGGTTCGCCGTCCGCACCGACAGGGAGTGTCAGCGGAAAGGTCGAGAAGTATCCCGCCCCGAAACAGTCAAAGACGTTCGGGATACCGCGAAATATAAGGACAAGCAGCATCAGCGCATAGATCAGGCCGCGGTGAAGGCTGCCAAGCAGTTGTCCGACACCTGCGAAAAATGTAAAACAGGGCAGCAGGAGCAAGAACGATGGCAAGATAAATACTGCAAAATCGCGAAACTGGAAAAAACGCACATAGAATATCCGCGCGAGCGAGCACATCACCAGATAGATCAGTACAAAGCCAATACCTGCTGTCAGCGTCCGCACCAGGATCTGGCAAAAGGGCGTGACAGGGGTGGCGTCAGTCAGAATTTCGACCTGCTTTTGCTTCCTGCTGTAGTAATTAGAGAGCAGGAGCAGGATCGTGACCGTCGCGACTGGGAGCGTCCTGCCCAGATAGGCGCAGTAGCTCCACACGGAAAAGGGCGCAGTGTACGCAGTACCCATGATTGTGTCGTATGATAATATAAACCATGCGGACAGGCCGTTGACGAGAAGCAGCCCGAAAAAGAGTCTGTTTAAAAGGGCCCGCCGCAGTTCATAGCATATTATTTTGAGAAAACACATCTTATTCAAATTCTTATTCAAGATATAAATCCTCCTCTGTCAATCCGCAGTAGCGCAGAAAATCTGCATAGCGAAAATCGTTTTCGTAATTATAATTCTCCCGTGCCATATACATCTGGTGCAGGATTTCGTCCATTTTGTCCTCGCCTCCGACCAGCTCCTCCGCTTTCAGGATCATCAGCGGCATACGGCAATACCAGTTCGTTGTTCTGTCCGAATCTTGAATCTGCGACTGGTACAGCTTGGGCAGCAGTTCCAGATATTCCGGGTGGCGGTTGTAGAAGCTGCGGTTTTGATGATCCACGGCTTCCTTCCATGCGTCGACGTAGTATTGCCGCGCGTAGAGCTCGCCGTATTTTTCTTTGACAAGACGGTAAGTGGAGTAGACGGTTATCCCCTCCGAACTCCAAAGTTCCTCTTGTGCACAGGAGAGTCCGAGTCCACCCCACCACTGATGGAGCATCTCGTGGATAAAGACCTCCGTCGCACTGGCGCCCTTGTTTGTGTCACTCAGCGTATCCGGTGCGAGTACGGTCTCAAACCATGTGGAGACGCCGTGCAGCGCATAGCCGCCCCCGTACATGGCGCTCTCCTGACGCAGAAGCAGGTGGTTGTTATCCGCCGAGAAGAGTTCCCCGTAATGTTCACTGCCATATGTGAGAATATCGATGATCGTCTGCTGGATATCATTTTCCCTGACAATGGCCTCATATGCTGTCCCATAGGCGAAATCAACCTCCAGGTCACCGATCTGAAAGTTATCGATTGTGTAATATCCGGCCGTGAGATCGCCAATGTATTTGGGACACATGGCCCGCCATGTCCTCGTTCCGTCCCCGTTGTCAACAGAGTCTTTCATCAGCGCATGATTCAGAAAGGGCGTCAGGTTGTCGGGGATTGTGATGTCTGCCATGGCAGCCTTGTCCACGCCGGTGTAGTAGTTTTCCAGGGTAGGCACGATCGCAACGGAGGACAGTGAGATATAGTCGCGGTCGATCGTGTCCCGCACCATGGAGCCGGACCAGTATTTTCCCTGTGTGGGGAAACCGCTGTACTCGATCACAAGTGTCTTTTGAAAAAGCCGTTCCGGGAGTTCGAAGTAAGTGGTACGTTCTCCGTTGATATCGTCGTCCACGGTTCGGAAAGGGACATCTTCACCGTCATAGGTCATCTTTGTGATCATATAGCCTGGGTTGAGATGCAGGATGTCCTCTCCGCGATAGGGAACCTGAATGTCGTATTCCGCTTTTCCGGAGAGCGTGCCCGTCGCGGGATTCAGGTCAAGGCTGTACTGGATAGCGCTGATTCTGTTGGCGTCGTCGATATCCCATGCAAGATCCGAGTAAATGTAGTCGTTCGGACCATGGTCGATAAAGGGCTGAAATTTCCACAGAAGGATGCCGCCTGTGACAAATATTGCGGCAGGCATCAAAATTGTCAACTTTTTTATATTTCTGAATAGGGAAAAAAGAAGTCCCTTCTGATATCTGCGGATACATAAGATAGAAAACAGCCATACGCCCAGCGCGATGCCAAGCCAGAGAACCCGTGTGTACAGTCCGATTCGCAGTGGCCAGATTGTCGGGAAGCCGTCAGAGTATGTGGTGACATACGGATTGATCCAACGCATGAAATAATCGGAGGCGGCAATCCCGCTGACGCTCACGCCTGCAAGCACGATATACAGGATGACAGAAAGCTCGACGCGCTGTGTGATCTGGTAAAAGGCGTCCGCAAACAGGATAGAAATCCACCAGGTCGGGAGCATCAGTACCATGAAATTGGCAAAGTAAAAGCCCGTCGAAAATAAGTAGGACATTTTGGCGGCGGTGTAGGGCAGATAGACCAGTGCCGTGAGCAAGGTTACGACCGCGGATAATGTCATTAATGCCAGAGTCCTCGCAGCGGACAGGAATGCGGGCGGAGCGACGGCATCTGTCAGGATATGGACGCCGCTGCGCCGCAGTCTGTCAGCCTCCATAAACATGACAACAGCCCACACAATGGCGCCCGCGGTCGTCCCCGTCAATACGGGTGTCAGGATATAATTGTCTGACATGGGACGGGCATTGGAAAACACTGTCAAAAGATTGCCCAGGGGCAGTGAGAGTACACACAGGATGGCGGCGGTCATCACAGTCCGGGACAACAGCAGTTGTCTGAACTCGACACGGTATAGAGAAAATAGTTTCATATTGCGGCAGGCTCCTCTCGTGTATTTTTTCGGTTATAAGGAATCATCGGTTCCCTGGGACTGTGAATGCAGTACAGGTAGGCGTCTTCCAGTGTCGGCTCACAGCATTGCGCATACGGCGGCAGGTGTTCGGCGACGATGCGGGTGCTGATGCCATCAGCCGTGTGGACTTTGGAGACGACCTGACAGCCGTCCGGGAGCGCATCGCCGGGCTGCGCGCGGTAGACAGCGACATGGTTTTGCGCCTGTGCGATGAGCTGCGAGGGCGTTCCGTCAAAGAGAATCAGACCGTCGTGGATCACAAGCACCCGGTTGCAGACGGCCTGCACGTCCTCGACAATGTGTGTGGAGAGCAGAATGATCTTGTCCTGTGCCATTTCCGAGAAAATGTTGCGGAACTTGACGCGCTCCTCGGGATCGAGACCGACAGTCGGCTCGTCAAGTATGATGAGCTGCGGATTGCCGAGCAGCGCCTGCGCGATACCGACGCGCTGGCGCTGGCCGCCGGAGAGGCTGCGTATGCGTGTCTTTTTCTGTTCTGTCATGTTTGTGCGCTCCAGGACTTCAGTGATCGCCTTGGAGTTTTTTATATTTTTAAGTGCCGCCATGTAGTCCAGAAACTGCCATACGGTCAGTTCTTCGTACAGCCCAAAGCTCTGCGGCAGATAGCCGAGCTGTGATTTCAGATATTTTTCCTGTGAGAGCAGGCTTTTTTCATTTAAGAGAATCTCGCCCCGGGTGGGCAGAAGCCCCGCGATCAGCAGCTTCATCAGCGTCGTTTTCCCGGCGCCGTTCGGGCCGAGGATTCCGATGAAGTTCGGGCTCCCGGCGCTGAGGGAAACGTCCTGCAGCGCTTTTTTGCCCGACGGGTAGATCATGGTGATATGGTTGACATCGATTTTCATATGACATAAGAACTCCTTTGCGTTTATTGTGAGATTTATTTTAACATGATTTTATTGGGAGTTGTCTGAAGATTGCGTGTATTTTATGTGGAGTTTGTGTGGAGTATGATATTATGATTAGGAGCTGTACGAAAATAACTGATACAGATAGACAATTCAGGATGTATCAGTATTTTTCGACAGTTCCTTATATAGGACAAATGTGAAAAACCGAGGTAAACAGTACGCCGTCCCCAGTGTTTTCTATGGAGTATGCGACCTGGTAGGTTTCCAGAATCATTCGCGTGATATAGAGCCCGAGTCCGCTTCCATAGTTGTCGGCCGATCTGTCGGCGCGGTAGAAAGCTTCGAAGAGATGGGGCAGGTCTTTTTCATCAATGTGCGCGCCTGTATTGACGACGGTGAGCTTTGCCGTATTATCAAGATGAGAGAGCTTTATGTGAACACTGCCGTGTTCCGGCGAGTAGGTGACCGCGTTTCCAATCACATTTCCCAGCGCTTTTTTCAGCAGCATTTCATCTCCGTATATGCGGACATCAGGCGCTATTTCGGTGGAAAATTCAATTGTAAGAGGTTCTGCGTAATCCGCGTAGTCTGCAGCCAAGGATTCCAGGAGTGAGGACAGACAAACTGGTTCCAACGCCAGGTCCGTATTCATATCCATATGAGAGACGAGCAGTACTTCTTTGATAAAATTGTTGAGGGATTGTAGTATTTCCGCACTGCGCGCAAGATATTTTTCGCGGTCTTTGTAGACGCCGATCTGCGCCTGCATGCCCTCGAGCTGTCCGATCACAACGGCGATCGGCGTCTTGAGCTCGTGGGAGACACCTGAGAAAAAGAGCATTCTCCGCCGTTCGCGTTCCTTTTCCAGTGCGATTTCGTCCTCGAGGAAAGCGTTTCTGCGATGGATTTCATCGAGTGCGGCGTGCAGTTTATCGGACAGCTCGTTGATGCTTTGAGACAGGATACCGATCTCGTCGTCACGCAGATCTGGGCAGTACCAGCTAAAATCAAGGTTTGCGATCCTGTCCGCAATCCCGCTGATGCGAATGATCGGCTTGGAAGTATAACGCGAGAAGAAAAACGCACTGGCGGAGGAGAGCAGCAGGATAAAGAACGCGACAAACGGAATACTTTTCTGTACGGCTGCCGTGATCTCATCAGAACGGGTGGAATCATAACACGCGATGAGCGCATACTCGTCGTCGGAGTCCGCAAAGCGAAACGGATAGCGGTTTGTCCTTTCTGGTACATTTACTTTTATTTTGTGAAATGTAAATGGACTGACCGTCTCTCCGCTGCAGTCAAGCAGAATCAGTTTGGCGCCTGTCTGGCGGATAAAGTCTGTAAAAAGGGGTTCGCTGTCGCCTTTGGCGGTTGTCCACAGGCAGGAGACAAACTGCTGTGTCCGCTGGTCAAGCCTGCGCTGTGCAAGCTTCTGGTCGGCGTAGGGCAGGAATATCCAGATACAGCCGTATGCGGACAAAAGGATAGCCAGCGAGAGGGCAAGCAGCAGGAAAAATGTCTTTGTGGTAAGTCTGTTCATGAGTTTGTTTTTAGCTTTATTCTTGGCTAGGTTCATGGCTCTATTCATGACAGTTCTCCCGCTTTTTTAACCTGTAGCCGATGCCGCGGACGGTCGCGATGCAGTCTGCCACGCCCAGCTTCTGGCGGATATTTTTCATGTGGGTGTCGATGATACGCGTGTCGCTGATGGAGAAGTCGTACCCCCACAGTTTTTCAATCAATGTTTTTCTGGTCACGACGCTGCCTGGTGGCGCCTGCATCAGTTCATGTAAAATCTCAAATTCGCGCAGTGTGAAATCGACAGGCGAATTGCCGACGCAGACCGTATGTGTGACAGAATCAAGGGAAATAGTATCAAAATGCAGTGCCTTCGATGTATCCTGTGCACATTGCGATGCGCGCGGCATCGTTCTGCGAAGCACCGCCTCGACTTTCTGCAGGAGCAGCGCCATGGAGACCGGTTTTGTGATATAGTCGTCGATCTGCAGCCCATAGCCACGCATCTGGTATGATTCGCTGTCCAGCGCTGTCAGCATAATGACAGGCGTGTCATATTTTTCCCGAATCGACCTGCAGATATCAAAGCCGTCGATGCCGGGCAGCATCAGGTCGAGTAGGATGAGGTCAAACGGCAGTGCGTCGATTAGTCCTAGCGCCCTGTCCCCGTCGCCTGCAGCCGTGACCTCGTGACGGGCATTTTCGAGAAAATTCTGCAGTAATTCCTGATAGTCGTGGTTGTCCTCCACAATAAGTATTCTTGCCATTGTGTTTCCTCCTGCTTTCCCCGACGATTACGCCGGGGAAGCAGTATCTTTAGAATACAGTACCTTCAGGATGATCGGAGTCAGGATTGAGGATACGATGATCAGGAAGATCACCGATGTGAAGTAAACCGGAGTCAGCAGACCGGCTGATAAGCCCTTCTGTGCCACGATCAGGGCGACCTCTCCTCTGGTCATCATTCCCACGCCGATCTTTAGCGAGTCCAGACCATTAAACTTGCAGATGCGCGCCATCAGTCCGCAGCCGATGATCTTTGAGATCAGCCCGACGGCGACAAACGCGATGGAGAATATCAGAATGCTTATATTCACGCTCTCGACATTCGTCTTCAGACCGATGCTGGCAAAGAATACCGGACCAAACAGCATATAGGAATTGATGTCCATCTTCTCTGCGATGTAGCTTGAGTCGCGGATGGAGCAGAGGATAATTCCGGCCACATAGGCGCCCGTGATATCGGCAATGCCGAAATATTTTTCCGCGATGTACGCCATGGCAAGGCAGAATGCCAGTCCCAGGATCGGGATACGCCTTGTATGCGGGTATTTGTTGTCCACATACTGAAAGAGCTTATAGAAGACAAAGCCGACCACAATGGCGAACACGAAGAACAGAACTGTGTTGATTAACACTGTCGTTGGTTTGGAATCAGGATTCTTAAAACCGATCACAAAGGTAAGCACGATGATACCGATGACGTCATCGATGATTGCCGCGCTTAGTATGGTGGTGCCGACACGCCCTTTTAATTTGCCCATTTCTTTCAGGGATTCCACGGTGATGCTCACGGAGGTGGCGGTGAGGATTGTTCCCACAAAGACGGCTTTGTAAAAACCCTCCGAACCCCACGGCGAAGCGCCGTAAAACGCCATGTAGAGCAGCGCGCCGCATATTAATGGGATAAACACGCCGGCACAGGCAATCAGCGTGGCAATTGGGCCGGTTTTCATCAAATCCTTTAAGTCTGTCCCGAGTCCTGCCGAGAACATCAGCAGTACCACGCCAACCTCGGCAAGCTGTGCCAGAAAATCAGATTGCTCTACCCAGCCTAAGATGCTTGGTCCGATCAGAAGCCCCGCGATGATCTCACCCACTACCTGCGGCGCCTTACATTTTCTGGCTGCGATCCCGCAGACCTTCGCTGCAACGATAATGATCGCCAGATTTTTAAACATGATATACGATTCCATTTGATTTCCCCTCTTTCGTTAGATTCATTTTATTTTCGTCTATCATTATAGATGCTTATGCACACAAAATCAAGCGGACTTGTTTAAAAAATGAAAGTAGTGTATAAGAGGTGTTACTGTTCACACAGGACTTAGCATTTACTGCTAAGTCCGTACGAAAATGTAGTGGCTGTAAGCAAAAATCCATTTGCGCCACGAACGAAGTTCGTATTGCAATTTTTGCATGGATTTTTGCCTGTTACTGGAACGAAGTGAACAGTAACTAAGAGGTATGTATTAGTTCGGATTACAATTTTGAAGAGGTGAGGCGCTATGAATTACGAGGAAACATTGATGAACATGGCACTTGAAGGCTCCCCGGGCGAGAACTGTTTTATCTGGAATGGCATTGTGCAAAATAGACAAAATAGTAAGATTTGAACTGTAAAAAATGTTATATTCGTAGATTGACAAAAATAGGAAACAATACTATATTAAAGGCAAGAAATGGGTTTTCAATATTCATGAAAAGCTTCCGATACCAAAATTGGAGTGGCACAGGAAGGCAATCTTGGAAAGTAAAAGGAATGGGGAGTTATTATGATAAGCAGAAACATATTTTTATCTGATGTGGATGACGTGATGGAATTTGTCCATCAGACAGAGAAGTGTTCTTACGATGTTGATATCTCTATAGGAGACAGTGTGATCAACGCGAAATCGATCATGGGGATGCTGAGCAAGGGTTTCCGCCGCATGATGCAGATGAACATTCACGCGGAGAAGGCGACGGCGGATGAGTACCTGGAGAGAATCGGAAGATTTTGTGTATAGGGTTGACAAAAAATAAGGAAGCTGTTACAATTTTAAGGAATTGTAGGAAAATAAGTGATACAGATTGCGTAGGATATTTCTTCGAGGGTGTATGTCAAAAAACGTAGGCGTAGCGGGCTACGGCGAGGCTTTTTGGCATACACAATCGGAGAAATAGACAAGTCAGGATGTGTCAGTTATTTTTCTACAGTTCCTCGATATCGATAAAGGCTGTGAAAAGAATAAGTAACTTTCATGGGAACTTACAGAAAGCTGCCGGATGATGAGAGGCGCAAGGGAAAGTGGGAGTGAATACCTCTTGGAGCTGCACACCGAAATCTGCGCGTGCTGAGTGCGCAAAAGTAGGCTGTGACGGGATTTTCGAACGTTATATCGGAAGGAGTATCGAAATCGATGCATTGTTCTGTCGCATTTGATTTCCGTACTCGCTGAGGCACAGGGCGTGAGTTCTGTGTGAAAAAAGGTGGTAACACGTGGTATATACCTCGTCCTTTGAACGTATTGACATTCAAGGGACTTTTTTTATGCACACGGGCGTCCAGAGGAAAAATGTCAGCTAAGGCTGACGGACGCCCGGCGCAACGAGTAGTGGAGAAGGGCATTCCCCTACTCGATTTGTCATTTGTCCCTTGACTTGATGAAAGGAAAGGAGAAAAAGAAAATGCAATTGTACGATGAACTGGTGGCAAGAGGACTGATCGCCCAAGTGACTGATGAAAATGAGATCAGGGAGTTGATCAACAACGGAAAGGCGGTATTCTACATCGGCTTTGATCCGACGGCGGACAGCCTGCATGTGGGACATTTCATGGCGCTCTGTCTGATGAAGCGCCTCCAGATGGCAGGCAACAGACCGATCGCCCTGCTCGGCGGCGGCACAGCAATGATTGGTGATCCATCGGGAAAGACGGATATGCGCAAGATGATGACGACGGAGACGATTCAGCACAATGTGGACTGTTTTAAGAAGCAGATGAGCAGATTCATTGAGTTTGGCGAGGGCAAAGCGATGATGGTCAACAATGCTGACTGGCTGCTTGACCTGAATTATATGGAGGTGCTGCGCGAGATCGGACCGCATTTCTCCGTAAATCGTATGCTCGCGGCGGAGTGCTACAAGCAGCGCATGGAGAAGGGACTTACCTTCCTTGAATTTAACTATATGATCATGCAGAGCTTTGACTTCTACACGCTGTTCCAGAAATACGGCTGCAATATGCAGTTTGGCGGCGATGACCAGTGGAGCAATATGCTCGGCGGCACAGAGCTGATCCGCCGCAAGCTCGGCAAGGATGCTTACGCCATGACGATCAATCTCCTGCTCAACTCCGAGGGCAAGAAGATGGGCAAAACGGAGTCCGGCGCTGTGTGGCTTGACGCGGAGAAAACCTCTCCGTATGAGTTTTTCCAGTACTGGAGGAACGTGTCGGATTCGGATGTGATCAAGTGTCTGAAGATGCTCACATTCCTGCCGCTTGAGGAGATCGAGGCGATGGAAAAGTGGGAAGGCAGCGAGCTCAACAAAGCGAAGGAGATTCTCGCATTTGAACTGACGCAGTTAGTGCACGGCACAGAGGAGGCACAGAAGGCGAAGGAGGCCGCCGCGGCATTGTTTGCAGGCGGTGCAAACTCAGAGAATATGCCAAAGACAGTGCTTTCCGATGCGGATTTTACAGACGGTAGTATCGACATTCTGACACTCCTTGTCACGGCCGGCATGACGGCTTCCAAATCCGAGGCAAGGCGCGCTGTGGAGCAGGGCGGGGTGTCTGTCAATGGAGATAAGGTCACCGATGTAAAGGCTGTATATGAAAAGGGTGCATTTGCGGAAGAATTTGTGCTGAAAAAGGGCAAGAAGAGCTTCCAGAAGATATGCCTCTAACATATTGACAAAAATGAGCAGGTGAAAGCCTGCTCATTTGATTATACCTTGAAGATTTCACTGCCATCGAGGTAGAGCTCGATGATGTGCTGGATTTTCTCGGTGGGCGTCGTCACCTGCTCGATGGACAGGTCGTGGTTCAAAAAGTCTATGATCGAAGCGAGGAATTTACTCATATCCGCCTCGAGATAGTACGGCTTCGTCAGTAGTTCGGGCGGGCGGTAGCTCAGGTTGGTCGTGATCACCCTGTCAAACACGCCCTCCTCGTATGCTTTGTCAAATGCGGCAAGACCGTTTGTGAAGATGCCAAATGTCGTGCAGATAAAGACGCGTCTGGCTTTCATCTCCTTGAGCTGTCTCGAGGTATCGATCATGCTGTCGCCTGATGAGATCATGTCATCAATAATGATGATATCCTTGCCCTCGATGTCATTGCCCAGAAATTCGTGGGCGACGATCGGATTTTTGCCGTTGACGATCTTCGTGTAGTCGCGCCGTTTGTAGAACATACCCGTGTCGGCGCCGATCACGGTTGAGAAGTAGATCGCCCGGTCCAGCGCACCCTCGTCGGGGGAGATGACAATGATGTGGTCCTTGTCCAGCACCAGATCTTTCTCTGCGCGCAGGAGCGCCCTTGTGAACTGATAGTGGGCGGTAAAGTTGTCAAAACCGCTTAACGGCGCGGCGTTCTGTATCCTTGGATCGTGGGCGTCAAAGGTGATGAAATTGTTGACGCCCATCTGAGTGAGCTCTTTGAAAGCATAAGCGCAGTCCAGTGATTCCCTTCCGTTGCGCCTGTGCTGCCGGCCTTCGTATAAGAAAGGCATAATCACATTGATGCGGTGCGCTTTGCCGTTGGTCGCGGCGATGACGCGCTTTAAGTCCTGATAGTGGTCGTCAGGCGACATATGGTTTGTGTAACCGTTCATGGTGTAGGTCAGGCTGTGGTTGCACACATCAACGAGGATAAACAGGTCTTTGCCGCGGACAGTCTCTTCCAGCACGGCTTTTCCCTCGCCGCTGTTAAAGCGGGGCGCCTTGAACTGAAACAAATAGTTGTCCTCCGCATAGCCCTGAAATGCGGGATCATTGATATATACATTGTTTACCTTGCTGCGAAAATTAACCAGATAATTATTCACTTCATTTCCAAGCTCTGCGGCGCTCTCTAAGACCAGCAGCTTTAAGGGCGCTACAGGCATAGCATTTTTCAGCTTCTTCAAATAGGACACTTGGCATACATTCCTTTCCTTAACAAATCGTTCCTCTATATTTTATATCATTCAGGTAGTGACACGTCAAGAAATTTCTAGTATTATTATAGGTAAGGTTTGAAAAATTTGAAAAAGGATAGCATAGTTATGAAGAAGGAATATTTACACATTGTTGAGAAAGTGGCGCCGGGCAGCATCGCCGAGGAGCTTGAGATTGTGGCCGGCGATGTGCTTGTGGAGATCAATGGGAATAAGATTGAGGACATTTTTGACTATCAGTACTACACACAAGATGAATATATCGAGGTGCTGATCAGGAAACCATCAGGGGAAGAATGGCTTCTCGAGATTGACAAGGAATATGATGAAGATCTGGGGATTACGTTTGAGAACGGGCTGATGGACGAGTACCGCTCCTGTCATAATAAATGCATCTTTTGTTTTATTGACCAGATGCCTAAAGGCATGCGGGATACATTGTATTTCAAGGATGATGATTCGAGGCTTTCGTTTCTGCAGGGAAATTATGTGACGCTGACAAATATGTCTGACGAGGACGTTGACCGTATTATCAGATATCATCTCTCACCGATCAATGTCTCCTTTCAGACAACGAATCCCGAGCTGCGCTACAGGATGCTGAATAACCGTTTTGCGGGACAGGCTCTGGAGAAGGCGTGGAAGCTTGCCAGGGCAGGAATCACCATGAATGGGCAGATCGTGTTGTGCAAGGGAGTCAACGACGGGACGGAGCTGGAGAGAAGTATCAGGGATTTGTCTGCATATCTTCCGAATCTGGAGAGCGTGTCCGTCGTTCCGGTAGGACTGTCAAAGTACCGCGACGGGTTGTTTCCACTGGAACCGTTTACGAGGGAGGATGCCAGGCAGGTACTTGATATCATTCATAGATGGCAGAAGCAGCTTTATTCGGAATATGGTGTTCATTTTATCCATGCGAGCGATGAGTGGTATATCCTTGCGGGCGAGGAGCTGCCAGAAGAGGAGCGCTACGACGGCTATCTGCAGCTTGAAAACGGCGTCGGTATGCTGCGGCTTCTGATCAATGAGTTTCAGGAGGCATTTGATGCGCTGAAAACGACGAAGGGCGTCAGGGTTGCGCCTGGGGAATTGTCAATCGCGACCGGAAAGCTTGCCTACAGCTTTATCGCTGATATGGCGGAACGGGTTATGGCGGAATATCCGCAGATTGTGATTCATATTTATCCGATAACAAATGACTTTTTTGGGGAGATGATCACCGTTTCCGGCCTGCTGACAGGGCAGGATTTGCTGGCACAGTTGAAAGGTCAGATTTTGGGGGACAGGCTGCTGCTGCCGCAGAACGTGTTAAAGAGCGGTGAGACGGTATTTCTCGACGATATGACGCTCGCGGAACTCGAAAAAGCTTTACAAGTGCCGATAGATATTGTAAAATCAAGCGGGCAGGATTTGCTGGATGCGATAATAAAATAATGAGTATAGTATGAAAAAGAAATGGAGATATAGGGCAGAATGGAACAGAGAACCAAGAAACCGATCGTGGCGATCGTGGGCAGACCAAATGTAGGAAAATCAACACTGTTTAACGTGCTTGCAGGGGACAAGATCTCGATCGTAAAGGATACGCCGGGCATCACCAGAGACCGTATTTATGCGGACGTGAGCTGGCTGAACTGGAATTTTACGATGATTGATACCGGCGGGATTGAGCCGGACAGCAAGGATATTATTTTGTCACAGATGCGTGAGCAGGCGCAGATTGCGATCGATACAGCGGACGTGATCATTTTCTTAGTCGATGTGCGTCAGGGACTTGTGGACGCGGATTCGAAGGTGGCTGACATGCTCAGGAGGAGTCGGAAGCCGGTGGTGCTTGTCGTGAATAAGGTGGACAGCTTTGCCAAGATGGAGGCGGACGTCTATGAATTTTACAATCTCGGCATCGGGGAGCCATATCCGATCTCGGCGTCAAACAGGCTTGGGCTTGGAGAGATGCTCGACGCCGTGACAGAGCTGTTTGACAAGGAGGCATTGGACGAGGAGGAGGACGACAGACCGCGGATTGCCATTGTCGGCAAGCCAAATGTCGGCAAATCGTCCATCATCAACAAGATAGCCGGGGAGGAGCGCGTGATTGTGTCGGATATCGCCGGGACGACGAGGGACGCGATTGACACGGAGATCTTATATAATGAAAAGGAGTACGTGTTTATCGACACGGCGGGACTGCGCAGGAAAAATAAGATCAAGGAAGAGCTTGAGCGCTTTATGATCATCCGCACGGTGAGCGCGGTGGAGCGCGCTGATGTGGTCGTACTGGTGATCGACGCGGTGGAGGGCGTCACGGAACAGGACGCCAAGATCGCGGGAATCGCGCACGACAGGGGAAAGGGCATCATCATCGCGGTGAACAAGTGGGACGCGATCGAGAAGGACGACAAGACCATATACCGCTTTACGGAAAAAGTGCGCAATACGCTGTCTTTTATGCTGTATGCGGAGATCGTGTTTATTTCCGCGGTCACGGGGCAGCGGTTGAATAAACTGTTTGAGACGATTGACATGGTGATCGCAAACCAGTCCCTGCGCATCTCGACGGGCGTTGTCAACGAGATCGTCACGGAGGCGGTGGCGCTCCAGCAGCCGCCATCGGACAAGGGAAAGCGGTTAAAGATATTCTACACGACACAGGCAGGCGTGAAACCGCCGACGTTTGTGGTGTTTGTCAACGATAAGGAGCTGATGCATTTCTCATACACCAGATACCTTGAAAATAAGATTCGGGAGGCGTTTGGTTTCCGCGGAACCCCGCTGAAATTTATCATCAGGGAGCGGAAAGAGGACAAGTCTAAGTAGGAAAATATATTAAGAAAGGTCGTAATTAGAAAATGATTCGGTTGGTATGCTTGTTGATCGGTTATATTTTTGGATGTTTCCAGACATCGTATATTTATGGAAAGCTGCATGGCATTGACATCCGTCAGTATGGGAGCGGCAATGCGGGGACGACAAATTCCCTCCGCGTCCTCGGGAAAAAGGCGGGAGCGATCGTGCTGTTCTGTGATATCTTAAAGACAGGGCTTGCCATGACGGTTGTGCGGCTGCTGTTTAAGGAGCAATATGGTGATATTTTGTACCTGCTTGCGATCTATGCGGCCGCGGGTGCGATTCTGGGGCACAATTTTCCTTTTTATCTCGGGTTTAAGGGCGGAAAGGGTATTGCCTGTACGGCAGGACTTGTGATTTTCTTTCACCCGTATATGATCATACCGCAGATCATCACTTTTTTTGGCATCTTTTTTGCGACGCATTATGTGTCACTGGGTTCGCTGGTGGTGGAGATCGTGCTGATCGCGGAGATGGTCATTTTCGGTCAGACGGGACTGTGGGGAATGGAACAGGCGGCACTGAATGAGCTCTACCTTGTCACGACGCTGCTCGCGCTGCTCGCCTTCTGGGAGCATCGCGCCAACATTAAGCGCCTGATACATAAGGAGGAGCGAAAGACGTATATTAATAAGAAAGATGTTTCTAAGAAATAGGTGTTTCTGGGGAAATTGCAGATTAGGGATTGGAGGTAGTTGACGATGGCAAAGGTAGGAATGATTGGGGCAGGCAGTTGGGGAATCGCATTGACAGTGCTGCTGCACAACAATGGACATGACATTACGGTGTGGTCAGCGTTAAAGGACGAGATCGATATGCTGCGCAGGGAGCATGAGCATAAGGACAAACTGCCTGGGGTAAAGCTCGCGGACGATATCGTGTTTACGACGGAGCTTGCGGATGCCGTGAATGGAAAGGATATTCAGGTGCTCGCAGTGCCGTCCTCATTCACGAGGGCGACTGCGCACAGCATGAGGGACTATGTGTCTGACGGACAGATTATCGTGAATGTGGCAAAGGGAATCGAGGAGGCCACGCTCATGACGCTTTCGCAGGTGATTGAGGACGAGATTCCGCAGGCGGATGTGGCAGTCCTGTCAGGGCCTTCCCATGCGGAGGAGGTCGGAAAGTGTATTCCCACGACGATCGTGGTCGGCGCGGGGACGAAAAGGACGGCGGAATATATCCAGACGATATTTATGAGCGATGTTTTCCGCGTGTACACCAGTCCCGATGTGCTGGGGATAGAGCTTGGCGCGGCGCTCAAAAATGTGGTCGCACTGGCAGCGGGCATCGCGGACGGACTTGGCTATGGCGACAACACGAAGGCGGCGCTCATCACGCGCGGCATCACGGAGATCGCGCGGCTCGGTATGGAGATGGGCGGCAAATTCGAGACCTTCTGCGGTTTGTCGGGCATTGGTGACCTGATTGTGACCTGTGCGAGCATGCACAGCCGCAACCGTCGTGCCGGAATTCTCATCGGACAGGGAAAGACGATGGAGGAGGCGATGGCGGAGGTGAAGATGGTGGTAGAGGGCGTATTTTCTGCAAAGGCAGCGATGCGTCTGGCAGAAAAGTACGGCGTCGAGCTTCCGATCATAGAGCAGGTGAATGAGATCCTCTTTGATGGAAAACCGGCAGCAGCGGCAGTCAGGGATCTGATGATACGCGATAAAAAGATTGAGATTGCGCATGATGAGGAGTGGGGAGAGTGCTAAAGATGGAATTGAAATACAAGCATTTTGATTTCAATGAGAAAGAAATCTCAGAAGGAAAATACAGTGCATGGGAGCTGATACAGCCGCTCTGGTATTCCGTAAGCATCTATGATGGCCTTGATGTGTATGAGCAGGACCTGAAACCTTTTACGGATGCACAGAGGAAGATACTGGGGTTGTTCTGGTATGATTCAGAGGTCTGCAATGGCGGTCATGATCAGTTTTTCTTCAATTCAACGGGAATTGTCTGGAAAGATGCATTGGAATGTATGCGAATGATCGGCGCCAGTCAGGCTGCGGAAAATTTTCAGAAAGCCGTCGACCTGTTTGGGGGTAGTATCCCTTTTGACAGGCAGGAACGATGTATGGCGCTTGACAGGCTGGGCGAAAATGAGGCGTTTGATGATTTTCAGCAGATTGATACTTTCTATTATGATGGAGTGGATATCAATGAGCTTATGAATGATTATGTGAAACGGCATGCTGCAGATTTTGTAGTAAAGGGTGATTATCCATATTATGAATTTTAACGATACATTGATATCTATAGAAAAGTGGCATTGTCAAACGTTGCGCTACTCTATTGCGTGGATTTTATGGGGGAGCGCGGTATGCAGTTTGGGGATAAAGTGATTGATGTAAATGAGACGGTCGTGAGGCATCTGAACCAGATATATGATGACCAGATCATCGAATGGAATAAGAAATCGAATGGATGAATTTATAATAAGATTAGGATATGCGAAAACGGATATAACACCCACAATCCCAGTGCAGTTAGTCGGATTTAACAGAGAGGACAATACATCTCGAGGAGTTCTGAACCCATTACTTGCGCAAGTATCCATATGGGAAAGCGAGGAGCGCCATTGTCTGATTACAATTGACAGTATCGGATTTAAGCGGGAGCTTGCTGACAGATTGCGAGCAAGAGTGGGCAGCGTGCTGAACGTTTCGTGCGATAAAGTTATGCTATGCTTTTCACATTGTCATTCTGCGCCAGATCCGGCTGCATCGGAAGAATATTTTGAAATGGTATGCAGGAATGTACTGACGGCGGTACAAAGTGCCACGGCTGATATGGAACTGGTTTCAGTCGGGTGGGATAATGCAGAGGTTGATATTGGGGTGAACAGACGGGAGGATAATGTAAGCCTGGATAAAAGGGCGGGTATATTAGAAGCATGCAGCCTGGACTGGGTGGACAGAAAACTGCTTTTGATCCGGGTAACGGCTCACTGCAATGTATTAAAACGGGACAACTATTTTATATCGCCAGATTATTTTGGCAATATAAGGGCGCTGCTGCAGGAAAAATATGGCTGCCCGGTAATGGTTATCCAGGGTGCGGCGGGGAATATAGCACCCAAGTATTTTGATTCCATAGAAACGCCTATTGATGCAAAAGGCCCGCAGTATATTCGTTCCAAAACAGCTTTAGAGGATATGGCTTTTGCTATTTACGAAAAGCTCTCACAGAGAATTGCGTCGATTAACATGACGGACACGTTGTCTGTTCATATGTATTCAAGGGAGGCAAATTTCTATGCCAATGTACCATCTCTTACAGAAGCAGAGAGCATTGCGGAAGAAGCAAAGAACTGTTGCGGAATCGACGGTACAGCATGGCTCGAAGAAGTAAAGAGACTGCATAATGCGGGAGTGTATCGGCAGGAGGAGACAGTAGAAGTACAATATTTTGCAATCGGGGAATGGTGTATTTGCGGAGTACCGTATGAGTTAATGGTTGAGTTTTCCTTGGAGGCAATGAAAAAGTTAAAGAATCCGTTCTTTTATGTCAATGGATATACCAATGGGTGCCTGTCATATTTTCCGACAGAAGAGGAATATGATAAAGGCGGCTATGAAGTGTATTGGTCTCTACTGATCTATTACAAATATTTCAACAGGGTTTTTCCTTTTGAAAGGGACTCGGCAGGCAGACTGATTCAGTTCATTATCGAGAATGCACCAGTGAATTTGCAGAGATAGAGAAGTACAATTTTACTGAAATTTTAAGGAGTACAGAGGAATGGATAACTGGTTTACAATAGATGAAATTGACGCAGATACATATAGCATCAGTGAATACCGTCATTGGGAGGAAACGCATTGTTATCTGTTAAATGGAGATACCCAAAGCCTGCTGATTGACACGGGGCTTGGCATTTCGAATATATATGAGGAAGTGTCAAAGCTCACGAATAAACCGATTACGGCGGTGGCAACGCACATTCACTGGGATCATATTGGAGGCCATAAGTATTTTCCAGATTTTTATGCCCATGCCGATGAACTGGAGTGGTTGAATGGTAAATTCCCCTTATCAATCGAGACGATTAGGGAGATGGTCGTAGACCGTTGTGATTTGCCCGAGGGATTTTGCGTGAACGATTATGAAATGTTTCAGGGCATGCCGACAAAGGTGCTGACAGACCATGATATCATCGACCTTGGCGGCAGGGAAATTGAGGCGTTGCACACTCCGGGGCATTCTCCGGGGCATTTGTGTTTCTGGGAAAAAAGCAGGGGATACTTATTTACAGGCGATCTGGTTTATAAGGATATTCTGTTCGCTTATTATCCGTCCACAGATCCGGAGGCATATCTTGATTCATTGGAAAAAGTTGCGGCATTACCTGTGAAGAAAGTATTTCCGGCACATCATTCACTGGATATAAAGCCGGAAATCCTGATTCGTATGCGGGAAGCGTTTAGAAATCTAAAGGCGGACGGAAAACTTCATCATGGCAGTGGGACATTTGATTATGGGGACTGGGGCGTGTGGTTGTAGGAAGCATGCTCCGGCATATTTCTTTATGCAAGAGAGGTAGAAAAATGAAATACTGCATTGTAGTATCCGATATAGTCGCATAGTAATTATACTCACGACAGATGAAATCTGCCGTGAGTATTGCGCCAACCGCAGCCACGAAGTGGCATATTTCCTTATGCGGTTGTGCGCATCACGAAAAACATTGCAGCGATTCAGGCAGGTCGAATCGGGGATTTGGAGTGATCCCGTCATTGCCGCCTATAACTGATCCGGGCAGCAATATAGTAAATTCCGTAGAGCAATATGAAAAAGACAAACGCAATACTAAGAGAACCAATTATCCACAAGTTATTTGAAAATACAGGGAGATGAAACGCACTCAACTGCATTTTTCCCGCACTGACATATACAAAGCAACTGCTGATAATGAAAGCGGGCAACAAAGGGAGTAAAAACATCATTGACAACTGGCGATTATTTAGTTTCTCAATATCCCGCCTGTTCATTCCAAGCTGTTGTAAAATACAGTCCTGTCGTCGTTTCTTCTCCCTGTCACTAAGAATTTGTGTCGCCAAAATTGCTGCACCAGTGATTTCAAAGACCAGTGAAAGGTAAAATAAGCAAATAGCCATAGCATAAAGTTGTGTCAAACTTTCTTTGTCTACCCACTTGCCAGACAAATAATCAACATTATCGATCAGAGCTGTCACACCGCTGCCGTCAGACGCAGTTTTTCCTATATTTCGTTTTAGCATAGAAAGACCATCACACATCTGAACGACATTTTGCAAATCGCGGTTATCAAGTGGCGTTTCTGTTATGACAGACAGCAGACTATATAATGTCGCCATTTGATTGACCGCTTGTTCTGGAACTATGATACAAAAGTCAAGACCATTTCCGTATGTTTCCATCTGGCTGAATGGTTCACAATATATGCTGTCCTCTGCGAATAAATATCCGGCACAATTCAGGCTTTTATCCTGTTCAAGCAGTGTTTCAAAGGGCTTTTTCAATGCAGGAACACAATGAATATAACATAAAGACGGATTGAGTTCTACGGATTGAAGCCCCAGTATTTCGCGCAGTTTCTTATAATCGCTCTGTTTCATATAAGTATCATGTTGATATTCTGCGTATGCCATATAACCCGAACGTCCGGTGCTTGATATACAATTGTTTCGCGTTGCAAGAAAACTATTTTTGTTATCCGTATAAATGCTGTAAGTATAGCTTGATTGAACAGGGAAGTTAAGGTCAAGAACATTTTCATAAGCTGAAAAATCCTGTAATTCTGCCTTGTGCAAAATCATGATATCAAATACACTCTGTTCTATATTTTTGTCTGCAATCATATAAACAGCGGTACCCGTCCCCATAAAGGTTAATGAAAGCATAAACAAAGCGGATAGAACGCTCATGATAATGCTTGTTGAACGGATTTTTGCTGTAAACCAACGAAATAGTACCAACCTGTTTTTTTCAAACTTCCATTTCTCACGATTGCCAAATTGCATAATGAGGAACGCAGGTACACTTAGGAAAAAACCAAATAAAAACAGTACCAGACAAACAACGCCTATCAGCACATCATAACCATTCCCCAGCGGCCTGGTACACATCAGAAAAATTCCCACACACCCTGCCAAGACAGATATAAAAAATAGTGCAATGGCAGATACCCCGTCACGCAGCAGCTTTTTTTCGTTCTGTTGTTCATAATACAACAAATCGTAAAGAGTTACCTTGCTTATCCATTTGTTGTTTCTCCGTATAGCGTAAAAGAGCATTGCCAAAAAGTAGAGACAGGTAATGCTGTGGCATGAAATGACAAGTTCCATCTTAGGACATACATCACACCAAACATAGAGCTAAGAATCGCTTCTAACAGTTGGGAAAACAGTATGCCGACAGGAAGCCCCATAACAAACGCAAAAATGCCAATCAAAGCGCTTTCATAAAAAATAAGTCTGCATATAGAACGGTTAGGGATTCCAGAAATGATATAGATACTCAATTCCCGGCTCCGTTTTTTCAATATATACTTTGTCATGTACCCAACAATCCACCCCATAATAAGGACAATAAGCAATGACGCAACAATAATCATATAAGGCAGCACGCCGATACTGGGAAACGCTTTCATAATATCCGAAAAAATCAGTGAATGAAAAGCATACATAAAGGAAACCGTACAGGCAAGTGTGATGAAGTAAAGCAAATAATCTTTTGACTGCCTTTTCGCATTGCGGATTGATAATTCCTTTAGCATGGCCTGTCACCTCCCAAGAGGGAGAGAACGTCAAGGATTTCGTGATAGAATATATCCCGCGTCTTTTCGCCTTTCAATATCTCATTAAAAATCTTCCCGTCCTTTAGGAATAAAATGCGGTCTGCGTAACTGGCACAAAATGCGTCATGTGTTACCATGAGGATTGTAGCACCTGTTTCTTTGTTAAGCTCTGACATCATCTGTAACAGAATACAGGCAGAGTTAGAATCAAGGGAACCTGTCGGCTCGTCAGCCATAACCAGTTTGGGATTACATATCATTGCCCTTGCAAAAGCACAACGCTGTTTTTGACCGCCCGATACCTGAAAAGGAAATTTTTTCAGTGTGTCGCTGATTTGCAGCCGCTGTGCAATATGGTTAATCCGCTCCGTAATTTCTTTCGGCGGCACTTTCCCGATTGTTAAAGGCAAAGCGATATTTTCTTCCAATGTCAGCGTATCTAACAGGTTGAAATCCTGAAAGACAAAGCCAAGATGATCACGACGAAATGCAGATATATCATCTTCGCTTACGGTCGTAATATCCTTTCCGTCCAATAAAATATGTCCGGCACTTACGGTATCAATGGTAGATATACAATTTAACAAGGTGGTTTTCCCTGAACCAGACGCCCCCATGATACTCACAAATTCCCCATGCTGCACAGAAAAGCTAACTTGATTTAAGGCTTTTGTGACGGAACCCTGATTACCGTAATATTTTTCGATATGTTCTACACAAAGCAATGGTTTTGGTCGATTTATCATTATAAAACGCCTCCTTTTGCCCCTATTCTATACGGAAATACAAAGTGGTTGTATAGAAGTCTATTGATTTTATCTAACATTTTTGTAAGATATAACATCAAACATTCAAGTGGTTGCTTTTTGGAAAATGCAACAGGACAGTCGTATAGCACTCGGCTTTGGATTCAATATCAATGCCTATTCCCAGTTTCAAACAGAGCTGGTCACATAAGTACAAGCCGATTCCAGTTGATTTTTTTCTCATTCTTCCATTGCTGCCGACAAAGCCTTTATCAAAAACCCGATTTACTTCGCTCGGCTTAATACCTATGCCATTGTCTGTAATAGACAGAGTAACATAATCCCCCATATCTTTTGATTTGATTTGGATAACAGGCGGCTTGTCGCTGCAATATTTGATACTGTTAAAAATAATCTGGTTGATAATGAAGCCAAGCCATTTACTATCGGAATAAACAAAATCAGAAATAGAATTTGTATGAACACATACTCTATTATGGATCAGAAATTGTTTATTTCTGGATAGCACCTCAAGCACACACTGTTTCAGCGAAATTTCCTTAATCAGATAATCTTTTTCCACGCTGCCCAGACGCGCATAAAACAGAACCCTTTCAATACTTTGCTCCATAAGTTCTGTTTGTGTTATAATTTTTCGCATGATTTCTGTTTTGTTATTTTCACATAATAACTGAATCCCCGTAATAGGAACTTTGATTTCGTGAATCCATTGTTCAATAAAATCTTTATATTCCACATTCAAACGACGAATTTCAGCCACTTCATCAGTCATACTTTTCAGGGCAGTTTTCAGTAGCCGAAAATAAATTTTTTCTAATTCTGTTTCTGGTCTGTCTGCAATCTCCGCAATTAAATATTTTTTGTCCAAGGTCTCCATTGTTTCTAACAAGTATTGAATCCGCTTTTGCTGTTTCCGAAAATATGCGAACATTGTAAAAAAGACAATGATTGCAAAGCATACCCATAACAAAGCCATTTCTGACAGACGAATGCCAAAGGCCAAAAGGAGAACAGAAAAAACAGTCCTCCGGCAAAACAGACAAGTAATGTAATTTGGTTATCTTTCATATAGTCTGAAAATTTCATATCTTGTACCCCATACCGCGTTTGGTCTGTATGAAATCAGCAGCCCCAAGAGTACGCAGCTTATCTCTTATCCGCATGATATTCACACTTAAAGTATTATCATCAATGTGAATTTCATTGTCCCATAAATATTCAACTAAATCTATTCGGGGAACAATTTCGCCTGTATGTTTGAACAGATAGTACATGATTTTTAGCTCGGTTTTCGGTAATTCAGTTTCTTTTCCGTTTGCTGTAAGCGTCCCGGCAACCAAATTTAATTGAATCCCGTTATGCTCCAGTATACGAATCTGTTCGGATGTTCCCCGCCGCAAAAGAAGATTGATTCTTGCAAGCAGAATAGGAATGTTATAGGGCTTTGTAATGTAATCGTCGCCCCCGAGTGTTAATGCCTGTAATTCGTCCATCGTTGTATTGCGTCCTGTAATGAATAAAATCGGAGTTGTGGAAAAACTGCGGATAGAACTGCAAAGGCGATACCCGTCCTGCTCCGGCAAATTTATATCAAGCAAAATCAAGTCGGGAAAAGAAGATTTAATGTAGTCGATTGTTTTTGCAAAATTGATAACGCAATCTACCACATACCCCGCATTGACTAAAAGTGTTTTTAATTCTTCTCTTATCAATTCTTCATCTTCAATTATCACTATCTTGTAAGGTTTCATTTTTTGGCTCCTTTCCGCGTTTGGTTCTTCCGTCAACAGGCTTTTCTGCGTCCTTTGGTATCAGCCACATACGGCTAAATTTTGCTACGCCGGGTATGCGGTTTTCCTCACATAGCTTTTGTACCCGTCTTTCCGAAATACCCCACTTTTTCGCCGCTTCTGGGGCAGAAATATACTCTAACATTTTCGTTCACCCTTTCACAAAATTTTATCAGCTATCATTATATACGGCGAACCGAATAAATACAAGTATTAGAATAAGAACTATTAAAAAATTAGGATTGATATTTGGCATTTTCCAAACTTCCCCGTATTAAGAAATAAGGAAACCTTTTTGAAAAATCTCTCAAAACTCCGTCAAAAATGAAGCAAAATCTGTCCAGCAAGCCATAGCGCGGACGGGCAGATTTTGCTTGCTTCGAAACTTATCTACCTCCTGCGGTGGTTCGGAACGGCTCCGCGACAAGATGGTACGACTCATTAATTTCCTTTCTGCCACGCAACCGAAACGGCAAGGCGCATAGAAACTTGAAAAGACGGTACAGCCCTTGCAATCTGGGCTATACCGCCTCATCTGAAATTACTTCCCTGTCACTGTAAACCTTGATTTTATTGGGTTTCTGGGGGGGGCCTATTTTAGCCCAAAAGAGATAGAAAAAGATACAGGAAATCTGATTGCGTTTCGGCTGCCAGATGGGTATAATATAACTTATCAGAAGCGGATGCCGAAAACAACGACGATTACCTTTACCTTCCCGGTGTCCTTAGAACAGGCAATGGCTTATTTAAAGCAGTATGGCAAACAACTTGTTTGATACTATGAATTTCGTATAGTAAGGCTTGTATGATAGTCGTGGAGCAATGTGTATGAGTGAAAAGATATCGAGAACATATGATCTAATCCGGTTTCAGATCATTCGTGAAAAATGCGAAGAATATTATACAATATGGTATACAGATGATCTTGACGGATTCCTGACCGGACAGGACGGAAAGCTCAAATCTTTTCCGACGAAAAGGGAAGCGGAAGCGTTTGCAAAGGCAGAAGGACTCTGGCTGCGAGAAGGTATTGTTACATATCTCATAGCAGCATCGATTTACAGAAAAAAGAATCTTGGAAAATTTGATTGTGTGCTTTATCTGGATCACTGGAATATTTTTTCAGATGCAGCGCATTCACTAAATCGCCGGTTTTTGGGTGATAACAGGGAGCAGGCAGTCATTCAGCGGATTTATGAGAAGCTGTTCTATGGCTGTAATCTGCTGGTAAGAGAAGATGAAAAGCATTATGTGCCAAAATGGAGTAAGAAGGAAAGACGCTGGTTTGCGAAAGTGATGGAGGACGGATTTGGGATCTTATCGCAGGGATTAAATATCACGCAGAGTGGCGGTGGCATCGTCTAGAAATTTTAACGACGCAATGGTGAGAAACAGGCGGTTCACGAGTTTAATTTCTGACTGGATGGAGTACTAGTACAGCATTGCCTAAATAACAGTGAAAAACAGTGCCTGATATTTGTGACAGGGCAAGGCGGAGGAAGGAGGCAATGCGGTGGCATTGTTGACTGACGACAACGCAGTACTGGTGCAAATAGCAGGTGCTGTATTCACTGTTATTTGCGCAATGCTGTACTAGTGCCTGATTCCCTTTGTTTGCTGTAATACACAAGCTACTGACTTGACGGAATAGCATATAATAGAGAATGCAAGGTCATTTATTGTATTCCTCCTGTTTGGGGAAGCCGATACACAGAATTGCCTTTTGAGGTTCATTGGGAGTGCTTTGGGATATATGAATGGGGAGGATTTATATGGAAAACAGGGAATTGGTTCGTCTGGCATTAGAGGCCAGAGAGATGGCTTACGCGCCATATTCAAAATACAAGGTCGGCGCGGCGCTTCTGACAAAACAGGGCAGGGTGTACAAGGGCTGCAATATTGAAAATGCAGCCTACACGCCGACAAACTGTGCGGAGCGGACGGCGTTTTTCAAGGCGGTGAGCGAGGGGGAGCGCGCATTTGAGGCGATCGCGATCGTCGGGGGCTACCAGGGTGCGCCGACCAGTTATGCCTATCCCTGCGGCGTGTGCAGGCAGGTCATGAGGGAGTTCTGCGATCCTGCGGAATTTCGGATTATCACGGCAGTCTCGGAGGAGCAGTATGTGGAGCGCACGCTCGCGGAGCTGCTTCCAGAGGGATTCGGACCGGAAAATTTGTGATCTGGTGAAAAAAGTATGAAATTGGTTGTTGCACATAAACATATGTGTTATACTATAACTGTTCAATTTTTAAGAAGGGGTGAAATTATATGGTAGTATCGAAATCGCAGATGACAGTAGAAACATCAGCGTCTGAGAAGTTGGAATTATATAGATTGATCGGTGAAGGCTATAAAGCAATGCAGGAAGGTAGAACAGGTACAATTGAGGAAGTAAGGAATAGGCTTGGAAAAAGGGGACAAGAACGTGGCTAAAGTTTCCAGAAAAGCGTTCGGTGATTGAGGAGGGATTAAAATGCCAATGTCAAAAAAAGAATTGCAAAAGCAATGGGCAGAAAAAGAAGCACAGATACAGAATATTATTAAAAATCGTGATTGGAACGCTCTGTTTGCCATGGATGAAAATCTTGATTTTTCATGTGCATTAGATCAAATGTTATGGTCTTCCGTAACAGAGATAGAAGATGGGAATTTTGATATATCGAACCTGAACCACACGCAAAGAGTACTTTTTTTGGTAATGGCACTGGAGAATGCAACACAAGCGGATGCGTTGCCCAATTTTTTTGAAGATTTTGCGAGTTATGGTCGTGAAGCGGTGCAGGCATTGCAGGAAGTAGGCGCATTTCAATGTGCTGAGGCTCTTAATGCGGTAGTTGATACTATGCCGGACGGTATTTATCCAAAGGGAGATGAAGAATTCTGGGATTCTATTATGTCAGGAAAAAATTCTGATATATGGGACAAAGCGGATAGTGTTTTATGTGATTATATAGATGGAAGGCTTTCCGATTTGTGCCGTACTTATGCGGAGGCACATCGAGATATGCTTCAAGCAGGTTGACAGCTTCCGGTATTATAAATAATTAGCGTTCTGTACAATAAAGCAGACTGGCGGAATATTTTATACTGGCGGTCGAAAAGACTGACCGCACAGTATAATGTGATACGCACAGCCGCATGAGGAAATATGCCACTTCGTGGCTGCGGCTGGCGCGATACTCACGGCAGATTTCATCTGTCGTGAGTATAAAAAGATAAGGAAAAATTCAAATGATACCTCCAAGTTCAAGACATTGGGGGTTTTTACAATTTGTACAGGGGAGAGATAGGAGGAGATCATGGAAGTCGCAGTACTTTTTATCATTTTATTTGCAGTATTCTTATACGTGATGATCCGGGGCGCGGCGGAGGAGAGGAGCCGCATGAAAAAATATCGCCAGAAGCTCAAGGAACTCTACGGCAGTTTCCCGGATAGAACCTACAGCGCGGAGGAGCTTGACCGGATCTCGCGCTACTATTGGCATATGCGTGAAAAAGGCGGTGCAGAAAATGACATCGACGAGATCACCTGGAATGACCTGTCCATGGATCATCTTTTTGCGCGCATGAACTTTACCCAGTCCTCGTCAGGTGAGGAATATCTGTATGCGATGCTGCGTCGCCCTGCGACTGATGACAGGGATGGTGCGCGGGAAAAAATGGAGTCCCATATCCGGTATATGATGGAAAATGAGGAGAAGCGGCTGGATACCATGATGTCTCTGAGAAAACTGGGGCACACGGGAAAATATTCGCTTCCGGATTATCTCGATTACCTCGACCAGTTGGGCGTGCGCGGAAACAGGCTGCATTACGGCTGTATCCTGCTGCTTGCGGCATCGGTCGCTACTATTTTTGTGCGGGCGTCGCTGGGCGTGCCATTGTTGATCGCCACGGCCTGTTTCAATATCGTGACTTATATGAAAGAAAAAGGGATTGCAGCCCCTTATGTGACGACGTTTTCCTATATTATGCGCATGCTTCATTGTGCCGACGACATCATAAAACAGAAGCATGGTTCCGGGATGGAAGATTATATCTCGACACTGAAAGCGGAGCGGGGAAGCTTTCAGGATTTTGAGAAACATTCGGGCATGGTACTGAAGATGAATGCTGCTACCGGGAGCATAGACGAACTACTGTTTGATTACATTAAAATGCTCACGCATGTCGATCTTATCCAATTTAATAAAATGCTGAATATTGTCCATAAAAACAAGAAGGAAATCATCGGGCTTGCCGGGGATATTGGCTACATCGATGCGGTGATCTCCATCGGATATTTCCGGGCGGCGCTGCCGTACTATACAACGCCCCTTTTGCAGACGGGGTGTGACTGTCCCTTTGTGATCAGCGAGGGATTTCACCCCTGCATTGACAATCCCGTGGCAAACAGTTTTTCCCAAAACAAAGGAATGGTCATTACGGGTTCCAATGCGTCGGGCAAGTCGACTTTTCTGAAAATGACAGCCATCAACGCGGTTCTGGCACAGACGATCAACACCTGCGCAGCAAGAATGTACAAAGGCAATTATTATCGGATCTATTCCTCGATGTCCCTGCGGGACAATCTTGACAGCGGAGAGAGCTACTATATCGTGGAGATCAAGGCGCTGAAACGGATTATGGACGCGGCGGATTCCGGTCAGGGCACACCGCTTTTGTGTTTTGTGGACGAGGTGCTCAGGGGCACAAATACCGTGGAGCGCATCGCCGCGTCGACACAGATTCTGGAGCGGTTATCCCGGCGGGGGATTTACTGTTTTGCGGCGACGCACGATATCGAGCTGACGCACTTGTTAGAGCTGTGCTATGACAATTACCACTTTGAGGAGGAGGTCAGGGACGGCGATGTGCTGTTTTCCTACAGGCTTCTTGCGGGGAGGGCGCATACCAGAAATGCGATCAAGCTTCTGGAAATCATGGGATTTTCAAAGGAGATCATCAGAAGGGCAGATGATATGGCAGGGGCGTTTCTGCGGGACGGAGAATGGAAAAGGCAGTGAGGAGGCGGGCATGAAAAAGGTATTATCATACTATCTGCGACCTTATTACGGGCGAATGCTGCTTGGGTTTGTCATCAAGTTTGTGGGAACAATCATGGATTTGTGTCTGCCCTGGATTCTGGCGTATATGATCGATACGGTGATTCCGCAGGGCAGGCGCAATGACATTTTTATGTGGGGATTTGTGATGCTGGTCTGTTCGGTGCTTGCGCTCACACTCAATGTCACGGCAAACCGCATGGCATCCAAGGTATCGAGGGACACGACGGAAACCCTGCGCCACGACCTGTTTGAAAAGGTCATGTGGCTCTCCAACGCAAAGACGGACGATTTTACCAAACCATCTCTCATCTCAAGACTGACGACAGATACGTACAATGTCCAGCAGATGCTCGGAAGGGTACAGCGGCTTGGCGTGCGTGCGCCGATTCTGGTAATCGGGGGGATTCTTGTGACGCTGACGCTCGATCCGGTGCTGACGCTTGTGCTGGTGTCCGTGATGCCGGTCACGGCGTTTGTGACATACTATTTTTCCAGAAAAAGCATTCCCATGTACAATGCGCTGCAGCGGGCTGTCGACCAGTTTGTGCGTCTGCTGCGGGAGGATATCGCCGGAATCCGCGTGATCAAGGCACTCTCCAAGACAGCTTACGAGGAACAGAAATATGACGCATTGAACAAAAAAGTGGTCACATTGGAGCGGAAGGCAGATGTCACGATGGCGGTCGTCAATCCCGCCACAAACCTGTTTCTGAATCTCGGACTTGTGTTTGTCGTGATCGTCGGTGCGTACAGGGTGAACCAGGGCAGTTCCGAGGTCGGCAAGATTCTTGCGTTTCTTACATATTTTACAATCATATTAAACGCCATGATTAACATTTCTAAAATGTTTGTCATCATTTCCAGGGCGGTCGCGTCGGCAAACCGTATCATGGAGGTGATCGACGTGCCAGACGATCTGCCGTCCGTGTCCTGTGAAAAGCTTGCGGGGGATGAGGCGTATATCCGTTTTGACCATGTGACATTTTCCTATCATTCGACGGAGGCGGAGCCTGATCTGGAGGACATCAGCTTTTCATTAAAAAAGGGGGAGACACTCGGGATTATCGGTGCGACGGGTTCCGGGAAGAGTACGCTCGCCGCGCTGCTGATGCGGTTTTATGAGATTGATAAGGGAAATATTTATATAGAGGGTGAGGATATCCGCACCATGCCGACAGGCAGGCTTCGGGAAAGATTTGGCGTGGTTTTCCAGAATGACACGATCTTTGAGGATTCCATTGCGGAGAATGTCCGTATGGGACGGACATTGTCTGCGGAGGACATCAGGAAGGCAATCGCCCATGCGATGGCAAAGGAATTTGTCGAGGAGGCAGGACGTGGATATGACAACCGTGTCAATATCCGCGGCGCGAACCTGAGCGGCGGGCAGCGGCAGCGCATTCTGATCGCAAGGGCACTGGCGGCGCAGCCGGAGATCCTGATTCTGGATGATTCCTCGAGCGCGCTGGACTACAAGACAGACGCGGCGCTTCGCCATGAGCTGGCGGAGCATTTTGCGGATACGACGAAGCTGATCATCGCGCAGCGCGTCAGCTCGATTCTGCATGCTGATCATATTATGGTGCTTGAGGACGGGAAAATGATTGGATATGGAACGCATGAGGAGCTTCTGGAAAGATGCGAGATCTACCGGGAAATTCGCGATTCGCAGATGTAATTTTTTGAGGGAGGTATGATATGGCGGAAGGTCAGAAAAAGTATGAAAAGCCAAAGAACCGCAAGGGAACGATCCTGCGGCTTGGCAGCTATATGATACAGTATCGGTATCTGGTATTATTGGCGCTTGGGCTGACCGTGGGAAGCAATCTGCTGGCGCTGGTGGGGCCGATGCTGTCAGGCTATGCGATTGATGCCATCGAGCCGGGCGTCGGCAGGGTTGATTTCGCGCGCGTGTTCTACTATGCGGGGCTGATGGTTGCATTTTATGTGATTTCTTCCGTGTTGGCCTATATTCTCTCCGTATTGATGATTCAGATCAGCCGCAAGGTTGTGTATCAGATGCGCAAAGATGTGTTCGGGCATCTGCTGGCGTTGCCGGTCGGGTACTTTGACACACACCAGACAGGGGATATCATCAGCCGCATTTCATATGATATAGACACGGTGAACACCTCCCTTGCAAATGACCTGGTGCAGATCTTCACAACGTTAATCACCGTTGTCGTGGCGTTTGCCATGATGGTCGTGATTTCGCCAAAACTGGTGCAGATCTTTGCCTTTACAGTGCCGCTGGCGGTCGCATTGACAAAGTTCATTACGGGAAAAACACGCCCGCTGTTTCGTATGCGCTCGCGCAGGCTGGGCGAGCTAAACGGTTTTGTGGAGGAGATGATCACGGGGCAGAAGACACTAAAGGCATATCACCAGGAAGAAAACACGATCGGTAAGTTCGACGGCAAAAACGAGGAGGCGGTGGAGGCTTACTATAGGGCGGAATATTATGGGAGCGTCGTCGGTCCGGCGGTGAACTTTGTCAACAACCTTTCCCTTGCGCTTGTGAGCATGTTCGGGGCGTTGCTTTTTCTGGCAGGGCAGATGAGCCTTGGAAGCATTTCTTCGTTTATTCTATATTCCAGAAAATTTTCAGGACCGATCAACGAGGCAGCCAATATCATGAGTGAGCTGCAGTCTGCGCTTGCGGCGGCGGAGCGTGTCTTTCAGATGATCGACGAACCGTTGGAAATTGCAGACCGTGCGGAGGCGGTAGAACTTGAGGCGGTAGAGGGTGATGTCTTACTGGAAGATGTGAGTTTTGGGTATCTGGAAGGACAAAAGATTATCAAAAATCTGAACCTGCACGCGGCGCCGGGCAGGCTTGTGGCAATCGTAGGACCGACCGGCGCCGGAAAGACGACGCTGATTAATCTGTTGATGCGTTTTTATGACGTGGATGACGGAAGAATCTGTGTGGACGACCATGGGATTTGCGATGTGACGCGCGCGAGCCTGCGGAGGGCATATGCCATGGTGCTGCAGGATACATGGCTCTTTGAGGGGACGGTCTATGAAAATATCGCATATGGCAGACAGGGGGCGACCTTAGAGGAGGTGACTGCTGCCGCAAAGGCTGCAAAGATTCATTCGTACATCAAGCGCCTGCCACAGGGTTATGATACCGTACTCACGGACGAGGGAACCAATATCTCAAAAGGACAGAAACAGCTGCTGACGATTGCGCGGGCGATGCTGTTGGACGCGCCGATGCTCATTCTCGACGAGGCGACCTCCAATGTTGACACAAGGACGGAGCAGCAGATTCAGCAGGCGATGCGCAGGCTGATGGAGCATAAGACCTGTTTTGTCATCGCCCACAGGCTCTCGACCATTCAGAACGCGGACGTGATCCTGGTGGTAAACCACGGCGAGATTGTTGAGCAGGGCACACATAGAGAACTAATGGAACGGGAAGGGTTTTATTATCAGATGTATCGGGCGCAGTTTGAGTAGGGGCGTGGACTTTTTCCGTACTGAAAAAGTTCGCAGATGCAGATGGAGGACAGAAAGCGCTGGCGGGAAATGGGGCGGTGGTCTGTCTGGCACAGGACGTCATCCCGATTGACAGGCAGAACTGTTATGTGCCAGCGTGGATTATATGATTGAGGGAAGTTCTGTATGAGAGTAATCATAATAAATGGCCCCATGGGAGTCGGGAAGACAACAATTGGGAAATATATTGCGGAAAAATATGCAGGAACAGCTTTTATAGATGGAGACTGGTGCATGGACTTGCATCCATTTGTGGGAAATCGTGAGACCAAAACGATGGCAATAGACAACATTCTGCACATGATTGGTAACTACAGGAAATGTTCAATATGCAAAATGATTGTAGTCGTATGGGTGATGGACGATCAATGGGTATATCAGAAAATCGCTGATGGAATCGCTGAGATGGGACTGGAAATAAAAAGCGTTGTTTTGGTATGTGACCAAAAAAGTCTGATCGATCGGTGGGAGAATGATAAAATCTGTGATTGGAGGACAAGAGCGTGGCTTGAAGTCAGTCTAAAGTCTTTACCATATTTTTTATCGATAGAAAATGTTCTTGATACAAGCAATCTGACCGTTGAGCGGATAGCGGATAGGATTATGCGTTAGAGTGTGATATGAGAGGCTGGAAAGGTAGGCGGCGAGTATGGAATTATTATTTGACATAACAAAATTCGATTCCTACAGAGAGGACAACTGCCGTGAAGTAAAGCGCGCAAATGGAGGACTGCCTATTTCATTGTGGGATACGTATTCAGCATTTGCCAACTGTTGCGGAGGCGTTATCATCCTTGGAGTGAAAGAGGAGAGCGATAGAAGCTGGAAAACGACTGGTTTAAAGAGCGTTGACAAAGAAAAACTTTTAAAGGAATTTTGGGATACGGTCAACAATTATAAGAAGGTGAGCGCAAATATCCTGTCAGATGATGATGTAGAGGTTTACGATGTTGGTGAGGATATTGTCATCGTAATTTATGTGCCTATGGCAAGGCGGGAGCAAAAGCCGATCTTTATCAACAATAACATGTTTGGTGGTACATTTAAGAGAAATCATGAGGGAGATTACCACTGTACTGATTTGCAGGTGAAATCTATGCTCAGGGATCAGACAGAAAGTACGATGGATATGAGAATTGTGGAGAGCATGACAATTGACCAGTTGGACAGGGATACGATACAGAGCTACCGGAACCGCCATAGATCCTTTAAACCAGGGCATCCATGGATCAATCTGAGTGATGCTGAGTATCTGCAGAAAATTGGCGCCGCGGAGATGGGCAGGGATAAGGAACTGCACCCTACAGTGGCAGGACTTTTGATGTTTGGGGAGGAAAACAGGATTGTCAGGGAATATCCAGAATATTTTCTTGATTACAGGGAATTGTTAGATCCTTCGATCAGGTGGACAGACCGATTACAGTCAAGTTCTGGTGAATGGAGTGGAAATTTGTTTGAATTTTATTTTCGTGTATACAATAAGATTATTAAGAACGTAAAAGTGCCGTTTAAAATGGCGGGTGGCGATCGTATAGATGACACTCCGGTGCACAGGGCATTGAGGGAAGTCTTAGCTAACTGCCTGGTCAATACGGATTTCTTTGTTCCGAGAGGGGTTGTGATTAAGCAGGAAAGTGACATGCTGATTTTGGAAAATCCTGGAAGTATACGCGTCGGAAAATATCAGATGAAGATAGGTGGTGAGTCAGATCCCCGCAATAAAGCCTTGATGAAACTGTTTAACCTGATTGACATTGGGGAACGTGCTGGCAGCGGTGTGCCGGAATTATTTGCGGTGTGGCAGCAGGAAGGGTGGGAGGAACCACAGATTGAGGAAAGACAGGATAGTGTCGAAAGAACAATAGTAACACTTTCCTTTAAGAAAAAAGCAGCGGAAAAAAGTGACGAAAAAAAGTGCCAGAAAAGTGCCAAAAAAGTGACGAAAAAAACATTGGGACAATACGAAATAATATTAACTGCTATGGAACCAGGTGTATGGTATCAAGCGAGTGAATTTGTAGATATTCTTGGTGTTAAGTGGAGTAGAACGAAAATACTGCTTCGAGAATTGGTAGCAGCTGGTCTGTTGGAGGAAGATGGGGCGACGAAAGGCAAGAAGTATAGAAAGCCGGAAAATTAGTCATGCTGATGTCTGTCATCATATGTCTCACAGAAGTTTTTGCTTGTGGCATATGGGTGTGAAATATCCCCGCAGTTGCTGATTCGGATTTTGGTGTATATACTATATTTGCACAACATGGCTGCCTGTGCTATACTTTAATTAATTATTTGACCAGATGGAGCAGGAAAAATGACCTTGTTCACAATGATAGCAAACAGGATAATAGAGAAAGAACAATAACTACAAAAGTTTCTTAATATGCAACGAGAATTTTGGAGGGAAATATGAATAAAGCATTTACAAAAGAAATTGTTATAACATTGATGGTTGTTATGTTGTTGGCATTTATTTTTCCTAAAACTGGTATTGTGGTCTGCGCGGAGGACATAACTATAAATGTTTCTGGGAAACTTTATGAATTTGATGAAAAATCAGAGTATGAATATTCCTCCGCGACGCCTGTAGATATAATTGCTAATGAGGGAAAACTTGGATCTTTTTCAATTTCGGGAGATATAAAGTCTATTGCAGATATTAATGGTTTTAATGCATATCAGGTTCAGCATTCTGACGCGGCTGACCGAAAAGATGATGAAGGGATAGTAAAGCTGTCATATGAGCTTGGAGATACACTAATTGGCGTAGCAGAAACGGATTGGCACATTGTTGAGGACAAGACGTCAAAAATTAATCCGTAATTCCCGTAAGCTAATTCCAACTACATCATTGATTAATTAGTACACGTATTGTAAAATCAATGTTTTTTCATAAAAACTTGACATATTTCCTTTATGTGGTTAGAATTAATATATAAATTATTCCAACCATTAAGGAGATATTATGTTTATTTCATATTCACAAAAGAAGGGTTTTTTATATGCGTCAATAACTACATCCAGGAGGGA
>VSNM01000022.1 GCA_009774245.1 Lachnospiraceae bacterium | reverse complement strand
ATCCTGACTACTTTCACGCTCCCGCTGGTCTGCCAGCCTTCATGCAGGCACTCTGTTTTTACACAGCCTGTCTTAAAATCATAGATACTGTAAATATTTCTTCTCGTGTCATCGCTGATACCAAGACAATATACAAGCGCTTTATGGTACACGTCCTGATACCTGACCTCTTTCAATTTCTCATAGTAGAATTTTTCATGTGCATCGCTGATAAAAATAATCTCTTTCGCTTTCTCTGCTCTTAACGCTGTGTTTGACATTTTTTAGTTCCTCCTTTTAAAATTGAATTGAAAAGAGCATCCCACTATGGAATGCCCTATATAAAAAATAGGGACACTCTCACTCAAGCATCCCTATAATCTATCACTATATTTGATAGCTCTCTATTCACTTTCATTATCAGGATTTTTTGTGTTCCCCGTACCGAGGTCTAATGCCACAACTACGGTTACTTTCTTCACAAGTATCTTTTCCTTGTGATTTTCACCGATTTTGTTAAAACTGAAAAATGTCACAAAGTGCGTAAATTCAAGGATTTCTAGGTATCTTTCCTTTGTATCAACACCACAGTCTCGTTTTGCGCATCGTTGTCCAAACTTAGTGTAAACTCTTTTTCTATAATCGGCAACTTAAATTCTATGGATTTTAGCCACTGACCATTTTCTTTCCGTTCTTCATAAATCTGTACATTATCCACTAACTGTGACAGAAACTCTCGTTTCTCTGCTTCATTCATTTTATCATACAGTTTATCAAAGAAAATGAGTGCCTTGTAGATATTATCTCCGGTAATCTTATCTGCCAGCAGAGAACGTCTCTTGGTTTTTGCAGATACAAGCAGCTCCTCTGCTTCCTCTATTTTATCATAGGTTTTGTACAAACGGTTCTCCAAATCTGTTTTTCTTCGTTGATAATGCTTATCCTCGTAATCAAGAGAATCAATATCAGACAAGATAGAATCTTTGTTATGATATAGCTGTCTTAATTGCTTCTCATAATTTGCTATCTCCTGATCCAGTGTACTGGTATCTACTTCCATATTTATCTTGCTGCGGATTAAATCTGAGAACTTAGGATTGCTAACCAACTTGCTGATCACCTCTGCAACAGCAACGTCCAACATCTCTTCATTCACCTGTCTTCTGTAATCACACTTATGGCCTCTGGTCATATTGCGGTGCTTGCAACCATAGTAATAAAAATCCTTATAATTGCTTCCATCCTTGCGTTTCTTAATCGCCTTATTGCCATACATTCCTGCGCCACAGACAGGACATTTCAAAATTCCCGATAAAAGATGAATCTTTTCTCCTTTGTCACGATTGACTTTTTCATACTTTTTTGCCTGCGCAGCCACTTTGACCTGTGCCTGTTCCCACACTTCTTCTGATACAAGAGCTTCGTGCAAACCATCTACTAATAAGTAGTCATCCTTCCTTACCTGCCTATACTCATTCCTCGTACCATGAACCTTTTCTGTCCGTCTCCTGCCATAAGAGATTTTACCACTATAAACCGGATTCTGAATAATTCTTCTGATAAGAGCCGCATCAAATAATGGATTGGTACCATTTTGTCTGGCTATCTTATGGATTCCGTGATTTTCTAAATACTTAGCAATTCCATTCGCTCCCAAATCCGTATTTACATATTGGTCAAATATCGTTCTGATAGCCACTGCTTCTTCCTCATTGACTTCCAGTTTTCCATCAATAAGTGAATATCCATACGGTGCAAAGCCACCATTCCATTTGCCTTCCCTGGCTTTCTGCATCCTACCTTCCATGGTCTGAACGCGAATGTTCTCACGCTCAATCTCTGCCACTGCTGACAGCACAGATATCATAAGCTTACCGGCATCTTTAGATGAATCAATTCCATCCTCTACACAGATTAGATTAACTCCAAAGTCCTGCATCACCTGTAGTGTAGCAAGTACATCTGCTGCATTTCTGCCAAATCTGGAAAGCTTGAATACAAGGACATAAGATACTTCATCTTTTCCCGATTTGATATCATCCATCATCTGATTAAATGCAATTCTTCCTTCTATGGATTTACCGGATTTCCCTGCATCTTCATACTCGCCAACAATCTCATATTCATTATAGTCACAGAAGGCTTCCATTTTGGTTTTCTGTGCTTCCAGTGAATAACCATCTATCTGCATAGCTGTTGAGACACGGGTATATAAATATACTTTGGTTTTTTCTTTCAACAAATTACATGTCACCTCCAGGGAGTGTAGAAACCGCTGATAAATTGATGCTGGATAATGTATCCATCTGCTTAATTGCCAAATTTCTAAGCAATATAATTCTTTCTGATTGCGATTTCCCCTGCTCAATTAAAATAGCATTATAACTCTCCATATTTGCCAACACCAATAACTGATTTAAATTTGCATCGTCACGCACATTACCCTTTTTGCTTGGATTGTTATTCTTCCATTGCTTTGCAGTTTGTCCAAATAAAGCAACATTTAAAAGATCTGCTTCACTGGCATATGTATAGACAATCTGTTCAGGTGTTAGTTCTGGTGGAATCAAATTTTCTTTTACTGCATCCGTGTGAATACGATAGTTCACCTTTGATAAAGCTCTGTTCAAATTCCAATCCAATGAAAGCCGACTATTTTCATCCTGCTTTAATCTGCGGTAATCTTTCATAATATACAACTGGAATTCTGGAGAAATCCATGTGGCAAATGCCATTGCAATATCGCTATGTGCATAAGTACCTCCACCGTACCTGCCAGCTTTCGTCATTATTCCAATAGCATTTGTCTGTTCAATCCATTTAGTAGGTGTCATAACAAATCTGTTTAATCCAGCCTCACTTCTAACCGCCTCGAATTGCACACGGTTAAAATCTGGATTATGAAGTTCTTCCCAAACTGCTAAAAACTCAACTGTATTTCTATTTCGCATCCAGTTCTGAATAACAAATCTTGGGTCATTATCATTTCTGTATTTCGCAATATCTGTCAATGAAATATATTCATTCTCAAAATCATTCGTGTAGATTCCAATATCAATTCCTTTTGCGTGAATGGTTTCCCTAACTATTTTATTTGCCATCTCTATTCCTCCACAATGCTCTCCATCTGTTCCAACTTCTGCAAAGCCTTCATATACGCCATCAGTCTTTTATACTGCTCATCACCCAGACTATGTATCTGTTTTAAAATCTTAATATCCGTCCTAGTGACTTCATAATCCATATCTGTATCTTTATAATCCGGATCAATTCCTTTTCCTGTTAAAAGCTGTTCAGGAGTAATATCTAATGCATCACATATTGAAAGCAAACAATCCGCTTTTGGATTTGTCTTTTTCTTTTTCCAGTCACTGATGTTGCTCGTTGCAATTCCAGTTCTTCTTGAGAGTTCCAACTGCGTTATTTTCTTCTGCTCCATCACATAAAAAATTCTTTCACTGATAATCATGATTTTTCCTCCACCAACATTTCATGTGTATCCGTATTTTGCAATTTTAATATCCGTCTTTACGGTTATAATATCATGCGACAGCTTTTCTTTCAATAGAGATTTTTGTATTTCTAAATTTTACTATATTCTTCGGTTTATAAAATTCAACATACAGCTGTTTAATTCTTTTCATGAGAAGATAATGATCCGGATCTGGCAAACTATCCAAATCCATCGCTTCTGCATACTTTGCTACCATTTCTCCGATAAAATTTGCCAAATCACTCCATGCATCTCTTTCTTTTAGAACCACTTTATTCTTAACCATAATTAAAATCCTTTCTGACATTGTCATTGAAATCCATCGTATCCCATCCATAGTGATGTCCTTTCATTCCCTGATAGGATAAGATAGATATTATTAAAATTAGTATTGTTATTATTAGTTTTATTAGGCTTTGATTTCTACAGTTCTAAATACGTAAGAATCAAAACTCTGTGGGTGCATTAATCAAAATTCTCAGATGTGATTTTCACCCCTCTTCTGTTTTGATTTTTCCTATGTAGATATCCCTCAAAATACTTTTTTAAGATACAACTTGTTAGGCTTACCCAGTCCTTGTCTCTTTCGCTCAAGTGCTCCCGCCTTCTCCAGCTCATCCAATAGTTTGCAGGCTTTTTGAGTGCCACAATTCAAATCCTCACAAACGCTTTTTACCGAATAATAGATAAACACCCTTCCTTTGTCATCAATCCATCCATTTTTTATAGATAGAGAAACACGGTCTAAAAAGAATGAATATAAAAGTTTTGCATCTGCTGATAACTCCGCAAAGCACACATTATCCACCAAGCATTTTGGTAATCTGAAAAAAGTAAACTTTTCTTCACCTGTACAATAATCACTATTCAGCATAATACCCGCATCCTCCATTACGTTTCTTTCAGATACTTGTCCTTTTTCTAAATTTTCCATAACTTCAATCCTTCCTTCTTTACATTTTGCAAATTTAAAACGCTTTCTCAATTTGAACATCGGCTTGCCAAAATCATTCTCCAAATGCTATTTCACAAATTGGCAAGCAGTGCACCGGTATATACCCGGCGCGTTTTTGCTTGTTGGGGGAATGCCCCAATCCCCTTGAACTGCTGGCAAGCCGCAGAGCCACGCTATCGCTTTTTCATAATAATTAATTTCTCTTCTTTGAATCTACATCATAAAGATGAATGATTGACTTAAGCGTTTTTCTAAGTAGCTTAGTTTGCTCATCATGCATCTCTTTTAATTCAGCAATATCCTCTCTGTAGATATTTCCGGTTTCATTTGCTTTTTTCGCATACTGATTTAGGTTATTGCTAATTCTTGAATGCAAAGACAGCACCCCTTTCAGTTCTGGCCACTCAGGAATAATCATATATCCGTTCAATACCATTTTTCTGATAAAGGCGCTCATATTTTGAACTCCGGCCTCTTTCATCCGTTCATGAATCATCTCCACCTCCTCCGGCTTAAATTTCACATAAATACCTTTTGAATACTCTTTCATTTTGAATTTCCTCCTTATTGACATCTGGTTTCTTTTAGAAATCACTCTCCCGGGGCAAACAATGATTTCTAAAAATAAGCAATAAAAAAGCAACCGATGTTACTCGATTGCCATGCTGTTACGCTTGCGAGACTATACATTCCCCAAAAAATTGTTAGTGTTGCACAATCAGTTTTGTGAAAAATTCTGTCCATAATCTGTCGCAAAGTGTTAATTGACTTTTTGCAAATTGTTGTTCTCAGAGTTCTTACAAAATTGGAAAAAGCTCAAACCACAAGGGTTTGAGCTTCGTTTGTATATTCACATTTCTGTTTTTGGGTATAGTATCTCCGTTGTTAAATATAGAATATTTGTTCGATTTTGTCAAGATTCACTTACAGTGAACTGTGCAAAAAGATAGAGACTAAATAGATATAGTATTTTGCGTTCTCCATTATTCTCGCTCACAACTATAAGTTTATGATAAAAAATGGTTGCTGACATGTAACCCTTTTACTGAACAGCTGTATTTTTTAACCTCTTATATGCTTCAGAATTCATAACTTCCTTCAATATTTCCATAGCATCCTCATATTCATTCACAGCATGTCCATAACTATCTTCTTGCGTAATATTAAAGCCAAAATCATTGTATAATTTTATGGCTTGATATGATTCAGGTTGCGTATGTAAGTACACTGCTTGTTTTTCATATTTCTGCTCAAAGTATTTTAATACATATGTAATCAACATACGAGCGCATCCCCTATTTCTATGCGTTGGAACAACTGCAAGCCAATGAAGTACCGGAACAATTCTTTTTCCTTTATTTGAAAACCATGCACAACATGTACCAATATACGCTTCTTCAACGTTATCTTTGAGGAAAAAGCATCTTTCATCAATTTCACTACTGTCATACAAAAAAGTTTTTTCAAAATAATCAGCAATATCAGCATCTGAATAACCTTCAAATTGTCCTGCCGCTTTCTGCATCTCAATCCAGACAGATTTCATTCCCGGCTTGTACTTTACTATAGAAAAACATTCTTCTGCTTCAGAAAAAGCATTTCTGTTTATACTGTCACACCTCATGATAATGCTTTTATAGGGTATACTTTTCTCTAACAAATTCATCTAACCATACCTTAAGTTGTTCTATTTGATTCTCATATTTTTTTAATTCATATATCGTTCCTTGGGTTTGCTGGATTCCCTCTTCTTGGTCATTTATACCGGTACCTTCCATTCCCAGCGCCCTCTTTAGATTATATTCCAGCCACCCAAGCATTCCATCAACGCTACAACTCAATATAACATCCCAATTTACATTGTATATGTTATTATTTTCTGTATATGCTTGCATCAAGGCATCAAATTTAGCTTTATCATATTTACCCGTTTCATCAGAAATCCAGTAATTCAGTACCTCAATCAATTCCTGAAAGGGATTAACATATCCGGCCGCTTCCCAATCAATAATGTATGGTGCATCATTTTTCCACATAACATTTTTAGGATCTAAATCCCGGTGACTAATCACTTGATTTTGCGATGCTTCATACAAACCAGTGACTACATTCCTATCCCATCGCATGATATCTGCAATATTTTCTTGTAAAACTTCAAGGACCTCTGAATTACAAAGTTTTGCTTTCTCCATAAACAGATTCCAATCATATGCTTCTCTAATATCACGATTCTCAACCATGGCATCAATCTTTACCTGAGTTGCGTGAATATTACCTAACACTCGGCCAATCTGCTCACAATGATATTCTGATATATCCGGAGCAAAAATGGATTTTCCATCCAACCAATCAAATACTACAAAAAAAGAGCCATCCATCTCAATAATATTTTTTCCATGAAATGTTTTAGCAGCAACAAGAGGAATAACATTTGACAATACATTTGATACCAATTCTGAATGAATCATATTAGTTAATGCCTCTGGTCTTTTCATGATGTCAGGGTTTAACAATTTTATAGCATATTCTCCTTGGTCTGTACTCACATGATACATTTTATGCATCAAACCACCTGTTACTAACTTGGGTTCTTCTATTATTTTGCCTAAAGCATATTTTATACATAATTCAGTTATCTTCATAAATTCGTCTCCGTAATCAATTTGGGTTATATTCGAAATCAAAACAACTCATCCAACAAAATATAATACCTGAACTTGTCATAATCCATATCCAGTTCCAATTCCTCTAATAACATTTGATGTGTAAAATCAAAATATTTCTTTCCTCCGTTGTAATGTCCTGCAAAATTGTGATCCAAACTTCTTAACGCAATGGCAATATCCTGCCATCTATCTGCAGGTCCCATTTTGCCAAGATCGATAAATCCACTAATCCTATTGTTTTCAACAAACACATTTGGTAAGCAGAAATCTCCATGAGTAAAAACAATATCTTCTTTGGGGCGATTTACCTCCAGCCAACATATTAATTCTTCCGAATCTCTGAATCCGCCTTCTCCAAATGTTTCAGTTTCAACATTTTCCATATCAACAAGATTATTTTCTACATTCCATCTGGCCTGTTTCAATCGTTCCTCCAACCTGCTGGTTCGAAATGGACATTTCGTTACATCAACTTTCCATAACGTTCTTAAGCCTTCTGCAACACATCTGATTAACTGTTTGGGATTATTTAGATATTCTTCATCACATAGCATTTTTCCTGTTATTCGTGTCATTAGCGTATACGCTGTTCCATCTTCCACGTAATATACCGGAATACCGGGAACCGGAACCTGTCCATCCAGCCATGCAACAATATCTTTCTCATTTTTAGTTTCCTCAGATTCAGCTTGTATCTTTAATACATAATCTGGATAAATCAGCACTTCCGAATCAGACATTCCCACATTATTGCTATATGAAGATTGATTTCCGACTATTTCTAATATTTTGTCTGGAATTTTTCTATTCATCTTATACTCCCTTACAATCAAATAAAATAAAGATCCGCATACACTCCATAATGATCACTCGCAGCATATCCACTTTTTTCTGAAATAGTTCTCCCAAATGTCTCACATTTTTCTAATATAGGAAGATCCATCGGATATGTGTTTCTAACTAATATCCTGTCATATCGTCTACTTACTTCTATTGATTTTAATCCTTTCCATCTGGGATTAGATTTTATATCAAGTGTATTATCAGTCGCTATATTATGGCGTTCTGCATATGCCTCAGCTAAATCGTACCAATTTTTTCCGCAATCACGTCCTTTTAAGGTCATTTCCCCTAATAAAAACTGGTTTACACCCGATCTTTCTGAACAATTAAAATCACCTAAAAAAATTACATAGTCAAATGAAATACCTTCAATCTTTTCCATTACATTTAAAACAACCAATTCTCGATTTACTGCACTATCCCAAGGTAAATGAGTATTAATTAAAAGTAAAGTCTTATTCTGAATTTCTATCTTAGCAAATATACAATTTTGATCATATTCAAAACTCTTAATTGAATATCTACTTAGAATACTTAATCCTTCTTCCTCGTTTGCATGTTCATGAAACACAGCAAATTGATACCTACATCTTTCTACTAAATCCTGATGCGCTGCTTTGTTAGGTACTTCTTGTAAGCAAATAATATCCGCACTGATTTTAATTATTTCTTCTATCAATTGCTGTTTTCGTTCTGGCATACCTGTTGCGGAATTCCATATGTTATAGGTCGCTATTCTCACTATGATCCCTCCGACATATCATATACAATATCAGAAATCTATTCATACTCTAATACACACTCGCCATCTATAGACCTTATCATCTCTAAACAGCCTTTTTTACTCCTTTACAACAAAAGACACTCTATACAAAACAAAATGTAGATATTTCTCTTTTTTATTTCATCTGAAAATACCTCAACGCATCCTCAATCGCCTTTTCCTTATCTTTCGGACACTGTGGCTGCTTCGCATCCCCTGATTTAGGCAAATTATAGTTCTCACGCTCTATGATTCCATACTTAGCCTTCACTTGCGCAATATAAAGGTTAGAAACCTTCATCCCCTCATAATGCTCAGCCACATATTTTTTAATTTCCTCATAAGTTGCTTTACTCTCCGCAGCTGTCAATTCCATCTCATCCATATCCAATGTAACATTCACATGATGCTTCGCTTCATGGAGTTTGGACAAAAGGCATACCGTCTCCACATGACTTGTCCCCGGAAACTGGTCTATCGCGGTTGCCCGCTCCATCCTGTACCCGCTGTCCAGCAGCACCTCCAAGTCCCGCGCAAGGCTCGTCGGCTTACAGCTTATGTACACAAGTCTGTCCACCTGAAAGTCAATGATCTTCTGCAGGGCCTTGGGATGAATCCCGTCACGCGGAGGATCAAGCACAATGAAATCAGGTTTTTCACCGAGCTCATCTATCACCTTTAACACATCTCCTGCAATAAATTCGCAATTATGCAGTCCATTCATCGCCGCGTTCTGCCTGGCTGCAAGGACAGCTTCCTCCACTATCTCCACGCCGATTACCTTCTTCGCCACAGGCGCTAATAGCTGGGCAATCGTTCCTGTCCCACTGTACAGGTCAAACACCGTCTTGTCACGCCTTCCCTCCCCGGAAATATCGCCCAGGAAATCACGTGCTGTCTCATACAATACTTCTGCACCCAGCGTATTGGTCTGGAAAAAGGAAAACAGTGAAATTCTGAACCGCAGTCCCAGCAGTTCTTCATAAAAATAATCCTGGCCATATAAAATGACTGTATCATCACTCTGTACAATATCTGCCACGGAATCATTTTTTACATGAAGTACACCTGTTATTTTTCCTGTCAGCGGCAATTTCAGCAATTGTGCCACCAATGGCTCCAGATCATATGTCTCCTGTGTCGTCGTCACCAGTGCGATTAGCATCTCACCGGTCTTCTGCGCTTTCCGCACTAACAGATGGCGCAGATATCCCTTATGACTGATTTTGTGAAAATAACTACTGTTCTTTTGCGAAAAATAGTCCAATACACAGGCGAGCACCATTCTGTAATCCTCATCCACAATACGACAATCCCGCACTGATACAACGTCGTAAAAGCTCCCTCTCCTGTGCATCCCCAGCGCGAGCGGTCCATCCTTATATTCATCACCGAAAGAAAATTCCATCTTATTTCTATAGTGATACTGTACGGGGCTTGGTTTGATTCCCTCAAAAATGCGATTCATATACTGCTCGACACCTGTCCTCTCTCCTTCTAATAACATCTGTTTTTCAAAAGCAGGGGACAACAGTCTTTGCACTTGATGTTCCTTTATTTCGAGCTGCTTCTCATATGGAATACTCTGGTAATTGCAGCCTCCGCACTCTCCGAAATGCGGACACACATCCGTCAGTTCAAAATGAGCCTTCTCCAGCACCGAGAGCAGTCGCCCCTCCACTTTTCCTTTGCGCTTTTTGCTGGCCATAAATGATATTTTCTGCTCGGGGAGCACATTCTTGACAACTGCTGTCTCATCTTCACATCTCACAATCCCCTTATTTGGAAAATCGACACGCTCCACATATCCCTCATAGATTTGTCCCTTTTTCATAAATCCTCCAATACAGCAAATGAGGGAGTACCGCTTTGTCAGCACTCCCTCAGAACTCTTTCATTTGTTGCAGCTGTTACTTTACAGTTGTATACTCGTTTTCTTTTGCAGGCTCCTGCTCCTCGTCCTCCTCATCATCAAAGAAGTCGTCCTCAAAGTCGTCGTCAAACTCATCATCGAAATCATCGAGATAATCAGGTGTCATATAACGATATACTGCATATGCAATGGCGGCTACCGCAGCCACCGCGCCGATAATAGCAAGCACCCACAGTACAGTATTGCCCTTTTTCTCATTGTCCTTCTTGAGCTCGCTCTTCGCACAGTATTTACTTAGAATATCGTTGCTCACCAAATTCTTATCCTGCAGATAGTCTACTAATTCGTCCCACTTTTTCATATCAAAAGCCCCTTTCGTTTCTTTAAATGCTATTCTGTCTTTCTATTTTATGATAACTACTTTAGGAATAATTATCTGTAAATATGATAGCACAAATTCACCAAATTTACTACCATTTATTTCTAAAATTTGTATTACTGATATAACCGTGTTACTGGCCACATATTTCTAATAAATTTCTAATTCTTGCTTTTGCACCGGAAACTAATGTATAATAAAATAATCCGCCTGATATATTAAGGAACTGTAGAAAAATAAGTGAATTCCTAAATCTTTGAAATGGAGAACTGTTTATTATGAAAAAAGTCATGAAAATCATCGTTAAATACTGGTATCTTGTGATCATAGCAGGACTTCTTCTGGCAGAGGCCATCGTTTTTACAGGCTTCGGAGAGAAAAGCTACATCACCATACACGACAATCTGGATCTGTTCATTCCACACCTCAAAATGATGCAGCTCACAGACACATTTTTTTCCCACGATGTGACGCTTCCTATTTTAAATGGTGTGACGCGGGATGACTTTGGTTCGGAATTTTATCTCTTTCATTTTTTGTATACCTTCCTGCCCGACTATGCTGCCTACATTGCCGGCTATTTTCTGAGCATTGCCATATCCATGGGAAGTATCTGTCTCCTGGCGAGGGAGTTCCTGCCGGACTGGCGGACATACAGACCATTTATCCTGCTATTTGGCCTCATTTATGGCATTCTGCCTGTATTTCCTGTCTATGGCATCGCCTTTGCATCCATTCCGCTCGTCGTATATCTTGTCCACAAGATCTACAGTGGACAAGGGCTGCGCTATTACATTTTTTTATTTTTATATCCGATTGTATCCTATTTTTCTTACTTTGGTTTTTTTATTCTGGGATACCTTGTTTTGTTTACGATTATTGACTGGATTCGGCAAAAAAGATTAAACCGCCAGCTCCTTATTTCTATCCCCGTACTCTTTTTGGGATACGCATTTTTTGAGTACCGCCTGTTTCATTCTATGCTCTTTAGTGACACTGTGACCATCCGCAGCACCATGGCCATAGGCGATCTGAGCCTGCCGGAGGTGGCGCGCACAGCGCTCGACGGCTTTGTAAACAGCATTTTCCATGCCGGCGACGCCCACAAATATATCGTCCTGCCCGCAGTGCTGATCTTTCTCGTCATCCAGAATATCACCTACCTCCAACAATCAAGGGGCAAAATACTTCGTGATCCCGCCAATCTCATTTTCCTTCTGATCCTGTTTAACTGCAGTATCTATGGGATATTTTACTACAAGCCGCTGCGGGATCTCGTCTACACCCTGGTTCCGCCATTGCAGGGCTTTCAGTATCACCGCACGATCTTTTTTAATCCGTTTCTCTGGTATCTGCTGCTGTTTATCATGGTAAAACGGCTCTACGACTCCAAGACCGTAATGCTGCACCGCGCATCATACGCATTGTCACTGATCGCGCTGCTTGTAGTCGTATTCGCGCCTGCAAATTACAACGATTTTTATAACACATGCTATTATAACGCGTACACTCTGGTCAAACATCAGCCCGCGGACATGCTGAACTATGCGGAATTCTATTCCAAAGACCTGTTCTCCGCTATTAAGGAGGACCTGGACTACAACGGCGAGTATTCGGCTGCATACGGTTTCCACCCTGCGGTTCTTACTTATAATGGCATTTCCACTGTCGACGGCTATCTTGGTATGTATTCGCAGGAGTACAAGGAGTCTTTTCGGGAAATCATTGCGCCTGCCCTAGAAAAGAGCAGCTACTACCGCAGCTATTATGACACTTGGGGCGCCCGCGCCTATATTTTCCCAGGATTTGACAGTAGCTCTTATCTACCGTCGAGAAGCCTCACGCTGCCGGACTCAAAACTCTACATCAACACAGACGCTTTTCAGAAAGTGAACGGAGTATACCTTTTCTCACGTTTTGAGATTTCAAATGCCGATGAGCTTTCCCTCAGGCTCACAGGACAGAGCCCGTACACTCTGGAAAATTCTCCATACCGCATCTACGTCTATCGTGTAGAATAATTTGGCCAGAGTTGACAACCATATAGTAAAGCAGTATAATACTTTTATTTCAACACGTTCATATTTAAGATAAGAAAAGTGAGGAGTTTTTATGCCAATACGGATTCATAATTTCGCCGGGAGGCTTGGCTGGAATGCACGAAAGTACCTGCCGCGTCTGTCAAGCGAGAGCTATTTAAAATTACAGTTTATCACACGAAGCAAATCGCAGAAGAAATATATTGACTATTTTCTACACAGCAGTGAAATTCCAAAGCCAAATGTCATCAATCTCGAGACAATCAACCGCTGCAACTCCACCTGCGAGTTCTGCACAGCGAACAAAAATGCGGAGAAGCGCCCTTACAAGCGCATGGAGGATGAACTTTACTACAGCATTATCGACCAACTTGCCGACTGGGACTATCGCGGGCATCTGACACTGTATGGAAACAACGAGCCCTGGCTCGATACCCGGATCGTCGAATTTCACAAATACGCGAGGGAAAAATTGCCCCATGCCTTTATCTTTATGTCCACAAACGGCCTGCTGCTTGACATCAAAAAGACTAAATCCATCATTCCCTATGTCGACCAGCTGATCATCAACAATTATTGTCTCGACATGAAGCTGCATGATAATGTCAAAAAAATCTACGCCTACGTAAAAGCACATCCCGATGAGTTTAAAGATGTAGATATCCTGATACAGATGCGCTATTTAAAGGAAGTGCTCACAAACCGTGCCGGCTCAGCGCCGAACAAACAGGCGACAAAAAAAGTGATTAAGGAGACCTGTCTGATGCCGTTTACAGATATGTGGATTATGCCAAACGGTAAGCTTGGCATCTGCTGCTGCGACAATTTTGAAGTGACAGATTTTGGCGATCTGCATGAGATGACAGTGAAGGACGCATGGAACAGTCCCAAATACCAGGAATTGCGCAAGCAGATTCAAAACGGCAGACAGCACTATCCCTTCTGCAAGCATTGTGACTTTATCGACGCAGGCCTTCGCATGGACGCCGTGAATGATATCCTGAAAAATAATGAGACACTGCACGGTGCCAGACAATCCATCTTTAAAAAATGATTTAACAAAAAAGGAGCAGTTTCTCACTGTTCCTTTTTTTCATGATACTCTTTTTCTGTATTTACATTCCATATATTGGACTTGTCCTTTTTGCCACTCAGTATATTGTCAACCGTCTCAAAGGAAGTCATCATGGAATGATCGATATTGTTGTACCTGTGCTGTCCGTTCCGTCCTACACAGTACAAATTGTCGATCGTATTGATATACGCGATCAGCTTGTCGATCTCCTCATACGTGTCAAAGTACGCGGGATACGCCTTTTTCACCCGCTCCGCATGGGCGTCGAGCACCAGCTCCTTGCTGTCGATCAGTCCCATCTTGACCATCTCTGTGATGCCAAGCCTCGTGAACTCATCGTCAGTCATATTCCAGAAATCATCGTCCTCCGTGCAGAAGTACTCCAACCCCACCCAGACCGTATGTTCCAGATCACTGACCATATACGGAGACCAGTTATTGTAAATCTGCAGCCGTCCCATCTTGACAGAACGGTCGTGCACATACACCCAGTTGTCAGGCACAATATTTCCTACTGTCTTTATCTTGGTCTTGTTCTTTAGGTTTAATCTGGGAACGAGAACTCCCAGCGTCCTATAATCCCTGTAGGGAAGTCCTTTTGCGATGCGCAAGGGCTCAGCCGGCACATCATTCATTCCCTCGATCAGGTCCTTGAGCGGCATAGAAGAAATAACGATGTCGCCCTCCATGCGCTTATCCTCGCCGTCCTGTCTGTAACAAAGACTTGTGATCACCTGCTGTTCATTCTTAAGAATGCCTGTCACCTTCGCATTTTTCAAGATCGTGCCGCCCAATTTCTCGACCTCCGAGGCTGTGACGTCCCACAGCTGGCCGGGGCCAAGCTTTGGATACTGAAAAGCCTCGATCAGGGAAGTCTCCACATGACGGTCCGCCTTCTTTTTGGGGAGCATTTTGCCAAATACATCCTTGATGATGGCCATGACGGACAGTCCCTTGGCGCGCTGCGCCCCCCAGCTCGGATCAATCTCACTCGGGTGGCGCCCCCATAAGCTTTCTGTATAATTTTCAAAAAACATAGAATAGAGCTTTTTTCCAAAGCGGTTGATATAGAAATCCTCCAACGACTTCTCCTCGCGCTTGTGGATCACACTGCCCAGATAGCTGAACATCGCCTGCAGCGTATTGACAAGTCCCATATTGATAAAAAGCTCCGGCTTTAACTGAATGGGGTAGTCATAAAATTTATTGTCAAAGTAAATGCGCGACACACGGTTGCGATGCAGCATAACGCGGTCCGTCTTTTCGGGATCAGGTCCTCCCTTCGCAAGCGGAATCCTGCGCTCCACCGCAATATCATCCATCGAGGGCGCTCCCTGCATCGGCAGCATCGTCTCCCACCATTCGTTTACCCTGGATACTTTGGAAAAGAAGCGGTGTCCACCCATATCCATACGGTTTCCCTTGTAATTGACAGTCCTGGAAATTCCTCCCATATCGCTGCTCTCCTCAAATACAATTACCTCGTATTCTCCCTTTGCCCGGTGCAATAACTCATACGCAGCAGTCAATCCGGCAGGTCCGGCTCCTATTATCAATACTTTTTTCATTGCGTGCCTCTTCCTTTCCTTTTTGTAATACAAACTTAATTCTACCAATATTGGACAGAAATTTCAACCTGGAATTTTTATCACATTTTTTCACATTTTTTTCAGCTTCGCAAACGCCGCGTACATGATTTTATTTCCATACGCGTCAAACGCCACTGTCACCTTGAAATCCCTCGTATCCTGCACGATTGTCAACACAGTGCCCTCGCCATACTTGATATGGCGCACGCGGTCGCCCTCCGCGTAACCCAGCTCGTCTGCCGTGATCGCGGGCGCTCCCTTTGTCAGTCCATCCAGGGATTTTGCGATGTACGGCTTGTTTGCCGCGGGAGTCTCCTTCTTTTTGGCAACAGCCTTCGGACGCGACGTCAGGATCTCGGACAAATCCCTCCCGGCATCTGACTGCCGTGCTACCGACCTGCCAGCCGCCGATGTTGTCCCGCCCCCACTGACGCCTGCTGACCTTCCTGATGTCGGTGTGGATACTTTCGGAGCCGCTCCCCCTGCTGTCTGCCGACTTGCAGATGTCAGCAAATCCGCCGCTTCCTCCCAGTGATTGCGCGGCTTGTCAAAAACTGTATCACGCAACGCCCCGCTTCCTGTCTCCGTGCCCGTCTGAAAAGGCTTCGCCTGAAAAATATTCCGCTCATAAGAATCAACGGCATATTCTTCCTCATCCCAGCGCTTCGCACCGGGAATCTTGCTGTCAAGAAGCTTGTCTGGTATTTCCCTGACAAAACGGCTGACTGCATTGTACTGCGTCTCACCCCTGATCATACGCGCCTTCGCATACGTGATCGTCAAATCCTCCTTCGCGCGCGTGATTCCCACATAAGCAAGACGACGTTCTTCCTCGACGCCCTCCGGATCATCCGAGGTGATTGCCATGTAGCTCGGAAAGATTCCATCCTCCAGGCCCGACAGATACACACTGGAAAATTCAAGTCCCTTTGCACTGTGTAATGTCATCAATAACACCCGATTGTCATCTCCATCCACATTATCGATATCAGCTACCAGAGCTACCTCCTCAAGAAATGCGGACAGCGAGGCCTCCTCGCCGAGCTTCTCGCGCTCCATCTCAAAGCTTACTATTTTCGTGATCAGCTCATCAATATTGTCAATCCGGTCCTGTGCGTCCTCCTCATCGGACTCCTCAAGCTCCTTCACATAGCCGGTCGTCTCGATCACATCCGTGATCAGGTCCTCAAGCGATTCATTCTGCTGCTTTGTCCGAAACACACGTATCATCGTCGCAAAATCCCTGAGTTTCTCTGCGGACTTTCCCTTTCCTAACGCCGGTATCTCATCCACCTGCTGCAATGCCTCATAAAAGCTCAGCCCCATGTGATCGGCGTAATCCTGCACCTTGGCAATGCTGGCCGCACCGATTCCACGCTTTGGCACATTGATGATACGCCTGACTGCCAGATCGTCCCTGCCGTTGTCAATCGTCTTGAGATACGCCAGGATATCCTTGATCTCTCTGCGCGCATAGAAATTGACGCCACCCACCACATTGTAGGGAATATTCAGTGCGATAAAACTCTCCTCGAGCAGGCGCGACTGCGCATTTGTCCTGTAGAGCACTGCGCAATCCCTGTAATCACTGACAACCTCCCGCTTCTTGCGTTTGATATCACCCGCTATGTATTCTGCCTCCTCGTAGGCCGTGTCGAAAGCCCTGAAATGAATGCGGTTGCCGGTTCCATGCTCCGTCCAGAGCACTTTCGACTTTCTTCTGGTATTGTTCCCGATCACCGCATTTGCGGCATCCAGGATATTCTGGGTAGAGCGGTAATTTTGTTCGAGCTTGATCACAGCCGCCTCCGGATACACCTGCTCAAAGTCAAGAATATTTCTAATGTTTGCCCCGCGAAACTTGTAGATAGACTGATCATCGTCCCCCACCACGCAGAGGTTTCTGCTGCGCTGCGCCAGCAGCCTGATCAACTCAAACTGCGCTGTGTTCGTATCCTGATACTCATCGACCATAATATACTGAAATCGGTTCTGGTAATTCTCCAGCACCTCCGGACAGCTCTTAAAAAGCTCCACCGTCTTTACGATCAAATCATCAAAATCAAGCGCGTTATTTTTCTTCATCGTAAGCTGATACTCCGCATACGCAGCCGATATCTTCTTTTTCAGATAATCCCCTGCCGCCGCCATCTCGTACTCCGTCGTCGAGATCAGATTATCCTTCGCGGAGGAAATCGCCCCCAGGATCGTCTTTTCCTTCAACTGCTTTGTGTCAATCTCCAATCGTTTGCACACATCCTTCATGACACTCTTGGAATCATCCGCGTCATAGATCGTGAAGCTGTTGTCATATCCCAGCCGATCGATATGTCTCCTCAGAATCCGTACACAGGTCGAGTGAAATGTAGATACCCAGATGCTCTCCGCTCCATACCCGACGAGAGCGTTCACTCTGTCGCGCATCTCGCCGGCCGCCTTATTGGTGAAGGTGATCGCCAGAATATTCCATGCGTTCACGCCCATACTCTCGATCAGGTATGCGATGCGTCTCGTGAGCACGCTCGTCTTGCCACTGCCTGCACCCGCAAGGAGCAGCACCGGTCCTTCCGTGGTAAAAACGCCCTTTTTCTGCTGTTCATTTAATGTATCATAAAGTCCCATGTTTTTCTTCCTTTATATTATTTCCCGTTTTTTATAAATTTTTTTATAGAATCTTTAAAATTATATCATTGAAATGACATCGTTTCAATTCTTTTCCTTATTTTTATCACCCTTATGCGTAACAGTTCAGCCTTCGGCTTCCTGTTACAAGCATCAAGCCATGCAAAATCGCTTCGCGATAGCTTGATGCATCTCAACCTCCACGCTTTCTCACGAACTTCACAGCGTAGTGCGAAGTTCAAGGCTGAACTGTAACCCTTATGTCACTTTGTGCATATGATAATCCAAACAACTTATTGGGAGAAATTATGAAAAACATAATAAGAATCATAACAGTCGCGCTCCTCACCGCCGCGCTCCTCAGTGGATGCAGTCCAAAAACGGACTCCGCTGAATCCGGGAAAAAAGTAGTCCTGAATGAGGTAGCGCACTCCATCTTCTATGCGCCAATGTACGTTGCCATCGAGGAGGGATATTTTGCGGACGAGGGCATCAACCTCGAACTCGTGACCGGCTACGGCGCAGACAAGACCATGACAGCGCTGCTCACAGGTGAGGCGGACATCGGCTTTATGGGAAGCGAAGCGTCTATATATACATACCTGCAGGGGGCACAGGACTACGCTGTCAATTTTGCACAGCTAACCCAGCGCGCCGGCAATTTCCTCGTGAGCAGGACTCCTGTTGATCATTTCAGCTGGGATATGCTCAAGGGCACCTATGTCCTTGGCGGACGCAAAGGCGGTATGCCGCAGATGGTCTTTGAGTATATTCTCAAGTTAAACCGAATTGATCCCGACTCAGATCTCACCATTGACACAAGCATTGATTTCGGCTCCACCGCAGCGGCCTTTGCAGGCGCAAAGGAAGGAGATGCCGGATATGCTGACTTTACGGTCGAGTTTGAACCTCACGCCACCTCTCTGGAAACGCAGCAGAAGGGGTACATCGTCGCCTCTCTCGGCGTCGATTCCGGCTATGTGCCCTACACCGCATTCAGCGCCAGAAAGAGTTACATCGATGAGAACCCTGAGACACTTCTCGCCTTCACCAGAGCGCTCCAAAAAGGTATGGACTATGTGGCAGAACACTCCGCGAAAGAAATAGCATCTGTTATTCAGCCACAGTTCCCAGAGACAGAGCTTGACACCATCACCACAATCGTGACACGCTACCAGACACAGGATACCTGGAAAACAGATCTGGTTTTCACTGAGGACAGCTTCAAACTTCTGCAGAATATCCTCATGGAGGCCGGCGAACTCGAAGATTATGTGCCATACAAGGACCTGGTAACCAACACCTTTGCAGAGCAGGTGAAGTAAAACAGGTAAACAGGAAGGATAAAACGGGCAGGGGATGCTTATTCCCCTGCCCGCTAATCAACATCTATATAACCTGCAGCGTCATATTTTTCTCTGTTCTGACGCCCAGCACGCCGACGCCGAGCACAGATATATGATAGGTTCCCTGCTGATTTAAGTCATATTTTCCGGAGATGCTGATGATGTACTCACCGGAAGGGTAGACTCCCCTTGTCACATCCATCAGACCGATCGCATCATAGATATCATGCTGCGTCGCGCCAACCGGAAGCATCAACACTTCCTCTTCCTCACCGCCGGCAGCGCCCGTCAGATAAAGCGTCGGCCTCACCTGATTCCACGGATTCATACTGCTCGTGTCAGTGGGGTCCCACTGACGCATCGGATTCTCTGCTGTGAGCTTCACCTCCTCCGGCTTTCCCAGCGGTCCCGGGTTCTCAGCATCGTCATACACGATCACCTCCGTGCCCGTACCACAGTTGTCATAAATCCACTTTGCATCCGCGCACGTCAGTCTGACACAGCCAAGCGACGCGGGCTCTCCCAGCAGATTAAACTGTTCCCACTCCATATTTCCGGCATTTTTTGTGTAATACGGTACTGAGTGAAACATGATTCCCTTATTGAAACGGACTGCATACTGACCGTAAGAACCGTCCACCATCAGTCTCCACGTATAATAGTTGCTTGTCTTAAAGGTTCCAAGCGGCGTCTCATGTCCCTCCCGTCCACAGGAGCATACAAATGCTTTAACAGGCACACGAAACTCCCCGTCTACATCCCTCTCGTACACAGTCACACAATTTGCCGCGCGATTTACCATAATCAGATAGGCCGTCTTTGCCTCCCTGGCCTGCGCCGTCAGTCCGGCACACCCCGACAAAATTCCCAGACACATGCACACTGCCAGACAAAATACAGCGGCTTTTCTAACACAGATTAATCCCCGATTGTTTCTCACGAAAATTCCCCTCCTGATTTTATAAATAATTCTTTTACACGATTTAGACATAATACACCATTTTTCCATATTTTGCAACAAAAAACACCCTTACCGGGTGTTTTTTAAGGATTATTTTATAAAAATGGAGTAAATCCTGCTCCGTTGAGCTGATCTCTCAGCCGGTTCTGTAATCCCATCATTCCGATCGTGTCATTCAGATAAGAAGCATAATCTGTCTGCCTGCCTTCGGCTTTCCGGGAAAGAATACTTTCCTGTATGCCAAGCATCTCGGCAAAATCGCCGCTCGCCGTACTCTTCGTCGCATCCAGCTCACCGTAGTCCCTGACATACGACGCTTCCTTCTCCTCGGATGCGATCACAAGCGGCTTACCAGAACGCCCGTTATTCTGTCCAATCTTCTGTATGGCGCCCATACTGTAGGGATTGCCATGTATCGAAGAAATCCTATAGCTGCCAAACCCTGCGCCCCCTGCAACTGCTGATATACCCATAGAATACCTCCTTTCCATCTACCCTACTATTATAGAACCATTGTCTGACAATTTCAAGTTTTTGGCGTTATTTTCATGCAGTTTTATTCTTTTTTATTCTTTTCCTCCGCCCTGGCGTCCTCCCTGCGGGCGCCACCTTCCCTGATCTCATCAACCAGCTTCTCGATCAGCTGCTTTTTCATATACACATCAAAGCTCAGAAAACAGATAAACGAAAACAGCTTTAAAAATTCCCTGCTGTCCTCCGGTGCATCCTCAAAGGTTCCCATCGCGCAGTCATACTCCGCCATGACATGCTGCTTGAGCGCCTCAATCTGACCATATCCCACATGAAAAACCTCCTCATAGATTGTTTGGATGTCAAACGCTTCGTCCTTGTGAAAAAACTTTTCCGTGATCGGTCCCAGCAATGTCTGGATATCGCTGATCGACAAAATTCCTTTGTAATAATAAATAAAAATCAGCACCAGAATGTGTTCCCTTGAATATTTCTTTTTGACCGGAGGCGGCAGAAGGTCGTTCTTCGCATAATTGTTGATCATCGTCTTCGTCATAACTTTATCGTTGCCCGGATATCGCGTTGTCCTCCGGAAATTCTTGTCCATGAAGGTCGTCACCTGATCCATGTACAGATCGATGTTTGGAATATCCGAGGACTCCACATAACTGATTCTGTCAAAACTATCCATAATACTGTTCAGTAGATCTTTCGTGTCTATATGCATATGCATTACCATGCCTTTCATTATATATGATACAGTGTCCCAATACGCTTTCCTTTCAATCCATTATATAGTATTCAATACTACTTATCAAGACTATTACCTCATTTTATCGTTCCAAACTTTACAGCCCGGCTCAAATATGTTACAATTTTTAAAACTGTAAAACTTTACAGCGTTAAAGTTTCGACCGCGCCGCCGGTGTACCATTTGAAACAGGAGGTAAATAATGAATAAAAAAATAAAAACGGATGCCGTTGATCATCTGATCGACGCACTACTCTGTCTTGAAACCAGGGAAGAAAGCTATAATTTTCTTGAGGATCTGTGCACTGTCAATGAACTGCTCTCCCTCTCACAGCGTTTCGAGGTGGCCACCATGTTGCGCGACCACAAGACCTATCTCGAAATCGCAGAAAAAACAGGCGCATCGACCGCAACCATAAGCCGCGTCAACCGCTCCCTAAATTACGGCAGCGACGGGTACGAACTGATCTTTGAACGTCTTGCGGACAAACAATCCGATAACGAATAGGGAACCCTTAACCTTATCCATACGTCTCCATAAGGCTCAGCGGATCGATATACGTCTCATTCTCTATAATCTGATATCCCAGCTCCTCTTTTCCCGCTTCGATATCAAAGAGCACTGTCGTCTTCATGACAGCGTCCCCCTGCTCGACTCTTGGATGGGAACCATTTCTGTAGACCGTGACATAACCATTGCCATGGTCAATCATCACAATATATCCCGTGGCTGCATCACCGGCAATCGAGGCTACCGTGCCATTTGCCGTCGCGACCACGCTTGTTCCCTGTGACGCATGAAACACTGCTGCCGGATTTCCGTCCAGCTCAGTATCGTCCCCGTTGTAAGACGCGGAACCTCTCAGCGGAAAACCGGTCGGAATATAGGTCTGTGCGATCTGTGCCTCCCGCTCCTGTTCCTGCTGCACCTTGCCGTTGATCGTATCACTGAGGATCTCCACCTTCTCCTGCAGCTCCTCGTTCTCCCTGACCAGCTCCTCCTTCTCCACAAGCAGCGCTTCGTTCTGCTCTGTGAGCTCTGTCCCGCGCGTCCTGAGCAGCTCTGCAGCATCGCCAGAGCGCTCCAGCTCCCCCGCCAGAACAAAGCAGTATGACAGTGCCGCTATGATCATTAGAAGCACAGCGGCCAGAAAAGCCACAACCACCCTGAGACTTGCCGAAAAGTGTCTGTCTATTCCCGTATCCCCATCTGAAACTATCTGCACATTATAGCGAACCCTCTTATTTTCCATCTCTCCACTGCGCTGCAACACAGACACCTCCTCTAATCATCAACACAAATCCCTCTTCGCAAAGTCGGACAATAAAATTGCCGACAAAAGCTTCGTGACAGGCATCACGAAGCTTTTCATTCTCTTATTCTCTCCAGCACCTCATCAAAGGCAAGCTCTCCGCCAAAAAGATTGAGCGCGCTCCCGATTGTCACATTGACTTGTCCATCTCCGAGTGTTTTCAACAGCCCGATATCCTCATAACTGTGCACCCCGCCTGCATACGTGACAGCAATCCCGCCGGACCTGCAGCACCATTCTCCAAGCTGTCTGACAAGCGCCTCCTCAATCCCCTGACTCTTTCCCTCGACGTCCACAGCATGAATCAGAAATTCATCGCAATAACCCTTCAACATATCAAGCGTACTATCGTCAACCGTCTCATCCGTAAACCTCTGCCAGCGGTCCGTCACGATATAATAACATCCGTTTCTCATCCGACAGCTTAAATCCAGCACCAGATGCTCCCTTCCCACTGTCCGACAGAGCTTGTCCAGATTCCCCATATGAATACGTCCGTCCTGAAACACATAGGAGGTCACGATCACATGGGAAGCGCCCGCCTCAAGATACTCGGCGGCATTGTCAGCATTGACGCCGCCGCCGATCTGAAGCCCGCCGGGATAGGCGGCAAGCGCACCCATCGCCTGGGCTCTGTCAGCCTCATAGTATGGACTGGACGCCGGATTGAGGAGGATAATGTGTCCTCCCCTGATCCCGTTTCTCTGATACAATTGTGCATAGTATGCAGCGTCTCTGGCCGCCACAAAATTTTCCCTGGCCAGGTCGCCCCGATCCTCGAGAGAGCTTCCGACAATCTGCTTGACCTGCCCGTTGTGTATATCAATACATGGCCGAAATTCCATCGAAACCTCCCTGATCACATTTTAATAACATATGTTACTGTATGACATCCTTCATATCATACCTGCCCGCGGGTTTTCCCTTCAGGAACTTTGCTGCCTGAACCGCACCCTTACCAAAAAGCGCTTTGGAGTATGCCCTGTGCGAGAATGTGATCACCTCGTCCTCACCGGCAAAGATCACATCATGGTCGCCCACGATCGTACCGCCCCTCACCGCGCTGATGCCGATCTCCTTGTCTGTCCGCTTTGCCCGCACCTGGCTTCTGTCGTAGACATACTCATACTCGTTGCCAAACTCCTCATTGATACTGTCCGCAAGCGCAAGCGCCGTGCCACTTGGCGCGTCAACCTTGAGATTGTGGTGTTTCTCCACGATCTCAATATCAAAGCCGGCCGGAACCAATATCTGTGCCGCCTCCTTCAATATCCTGAGCAGCATATTGATGCCAAGTGACATGTTTGCCGACCTGAGCACCGCCACCTTCTTTGAGGCTTCCCCGACATGCGCAAGCTGTGTCTCGGAGAGACCTGTCGTACACAATACACATGGTATCTGCCTCTCCACGCAGTAGTCGAGAAGCCCGTCAACCGCCTGCGCAACGCAGAAATCAATCACGACATCCGCCGCGATGTCACACTCCGCAATACTCGGAAACACAGGATATGTATTCCTGATATGATCGGACGCATCCACCCCTGCCACAATCTCGATCTCCGGATCGGATGCGATGATTCCTGTTATCATCTGCCCCATCTTGCCGTTACAGCCATGCATGATTACTTTTGTCATTTTGTTTCTTATCCTTTCTATTCCATTCCTCTCCATTCCTCGGCAGCCCGGACCTTTACAGTTTCTTATTGCAGGATGCCGTACTCCCTCATCGCTTTCTCAAGCTTTGCGGCATTTGCAGGTTCCATCTCGGTCAGCGGTCGCCTCAGGGTTCCCGCATTCATCCCCATGAGGTTCAGCGCCTTCTTGACCGGAATCGGATTGACCTCGCAAAACAGCGCGTCGTACATGTCAATCATGCGCAGCTGCTCCCTGCAGCTCTCCTCCACCTTCCCGTCAAAATAAAGCTGGCAGATCTCATGCGTCTGCCGCGGCGCAACATTAGAGATCACGGAGATGACACCCTTTCCGCCAAGCGAGAGTATCGGTACGATCTGGTTATCATTTCCCGAGTACAGGTCCACACAGCCGTCTGCCAGTGCCATGAGCTTTGCGATCTGCGAGATATCGCCGCTTGCCTCCTTGACACCCTTGATGTTCTCCACATCCCTGCAGAGACGCACAACTGTGGCCGGCGCGATATTGCAGCCGGTTCTGCTCGGCACATTGTACAAAATAATCGGCAGCTTCACGGAATCCGCTATCGTCTTATAGTGCTCATACAATCCGTTCTGCGTCGCCTTATTGTAGTAAGGAGACACTAGCAGCAGTCCGTCCACGCCTGCCTTCTCGGCCTCCTGCGAGAGATAAACCGCTGTCTGCGTACAGTTTGAACCTGTTCCCGCTATGACGGGAAGCCTGCCGTTTACCTGCTTTACGCAGAACCTGATCACATCGATATGCTCCTCGTGCGTCAGCGTCGAGGACTCGCCTGTCGTACCGCACACAATAATCGCGTCCGTGCCGTTCTCCACCTGAAAATCGATCAACCCCGCAAACGCCTCATAATCGACTTCCCCATTCTCCTTCATCGGTGTGACGATCGCCACGCCCGCTCCTGTAAAAATTGCCATTGGTATGTCCTCCTTCTAAAATAAATGTCTGATATGAAAAAAACCGCTCATCTCAGATGACCGGCGTCCCATACTTTAAAATATCATGTGCCGGATATACCGGCCTCAGTGATACGATAGCGCTCCATCTGCTGATGACAGTCATACGGCTTTTAACCGTATGCCCAAGACAGAAACCCTCAGGCAGCCCCCGCTTTCGGCGTCCTTTCCTTTCCCTTCTCCTCATCAGTGCCTGACACCTCCTAAAAGGTACTCTTAAAAAACGCAACCTCTATCTCCCGTATTTGCTTTACGTTTTTTAATTATATTGCATCCCGCACAAACTGTCAACAAATTGCCGAAAAAATGTCAGAAATTTTTGAGATGGCACAAAAAAACCGAAAAAATACTGCGCAAAACACCATATTTTTTCGGTTTCATCTCAATAAATCTTATAATTGACCGCCTCAATCTTATAGATCTCGTCCGCCAGCTGGCACACATCATCGCTGAGCCGTATTCCGGTCAGAATAATGTCCACATCGTCCGATCTCGCCTCCAGAATATGTCTCAGGTCGTCGATCGTGATGATGCCTTTGTCAATCAGTCCAAGCACTTCATCCAGAATCAGCAGACCGCACTCACCGGTCGTGAGGACTTTTTTGGCAAAATTGAGACCATTTTTGATATTGTAGATCTCCTCCTGCTTGCGCTCGTCAGAGAGCTGTGCAAATTCCTCCTCACTCTTTTCAAAGCGAAAAATCTTGATCTCCGGCTCCAGTCTTTTCAGAAATTCCTCATTCTGATATCCCTTCAGGAAATTGATAACCACCACATCCCTGCCCGCACTCGCCACCTGAATAGCTCTCCCGAGCGCTGCGGCCGATTTACCATGTCCTTCCCCACTGTATACCTGTACGAATCCCTTTTCCATAGATTTATACCTTATGCCCTTTCCTGATAGCCGCAGGTCACCATGCGGCCATGAACAAATTATCACTCCGAACATGATAGCATACCGTATAAGATTTTGCAACTTTGATTTCTCATTTGATCTATTTCATATTATGTTTGTGTTTCGTTACAGTTCCTCCTCATCCTCCGGAAGCTCAAGCTTGCTGACAGAGACTTCATAGGCAATCCGCTTCTCCAGCTCATCCTCCGAGAGCTTCTTCATATACTCCCTCGACTGGATGCGCCCCCACACCAGACAGCGCTCCCCCACCTCAAAGTTGGATGCATAACGGGCGTTTCTTCCCCAGCAGATGCATGGAATGTAATCCGATTTGCCATACGGCCGATTGACTGCCAGCAGCAGATCAGCGATCTCCCTGCCAAGAGGAGTCTTTCTATATACAGGTTCCTTGCACACATAGCCGTCAAGAAAGATCTGGTTCGTCTTGATATTCTCGCTGATCTCCTCCACAAATTCAATCTCCCGTGCAAATACGGAGAGAACCAGCTTATTTTTGTGCTCCTCATGCCTGTTGTAAGAGCGGAACTGACCGTTCACCACCACCATCATGCCGCGAAAGTCCCCGCTCACATCGAGCAGCCTCTCAGAAATCATCACCGGTATGATATCCATGGACTCAGACAGCCTTGCCACCTGTATGTCAACCATGTAGAAGCCCTCGCCAAATATTTCATGGCTGAATGAGAACTCACTGACGATCTCTCCCATCACTGTCACCTGATTGTTTTCAATAACCTGTTCATGATACCCGTTTTTTGTCTTTAATGTTTCTTGCATTCTCTTCATTCTCCCTTCGTTCTTGTAATTAAATCATATGCTACTTTATACGGTAAATAAAGCTAGAAATATCGCAGAAAAACCGCTATTCAGACATATATCGACACGCTTCGACACCATCTGTCAGGTATCGGTATCCAATTAGGCCGTATTTTGAGAAATGCCGTAGAAATGTTTTTTTAACATTGCAAAAAAAACCTGCAGGTGCTATACTATTTTGGCGTATTTGAGGAGAGTATATAGATTATTATGGAGGATTTACTGCTATGATACAGAAAAGAGAAGATGTCAGAAACGTAGCCATCATCGCCCATGTCGACCATGGCAAGACGACGCTGGTGGACGAGCTGTTAAAACAGAGTGGCGTGTTCCGCGAAAATCAGGAAGTCGCTGAGCGCGTCATGGATTCCAACGACATTGAACGTGAGCGCGGCATCACGATATTGTCAAAAAATACAGCTGTTATGTATAAGAATACAAAAATCAACATCATCGACACACCGGGACATGCCGACTTTGGTGGCGAAGTCGAGCGCGTCCTCAAGATGGTAAACGGCGTTATCCTTGTCGTCGACGCATTTGAGGGCGCCATGCCGCAGACAAAATTCGTGCTCAGGAAGGCGCTCGAGCTCAAACTTCCCGTCATCGTGTGCATCAACAAGATCGACCGCCCCGAGGCGCGCCCATCCGAGGTTGTCGAGGAAGTGCTGGAGCTGTTTCTGGAGCTTGACGCAGACGATTCGCAGCTCGACTGCCCCTTCGTGTACGCCTCCGCAAAGACAGGTGTGGCCTCCCTGGACGAGGACGGAACAGGTGTTGACATGATGCCGTTATTCGAGACGATCTTAGACTATATCCCCGCGCCAGAGGGAGATCCTGAGGCGGGCACACAGGTACTGATCAGCACCATCGACTACAATGAATATGTCGGCCGCATCGGCGTGGGCAAGGTGGACAACGGCACCATCGCCGTCAACCAGGAAGTCATCATCTGCAACCACCATGAGCCGGACAAACAGAAGAAGGTAAAAGTCAGCAAGCTCTATGAATTTGACGGCCTGAACAAAGTGGAAGTCCGTGAGGCCGGAATCGGCTCAATTGTCGCTATTTCCGGTATCTCGGACATCCATATCGGAGACACGCTCTGCGCGGTTGACAGCGTTGTCCCCATTCCTTTCCAGAAGATCAGCGAGCCCACGATCGCCATGCAGTTTATCGTCAACGACTCGCCGCTCGCCGGACAGGAGGGAAAATATGTGACCAGCCGCCATCTGCGCGACAGACTCTTTCGGGAGCTCAATACGGACGTGTCGCTGCGCGTCGAGGAGACGGACAGTCCGGATTCGTTCAAAGTATCCGGGCGCGGCGAACTGCATCTGTCTGTATTGATCGAAAATATGCGCCGCGAGGGCTTTGAGTTTGCCGTCAGCAAAGCTGAGGTTCTGTACAAGACAGATGAAAACGGCAAACGCCTGGAACCGATGGAGCTTGCCTATGTCGACGTTCCCGAGGAATTTTCCGGAACTGTCATCGAGAAGCTTAGCCAGAGAAAGGGCGAACTGCAGAATATGGGCAAAGCGAGCGGCGGCTATGCCCGTCTGGAGTTCTCCATCCCGTCGCGCGGGCTGATCGGCTACCGCGGCGAGTTCATGACAGACACCAAGGGAAACGGAATCCTGAATACAATCTTTGACGGCTACGGCCCCTACAAGGGTGATATCCAGTACCGCAAACAGGGCTCCCTGATCGCGTTTGAGGCGGGCGAGGCGATCACTTACGGCCTGTTCAACGCGCAGGAGCGCGGCACGCTGTTCATCGGGCCGGGCGAGAAGGTCTACTCGGGCATGGTAGTCGGCCAGAATGGTAAGGGCGAGGATATTGAACTCAATGTCTGCAAGAAAAAACAGCTCACGAACACGCGTTCATCCAGTGCGGACGAAGCCTTGCGGCTGACACCACCCAAGATCTTAAGTCTGGAACAGGCGCTTGACTTTATCGACACAGACGAGCTCCTGGAAGTGACGCCTGAGAGCCTCCGAATCCGGAAAAAGATCCTCGATCCAACACTTCGAAAGAGAGCCGGCGTGAAAAAATAATAAGCAAAAATAACGCTTGTAACACAATCAAAATTCCCTGCATATATTATAAAAAACATATGCAGGGAATTTTTATGTCTAATATTATAAAAGCCGAAACCCCGGCCTATTCCGGAGACTTAACCATCAGCGTCACCTCGTCGCTGGGCTTTATCCCCGTAGATAACGCCACGATAACCATATCTTACTCCGGCGATCCTGACTCTGTCGTGCAGACGCTTACCACTGACGACTCTGGGCAGACCGCCACGATCTCGCTTCCTGCCCCAAATCTGTCCTACAGCACGGAGATCAGTGAAGTCCAGCCCTACTCGGAATACAATATCTCTGTCACCGCGCCGGGCTATGAGCCGGTGTACATCTCCGGCACAGAGATCCTTCCCGATGTCACCGCCGTCCAGCCGGTCTCCATGAATCCGATCGAGGTGGAGCCGCCGGGGGAGACCGAGGACGACATCGTCATACCCGACCATACACTGTATGGCGAATACCCGCCCAAAATACCCGAGGACGAGATCAAACCCATGGACGAGAGCGGCGAGATCGTCTTAAGCCGCGTCGTGATACCAGAGTATGTCATCGTGCACGACGGTGTCCCGCAGGACTCCACCGCCCCAAACTACTATGTGCGCTACACGGACTATATCAAAAACGTCGTGTCGTCGGAGATCTATGCGACCTGGCCCGAGAACACGATCTACGCCAACACACTGGCGATCATGTCGTTCACGCTGAACCGCGTGTATACGGAGTGGTACAGAAACCAGGGATACAACTTCACCATCACCTCCTCGACCGCCTACGATCAGAAGTGGATTCGCGGCCGGAACATCTATGAGAACATCAGCCGTATCGTGGACTCGATCTTCTCAAACTACCTGTCGCGCCCCGGCGTGCGCCAGCCGATCTTTACCTCGTACTGTGACGGAAACCGCACCACCTGCGACGGATTATCCCAATGGGGAAGCAAATATCTGGGCGATCAGGGATATACGCCAATAGAAATCATCCGTTATTATTATGGAAATGATATGTACATCAACTCCACCACCTACATATCAGGTGTTCCCTCGTCATGGCCAGGCTATGATCTTACCATCGGCTCTTCGGGGCAGAAGGTTCTGCAGATGCAGCAGCAGCTCAACCGCATCGCACAGAACTATCCTGCTATCCCGCGCATTGTCGAGGACGGTATCTTCGGAACAGCCACAGCCGATGCAGTCCGCACGTTCCAGCGCATCTTCGGCCTCGCCCCCACGGGGATCGTAGACTATCCTACCTGGTACAAAATATCTGAAATCTTTGTAGGTGTGTCCCGCATCTCCGAGCCGGGCTGAGACGCTGAACAATTTATTTGAAATAATACAGCCGTTCAAGCTCCTCAAACTCCGCGCGGCCACTCGTCGCCTCCACAAGCTCTTTACACAGACGGTCATACACCTCGATCGGTGCTATGACCGTCATTTCCACATCTGCCGCATAGACACTGTCCTCTATGGCAATCCCTCTGCCGGCCAGAATATACTGAAGCTTCCCCACCGCATTGTAGTCCGCCTTAATCTTCATCCTGACGCCAAAGTGCTGCCTGGCTGTCTCACACTTTGCCAGCGCTTCTTTCAAAACGCCGGAATACGCCCGGACAAGCCCTCCTGTCCCCAGAAGCGTACCACCGAAGTATCTCGTGACCACCGCCGCGATATTCCTAATTCCGCTTCCGAGCAGTACCTCCAGCATCGGCCGTCCGGCAGTGCCGCTCGGCTCCCCGTCATCGCTGCTCCTGGTAAGCTGCCCCCTGTCTCCGATCACAAACGCGGAACAATTGTGTCTCGCATCGTAGTATTTCTTTTTCATTTCTTCTATGAACGCTGCTGCCTCCTCCTCACTCGCGACAGGACGCACTGTCGCAATAAACCGCGACTTTTTCTCCACCAGCTCTGCTTCTGCCCCTTTTATGAGTAGCACATAATCATCATATTCCCGACTGTCCGCATCCGCTCCCATGTCCAAAACCAACCTCCTAAAACACTTTCTTTGATTATATCACAAACCAGACCTGTATAAAATGAAAAATACGGGAGAATATAAATAAAAAAAATCCTTTATTTGCGCAGGGTAATTTGCTATAATGAAAAGAATGAAATTTGTTTTACGGAGGTGATTGTATGAATTACGGGAAAAGAGGAACTGCAAAGCTTCAAAAATCCCTGACTTCAAAAACCATAAAATTCAAAAAACTGTTCTTTGTCTCAGCGCTAAAGATCGTGCTGGTCGGCGCCCTGTCCGTGGTGATCGTCGGCGCGTGCTTTGGCATCGGCGCTTTTAAGGGAATCCTGAGCGCCGCGCCCGACGTAGATCCTGCGGCGGTTCTCCCGCGGGGATTTGCCACGGTTGTCTATGACGCCAGAGGCAACGAGCTGACAAAGCTGGTGGCTGCCAATTCCAACAGAAGCTCTGAGGACATCGAGCGGATTCCCCAGTATCTCCGCGACGCCTTTGTCGCGATCGAGGACCAGCGTTTTTATGACCACAACGGCATTGATATCAAACGTATCCTGAGCGCCGGTCTCATGGCAATCCAAAACAGGGAGCTCTCGCAGGGTGCGTCCACCATCACGCAGCAGATCATCAAAAACAATGTCTTTGACAACTGGACCAATGAGAGCGACATTCAGAAGATCAAGCGCAAGGTGCAGGAGCAGTATCTCGCCCTCGAGCTTGAGAAAAAGATGTCAAAAGAAGAGATCCTGGAAGTCTACATGAACACGATCAACTTAGGCCAGAACACCCTGGGCGTCAAGGCTGCCGCGAAGCGCTATTTCAACAAGGAGCCCTACCAACTCACGCTCTCGGAATGCGCCGTGATCGCTGCCACCACATCAAACCCTTCCAGATACAATCCGATCTCTCACCCTGACTACAATAAGACAAGGCGCGATATCGTTCTGAAAAACATGAAGGATCAGGGATATATCACACAGGAGGAGTACGACGATGCGATGGCCGACGACGTTTACAGCCGTATCATGGCCGTGAATGAGGAGAGCGAGGTCAATTCCGTCTATACATACTTTGTAGACGAAGTGACGGAACAGGTCCTCGCCGATCTGATGGAAATCAAAGGCTTTAACGAAACACAGGCGCACCATCTCCTGTTCAGCGGCGGTCTGAGCATCTATACGACACAGGACCCCGACATTCAGGCAATCTGCGATGAAATATACAGCAATGAAGAAAACTATCCTGAGACAGTAAAGTGGTTATTGAGCTATGCCCTGACCATTGAGAAGGCAAACGGTGAGAAAGAAAATCACAGCACGGAGATGTACAAGGCGTACTACAAGCAGCAGAACGCATCATTTGACCTGCTCTACGCGACGCAGGATGATGCCTACGCAGCCATCGAGGCGTACAAGCAGGCTGTGATGGAGGAGGGCGACAAGGTTGACGGCGAGCGCATCTCACTGGTGCCGCAGCCACAGGTATCCATCACCGTAGAGGACCAGTCTACCGGATATGTTGTCGCCATCGTGGGCGGCCGTGGCACCAAGGAGGCCAGCCGCACCCTCAACAGGGCGACAAACACGACCAGACAGCCCGGCTCCACGTTCAAGGTCGTATCAACGTATGCGCCCGCGCTCGACAGCGCCGGCCTGACACTCGCCGATGTGCAGAACGACGCGCCCTTCAACTATACAGGCGGCCGCCCTGTGAGAAACTGGTGGGGAAGCAATTACAGAGGCCTTCTGAGCCTCCGGTATGGCATCGCGCAGTCCGCAAATGTCGTGGCAGTCAAGACGCTCACCCAGATCTCGCCGCAGCTTGGTTTTGACTATCTGCAGAACTTCGGTTTCACCACCCTGGTTGACAAGCGTGTGGAGAGCGACGGCACGGTGCGGTCCGATATCGGCCAGCCCCTTGCACTCGGCGGCATCACTGACGGCGTTACCAACATGGAGCTCAACGCGGCCTACGCGACCATCGCCAACCAGGGAACCTATATCAAGCCAAAGCTCTACACGAAGATTGTCGACCATGACGGAAATGTCCTGATCGATAACACCGCACCGGAATCCAAGCAGGTGATCAAGCAGACCACCGCATGGCTGCTCACCAGCGCCATGGTCGATGTGGTCACTACCGGTACCGGCGGCTCTGTCAATTTCGGCAATATGGCAATCGCAGGCAAGACCGGCACGACATCCGATTACAAAGATGTGTGGTTTTCAGGTTTCACACCCTACTACACCGCGACAACGTGGACTGGCTATGACAACAATGCGAACATGAAAACCTCTGCGGAAAAAAATCTGTCCAAGACAATGTGGAAAAAGGTCATGTCAAGGATTCACGAAAACCTTGAATATAAGTCATTCCCCATGGTTAACGGCATTGTCACAGCCTCAGTCTGTTCCAAATCCGGCAGACTGCCCATAGCGGGCGTCTGTGATGTACAGGGATGTGTCAAGACAGAATACTTTGCAGAAGGAACCGTTCCCACAGAATACTGTGATGTACATTACTTCTCCAATATCTGTCAGTATTGCGGTCTCACGGCCACAGAGGAATGTCCTTTCAAGCAGGCCTCTGCCATTGAGCAGGTTCCTGCGCGTCTCCAGGACAATAACCTTGCCTCTGCCCTCACAAGCCTTCCTGAGACTGCCGATGCCGATGCCACTCAGATGTGTCCTCATGACAGCACATTCATGTCGGCGCCAAATGCTCCGGAAGTCCTCCAGCAGCAGATGCTCGAGATGCAGCAGCGCGCTGCGGCTGCGGCGGCAGCACAGGCAGTCCCCACAGAACCCGTATCGGATACAGATTAGGCACTCGTTTCCAAGAAATACGTATAACACTAAAAAAAGAATATCCGAAAGGATATTCTTTTTTAAGCTGCTAACCGGAATCGAACCGGTGACCTCAACACTACCAATGTTGCGCACTACCGACTGTGCTATAGCAGCATCACCGAAAGATATCATATCACAATCAGCTTTTCTTGTCAATTCCTTTTTTAAACACGCACAAAAATGCTCTAAAATGAATAAAATGTTACAATTATATTAATGAAATATTAGAATAATAAACTCTCCCTGCGATTTCTTGCCAACTCTTACAACATAAGATATACTATGCATAGACAGATGCGCTTATTTGATGCATAAAACCGAGGTGACAATATATGAAGAAAACTACAATCAATGCGATACTCCTATCCATCATAACCCTTATGTCTGTCTCGATCTGCTTCCTGATCTTCTGTATCGTGACCAGACCGCGCTATGTGACTGTCAATGAACAGGAAACGGCGGCCACCATCACAGAAGTAACTGATCTCTCCGAGGCGCCGCCGCAGCAGTCCGAACCCCCCGTCTCTGACAACAATACCCAGACGCCTGTTGAGGAGCCGCCCGCTGACAACACAATGCACGGTAAGACTTCCACAAGAGTGAACATCCGTGACGCGGCATCAGAGAATGCGAAAGTGCTGGGTACTGTCGATGAGGGAACTACCTTTGATATCATTGAGATACAGGACAACGGCTGGACCAAAATCCTCTATGAAGGCTCTGAGGCTTATATCTCTTCAAATTTCGTGATCATCACGGCCGAATAAACGCTCAGACGTCCTTCTCTCCCGCTTCCGTCCTTCTCCTCGCCCTGAGTCTCACCACGATTCCCCGCTGCCGCAGCAGTTCCCCATGATATTTGTCCTTATAATACGCATACGCCCGCTGGTAATTATATCCATATTCCGCAAACTTGCGCAGGACGACATTCATCTCCGCACCCACAAATATAATATTCATCGTGCCATACAGCCACAAAATAAAGATCACGACCGTCGCAAGACTTCCATATGTAACAGAGTAGTTGCCAAAATTGCTGATATAAAATGAAAACGCCCACGAAAACACCAGCCACGCGATCGTGGAGAACAGCGCTCCAAAAAACTCATAGCGTATCTTCGATCTCCTGTTTGGAACATTCATGTAAATCAGCAAAAAGAAGATGATTAGAACTACCAGCATACACAAATATTTCCCATAACGAAACAGGCTGGAAAAAACAGACAGCCCCGGCACAAACTGGAGCAGCCAGTTAAAGATATTGTTTCCGAGCACGATCAGGACCATCATCAGCCCGATCGCAGCAAATAAAATCACCACATAGGACACCGCAAGCGCATACAGCAGCGGTGTGCTCCTCGTCTCCCGAATGCCATACACCGCATTCATACCGATGATCACTGCATACACACCCTTGGATGCACAGAAGAGCATCACAATGATCGTGAACGACTTCATCATCGTGGTACTTTCCGCATAGGCTTCCTCCAGAATCTGATTGAGCAGAGGTGTGAACCCCTCCGGGATAATATTGATCAGATACTGTGTAAAACGCACCGTGTCAATCGGCAGATAACTGAACATGGATATGCAGAACATTGCCATCGGAAAGAGCGACATTAGTAAAAATAAAGCCGCGTGCCCTGCAAATGAGGACACGTGGTCGTATTTTACTTTTGTTATAAAACTGAATGTTATGTCATATACAGTCTGAAGATTTTTTTTGGTTATCCGCTTCTTCTTATACATTGGCTACTGCTGTCCTTTTTCTTTTGCTTTCTTGATCAGAAACAGATCACTGATCGCCTTTCCGAGATCATGCGGATACAACTGCACCACCGGACTGTCAATAATATCGCCTATCTTCATCTTGAAGCCTACCTTCACAAACCGGTCGTCATCAGGAAACTCATAGGCCAGATACTCGCCGTCCTGCATAAATTTTGCATCCGGCGTCGATATGTCTGTCTTACGGTCAAGCATGACACTCATGGAGGTGGCCGCCGCTCCCATCATCTGATTCATTGCCTCCGAGACCGCACTTATGTGCAGCTCGCCCAGCTCCATCCTGGCAAAATCGCCCCTCCCATCGCTTCCCATCATCAGGTCGGCAATCGCCTTGGCATCCTGCTCCTCCAGCATTAATATGCTGCAGCCTTTGACGCCCTCCACATAATTCACCTTCACAAACACTTTCTTGGAATTCACATTCTTCGTATACTCGCTCTTCTCAACGATCTCCACTCTCGGCGGTGTGATATCCACCGGCTGACGCACCAGCATACTGAGTGTCGACGCCGAGTTTCCTAAACATATGTTTGATATTTCTCCAATCGCATCTATTTCCATTTCTGAGAAAAAATAGCTGCACATTCACATACCTCCTTACTGCAACAGAGCTTCCGGTTCACATTCCAATGCCCTTGCAAGCTTGCGCACAAGCTGATCGGGCTGCCTTGTCAGATCACAAAAGGAAGCTTCACAATTTCTCACAGCAGATACACTGTACCCCATGCGCTCCGCAATCTGCTGTCTTGATTTGCCCAACTCCAGACGCCGCATCTTCACTGGAGATATCTTGGCAAACCGGATATACATATTTCTGCCGTCATAGTTGACCGTGTTGACCAGCTGGACGATCTCTCCGGAATTTCCCATGGTATCCTTGTCGACCTTATACATTGATGAGATCGCTGTCATCATCTTTTTCGTAATGGCCTCATCCTCATAGTATCCCAGATTTTCTATTGGTATGTACAAATCAATATACAGCGCCTTGAGCTCCCTGATCTGATCCTCATCGAGCTTTACAATGTAATTATTGTTCTTCGACTCATGATACAGAGACAATATCTTAAGCCAGAACGCATCCTTATCAAATCCCGACATTGCTACTCACTATCCCCCAATACTTTAAAAATTGATATCATCCATGAATATAACCTCATTATACGCCCTGACCGAATTACTGTCAATCAATATATCCCTCTCACCGCGAATATGACTTAAAATGATGTATTATTTCGAATATTTTGAAAATTTTTGTTATTGACGCATCCGCACTATATTGCTATAATATAGTTGTTGCATTTTTGTATTGTGAAAGGAGTTTGTATGAGTATCTTTAAAGAAGACCGTTCCACATTAAACGAGGCAGCCTCTAACCTGGACACCGATCTCTCCGGCACAGGCTTTGACACAGCGCTTCAGAAAGCCTTTGATTCCGGCATGAATCTCGACGAGATCCTGTACGTTGTCTCTGCGCACACCGACAGAATTGTCAAGAGATATGTTGTGCAGTACCAGTTAAAAAAGGCGGCAAACAAGGATAAATAAGATAAATAACATTGTGTGCAATTTTTTTCATTTTTTGCTTGCTTTTTTATCCCATATTGTGCTATACTATAATTCGTCAGTGAGCAAATTGCTTACATAAACTGTCCGAAGGGGCATAGTTCAACGGTAGAACAGCGGTCTCCAAAACCGTCAATGCGAGTTCGATTCTTGCTGCCCCTGTTATTATGAAACTTAAATGAGTAGTGGAAAAATTTTCCTCTGCTTATTTTTTTATACGCCTCTCCATTTTTTGTATTGACAACAATAGACTATTGTGATAGTCTAGTCTTAGGCCAACAGACTATTGTAATAGTCCAAACATTGAAAACAAGGAGGACACGATCATGAAACTATTTGATTCGGAACTAAAGGTCATGGAAGTCTTGTGGGAACAGGAACCAAAATCCGCGAAGGAAATCGTGGACATACTCTCAAAGCGCATAGGCTGGAACAAGAATACCACCTACACGGTCATCAAAAAATGCATCGAAAAGGGCGCCATCGAGCGCGAAGAACCCGGATTTGTCTGCAGAGCGCTCGTGAGCCGCGACGAGGCCGCACAGAGCGAGACAGAGCAACTGATTGACAAGATGTTTGGTGGCTCGAGCGAGCTTTTTTTCTCTTCTTTTCTCAAAAATCAGGGAATTTCAGAGGAGGATGCAGCAAGACTTGCAAAAATGATCAGAGATTCAAACGAATCATAAATTAAGTATCAGAAAGGAGAACACTATGCTCAATCTCAAATTAAATATGCCATTTTACCTGATGGTTTTTTATGGAAGTATCATGATATCCGCGGTTCTCGTGCTTCGGGGACTGTTGAAAAACAGACTTCCAAAATTCGTATTTCCCGCGCTCTGGAGTGTCATCCTGCTGCGTCTGCTGGTGCCATTCTCACTGAGCAGCCCCTTGAGTCTGGCAGTTCCCGGTTTCGCCCTTGACAGCTCTTTCGTGACCGCCGACAACATGATACAAACCGCGATACTTACAGAGGGTAGTGCTATCGCTGAAGAACTTCCCAGTGCTGCTCCCCACAATGAAGCTTCCTATAACGAAGCTTCCTACAGTGAGGTGGATTACTCCACATCGGCCAAGCCTAGGACAACCGATGTGATCGAAGCGGAAGCCGCCGTATCGGAGGAGGCGTTTTGCATCTCGTACTCCGACAATGCGCTGCAGTTCATCCAATCCATCTATGCGCCGCTTGTACTTTTTGTCTACTTTGCAGGGGCGCTTGCTACCGCAGGCATTCTGCTCGCCCAGAGATACAGATATACCAGACAGCTGCACTCCTCGCTCCTCGTCGAGCACAATGAGACGATCAACACGCTCCTTCGCGAGATGGATATGGGACATATCCTGGTATTTACAAATGATGTGATCGCCTCTCCGCTGGTATGCGGTCTGCTCGCGCCCAGGATTTATCTGCCTGCGCGCATGGATTTTGGCAATACAGAGCTTCTGCGCCACATCATCTGCCATGAGACCATGCATATCCGCCGGAGGGACAACTGGATAAAATGCATCATGCTCATCACACTCTGCATCCACTGGTTCAACCCTCTGGTCTGGATCATGTCCAGATATCTTGCCGCTGATCTGGAGACAGCCTGTGACGAAGCAGTCCTGCGTCTGTACGATCGCGGGGACAACGCAGAGGAAACGAAAAAGAGCTACGCTTTCAGCCTGCTTGCCATGGCCATCTCCGGAAGCCGCCCGACTCTGCTCTACAGCGCCTTTTCCAGGACGGAGGTAGAGAAACGCATCCAAAATATCCTGCACTATCATAAAGCCTCCACCCTGCTGCTGGCCTTCTCTGTCTGCCTCGTGCTGAGCGGCTCTGTCGTCCTTGCCACCAGCGGACAGGCACCCTTTTATCCCGATCTGACTGCATACTGCTCCTCTGACAGCTGCCGATGGGGTGTGCGTGCCAGTCTGACACGAGATGCCCTGCTGGGACAAGATGCGCAGAACCGAGCCGAAAATGTGATCTTCGACATCATGAGAGCCGATACCACCAACGATCCGGATATTTTAGAAAAACAGATCATCGCTGCGCTCGCCGACGAATTTCATGTGGAGAAAAATGCGTTTACACTGGACATCTCACTGTGTCTGAGCAGTGAGGAGCTCTACGCGGAATACGAAAAGTGGGGACTCGTCCGCAAGGATGAACAGAATGATATGACGCTGCTGTACAACGGCGAGACCATACGCACCTATTCCGATAAAATGATCGGACGCTACATGTCGCAGCCAGAGGGCACATATGACATTACCGTTGAGAGAAACCGCCTCGGCGAGATCGTCGCCGTCTCTGCCTTCCGGGAAGGGGACGACGTGTACGACCGCCGCACACAAGAGCTGCAGCAAAGCAGCCAGCGGTACGCAACGCACGGCGGCATGGTAAACGTGCATCTACAGGAGGACGAGCCGCCAGAAGTCACAGATACGATCACCTTCCACAATTATTCTTCACAATAAAATACCTCTGCGAGCCGAATCAGGTATCCGATATCCTTCGCTCCACCTGTCTCGTACGCGGAGTGCATGGCAAGCTGCGGCAGCCCGATGTCCGCTGCTGCCATGGATACCTGTGCCATCGCGAGGTTTCCCAGCGTCGAGCCACCCGGTATATCCGAGTGGTTTGCGTATGTCTGGAGCGGAATATCGTTTGCGCCGCACAGCTTCCTGACATATGCCGCAGAATACGCATCTGTCGCATATTTCTGCCCGCCATGATATTTGAGCACGACGCCCCCGTTCAGATGCGGGCGGTTCGTGAGGTCTGCCTTTCCTCCCTGATTGGGGTGACACGCATGCCCGTTGTCAGCGCTGAGCATAAAGCTGTCCGCCGTCCAGGTGCGGTAAACTCTCCCGCCTGCTCCCAGTCCATCCGCGATATTTTCCAGCGTATCCCGAAAGAAAGTCGAGTCCGCACCCTGTCTCGTGAGACTGCCCACCTCCTCATTGTCAAACACGGCAAACACATCAATATAGCGCGCCGATTTTTTGCTGACGATCGCTTTAAAACCCGCAAAGACACACGCGAGGTCATCATACCGCGGCGTCATGATAAACTCGTCTTTTGCCCCCGCCAGAACTGCCTTCTCACAATTTTCCACAAAGAGATCGCCAGAAAATATCGCACTGTCCGGCCGCAACACGGCTTCTGCCAGCATCCGGTGAAGCATCCCCTTGACCGAAGCGTCCCCGTCGTTCGGAGCGCTCATGGCAAGCAGCGGCAGCATATCGCTCTGCGCGCTGAGCGCCACGCCATTGTTTGCATCCCTGTTCATATGAATCGCAAGGCTGGGTATCATGCAGATATTATCCTTTAATCTCACAGGGCAAGATACAATCTCACCGTTCTCCTCCACACAGACTCTCCCCGCGATGGTGAGCGGCCTGTCAAGCCATGTGGACAGAATCATTCCGCCATACTTCTCCGTGTTCAGGCTGACATAAATCCCCTCCTTCTCGATTTCCGGATTTTCCTTTATCTTAAATGCGGGGGAATCCGAATGAGCCGCGTACACATGATACCCCTTAATCTCACTGATAGCGCACTCCGGCACCCGAAACGCGATCATGGACGAATCATTCCGCACCGCGAAATAATCTCCACCCCGTTCCAGTGACCAGATCTGCTTCTCTGAGAGCTCTGTAAAACCTTCCTGCAGCAGCGCCCTTCTCATATTGTCCACCGCATGATAGCTTGTCGGACTGCTGTCCAGAAAATCCATCAATTCCTTTACGTTTTCCTTCATCCTCCATTCAACCTCTCTTTCATGATATAGACTATATGATATCAATCGCCTCGCCGATGCCGCCGACGCCGACAATTTTAATCCCGTCAATCTGGTCCATCCCTTCCAGATTGACACGCGGCATGATCACAGTATCATACCCAAGCTTCCTTGCCTCCTGCACCCGCTGCTGCGCCATGCTCACGGCGCGCACCTCGCCGCTGAGCCCCACCTCGCCAAACACGATCGTCCGATCGTCCACGGGACGATTTTTGAAGCTGGACACGATCGCCATGATCAGTCCCAGATCGATCGCCGGCTCATTGATCTTCATGCCGCCCGCTATGTTTACATAGGCGTCGCAGTCCCCGATCTGCATGCCCAGGCGTTTCTCCAGCACTGCCATCAGGAGATTGACTCTGTTAAAATCAGTGCCCGTCGTCTGACGCCTCGGGATTCCGAAGTTCGTCCTGCACACAAGCGCCTGTATCTCGACCAAGATGGGCCTTGTGCCCTCCACGGAGCAGATCACGACTGAGCCGCTTGCACCTACCGGTTTGCCGCTCAGCATATACTCCGATGGATTCTCCACCTCGATAAGCCCTTCCTTGCGCATCTCAAACACACCGATCTCGTTGGTGGAACCAAAACGGTTCTTGACTCCCCGCAGAATCCTGTAGGAAGCATACCTGTCCCCCTCGAAATACAGCACTGTATCGACCATATGCTCCAGCACGCGCGGCCCCGCTACGGTCCCTTCCTTTGTGACATGCCCCACAATAAAGATCGAGGTTCCCATGCCCTTTGCGAGCTGCAGAAAGACATTTGTCGCCTCCCGCACCTGGGACACGCTCCCCGGTGCCGAGGAGACGGACTCCTGATACATTGTCTGTATCGAGTCAATGACGACGATCTCCGGCTCGCTGTGGCGGATTGTCTCCTCCACAATGTCCAGATTCGTCTCGCACAGAAGCAGCATCGTGTCTTGAAAATCGCCAATCCGGTTCGCCCTGAGCTTGATCTGCTTTAAGGACTCCTCCCCCGATATATACAAAACTTTTCTGCCCGCGTTGGCAAGCAGCCTGCACATCTGCAGCAGAAGTGTGGATTTCCCAATTCCGGGATCGCCTCCCACCAGCGTCAGGGAGCCATGCATGATTCCCCCCCCCAGCACGCGGTCAAGCTCAGCGATGCCGGTGTTTATGCGTTCCTCCTCCCGCATGGAGATCGCACCGATCCTGACAGGCTTTGCCGCCTCCCGAAACGGGGTTATCTTCGAATTGGTCACATTGACCTTCTCCTCCACAAAGGAATTCCACTTCTTGCAGGCAGGGCACTGTCCCATCCACTTGGAGGACTCGTATCCGCACTCCTGACAGAAAAAAACTGTCGTACTCTTTTTTGCCATAAAATTCTCCTAAATAATTCTCTTATAAAAAATTCTCTTATAAAGAACCTCCTCAGATGAGGAGGTTCAATCTATTTCTTTATAATCTTTACTTCAACTTCTCCAAATCCCTCAAGCTCCACGCTGATGCTGAGCTTTCCGGATAAATTTGTCTTCATCACGCCCGCGCTCTCGCCGCCTACGATCACCTCATACTCGGAATCATCTGCTACACCCACTGTAATCTGTGCGTCCTGGCTTCCCTCCACCGTAAAAGATACACCGTTTTCGCTCTCACAAAAATTGTGAACGGAAGTACCCGGAACCGATTCATACAAAAACAAACCGTTTTTTTCCAGCTTGGTGATCTCCCGGAAGGTTTTGACCTTGTACATATCCCCGGCGTGCTCATAGTCCTCAAGCTTTGCTTTCGCCGCAAGCCCGTGATTTCCAAAGCTGATATTTCCGTTACTCTCGGAACGTAGCAATTCCTCAATTACTGCCATTTCATTTGTCCTCCTAAAAGTTAATTAGAATTATATTTTGTTTCCATTATAATAATATACTATATCTTAACCTTTTTCCACAGATTTTTAGATAATATTCTGATCTGCTTCTTTCGCTTCTTTTGCTTCCTTTACTGTAAAAGTCACCTTGTCGCCGCGCACTCCTGCGGTCACGGCATCCCCCCTTGAAACCCGTCCTTCCAGTATCGCTGTGGCAAGCTCATTCTCCACCACGTTCTGAATCGCGCGTTTGAGCGGCCTGGCGCCCATCTTGAGGTCGGAGTACTTCTTCACCAGATACTCCTTGAGCGTGTTCGTAAATGACAGATCAATATCCATCTGTGTCCTGCACCGCTCGCAGAGGTTTTTGGACAGCAGCGTGACGATCTGCTTCATATCCTGCTCTGTCAGCGGGTGGAATACCATAATCTCATCGATGCGGTTGATAAACTCCGGCTTGAACAGGCGCTTTACTTCCTCCATAACACCTGATTTCATTTTATTGTAATCCGCCTCCGCATCCCTCCTGGCGGCAAATCCGAGATTTTTGGGATCGACGATGCGCTGTGCTCCCGCATTGGAGGTCATGATCAGAATCGTGTTCTTAAAGCTCACCTTCCGCCCCTTGGAGTCCGTGATATGACCGTCGTCGAGCACCTGCAGGAGGATATTAAACACATCCGGATGCGCCTTCTCGATCTCGTCAAACAGCACGACAGAATACGGTGATCTGCGCACCTTCTCGCTGAGCTGTCCGCCCTCCTCAAAACCCACGTATCCCGGAGGGGAACCGACCATCTTGGAGACGGAGTGCGACTCCATATACTCCGACATATCGACGCGGATCAGGGCATTCTCCGAGCCAAACATCGCCTCAGCCAGCGCCTTGGAGAGCTCTGTCTTTCCCACACCGGTAGGACCTAAAAACAGGAAGGAGCCGATCGGTCTGTTGGGGTCCTGCAGTCCCACGCGCCCGCGTTTCATCGTCTGCGCCACCGCGGTGACAGCCTCCTCCTGACCGATGACGCGCTTGTGAAGGATGGATTCGAGTTTCAGCAGCCGCTCACTCTCCTTCTGCGTCAGCTTCTTGACTGGTATCTTAGTCCAGTTTGCCACCACCTCGGCGATATCATTCTCTGTCACAACGAGGCTGCGTGCCTCCTGGTTTTTCTCATATTTGAGCACTGCCTTGTCATATTTCCTGATCAGCTCATCCTGCGCCTTGCGGAGCTCCGCCGCCTGTGTATATGCCTCCATTCTGATCGAACGCTCTATCTGAAGATCATATTTTTTGATCTGCTCCGTCATCTCTTTAAAGCTGTCGGGCACATTCATATTTTTGAGCCGGATTGCAGCAGAAGCCTCATCAATCAGGTCGATCGCCTTATCCGGAAGATTTCTGTCGTTGATATACCGGTCTGACAGCTTTACCGCTGCCTCGATCGCCTCCTGTGTGATGGTTACATTGTGATGCTCCTCATACTTGTACGCCACTCCGTTCAGTATCTCAACGGCCTCACTCTCATTGGGTTCCTCCACCATCACTGGCTGAAAACGCCGCTCGAGCGCTGCGTCTTTCTCGATATATTTGCGGTACTCCGCGATCGTCGTGGCGCCGATCAGCTGAATCTCTCCTCTTGAGAGGGATGGTTTGAGGATGTTGGACGCATCGATCGCACCCTCCGCGCCGCCAGCGCCGATCAGTGTATGAATCTCGTCCAGGAACAGGTAGATGTTCCCCGCATCGATCACTTCCCGGATCACTCTCTTGATGCGCTCCTCAAACTCCCCGCGGTATTTCGAGCCTGCCACCATTCCGGCAAGATCCAGCGTCACAACGCGCTTATTCTTGACTGTATCGGGCACATCCCCGTTCACAATGCGGAGCGCCAGACCTTCTGCGATGGCGGTCTTGCCTACTCCCGGCTCCCCGATCAGACAGGGATTGTTCTTGGTACGCCTCGATAAAATCTGCACGACACGCATGATCTCCGTCTCCCTGCCCACAACGGGATCAAGCTTTCCCTCCTTGGCAAGGCTGGTCAGATCTCTACTGTACTGGTTCAAGGTCTGGGTGATGCCATAGCCCTTCTTTTTATTTCTGTTCTTGTTGAGGTCATCCTTGTGCCGGTTGATATCCTCCCCCATGGCGATCAGCGTATCCATGTATAATTTCTGAACATTGATGCCGATGGTATTCAGGAGCCTGAGCCCCACATTTTCGCCCTCTCTCAGAAGCGCGAGCAGGATGTGTTCCGTCCCCGTCAGCCGGCTCCCATACTTTTCCGCCAGCAGGTGACTGTCCTCGAGCACCTTCGAAGCCCTCGGTGAATAACCGTCCCGCTCCATCAGCGCCACATCTCCCTCCGGTGCGATCAGCTCCCTGATCATGCTGATGAGCTGCACCTCATCCACGCCATTCTCAGCAAGCACTCTCGCCGCGACGCCTGATTTTTCCTTTACAAGCCCCACGAGAATATGTTCACTCCCGATATAGCTCTGATGCAAATCTTTTGCAGCTTTGGCAGCCTTCTGCAGTGCTGCCTTGGCTTTATCTGTATACTGCTGCATGTTTTCTGTGCCTCCATGTTATTTCCTTATTTCCACATTTCCATTCATATCCCTACTCCTCATAGCCTTCATAGATCTCGTCTATCAGTGCATGGACTTCCTCCCTTGATATCTGCTTACAGCTGCTCTTGGCCAGCAGCACCTGCATATCGCGCTTCAAGTCCTCTTTCGCCTGAATCTTGTCAATATCAATCGCAATCACTGCACCCTTCCGCCGATCCACCTTCACAAAGCCTTCCTGCTTTAACACAGAGTACGCCTTGTTGACCGTATGCATATTAATGCCGATCGTATCTGCAAGCTGTCTCACAGAAGGAAGTGTGTCCCCTTCCTGAAACTGGGACGTGGCTATCCCGATGATAATCTGATTGCGCAACTGCAGGTAAAGAGCTTCATCACTGTTAAAATCAATCTCTATATACATTCACACCACGCTCCTTCCATTTACCTGCTGTTATATGAATTATAGCACAATAAACCTATATGTACAAGAGGAAAAAACCTGCCTGACATGTTGTCAGACAAGTTCTTTCGTTTTAGTGCTATTATTCTATATCCATAAAATCCATGTCGTCATCTTCTAAGAGATTCTTTGCCTTATATCCCTTTTGTGCCTGTCCTCTCTCATTCTGCGGCTGCTGCGGACGTCTCGGCGGCTGCCCCTGCGGACGCCTTGGTGGCTGCTGACCTCCCTGAGGTCTGCCTCCTCCATTGTTATTATTGTTGGCCGGCTGACCTCCCTGTGGACGTCTTGGCAGCTGCTGACCTCCCTGCGGCGCATAGCCATTGGAGGGATTTCCCTGCTGACGCCTTGGCGGCTGCTGGCTCTGCGGATGTCTCGGCGGCTGCTGACCTTGCGGACGCCTCGGCGGCTGCCCCTGCGGCACATTGCCGGAAGGAACGGGCTGCGGATGCCTTGGCTGCTGGCCTCCCTGTGGACGCCGCACTGGCTGTGGTTCGTCATCTTCGTCCTCCAAATCCTCCAGGTCTTCAATATCATCATCCTGGTCATCGTCGTCGTCGTAGCCTTTGTATCTCTTGTAAGAAGTATCCTGCCCCTTAATCTTGATCAGCAGCAGTCCCACTACTGCTACCAGTATCACAATAATCACTACGAGCACAATCACCGGAATGAGTCCCACAGAGCCTATGCCTCCATCCGGCGGCGTAACGCCCTCTGTTGTATAGACATACCGCTGATAGATATGATTCTCCGCATCGAATAGAAACCATCCCTGTTCCCCATTCTGCTTCTGTCCATAGAAAATCAGAAACGCGCCGTTTTTATACGCATTGTATTCCTCTCCATCCGCGCTGAGTGTGATCAGTTCAAATCCCGGCATAATATACGGTACCTCATCCACCCGCATCGGAGTGACATTGTTATTGTCAGCGGGAGGATTCTCTGCCGGCTGCTCCGGCTGCTCTGCCGGCTGCTCCTCCGGTGTCGTTTCCGCCGGCTGCTCCCCCGGATTCTCCTCGCCTGTGATCTGCGATGTCGCCGGATCGTTTGAAACATTATCCGTCGTCACCAGATCAGAGCGGACATAACCTGATTTTTCTTCGCTATTATAAGAAAAAGTTACCTGATACCACTTCTTGCCGTCCGTGCCAGTCGCCTCGCCAACTACTGTCAACGACATTCCACGGTTCGCCTTTGCCATGGATTCGGAGCTGGTAGAGGCTTCTTTCCTGATATTCGTATTGTTGCTTATGACTGTGACCTGTCTGGCCTCCACCGGATTCGTCGTGGTTGCCGGCACGTCAGTGGACGATGCCGCCGCTCCTCCCTGGGTTGTCGGTATGTCGGCCCCATCGGACACCCTGATCAGATCACTCCTGATATAACCCTTCGTGTCGGAATTGACATATACCTGATACCACGTATTGTTATCTGTCCCTGACGTCTTGCTGATGATGTCGATCGTCTTTCCCGACGGCACGCTCGCAAGCTTCTCACTGTTGGGATCGGCAGCTGCCCTGATCACTGCGCTCTTTGCGATCACTGTCCCCTGCACATCTGCAAGGCTCACCATCCCAATACTCAGCACCATGGCAAAAAATACCAGTGCCAGTATGTGCTTTATTCCGTTTCTTTTGTTCTTTTTCATATCGATACTCCTGTCACGCCTCGTCAATCGCTTTCCCGATATCATGGCGCATATATTTATTGTCAAAGTCAACCCACTCTGTCGCCGCGTATGCGTTTGCCCTCGCTTCTTTCAAGTCTGCCCCCTTGGCAGTCACACCCAGCACACGACCTCCGTTCGTGACAAACTTTCCATTTTCATCCAGTTTTGTTCCCGCGTGGAAACAATAGTAACCGTCCCTGCCTTCAAAGTTTTCAAGTCCCCTGATCTCAAGTCCCTTATCATATCTGACTGGATAACCGTCGCTCGCAAGCACGACGCAGACCGCCGCATTGTCCTCAAACTGCAGATCAATCGTGTCCAGCCGGCCGTCGATGCACGCCTCCATCACATCAATAATATCATTTTTCATGCGCGGAAGCACTACCTGTGCCTCAGGATCGCCAAACCTTGCATTGTACTCCAGCACTTTTGGCCCCTTGGACGTCAGCATCAACCCGAAGAAGATGATTCCCTTAAATTCCCGTCCCTCTGCCGCCATCGCATCGACAGTCCTCTGATAAATATGCTCCCTGCAATATTCATCCACCTCGGCGGTATAAAACGGACTGGGCGAAAATGTTCCCATGCCGCCGGTATTGAGTCCCTGGTCTCCGTCCTTTGCGCGCTTGTGATCCTGCGCGGAGGTCATGGTTCTGATCGTCCTGCCGTCTACATAGGACAGCACCGATACCTCGCGGCCTGTCATAAACTCCTCGATCACCATGCGGTTTCCCGCTGCCCCAAACTGCTTGTCCAGCATAATCGAACGCACGCCGGCCTTTGCCTCCTCCAGCGTATTGCAGATCAGCACGCCCTTACCGAGTGCCAGGCCATCCGCCTTCAGCACGATCGGAAAGTCCGCCGTCTCCAGATAAGCCAGCGCCTTGTCCGCGTCGTCAAAATTTTCATACGCCGCCGTCGGTATGTCGTACTTCTTCATCAAATCCTTGGAAAATGCCTTGGAACCCTCAAGAACCGCCGCATTCTTTCGCGGTCCAAACACCCGCAGCCCCTCCGCCTCAAACACGTCGACCACACCGCCTACCAGCGGATCGTCCATGCCGATGATCGTGAGGTCAATCTGCTTTTCCTTCGCGAAAGCCGCAAGCCGGTCAAACTCCATGGCGCCAATCGCCACACATTCCGCCAGCTGTCCGATTCCTGCATTTCCGGGAGCACAATAGATCTTGTCAACCTTCGGGCTCTTCGCCACGCTTGTGGCAATCGCATGTTCCCGTCCGCCGCTTCCTACAATTAAAACTTTCATGCCGCTCTCCTATATCCTTTCTCAAACCAATCCATTCGCGATCATGTTGACTGCCTGTGGCAGAATCACCCATTCCGCCTGCTCCATGACACGCCGCTGCAGTATCTCGGGCGTATCGCCCGGCAGCACCTCCACCGCCTTCTGCAGGATGATCGGTCCGGTGTCCGTCCCCTCGTCAACGAAATGCACTGTGGCGCCGGTAATCTTCACACCGCGCGCCAGCGCCGCCTCATGCACCCTGAGCCCGTAATACCCCTTCCCGCAGAAGGAGGGAATCAGCGCCGGATGAATGTTGATAATATGTCCCTCGTACTTTTTGATCAGCACCGACGGCAGCACCACCAGAAATCCTGCCAGCACGATCAGATCAGGCTTTGCCTCATCCACACATTGCAGAAATGCCTCATTAAAAAGTTCCCTGTCCTCATAATCCTTCGGTGATACGGCCACAGCATCAATTCCCTTACCCCTTGCGCGCTCCAGCGCATACGCGCCTTTATTGTTGCTGATCACCCGCACAATCTGTGCATTTGTGATCGTTCCCGCATCGATGGCGTCCATGATCGCCTGAAGGTTGGTTCCACCGCCAGATACACACACGCACACTCTCAGCATATCGTTACTCCCTTTTCGCCATCCCTGATCTCACCGATCACATAACAGGTCTCGCCCGCTGCCCTGACTGCCTCCATCGTCCTGTCTGCATCCGCTGCGTCGACCGCCACAATCATACCGATTCCCATGTTGTATGTATTGTACATCATGTGCTCGTCAATACCGCCCTTGCTCTGCAGCAGCCTGAATATAGCCGGAACCTCATAGCTGTCCTTTCGGATCACCGCATGTACGCCGTCATGAAGCATTCTCGGCACATTCTCATAAAACCCGCCGCCCGTGATGTGACTGCACGCCTTGATCGTGACACCGCTGTCCTTGATGCTCTTTAACGCGTTTACATAGATAATCGTGGGCTTGAGCAATATCTCGCCAAGTGTTCCGCCCAGCTCGTCGTAATATGTGTCCAGGCTCTCCTTTGTCATCTCAAACACTTTTCTGATCAGAGAAAAGCCGTTGCTGTGCACACCGCTCGACGCAATGCCGATCAGCTTATCGCCCGCCCTGAGTCCTGCGCCCGTGATCAGGTCCTTCTCGTCAACCACACCCACCGCAAACCCCGCAAGGTCGTACTCATCCTCCGGCATCAGCCCCGGATGCTCCGCTGTCTCGCCGCCGATCAGCGCCGCACCGCACTGCTTACACCCTTCGGCCACACCCTTTACGATCATCGCGATCTTGGTCGGCTCATTCTTCCCACAGGCAATATAATCCAGGAAAAATAATGGTTCACCGCCCGCACAGGCAATGTCATTAACACACATCGCCACACAGTCGATGCCAACCGTATCATGCCGATCCATCAAAAAGGCAAGCTTAATCTTGGTACCAACCCCGTCCGTGCCTGAGACAAGCGTCGGCTTTTCCATGTTCTTGATCTTTTCCATAGAGAAAGCTCCCGAGAAGCCTCCGATCCCTCCGAGCACTTCCGGACGCATCGTCTCCTTCACGTATTTCTTCATGAGCTCCACCGACTGATATCCGGCCTCAATATCCACACCTGCGTTCTTGTAATCCATAGTTTTCCCCCTGTTCTGAATCATTTTCCGAGATATTCCTGATATCCGATCTCCTGCAGCCTTGCATCCTTTGCCATAACCTGCTCCCGCAGCTTCGCGGAGTACTCCTTGAGCCTTGCAAGCAGGCTGCTGTCCGACGTCGCGAGAATCTTCGCCGCGAGCAGACCGGCATTGGCACCGCCGTTGATCGCCACGGTCGCCACGGGAATGCCCGACGGCATCTGCACGATAGAATACAGCGAATCGCGCCCGCCGAGCGATGACGTGTGCATCGGAATGCCGATGACCGGTAGCGGAAAAATCGCGGCGCACATTCCCGGCAGATGGGCTGCCATGCCCGCCCCGGCGATGATCACCTGAAACCCTCTCTCCTCCGCAGTCCTCGCATACTCAAAAAACACATCCGGCTCCCTGTGCGCCGAGATAATCTTCATCTCATAGGAAACACCGAGCTCCTCCAATACATCTGCTGCCTTTGCCATGACGGGCATATCCGAATCAGAGCCCATCACAATACCAACCTGTGCCATAGCGAACCTCCCAGTATCTTGCTTTACTTTTACCTCTAGCTCCTTATAGTTTACAAACATTACCTTCAAACGTCAACAAATAATTCTAAATTTCAACAAATTTAATCATCTTTAGCGGTCAAAGGGCTCATTCAGCTCCTCTGTCCCTGCCAGCACAAACCTGCCGTTCTCGATGATAGGGTACGCGTCGCCCGCCTTGCTGTACGCGATGATGGAGCCCAGCTCGTCATACGGTATCGTGATGTCGGTGTGGCAGGCAAAATAAGCCTTCGAGGGCTCTGTCTTTCTCAATGCCGAGATAGAATTATCCCTGGCCACGACCTCCTTCCCGTCCTCATTGTAGACCTTGACCTCCTCGCTCCTCGAATAACAGGTATCGCCGACTGCAAAGTGCGGCCCTGTCTTCTCCGCGATCAAGATCGGGAACAAATTGGCAATGTCATACTTCTTTGCCGTCATGTATGCCGTCGTGTTCGTACCGATCGCAAACTCTCCCATCGGAAGCGAATCATAGTGATACAACACGTTCGCCCTGATGTAATCCCTATTCTTCTCCTCAGAGTCAAAATTCGTGCAGGTGTAATCCGCGATCATGCCATCCTTGAAATCAATCTCCAGCCCATGATACTCCAGCTCATTCAGAAATACGCGGCTGACGTGAAGCTTTCCGTTTGTTCCCTCGAGCACCGGCGAGGTGAACACTTCGCCGACAGGAATGTTGACATCCGCGACACAGTTCTCAAAGATCGACTCCCTGTCGGGATCAGACAGCGGATAAAGCGCCACACGCAGATCAGTCCTGTTGCCATTCATCCCCTTGATCTCCACATACACTGCCTTGTTGAGCGTATCGATAAGCGTTGCCTGGATGCGCTCGTAGGTCTTATAATCAAGCGTATTGAGCCTGATCGTCTCATCAAAAATCTCCACAAAGCGCTCCCCGATGCTCGGAACCGGAAACGCGATGATCGTGAAGCTTCTCTCCTCCTCGTTGATATAGCTGCTGATAATGTCCTGCGACGCCCCCTTCAACTCCGCCGAGAGCTTCTGCTGCCCCGCATCCAGGCTGCACGCCTCATCCTTCACTGCCGGCGCAAACGGATGCTCGCCAAACACCTCGATGACCGCCGGTCCCGCATATACTGCCGCCTTCTCCTTCACTGCCTCGTATGCCGTCCTGAGCACCTCAAGCTTTCTCTTTACAAGCTTTTTGTCAAGAAACAGCGCGATGTCATCCTTATGGTCATACAGATATTGTTTGTTGGCATCCGCCCCGAAATATCCTTTTTTGCGCACGACGGACTTGCCAAAAATATTGTTCTCGCAGCGATAGATCGTCGGTTTCAACCCCATCTTTGCGAAATTTGCGATCGCAGCCCGCACCACGCGCTCAAAGCCGAGCATATAGTGAAGGTCGACTGTTTCCTTTTTTCCAAGATCGATATGCGCCTTCTCAAAGCCGATGCGGTAACCTTCCGTGTACGTATCCGCCATCAGCTGAATGCGTTCATCCGGCAGGGAATTGAGGTACTGCGCCATCCGCTCCACATCCGGCGACACATACTCGCCATACCGGTACAGATAACGCAGATCATTCAGATCACTGTCCTCCACAATCCTGACCGCAAAGTCGCAGTCCGCATCGACAAGGCTGCGCACCCTGCTGCCGGACGCCGTCTCGGAATAGTCGCTCACAAACCAGTACAGCGTGTCCCTGATGTCATTTGTGTTTGGAACCGCAGCCTTCTCGGGCAGGGTGAGCAGCTCTGCCTCGGACTGCGTGTAGGCAAACGCATTGTAGATCTCCACAAAAAGTTCCATGCGAATCACCAGATCCTCGAGCGCCTGCTCAAAAGCATACGGGATCATCGCCCTGATCTCCGCGTACAAAAATGCCAGAAGTCTCCCCATATCCAATCCGTACTTCTCACAGATGTAGGTCGGATTGGCATAGCTTTGCTCGTAGCGCGCATCCAGAATATCTTCATACAATGCCCTGTTTTCCGCACGCAGCTCTTCTATTTCTATGTTTTCTATTTCTATGTTTTCTATGTCCGCAGGCCTGTCTCTATCGTCACAGGCCTTTACCACCAGCAGGATAAACTCCGCCACCTTCTTAAAATAATCCTTGTATTCCTCCGCCACCTCCTGTGCCGCAGCGATCTCGCTGATTCTGCTGCAGGAGAGCTCGTATCTTTCCCTTAAAACTTTCATCTCAAATCACCCCTAAATACAATATGATTCCACTCGCTATCACTGTAAGCGCATTCAGAAAAATGCCCATAACCGGAAAAATCCGGAAAATATCCTTCTCCATCAGGGAACGTATCCCCAGGACCAGCCCTGCTGCTGCGTAAAACATGGCCAGAAGCACCACCGCGCCATACTGCATGAGCGCTGCTCCCTGATTCAGGTAGGTCCGATGGATCGCCAGACCGATCGAAACACCCGCGATCAGTCCCAGTATCGTCGACATGATACCCCACTTAGGATTTTTCTTATCTGTAAAAATATACCCTTCCCTGCCAAAAATCCGAAACATTTTCACCCCTCTTGTCCCATGGAAATGGGCATTCCGTATGAAATGCCCAGCCTACCCTCTAAAATAATATCTTTGATTTGCCCGCCAGAAGCCTTCCGCCGCTGATCAAAAGCATCACGCCGCTCGTCATTCCCACGACGATCGATACCACTCCCAGCACGATTGAGAGCGTGCCTGCACGTCCCATTGCCTTATATACTCTCTCTTCCATCCCAGTCCTCCATTTCAAAATCAAACATTATCAGCTTCCCTACTTCGCCCCGTACTGCGCATAATACGCATCGATCGCTTCCTTCATCTTATCGTCAATGAGCACTCTGCCGTTATAGGTCTTGTTATACAAATATTCCACAACCTCCTCCATCGTGACGATCGCCCCCGTCTCGATACCGTAGATCTCACGGAGCTCCGCAAGCGCATTTTGCTGTGTCCTGCCGCGCTCCTGCCGGTTCAGGCTCACCATCAGTCCCACGACATCCACGTTTGCCTGTTCCCTTAAGATGGGAAACGTCTCCTCGATTGACTTCCCGGAAGTCGTGACATCCTCTATAATGACAACCCTGTCACCGTCATTTAAGCTGCTTCCAAGAAGGATACCCACATCGCCGTGATCTTTGACTTCTTTTCTGTTAGAACAGTACCGGACCTCCTTGTGATACAGCTCGCTGAAAGCGATCGCCGTCGCGACAGAGAGCGGAATCCCCTTGTATGCCGGCCCAAAGAGCACGTCAAAATCCGCGCCGTAGTTGTCATAGATTGCCTTCGCGTAGTACTCTCCCAGCCTTCTGAGCTGCGAGCCGGTGACATAGGCTCCCGCGTTCATGAAAAACGGGGATTTTCTGCCGCTTTTTAACGTAAACTCACCAAATTTCAGCACATCGCTGTCAACCATAAACTCAATAAATTCCTTCTTGTATTGTTCCATCTTCCCCTTTACCTCCGTATTTTTTATCTGGAAATCCTTACATACCCGCGTCTGCAAACGCCTGGTCGATATCCGTGATCATGTCGATCACCGCCTGCCTGGAAGCATCCGCAAAGTTTACCGGACCGAACCTGCTGTACTTCTCATTCTGGTATGCTGCGATGATTCCCCTTGAAGAGTTGACGATCGCACCCAGCCGGTTCTCATCAAAAAAGTGTATCAGATCTTTTCCTGTACCGCCCTGTGCACCATAGCCCGGCACAAGGATAAAGGACTTTGGCATCACGCTGCGCAGCACCCTGCCCTGCTCTGGATAAGTAGCGCCCACGACCGCGCCGATATAGCTGTAGCCCTTCTCGCCCATGAGCTGCTCACCCCACTCGGCTACCTTCCCGCCGACTACCTCGTAGAGTGGTTTATCTGAAAACGTCACTCCTCCGATGCCGTCGCCTGCCGCGCCTGCTGTGACGCCGGTCTGCACCAGCTGATCCTGAAACTCCCCGCTGCTCGGATTGGAAGTCTTTACCAGAACAAAAATCCCCTTCTTTTCCTCCCGGCACACATCGATAAACGGCTGAACGCCATCGGAGCCCAGATACGGGTTGACTGTCGCAAAGTCCTCATCAAAGACTGTGCACGACTGGCTGCCCACCTGCACCTTGCCCAGATGCGCTGCCGCGTATGCCGCCGAGGTTGAACCGATATCCCCTCTCTTGACATCGCCGATCACCACAAGCCCTTTTTCCCTGCAGTAGTCGACTGTCTTCTTGTATGCCGCCAGCCCCGGTATGCCAAACTGTTCGTACATGGCGATCTGTGGCTTGACTGCCGGAATCAGGTCATACGTCTTGTCAACGATCGCCTTGTTAAACAGCCAGATCGCCTCCGCCGCCCCCTCCAGCGTCTCGCCCTTCTCCTCAAAGGCCGCCTTCCTGATATGGTCCGGCACAAACTTCATCGTCGGATCGAGTCCCACCACGATCGGCGCCCCTGTCTTCTGAATCTTCTCTATCAGCTTATCAATCATCTGCCACCTCCACGTTATTATACTACTTTATTTTGCTGCAGCAGCTCAGCGTACTTCCTTATATTAGATACATTAACATACTTTTGCTGTGATTGTCCAGCCACAATTACAAGAGTTGGCGCCTGACGCACCCCGTATTTGACTGCAAGCTCCATATTTTCCTCCGCATCAACGATCGTATAGTCCACATTCTGCAGATATTTCTTTGCCAGCGAGCAGTTCGGGCAGGTCTTTGTCGTGAACAGGTACGTGCTGCCCTTCCCGACCTGTGCCGGCGTCTGCTCCGCCTGTCTGACTCCTCCGATCCTGCTGATATTGTTTCCCATCCTGTACTCCGTGCGGTTCTGATACTCCTGCAGCTTCCCGTCATTCCAGTTCTGCACCGGTCTGTAATAACCCGTGATACGGCTGTAGACCTCTGTCGCCCTCCCGCACTTCGGGCACACCTTCTGTTCCCCTGTCAGATAACCGTGCTCACTACAGATCGAATAGGTCGGCGACATAGTATAGTACGGCAGTTTATAATTTTCAGCGATGGTGCGCACAAGATTTGCCGCCGCTTTCCAGTCCGGAAGCTTCTCACCCAGAAACGCGTGGAACACCGTTCCTGATGTGTAGAGCGTCTGCAGCTCATCCTGGATGTCAAGCGCGTCAAAGATATCCGTCGTGTAATCGACCGGCAGATGGGACGAGTTGGTATAATAGGGCTTATCCCCCTCATACCCCGCCGTGATGATATCGCTATACTTCTCCTTATCATGCTTTGCGAGCCTGTAGGTCGTGCTCTCCGCCGGCGTCGCCTCAAGGTTGTACAGATCGCCGTACTGCTCCTGATAGTCGGACAGACGCTCCCTCATGTGGTTGAGCACCTCTTTGGCAAACTGCTGCGTCTCCCTGTGGGAGAGATCCGCCCTGAGCCACTTCGCGTTGAGCCCCGCCTCGTTCATCCCGATCAGTCCGATCGTCGAGAAGTGATTGTCAAATTTACCCAGATAACGCTTTGTATATGGATAAAGCCCCTCCTCCAACAACCTTGAGATCACATTCCGCTTGATCTTGAGCGAGCGGGCGCTGATGTCCATCAGCCGGTCAAGACGCCTGTAGAAATCCGCCTCGTCCGACGCCAGATACGCGATGCGCGGCAGATTGATCGTGACGACGCCCACGCTTCCCGTACTCTCCCCCGAGCCAAAAAAACCACCTGTTTTTTTGCGCAGCTCCCGCAGGTCAAGCCGCAGTCTGCAGCACATGCTGCGGACGTCGGAGGGTTCCATGTCAGAGTTGATATAATTTGAAAAATAAGGCGTTCCATACTTCGCGGTCATTTCAAATAACAGTCGGTTGTTTTCTGTGTCCGACCAGTCGAAATCACGTGTTATGGAATATGTCGGAATCGGATACTGAAATCCCCTGCCATTGGCGTCGCCCTCGATCATCGTCTCGATAAACGCCTTGTTGACCATGTCCATCTCCGCCTTGCAGTCGCCGTAGGTGAAGTCCATCTCCACCCCGCCCACGATCGCCGGCAGATTCGCCAGATCATTGGGAACTGTCCAGTCCAGCGTGATGTTGCTAAACGGCGCCTGCGTCCCCCAGCGGCTCGGAGTGTTGACGCCGTAGATAAACGCCTCAACGCATTTCTTGACCTCCGGATAGGACAGGTTGTCCGCTTTCACAAAGGGCGCAAGATACGTGTCAAAGGAGGAAAATGCCTGTGCACCTGCCCATTCATTCTGCATAATGCCAAGGAAATTCACCATCTGGTTGCAGAGCACAGACAGATGCTTTGCCGGCGCTGACGTGATCTTGCCTGTAATGCCGCCGAGTCCCTCCCTGATCAGTTGTTTCAGGGACCAGCCTGCGCAGTATCCCGTGAGCATGGACAGATCGTGAATATGAATGTCCGCATTTCTGTGCGCGCTGGCAATCTCCTCATCGTAAATCTCAGAGAGCCAGTAATTTGCCGTCACTGCTCCGGAATTGGAGAGTATCAGGCCGCCGACAGAGTACGTGACCGTCGAGTTCTCCTTCACGCGCCAGTCCTCCACCTTCACATAGCTGTCCACAACCTCCTTGTAGTCGAGTATCGTGGACTTCATATTGCGCATCTTCTCCCGCTGCTTCCTGTAGAGGATAAACGCCTTGGCAGCCTCCGTATAACCTGCCTGCTCCAGAACCTTCTCCACGCTGTCCTGAATATCTTCCACATGGGCCTTGCCGTCCTTTATCTTCCCCTGGATATCCGCTGTCACCCGCAGCGCGAGCAGATCGATGATATCCTGATTAAACTGCATCTGTGTCGCATTGAACGCCTTGATGATCGCCCCGCCGATCTTGTCCAGACAAAACGCAGCCTCGCTGCCATCCCTCTTAATAACCTGAAACATTTCATATACTCCTTCACTTGATTCATTTTTCTTCCATCTTATCAGATTGAAAAATCGAAGTCAATCGAACACTACTAAATATCATGTGTTCCTGTTATCCCCAATACAATATCTAGTGTTTTTCATAAAAATGTTTTTACCGCGTTTTCAGAAATTCATACTCCTTTTTGGCCCGCGCGTCATCCGGATAGATCTGCAGGTACTCCTCCATCATCGTCCTTGCCTGCGAAAAATCACCAGTGTACTCGCTCGCCACAATCCTGTTAAACTTAAGCTCCTGCAGATAATCCGAGCTCCCCATCGCGATTCCGTTCTCAAACGCCTCCACCGCCTCATCGTACTTCTCCTGATGCATCAGGCAGATTCCAAGGCTGTTGTAGATCGCCGCATCCGGCTCGTTTGCGCCGAGATAGGTCTGGTACACGACAGCAGCATAATTCATGTTGCCGAGCTTCTCATAGGTCTGCCCTAAGATCATCGACAGCGACGCATCATTTCCATTGACAAAGGGATCAAGGTACTTGCGCGCGCTCTCATAATCCTCAAGATAGTAATACATGATTCCCTTCTCGCCGTCCTTGAGCTCCTTCTCCCTCTTCTGCATGAAATCCTGTATATAAGATTTTCCCTGCTCGCCAAATCCCGCCGCCTGCATCTCCACATAGGCGTCTGTCACGAGATCGAGATCTCCGGAATCCAGGGAAAACGCCTTCTCAAAATCCGCTACCGCATCATCGTACCGGTTCTGCCGCAGGACTGCGCACGCGCGCATGTAATAGGCGTCCTTCTCCTTCTTCTTCAACCCGATGATCGCCGAGTAAACTGCCTCCGCGTCAGCGTACTTGCCCTGCTTCATATAGGCGGACGCCAGATAATAGTTTGTATCGTACGCCAGTTCACTCGCCCTGCCCTGCGCGCTTTTGATCGATTCGAGAAACGCCGTTTCCGCCTCCGCATAGTTTCCAAGCCCCATATAGGCGATCCCTCGTCCTCTGTAGACAAGCTCCAGATCCTCGTCATTTAAAAGCGCTGTATCAAAGCTATCGAGCGCCCCCTGAAAATCATACTGCTCCACCAGCTCCATCCCCGCGAGGAGATTTTTGTTTTCCGGCTTTTTCCCACAGCCGCCCAGTAACAGGGCTGCAGCGATGACGACAGCGCTTATCCTCACTGTATGCATTATCTTTTTTCCTTCAATCATAATCATTTCTTATCTGTCTCTATCCTCTTATCATTGTTTTATTCAGAAATATCTCCATATCACTGCCACATTTCCCGTTCTGACCGCAAGATATCTCCGCAGCTTTGCCGCGTCCTTCTCCCTGAGCAGCTGGTACGCATACCGCCCGGACTTTGAAGCTATGCCGCTCTCGTCCACCTCGTCGAGAAAACGCCCGAGAAACGCGCTCCCAAGGATGCTCTCATACAGCGCATCCACCTCGCCTCTGCTCCTGCCGCCCTCTGTCACATACGCGCTAAACAGGTCTGTCAGCATCCTGAGAAAATACATCCTCATGCCTTTTGTCAACGCGCTGTCATTGTACCGCTTCACAGCGCTGACATGCGCATCATACAGGAACCGTATCCTGTCCATGCGCTCCTCTCCGCTGCATCCCCCCTCAGCGCCTCCACTCCGGGGTGGACAGTACAAAATCATCGCTTTCGTCAGCAGGTAACTCTCACTGTGCTCAAAATACTCCGACACAAACATAAAATCCATGCCGAAAAAAATATTGTTATCCCTGACAATCCTGCTCTTGAACAGCTTTCCTCCGCAGGAATCCAGCACAGAGTCAGTATACATAAGCCATCTGGCTTCCCTCTCGTCTGTCGATATCACATCCGAGATCGGGAGCATCTGCGCCCTGAGCTTTCCGTTCCCGCGCGATGTGATATGGCTGAATGCCACAAAATCGGCGTACTCCTCCTCAACGGCAGCCTCGATCTGCTCCCACGCATCCTCGCACAGCCTGTCCGCCGCGTCAAGAAACAGCAGGTATCTCCCCGACGCCTTCTCAATCCCGATATTGCGCGCGTCAGTCGTCTCCCCCGCTTCCATGATGACAAGCCTGATACGGTTATCCCTCTCTATATATCTGTCTGCCACAGCAGCCATCTCATTGTCGCTGCCATCGCTCACCACAATACACTCCATGTCCATATTGTCCCGCGGACATCTGGTGACACTCCTGAGGCACGCCGCGATGTAGCGCTGCCTGCCATAGACTGGTATGATTACACTCAAATCCATAACCCGCTCCTATTCCCGATGAAAGTGCCCCAGCACATTCCGTATCGTCTCCTGCAGTTCCTCCACTTTGATCGGTTTTGGAATATGTGCATCCATGCCGGCCTCAATCGATCGCTTATAATCCTCCGCAAACGCGTTCGCAGACAGCGCGATGATCGGTATACACGCCAGCTCCCTGTCCTCCAGCGCCCGTATCGCCTTTGTTGCCTTGTGCCCGTCCATAACCGGCATCTGAATATCCATCAGGATCAGGTCATAATACCGCGGCTTTGCATTTCTGACGAGCTCCAGGGCGACGCTGCCATCATTGGCCGTCTCGACGATATATCCCTCATCCGTGAGCATCTCCTGCGCGATCTCACGGTTGATCTCATTGTCCTCGACCAGCAGAATCCGTTTTCCCTCCAGATCGATCTGTGCCGGTTCCTGCTGCTCCTGATCCCGCGCCTGCAGCTCGTCCGGCAGCCTGAACAGAATACCGACTGTAAACGTACTGCCCTTTCCCTCCTCGCTCTCGACTGTGATACTTCCTTCCATCAGATCAACAAGGCTCTTCACAACACTCAGCCCCAGACCGGTTCCAGGCACACCGCTTTTCGTCGTATTCCGCTCCCTCTTAAAGGGCTGAAACAGATCCTTCTGAAACTCCTGCGAGATACCTCTGCCATTGTCCTCCACGATGAACTCTAATTTTCCATAATGACTGAGCCGCATGTCCTCCTCGACTACGGTCAGCGTCACCCTGCCATTTGGGTTTGTGTACTTCACAGCGTTGTCCAGCAGCTGCAGCAGTATCTCTTTCATCCTGAGAAAGTCCATATACATCACACCGTGCTGCACCCGCGACCTGTCAATCGCAAACTGAAGTGTCCTGGCCTCCACCTGCGGCTGTATCGCACGTTCAAGCTCCGCCAGCAGATCTCCCAGTACCACAATGCTCTCCACCAGAGTCACCTTGCCGGATTCCATGCGTGTGACCTCCAGCGATTCATTCACGATCGCAAGCAGCTGTTCACCTGCAGCGCGAATCTGGTCCAGATCCTTATCAAGCCTGGCTTCATCTGTCTTGTGCTTCCGCGCAAGCTGCGCGTATCCGATAATCGCGTTGAGCGGCGTGCGGATATCGTGCGACATATTCTGCAGGAACGTATTTTTCGCTATATTGGCAGTCTGTGCCTGATTCAGCGCGGATTTCAGCAGTCTCTGCCTTTGCGCCTGCTCCGTCATGTCCTTTGTGATCGCCATTGTGACCACATCGCCCGTATACTCATTCCTGCCGAGCAGAAAGACATAGTGATAGAAGTTCTTCCTGCCCACTGTGTCCGTCACCCAGCCGTCGCAGGTCTGTTCCAGCTCCCCCTTGCCATAACATCGAATCAGGCGGTCTGCATTGACAAACTGCGCAAACTTCTCCGCCTCCTCCGCGTCCATATCTCTCATCCGATACCGGACATAATCCGAATATTTCTCAAATCGCGGAATCCCCGAGTGCTCAAAAAAATCCCTCAGTTGTCCGTCCTGCATCTGTATATACGCTGACAAAAAACAATCCTTTGTCAGATTGATCTCAAAAAAGGAGATCGCATCGTACAAAATTGCCTTGCGGTACTGGCTTTCTCTCGCGTAGATCGTGCGCAGCTCCTCGTTCATCTTTTCCAGCTCGCTCATATGGTTTTTGAGCCGTTCTGTGCTGTCATCAATAAAGACATAAAAAATGTCGCCATACGCATCCGTGTGCATAAAATGTCCATAGTCCTCAATCCACCGAATCGTGCCATCCTTCTGGATAATGCGGTACTCCACATAGTCAAAATCATAGATGCTGTTTGCGATCTGAATCTGAATGCTTCTCTCCACCTCGTCAATGTCATCCGGGTGCACCATTCCCCTGAATGTATATCCCGTAAGACTGCGAAATTCCTCCTCCGTATCACATCCAAATATCCGCAGCACAGCGCTGTTGATGTACATCAGCTCCTCGTCGCCGTCCGCGTGATAGATAAAGAGACCTCCCGGCATTCCCTCCAGTATCGGCTCAATACCAGATAATGTATGCTCATCAAAATACGTCCGCATTCTTTTATGATACTCTCCATATTCCATAGAAATCCTCCAAGTGCGTTTTTATCCCCCGTAATCGTTTCTATTATATACCATTTTCCACCACAAAAAAACTATAATTTGAGAAAATAGACAAAATGAATAAAGACAAAAAAATCCCTGAGGGTTACTCAGGGATTCTGGCAGTGGACTCCCTGATCAGGAGCTCTGCCTCGTATGTGGTGTGCTGATGTTTTGCCTTTTTGGCAATAATATCAAAAAGCAGTCGCGTCGTATCCTTCGCCATCTCTTCCACAGGCTGGCGCATCGTCGTCAGGCTTGGCACAGAATATCCTGCCATATCAATCCCGTCATAGCCTGCCAGAGAGACATCCTCCGGCACGCGCAGACCGGCCTCATACAGCGCTCTGCGCGCTCCGATGGCAAGCGCGTCCGACACCGCGTACAGCGCTGTGAACTTCTCTCCCCGCTCCAGCAGCTTTTTAGTTGACAAATAGCCATTCTCCATGGAAAAATGACTCAGCGCGTCCTCCGTCTGGCAGATCAGCTTCATATCCACCTCAATACCATGTGCTTTCAGGGCGTCGCAGTACCCCTCCAGACGCAGCTTACCGACACTCTCCTCCAGGGCTTCCGCCACAAGAATCGCGATTTTCGTATGCCCCAGCCCGATCAGATACTCCACCATTCTCGCGCTCTCCCTCCGGTCATCCACGCTGATGCTGGAATACTGCTTCCTGCTGATATTCTCAGGCATTGCCCCCACCGTGCTGAACACAAACGGCACCCTGAGCTTTTTTAGTTTCTCCTCCGAATGGGAGAACAGACCGCCCAGAAAGATAATCCCCCGAAGCCGCTTTTCCTTGACCACCTTCTGCGCCACGTCCACCTCATCCTCGTCCGCCTCAATATGGGACAACTCCATCGCATAGTGCCTTTTCTTGCACTCCTGCTCAATCACTGTGATCATACTGGTAAAAAACGGATTTGCAATACCTTTTACGAGCACAGCGATTGCCTTGGCATCCGACCGCTTCAGATTTCTAGCGCTGTCATTTGGAACATATCCGTACTCGCGGATCACATTCATAATCTTCTCTTTGGTCTCCGAATTGATATCCGGATGGTCATTGATGGCCCTCGATACAGTGCTGACACCCACGCCACATATTCTTGCTATGTCCTTGATTGTCGGCTCAAACACCCTATCACCTCAATTTATTTGTTTTTTTCCTGCCGGCTCCGTCAGAGCACACAGTCCTTCCATAAATCTGCGCCAGCTCCAGCATATGTGCCGAGAGCGCCTCCGTGCATGCACCGCGCTCCATGCGCCACTCCCAGTTTCCGCCCAGTGTCGACGGTGTGTTCACCCGCGCCGCGCCGTCAAGTCCCAGATAATCCTGCATGGGAATGACCGCTGTGTCCGACACGCTTGCGAGCGCAGTACGAATCAGATTCTCGCAGATATCCGAATTTCTTCTGACATTCAGATATCTCTTGACAAAAGCCAGGTCTTTTCGGTTCAGGGATGTAATCCACCCGTTTACTGTGTCATTGTCATGTGTTCCCGTGTATACGACACAGTTGTTATTATATTTATAAGGAAGATAGGCGCTCTCACCGCCCGCATCAAACGCGAACTGCAGGACTTTCATCCCTGGATAGCCTGTTTTCTTCACCAGCTTTAGCACACTCGGCGTCAGAAATCCCAAATCCTCCGCGATCACCGCGCGGTTTCCGAGCGTCTTTTTCATGACCTCAAACAGCTGATACCCCGGCCCCTTCTTCCACACGCCGTTCTCCGCCGTCTCATCGCCGTACGGAATGGCCCAGTACTCGTCAAATCCGCGGAAATGATCGATGCGCACGATATCATAGATATTGAAGCAGTGCGCAAGCCGCCTCATCCACCACGCAAATCCTGTCTCCTCATGGTAATCCCACTTATATAAGGGATTGCCCCAGAGCTGCCCGGTCGCCGAGAACGCATCGGGAGGACACCCCGCGACCGCGATGGGGACATTCTCCTCGTCAAGCTGGAAAAGCTCAGGGTTTGCCCATGTATCCGCGCTATCAAACGCCACATAGATCGGAATGTCACCCACGATACTGATTCCCTTCTTGTTGGCGTATTCCTTGAGCGCCATCCACTGCTTCGAAAACAGGTACTGCTGATAGCTGTAAAATGCGATATCGTCAGCGAGATTTTTCTCATACTTCGCCATCGCCTTTGGTTTTCTGAGACGGATTTCCTCGTCCCACGCAATCCACGACATGCCTCCCAGAGAATCCTTGATCGCCATGTACATCGCATAGTCCTTGAGCCACTGTTTATTATTCTCGACAAATATCTTGTATTCTGAATCGTTCCCAAGATCTGCCCTCTCAAATGCTTTGCGGAGAAGCTGAAATCTTGTATTGTATATTTTCTCGTAATCCACCCTGCCTGTATCACATCCAAAATCAACAGCGGAGCACTCCTCTTCCGTGAGCAGCCCCTCCCCGATCAGTGCATCCAGACTGATATAATACGGACTGCCCGCAAAAGTCGAAAAAGACTGATACGGTGAATCCCCGTATCCGGTAGGTCCCAACGGTAAAATCTGCCACAACGCCTGCCCTGACGCTGCCAGAAAGTCCACAAAATCATAGGCTTCCTTCGAGAATCCGCCTATCCCGAATCTTGACGGCAGACTGGACACCGGCATCAATACGCCACATCTTCTCATACACATCTCCCTTTCTCCACAACAGTACGTTAATTGTCCACAGAATCATTACCGAACTGGGAATTGTCGGACTTGTTTGAGATCGGTAACGTTTCCAACGGACACCCTAATCATATCACTTTGCACAATAAATAGCAAGATTTAATTGATTTTCCTACAAAACTTTAGCGAAACTATCCGAAATACAGTATCTTTTTTAGGCACAATATACAACGTAGCAGGAATAAATTCCTGCTACGTCCAAAAGCTGTACTAATCCCTGCCATAAATATCCCTGGTATAAATTTTCTCCTCCACATCCGCAAGCTCCTGCGTCAGGCGGTTCGCGATGATGACATCTGCGATCCTCTTAAACTCATCCAGATCCCGTATCACCCGCGAGCGGAAGAACTGGTCCTCCTTGAGCGTCGGCTCATACACAACCACCTCGACGCCCTTCGCCTTGATGCGCTTCATGATGCCTTGTATGGAGGACTGGCGGAAGTTGTCGGAATTGGTCTTCATCGTAAGCCTGTACACGCCCACGATCTGCGGCTTCTTTGCCAGTATCATATCCGCGATATGGTCTTTTCTCGTCCTGTTGGCATCCACGATCGCCGTGATGATATTGTTCGGCACGTTCTCATAATTCGCCCGCAGCTGCTTGGTGTCCTTAGGCAGACAGTACCCGCCATAGCCAAAGGACGGATTATTGTAATGGCTCCCGATGCGGGGATCAAGACCGACGCCCTCTATAATCTGCTTTGTGTTCAGGCCGCGCATCTCCGCATACGTATCCAGTTCGTTAAAATACGCCACCCGGAGCGCCAGATAAGTGTTGGCAAAGAGCTTGATCGCCTCCGCCTCCGTCGTGTCCGTAAACAGCGTAGGGATTTCCTCTTTGATCGCGCCCTGTTTGAGCATGTCTGCAAAGATCTCCGCCCGCTCAGACTGCTCCCCGACAATGATGCGCGACGGATAGAGATTGTCGTACAATGCCCTTCCCTCACGCAGAAACTCGGGCGAAAAGATAATGTGATCTGTGCCGTATTTCTCCCTGACAGACTTGGTATAACCTACGGGAACCGTCGATTTGATAATCATAACTGCACTATTATTGACTTTCATGACCAGCTCTATAACAGTCTCGATCGAGCTGGTGTCGAAATAATTCTTGTCCGGATCATAGTTGGTCGGCGTCGCGATGATGATATACTCCGCATCTTTGTACGCGGCTGCACCGTCCGTCGTCGCCTTGAGGTTCAGCTCCCTTGTTGCCAGATATTCCTCAATCTCCTTGTCGATGATCGGCGATTTTCTGTTGTTGATCAGATCCACCTTCTCCTGAAATACGTCCACCGCCGTCACCTCATTGTGCTGTGCCAGCAGGATTGCATTCGAGAGTCCCACATAACCGATACCTGCCACTGCTATTTTCATAATAATCCTCCACTCATCTTTTCCCAATATATTTTTATTTCTTTCTTTTCCTATACACGGAGGCCACCCGCCAGATGCAAAAGGCAGACAACGCACCGAAAAGAAAGTAGCATGCAATCCAGAAAGCCGGCGCTGTCTGCGGCTGCGCTTCCAGGACTTCATCTGCATAGTACATGCGGATTCTATCACCATCTGTCACCGGAAAAACCCCGCTGACATCAAAATTGTAATACTTTCCGTCGTCGCCAATATAGGACGCGCGCCCCTGCTGCCCAAAATATTCCGCCTCGATGCAGGTTCCATTCCGCAGCAGCTGCCGCTCGTGGGCATGCCTGTAACAATTCGTCAGAAAGATGCCCGCGAAAAAGATGCTCAGCAGAATCCAGATGTCCGCCTGAAACCGCTTCTCTTTTTTGTCATCATACGCCTGTACGGAATTCGAATTGTCAAAACCGTCAAACTCGCTGCGCGATTCGTAATATCCCATAGCTGCCCTATCTCCTCTTTCCTTCTCTCATTTCCACACCCAAACAGGAACTATTAAGAAATTTGAAAGAATTCTTTATGCATTTTAATGATGTGATTGGTAAAATTCTTCCTGCTCTTCTAGTCCCCTTGCAAAGTCATAGACCGTCATTCCAAACAGCCATTCCAAAAAAGAATCAAAATCCTTAAACCAGAAATACCCCATCTCGCTTTCTTCGTCAAATTCCTCCTTCGACTCCGCCTCTAATGCAATCTCATCATGCCGCCAGCTTTGTACCTCTCCTGTCTCACAATCAAGGAACAGCCATTCCTCTCTGTTAATAACCCCAAGATGAATCAATCCAATACTCTCTACAAGATCCGAGGACTCCCACCCCTCATCAGTGTAATGCTGTAACCCATTTGGATTGCATATACCATAAAAATCTACCAAAACATTTGCTTCTGAACCCTGCGCCATTTCCTTTTCTGTAAGAACTCTATGCGCATTCCTTTCTTCATTATAAGTGATTCGCAGAAATTCCCCAGATGCCGCACACTTTGGTGCAAACCGCCATTGCAGGAAAGAATATCCCAGTAGAAACTCGCGAAACTTCTTCGGTAGTGTAATATCATTTTCCTGCTCAAACAGCTCTATCTGTTTTTCTGTCACATCAGACTCAAGTATCTTCCATTTCAATTCATGGTTATATTTCTCATCCAATTTATACAATTGCTCTGTTGTCAGATGTTTGGGAAGGTTTTCATCTCTTAGTATCTGATCGTCCCGTATATGTGCACTGTCTATACATTCATAGCTGCTCTCTTCCCTACCCCACTCATCAAAATGAAGATTTCTGACATACTCCTTTTGAGGATTATTTTGTAAATAGTCTTCATATAACTTATATAATTTTGCTTTTTTCATAGTCTTACTCTCCCTTTCAGACAATCGCTACAATGTACTTATTATATCACTCTGTCCACATGAAAACTACTGAATCTTTCAATGAAAACTTATATTTTATAAAATAACTCTCGTTTCTTTATTTTGCGTTCCACCTGAATCCGCTAAAAAACGCTACAGCCACTCGTTCCAGAACCGCTCGACTTTCCCCGATACCTGCGATACGCTGACGATCTCGTACTGGCTCCACTCCCGCGGAAACATGCGCCTGTACTGCGGCTCTAAGAAACGCTCGTCGAGCAGCGCCACCACGCCGACATCCTCCGCCGTGCGGATCACGCGCCCCGCCGACTGCAGCACCTTGTTCATGCCGGGATACCGATAGGCATAGTCAAAGCCATTCTCCCCCTGCGCGTCAAAATATTCCTTTAAAAACTGCCGCTCGCAGCCCACCTGCGGAATGCCGGTTCCCACGATGACCGCCCCGATCAGGCTGTCACGCTTTAGGTCGATTCCCTCCGAAAAGATTCCGCCCATCACGCAGAACCCGATCAGGCTCGAATCGGCCGCTTCACCAATCCCCAAGTCCGTCCTGTCCGGGATATCACAGCGCCCATTTCCCTGAAAGCACTGCAGAAACTCCTCCCGTCTGGACTCGCTCATATAATCCTCCTGCACGATGCACGTCATCGCCTTCTCGTCATAGTAAGTCTCCATAAAGCTGTTATACACCTGTTCCAGAAAGAGGTGCGATGGCAGGAAAACCATGTAGTTGCCATGACGCTGTCTCACCACCTCATAGATATACTGCGCGATGCGTGCGAATTCCTGTTCATTCCTCCTCGTGTATTTGCTCGTGACATCGTTTGCGATGAGAAGCGCCTTTTTCTTCTCGTCAAATGTAGATTTCGCATAGACCTCATAGTCTGTCGGCTCCCCGCCCAGCAGCCGCTTGTAATACTGGATTGGCAGCAGCGTTGCCGAGAACAGGATCGCACTCCTCCCCTTCTGCATACACTGGCGCAGATTCCGCGACGGATCGACGCAGAAGAGCTTCAGCATAAAATTTCCATCGTCCATCAACTGGCTGTACGCCACATAATGGTCGTCCATAATCTCATACATATTGAGGAAATGCGCCACCTCAAAATAAAATTCCAACAGTTCTTTTTTGTCTGGAAAGGTATCATGCTCGTCCAGAAAATCATCGATCGCCCCATAGAGATGGTTCAACGCCGCCACAAAGCCATCGATTTTCTCCTCCCTGCGAGAACTCTCACACTGTCGTTTCATGGCAAGCAGCTGTTTGTTGCACTTGTCCAGATGGCCTGCAACCTTCGGGGACGCTTCCTTCATCAGCCGCCTGGTGCGCAGGAAAGAGTCCTTGAATAGCGACGCGCTGTACATCTCCCTGCCACGGTCTAACAGGTTGTGTGTCTCGTCGATCAGAAACACATAGTCCCTCTTACCAATGCCGTCCGCAAAAAAGCGCTTGAGATACACCCTCGGATCAAACACATAGTTATAGTCACAGATTATGGCATCAGAAAACAGGCTCATATCCAGGCTGAACTCAAACGGACAGACCTGGTAGCGTGCGGCATACTCCTGCACTGCCTCCCTCGTAAAGTGATCCTCATGTGTCAAAAGGTCGTACATGGCATCGTTGATGCGGTCGAAGTGACCGTTTGCATATGGGCACGCATCTGGGTTGCACTCCACCTCGCCCGGCTTGTCTGCCAGCGCGTTTTCTTCCTGCATTGCCTGCTGTTTCATAAAACAGATTTTGTCCTTCGCTGTCAGCGCGATCGTCTTCATCCGAAGTCCTTTTCCCTGCAGCAGTCCGAAACACTCCTGCGCCACAGTGCGCGTTATGGTCTTTGCAGTGAGATAAAAAATCTTTTCTGCCATGCCCTCCCCCATGGCTTTCACCGCCGGAAAGACTGTCGATATCGTCTTGCCCACACCTGTCGGAGCCTCGAGAAAGAGCTTTCTTTTGTGATAAAGTGTCTGGTAGACGTATGTGACAAGCTCCTTCTGCCCATCACGGTACGGAAACGGAAACTGCAGTCCTTTGATCGACGCGGTGCGGATTCCATTCCACTCAAACTGAAAATCTGCCCACTTTTTGTACTCCTGCATCAACTCGTCAAACCACTGCCGCAGCTCCGCAAACGTGTAGTCCTCATGAAAATATTTGATCTCCTCCGTCTCGATATGGCAGTATGTCATGCGCACGCCAATGTGTTCGATGTGGTTTTCCTTCGCGTACATATACGCGTAACACTTCGCCTGTGCCAAATGAACGCCCACAGGCTGCGTGATGCGCTTTAGCTCCCTGTAAGTGCCCTTGATCTCATCGATGATGACCTTTTCTTCTTTTACATGTGTGGTCGCTGGCAACGCTTTATCCTGACGGGCGTTTTGAGGATTTATAACACATGTTTTTCTATTGTGCATCGCATCAATAGCAAACGCATCAGAAAGTGCATCTTTTTCAGCCAGGGTATAAGACTTTTCATCGTGCTCCCCCCAGTTGTAATCAATGATTCCGTCTGCTCTTCCTTCTATTATAATGTCGTACTCCGGCGTGCTCCATGTGCACTGCAGGCCGATCTCCGCATGGTACTCGCTGCCCATGCGCCGCTGCAGCATTCTGTGTATGCGGCTCCCCTCCTGCATCGCGGTGTCCGCCCCGCCCGACTTGCGATTGTCGATACTGCCCTCGCGCAGGATAAATTCCACCAGCTGCCGGACTGATACGCGTATCTCCATGTCTGTCCCCTTTTTATACATAAATCTAACTTGCCCGTATGCATACAAAAAAACTCTCTCTAACATGACAGTTTACCCCATCACTTAGAGAGAGTCAAGAAATTGTCCCTGCACAGGTGCCCGAACGATAACGCCCTATGCGATTGCAAGACTGCCCACATAGCTCTCGAACTCATCATTGTATCCCGCATACTGCAGTGTCAGGATTGAGCGGAAATCCAACCCCATCACACCGATGATCGACTTGGCATCCACAGTGTAATGATTGTAAGAAATATCAATATCAAAGTCGCACTTTGATGCCTCATTGACAAAATTCTGAACTTCCGCGGGTGTCATTTTAATTTTGCGTTCTCTCATAATAACAACTTCCTTTCTACACATCGTCAGCTACGTGACAACAAACAGGTGTACATGCGCCCTCCCTTTTACAGAATCAACAACCTCTGTTTTCACGTATTATAGTATACAATATGTTCAAAGTAAAGCCTTTTTGTCAATGCATGACGCATTTCGTCGATTTCAAAATACTAACTTTTGTTATTGTATACAATCCGCTTTTTCTTTGTGTTAATTTTACAATTTATTGTCGCCAGAATTTTTATTTTTATACATATTGTATCTAAATTTTTTGAGGCGGCTTTGTCTGGTATGCAGTTATTTTGCTCATTTTGGTTATTGGCAAATATTTTTATATGTGTTATAATACGATTATCAAGAGGAAACTGCATGAAAAGTTATTCATCAAGAGAAGTTATCCAAATGCTTAAAGCAGAGGGATGGTATGAGGTAAATGTAGAGGGAAGCCATCACCAGTTTAAACATCCGACCAAAAAAGGACACACGACAGTAAAGCATCCTGATAAAGATATTCCTCCTAAAACGCTTAAAAGTATTGAATATCAATCTGGACTAAAATTTAACTGATTTTAAGGAGAGGTTAATTATGAAAAAAACAGAACGTTATTTTTATCCTGCTGTTTTTACGTATGAGTCTGGACGGGAAATTGCCGTTGATTTTCCCGACCTGCACTGTGCCACTAGCGGCTTGAATGATAATGATGCCCTCCTGTCCGCAAGAGAGCTCCTAGGCTGTGTCATGTATGGCCTGGAGGAGGATGGGGAAGAGATTCCACCCCCTACTCCATTAACTGATGTGCAAATCCAGTCTAATGAACGCGCTGTACTGGTTGATGTCTATATGCCATCCATCCGTCAGGCTCACATCAATCGTTCCGTCAACCGCACGGTTACTCTGCCCGCATGGCTCAATGCCGCCGCCTTAGAACGGAACATCAACTTCTCCCAGGTGTTACAGGACGCTTTAAAGACGCAGCTTCATCTTGGATAAGGACACAATCGAGTAGGAGAATAGCCTTTCCCCTACTCGTGCGTAAAACTCCTTTTTATGTTTATCTGATTCTCAAATCAATCTATTATTTTACAATGCTCATTCCCCGACTTATTCTGTCTCGACAGGCTCCACCTCTCCAAACAGACTGTCCAGTACGGATTCCGTTACTTTCCGCGAAGCGTCTGTGATAAGGCCTAAAAACGTCTGGTCATACCTTGAGAAATCCATATTGACAATTTCCCCGTTCTCACCGATGACATTCACTGCAATCGTCGGATCATTTCCGGAAGATCCCTGGCAATTATATTCTACCCTGTCGATCGGACTATCCAGCAGCTTCCATTCCTCTGCTTTCTCTCTGGCAAGTTCCGCGTAGATACTGTAATCTTTTTCCAGCGCTTTATCATAGCCAAGCGGGACAGTCACATCTAACTGTCTGTCATAACCGATATTAAAAAGTTCTCCTGTCACAGCGTCTATCAGGTATACCCATTTTGTACTCTCAGGTTTCCGCTCCTTCTCAAATGAAACATCACCTACCCAAAAAGCCCTCGGAAAAGTTTTGGTTCCCGGCTCATAGCTCATGTATACATAAGCCCCTTCCAAATCCAGCCCGAAAATATTCTCCAAATATTGTCTTCCTGCTTCTGCCGCCTCTTCCATTGTCAAATCCGTATCCGTAGGCGTTCCGGTTGCGCCCAGATTCCCAATATACATTAGTCCATAATCCTGCCACGGAGCAGGAAAGCTGCCATAAACGCACAGGACGGGATGATTTCCATTTTCCATATAGACAAGCCTCTCCTGACTGTAACCTGTATCTGGCAGAAAAATCATTTTTTCCCGCGATGCAAATGCAGAACTTTCATAAATCCATTCCCCTGAATAAGACACTGCAAGCACGCTTCCCTTTCCCTGCAGGTACCGGGAATATACACGCATCAGGTTCTCTATATTTTCCTCCACATGATTTTTTCTCTGCTCCAACGCCTGCATATCCCCGATCAGGGAGGATGCCATGACGTAATGCTCTGCCAGACATTTGTCCCGGACAGCCGAAAGCTTGTCCTTCAGTATAATATTTGAAACAAGGAGAATCATCGAATTGAGAAATACAATAAAAAGAACCAGTGCGGCGAAAAAGATTTTCTTCTTCATTCATGAACCTCCAGGCGATATCCGGTAGTGTCAAGTCTACTACCTGTTTTTTCTATTCAAAGCCTTTATTTTCGGGAGTTTGCAAAAAAATGAGCAA
>VSNM01000021.1:40176-74194 GCA_009774245.1 Lachnospiraceae bacterium | reverse complement strand
TGCTAAATGCAATTGACGAACTTTCCAAATAAAAGTACTGAAAAAGGCACTTTTTCATTCATGCGTTTATTCTGAAAGTACATTTAGAGGTTTGCATAATATTAACGTCGGAATTTTTTTGTATTGCAATACAAATTTATTTTTGCACAGTTCCCTACTTGATTTTAATTTGGTTGATTTCATATAAAATATTTGAAATGTGTTCTAATTGCTCATCATTGTAAGAGTTTAACATCTCCATGACAATATCCTTGTCAAATCCTGATTTATGGCCAAAGATAATGTAGTCCGCAGAGACATTGCAGGCGTTGCATATTTTGAAAATGGTTTTTGCTGAGAGACTCTTGATACCCCTCTCGATATCGGCCAGAAAACTGGTTGATATATCACATTTTTCACTGAATTTTTCTCGCGTGAGGTGCATGGATTCACGAACTTCGCGGATTCTGAGTCCTACCATTAAATTATATTCTTTATCTGTATTCATATATTCACTCCGACAAATATCTGACAGGGAAATAGTATTATTTTGGCGCTTTTAATAGTGCTTAATGGTAAGTATAGCAATATATTTGATGTTTAAATACACTCTATAAAGTATGATAATATACTCTATGGAGTTGACAACAAAACGGCAAATATATATAATATAATCATTCAGTTTTTGATAATAAAATATGCAGAATCATTAGGAACTGTTCAGAAATTACTTGTGACAAGTAATTGTCATGAGTAATTAATTAACAGTTCCTTACATGAAAGCTAAAAAATTGTCATAACAGGAGGTGCTGACAGTGAGTACAATATTAACAATTTACAGCAATATGGCATTTAAGCGTTTTTTGCTCCCTGCTATTAATGATGCTGATTATTCGGTACTTCTTTTCCATGGTCTGTTTGGCTTGGACAGGGATGTCGAATTAAAGATGGAGGTGCTTGATCGAAAGTGGGCGTTTCTTCCGTCGGAAGAGTATGAGCTCCGTTTTCAAAATGGTGCTTCTTGTTATGGTTCTGCCCTGGCTGACGGGGATATTATTAAACTTAGTCTTGATGGGAAGTATGTTATATCAATGGTTGTTGCCTTGACGGATAAATATTTTTCGGCATATGAAAAATACAGTCTTAAGGGTATATCGCGACCGGTTACAATCGGTGCAGATGCCGGGAATGATATCTCATGCAATTCTGACCTGATAGCCGCGCGTCATGCCCGGATTCTGATAAAGGGTACAGATGCGCGTTTTGAGGATATGGGCAGTGCCAATGGAAGTTTTGTAAATAACCGCAGGGTGGAAGGCTCCATACCGCTTTCTTTTGGGGATCGTATCGATATATATGGAATCCGTGTGGTATTCCTGGGAGATATGATTGCCATAAACAGCAATGACAGCAATAACGAAATAACGATAAGGCGTGATGTATTAAGGCCTGAAATCATATCAACTCCCCCGCTTATTGGCGTTAATAATCATAGCCTGACAAAGATATTTCATCGTTCACCGCGTCATATAGCAAAGATTGTCACAGAACCAATTCATATTGACGAGGCGCCGCAACCAAAGGATTTGGAACAGCCGTCAATGTTTATGACAGTCGCGCCGACACTGACAATGGCGCTGCCCATGATTTTGGGATGTGCCCTGATGATATATTCGTCTGGTGCCAATGGGGAGAAAGGCGGGCTCTATCTTTATACAGGACTGATTACATCTGTTTCTTCGGCGTTAATCGGTACGATATGGGCAGTCGTGAATTTAAAAAATGCTCGAAAAAAAAGTATTGCGGATGAGGCCAGGCGTAATCAGAAATATGGCGAATATCTTCATCGGAAAGAGGATATCATTAAGGAGCGGTACAATAGAAATGCAATGGCGATGATGGAACGCTACAAAGCGGCAAATGAATGCTGCAATTATACTGTAAACAGTACAGAGCTCTGGAACCGTAACGCAAGCCAGCCGGATTTCCTGAACCATCGAATCGGAATCGGCGATGTACCATTTCAGGCGGACATAAAAGTGCCAACTGAAAAGTTCTCGATGATAGATGACGAGCTTTCCCGGCTTCCTGACAAACTCAGGAGAAATTATTCCATGCTTCACAATGTGCCCGTGTGTATTGATCTTCTCCAGGAGCGTCTGATTGGCGTGTTCGGTGGGAAAAATATGGAGGGCGCTGTCAACGTGGTATTGAACCTTATTGCACAGATTGCCGCAAATAATTCCTATACGGATGTCAAGCTGGTGGTGATTTATGATGAAAAGAAGACAGGACTGAGTGGTATGTGGGATTTTGCAAAGTGGCTTCCGCATGTGTGGAACGAAACCAATACATTCAGGTATGTGGCATCCAACAAGGAAGAGGCAAGCGACGTTTTTTATGAGCTTACCAGAAAGTTCCGTGTGATTGCTGAAAATGCAGGCGCAGCGCAGGAAAAAGACAAAAAGTCGTATGTGGCGAAACCGTATTATGTTGTGATTCTTGCCAATCCGGAGGCTCTTGAAGGAGAGCTGGTGTCCAGATATATTCTTGCCCCTCAGCCTTTATATGGCATAACGACACTGTATATGACAGAGAGCTATGAGGATCTTCCAAACGAGTGTGAGTATGTCATCGAGAACAGTGAAGATTTCAGAGGTGTTTACCGGTTGACGGATGATCTTGAGGACAGGATTCCTGTGGCATTTGACGCAGTGTCATCATCCTTGTTGGAAAAATTGGCGGAAAATCTGGCAAATATCGAAGTTCATGAGGTGGTAACAGGCGGTGATGTTCCGGGGGCGTTGACATTTTTTGACATGTACGGCGTACAGAAACTCAGTGAGCTGAATGCTTTGGAGCGGTGGAAGAAAAACAGGACATATGATTCCATGAAAGCCCTGATCGGAGAAAAATCAGGCGGAATGAAGTGCTATCTTGACGTGCATGAAAAGTATCACGGTCCTCATGGACTTGTGGCAGGAACCACTGGTTCCGGAAAATCCGAAACGCTGCAGACATACATACTCTCACTGGCGCTGAATTTCAGTCCTGATGACATAGGATTTTTTATCATAGACTATAAAGGCGGCGGGATGGGAAATCTCTTCAATGAACTGCCGCATATGATAGGGCAGATTTCAAACCTGTCAGGAAATCAGATACGCCGTGCGCTTGTTTCAATAAAAAGCGAGAAGGACAGGCGACAGAGGATATTCAATGAATACGGTGTAAACAACATTAACAGCTATACAAAATTGTATAAGAATAACGAGACCAAAATTCCGGTTCCGCATATGTTTATCGTGATTGACGAGTTTGCGGAGATGAAAAGGGATGAGCCGGATTTTATACAGGAGCTTGTATCCGTATCGCAGGTAGGGCGGAGCCTTGGCATACATCTGATTATGGCAACGCAGAAACCGGCAGGAACGGTGGACGATAACATATGGTCTAATTCAAGGTTTAAACTCTGCCTGCGCGTTCAGGACAGACAGGACAGTATGGACATGCTGCATCGCCCTGACGCGGCCTATATTATCCAGGCAGGGCGGTGTTATCTCCAAGTCGGCAACGATGAACTTTTTGAACTGTTCCAGTCAGGGTGGAGCGGGGCTCCATACTCTGAAGATCCGAGTGATATCAGCACGGATGTTGCAAAAATGCTTTCTGTAAATGGTGTTGCCGCCCTGGAAGGAAGCAGGGCAAAATTAGAGCGGAAACTTCAGAAGAAAAAAGAGTGGATAACAACGCTTTTGAAAGTCATTCTTTTTAGTGCAAAAAAACTGGAAGTATCGTTGAAAGAGCCAACGATGACAGAAAGCAGCCGGGAGATACTGCTGAATGGAATTTTTAATGTGCTTTCAAAACAGAAAATTGAATATCCCCGCAGTGAGTACAATGAAAAAGCGCTATGTGTATTGATAGAACTGATCAGGCAGGAAGGGACAGATGTCGAAAAAATTATATCTGCGGCAGACATGTCCAATCGGAAGCTCCCCGAACAGGCGGAGATTACGCAGCTTGACGCGGTGGTCGGACATTTGAAGGATATTGCCCTTGCAAATGGATATACGCATGATTTCAGTCTGTTTCTACCGCTCCTTGGAGATAAAATTTATGTCCAGACGCTTCCGCAGCAGACGCTGCCATTTAATGAACAGACAACATTCAACGGTAAGAGATGGCCTGCACATTCCGGCGAATGGAGTCTGGCAGTGAGCATGGGGATTTATGATGATCCGGAAAACCAGAGGCAGGATACTTATATCGTTGACCTGGCAAAAACAGGACACGTTGCTATATGCGGTACAATTGCAACCGGAAAGAGTACCTTGCTCCAGACGTTTCTCCATGGCCTTTTCAGCAGATATTCGCCCAGTGAGGTGCAGGCGTATATCGTTGATTTTAGCGCTAAAATGCTGTCGGCATTTGAGGATGCGCCGCATGTCGGGGGTGTAATGTACGAAGATGATACGGAGAAAATTGCAAAATTCTTTACGCTGATGAGAAGATTATTGGATGCAAGAAAGAAGCAGTTAAAGGGCGGAAGCTACGAGCAATATCTGATTGTAAATGGTCTCGGTTCGCTTCCGGCGGTTGTTATCGTTATTGACAATTATTCTGCTTTTCTGGCAAAGGGCGGGATTACAGAAGCCATGGAAGATTTTATGCTGCAGCTCTCCAAGGAAGGGGTGAGTTATGGAATCTTTTTGGTAGTTACTTCGGCAGGGTTTGGGAGCGGAGAACTTCCGGGAAAGATGGCTGATAATTTTAGGACGACAATCAGCCTTGAAATGAATGACATTATGATATATACGGAAATTATGAGAAAAATGCACCTGGATGTCTATCCGGAATCGGATACAAAGGGGCGCGGAATTGCCTATGTGGGTGAGCGTATACTTGAGTTTCAGACAGCGCTTGCAGTCGAGGCGGAAAGTGACTATGAGCGGAGCAGTATGATTAAGCAGCTTTGCGCACAAATGAGTTCTGCATGGACTGGAAGAAAAGCAAGAAAAATTCCTGAAATTCCTGAAAAACCTTTGTGGAGTGAATATTCGCAGCTGGATGATGTTAAGGATATGATTGATACCCCGAATCTGCTTCCTCTGGGGTATGATGCTGTTTTTGCGGATATTTACGGTATTGACCTTTCCAAAATATATACGTATACGATCAGTGGCATTAAACGGAAGGGAAAGACGAACGTTTTGAAGGTACTTGCCCTCTCAGCGGCAGCCAAAAAAGGCAGGGTTGTTGTTATCGATTATTCATCCCGGCTAAAGAAGTTTTCTGAAACCTATGGTATCGAATGTATTACGACCGAAGTTGGATTTTACAGATTCCTTGCCGCTTTTCAGCCGGATTTTGAGGAGAGAAACAAAAGGAAACATGTATTTGCGGATCAGGGACTTGAGGAGGCTGAGATATTTGAGGCTATGCAGGTATTTGAAAAGGTATACATTTTCATAGATAATCTTTCACAATTTATAGAAACCGCATATGCACTGAAAGGGGATGCGCAAGTTGGTGAATACGCGGGACTTCTTGAAGCGATGGTCGATTATGGGACATTTCATAATGTATTCTGGTTCTCGTGCCTGAACAAGAAAGAGGTCGGTGTGGCTGATACATACAGGCTGTATGAATTGTTTACACGGGATAAGAAAGGCATCCATCTGGGCGGTATGACGGATGATTCACCGATGAATTTTGACAATCTTGATTACCATATACGGGATCAGGTTATGCAGACAGGGCGGGGACTGCTTCCTGTTGATAATGAAGAGAAGGTTGCGGAGGTGGTCATTCCTCTGGTAAAAGGTTCGGGCACATGATATCAGCAATTATATATGATCATATTCATGATGAAATGGTATATATATCCGGTGTTGTGAAGGACATTGTAGCCATAAATGGCCGGGAAAAGAGCCGGATTAATGCATGCAGCAGCCAAAAAGCGCTTGCGGAAATCATAAAGGAAGCAGATGTGGAGGATTTTGTATGTGTCGATATCTGCGAAAAAAACGGGACAGATATCGCGGCAAAGCTTCGGTGCAGGTATCCCGGCACACGGATAATGCTGATTGCGGATGCTTCGATCTCGCCGGAACAGTATATTGTCCCGTCTATCATGGCATCAGCGCTGATTATCCGTCCATGCACGCGTGAAGGTATACGCGAAAGGCTGGAAAGATTCGTAGTTCCAATGCTGGAAAAAATCAAAGGAGATTCAGACGATATTTTTGTGTTTGCGACAAAAGAGGGCGTCACGAAGATTCCATACCAGCAGATTTACTGCTTTGAATCGAGCAGGAAGAAGGTTTATATCAGGCTCAGGACGGAAGAGTACAGTTATTACAATACTTTGGAACAATTGGCAGTGGAACTTCCGGAAGAATTTGTGCGGTGTCACAGGAGCTTCATTGTAAACAACAAAAGGATTGTACGTTATATCGCTGCGGAAAATCTGATTCAGCTTGATGATGGTACGAAGATTCCAGTATCAAGGAGTTACAGGAGCAATATCCGGAATTTAGTGAAATAAAGATGAATGAAAATGTGGGAAAGACGATGATTGACAAAGCGGTTTATTTGACAGTATACGAGTTTTATATTCTTCTCACGCGGGGAAATCCGCATGGGCTGGTGATGTTTGAGGAGATACAGGGATATATTCCTGACAGAGAAGAGATCGCACAAGGAGTACTGTCCCTGTTGGAGAAAAATTATTTGGAGACTGTGGATAACGATGCCTTCTGTCTGACAAAGGATGTCCAAACTGTACTGGACATTATGGATAAAGCAAAAAGTACGTTTGTCATCAGCGGGCATCTCTCATCTTGTCCGATGCAGTGTCTTTATTTTAGCGGCGGGTTGTGTCTTATCCTGCAGATGGATGATTTCAGGGATGGATATGTCCGTATAGAGGTACAGGACAGTGCGGAGACCGTAAATGGGCTTTTGGATTATGATTTCATGTTGGATATGGGGGAAAACCAGACGGAGGATGAATTCGAAAGTAAGGATACGATAGCAATGAAGCAATTCGAACCGGATATGGATATAGAAACCGTGCTCTCTGACGAAGAAGTGATGCTCATTGTGGACCAGTATCCACGGTACTCAAATTGCCCTGTCAGAAGAGCAGTCATATATTCAGATGAAGAAAGGTACTTCCTGTCAGTCTGCGGAAACGGGGAGAGGGAAACAGAGATGTTTCGCAACGAGTCTTTTAGTAATTTGTTTGTGGGGGATTAGTATGATTTTAGTAGATATATATGTACCGTCGGTAGACCAGATTTATAATTTCAGTCTGAGTGAGGACATTGTCATTTCATCGATTGTCAATGAGATTATCGGCATGATTTCCCAAAAGGAGCAGACAGAGCTTAACGGCAGCCAGAACGACCTGAATCTCTACAGTATGAAAGATAAAAGAATCCTGCCAAGGGACAATACGCTTCTGGAATGTAATGTCATGACGGGAACTTCTCTGATGCTGGTGTAGACCTACTGCCTTTTCAGGCCGTTCAGGGCATTTGAAATGTCGTTTGTCAGGAAATGAATAATTATTTAGTTCCTTATGATAGTATGATTTCAACAGAAAGGAGTAGCTATTGTATGGGAAGGAGATTTGATGTTAAGCCGCCGCGGGTTCGAAGCGCGTCTTGCGAACTGCATGAATATTCCAGACAGACTGTGCAGATAAGCTATGAAATATTGGAAGTGTCCAGAAGGCTTAGCGGAATGTCCGGTATGGGCGGGGTATGTGCGGCGTTAAGGCATATAGCTGATGATGCCCAGGGCGAGGCGCATCTGCTCGAAAAGCTGTCTGATGCGGGAGGCAGGATTAGCAGTCTGTATGACAGGACAGAAAACAATATTACCATAAACGGGGAAAAGAGCAGGCAGAAGTTTCCCATACACAGAATAGCGGTATGGAGCTTTTCGGGAAGGGAGAATCCCTTGTTTGGAATAAAGATACTGGGCTAAGGAAAGATATGGAGGTATGAGTTCATGAACCAGGAGATTGCGAATAATCTAAGTACGTTTAAAAATCACATCGAGGATTATGACAGGGGATACAGGGATCTAGTCAGGGATTTTGAAGCTGTAACCAGTCATATGAAAGCGTTAAACGGCATGTGGACAGGCGAGGCGCATGATGCCCTGATGCAGCGGTTTGAACGTGATAGAAACACTACGCAGGACATGATAGATTATATGAAACAGATTTTGGATGATTTGCGTTTTGCCAATACAGAATACACCAAATGCGAGAATACGGTTGCGGGAATCGTGGATTCCATCAGGGTTTAGGAGGGAAAAAGATGGCAGCAGTTATTAACCTGAAGGTAACGCCTGATCAGCTTCAGCAGAAAGCCAGGGATGTTTCCAGTGCAGTATCAAAGATGAAAAGTGATTTCAACAAATTAAATACGGCAATCAACAGCACCCACAGCTATTGGGTAGGACAGGCAGGAGATTTGCATCGAAAACTGTATAATGACAGGGTAAACGAAGTAAATGAGATTTTGCGTCTGCTTGAACGGTATCCGACAGATCTGATGCAGATGGCTGGAATATATACAAAAAGTGAGAATCAAAATAAGGCGGTGGCAGCGACGCTAAACAGCAATGTCATTCATTAGAGGTATTTATTGAAGTATTTATTTTAGCGTATTATTGGGCATTTGTATTGAGTATTTTATTTTAATGGAAAGGATAGGAATATATGGCACAGTCGTTAAATGAAATAAGAATGAACTTTAAGGCAGCAATGGCCATGGCGGACAGACTGCAGGAGCTGGCAGGTAAAATGCGTAATCTTGCCGATGAACGTTGTTACGGTACTCTTCGGAATATCAGTAACAGCTGGAAAGGCGAGAATGCTGACGCATATCTGCGCAAGGGAGAGAAAGTTAAGGAAAAAATGTCGCGCACAGCGTCGGATTTGGATAATGCAGCAGGGACAGTACGTACAATCGCCAGGAATACTTACGCGGCGGAAATGAGGGCGTGGGAAATCGCCCAGACGAGAAGCTACCAATGAATATGTATTGAACCCGGTTTTTCTTAACCGGATGCAATAAATAACAAAAAACAAAAATTATAAGAATGAAGGAGGCAGTAAAATGCAGACAATTGTAGTAAAAGGTTCTTCACAGCTGCAGAATATTATTTCACAGCTTACAAATCTCAATTCCCAGTATCAGGCAAAGGTCAACGAACTGTGCAATGAGCAGCGCAGACTGGACGGGATGTGGGATGGTGATGCCAATACGGCATTCAACAACAATTTCAACAAGGACAAGAGGCAGTTTAATGAGTTCCACGCGGCGATCAAGGAGTATATTGAGAAGCTTAGGACCATCAAGGATAACTATGAGAACGCAGAAACACAAAATAAGAGAATCGTGAGCGATTAAACAGGATTATGGCGTTAAAGAAAGGAGATTAAACATATGGCAGCTATAGCAACAGCATTAAAAGCATCGGTAGATGATATTAAAAAGTCATCAGCAAAATTCGGCACACTGGCTACAGATACAAAAAGGTTGACAGATAATATGATGAAACTGATTGAAGGGACAAAAAGCATCTGGCAGGGTGAGGCGCAGACTGCATATTGGAAAAAATTTGAAGGCCTGCGTGATGATATGCAGAAAATGTTCAAAATGATTGATGAATATCGCACGGATCTGTCAGAGGTTGCCAAGAATTACGAGGCAGCAGAAACTGCAAATAAATCAGCCGCTGCAGCGCTGAAGAGTGATGTTATCACAGGTTAATTCATTCATTAAGCGCCGGATAACTCCGGCGCGTGAATATCATGAGTCGGGAAACGATTATCTTTCGGGTATTGTTTTCCGGCTTTGATATACAGCCCCTTGCAGAGGACGGGCGTGGCAGAGAAGTCGAAGTGTGGAAGTGAGAGGGACAAATGAGAGGAATGGAGAAAAGTATTAAGTACATACTGTCTATCATGACGGCATTGTTTTTCGTCTGCTGTGTGGCTGTGGATGTTTTTGCCTCAGAAGAAACGGATATGGATAAGGCAGAGGTGAAATTTAAACAGGCAGTTGCGGACGAGAATAAAATAAAAGTGTACATAAGGGGTGTTGATGCATTAGAAGGTGTGTCATACCAGATTGGCAATATACCGGTGGACGCATTGGAAGTGTACAAAATTGATGAGGACAGGAGCCCTGTACGTACGCTGATTATGCTTGATAATTCTATATCAATACCGTCAGCGTCACATGGTAAGATTACCGAACTGCTGAATGGTATCGTGGATGCGCATACCGGGAAAGAGGTGTTTCGCCTTGCGACTTTTTCGGATAAAATAACGTATTTGTCGGATACCTATTCTGATGATTATACGGTCCTCAAAAATGTAATTGCTTCCATAACATATAAAGATCAGGAAACGTATCTGACAGATGTTCTGTATGATTTGATAGACGATTTGAATAAGGACGGATACATGGGATATACCAGGGTAATTATTGTTTCTGATGGTGTGGACAATAAGCAGCTGGGAGTAACGAGGGAGGAGTTGAATTCAAAATTAAAGGAGACACCGTATCCCATTTATACAGTGGGAACCCTTACCCAAAAGAATCACGAGCAGCTTGAGAATATGTTTGCACTTTCACGTCTTAGCGGTTCTGCGTATTTTGTGCTTGAGGAGACAGACACGTCCGCCATCGTTTCCGAATTTTCAAAGGATGCCCAAATGACCGTGATTGAGGCACAGATTCCGGATGATGCAAAGGCGGGAGGCAATCAGAGCAGCAAACTAACCCTGCCGGATGGCGTACAGCTTGTGTTTAATGTGCAGATGCCTTTTAAAATAAAGGATAAGGATGAGCAACAGATGTCGCCACCGGAACCTGAGCCTTTGTCCGAGGAATTGACACAGGAGGACGAAGAGGCAGAAAGCGGATTCTCAATACTGCTGGCTGCAGGAATCCTTGGCGGTATACTGTTGCTGGCAGTGATTATGCTTGTCGTACTGCTGATGAGGAAAAAGAACAAACCTGTTGAAAGAGGGACGTCATCTGATACAGAAATAATCAATGATACGGAGACACAGAGAATTGATGATGCGGAAAACGGAGGAATACTGCCGCCGTCGGGACAGCAGAGCAAGAGCAGATACAGAGTGATACTGACAGATAAATCCGACATGTCACGCACATATCAGTGTGAGCTGAAAAATTCAATTAATTTAGGAAAAATTGACGTAAATGATATCGTGGTGAATGTAGGAACCGTGTCCAAACGGCACTGTATGATAACAAACAAAAACGGGAGATTCTTTATTCAGGATTTGAATTCGACAAACGGTACATTTGTAAATGGTGAGAGGATTAGCTTTGACACCGAAATTTTCTCGGGGACGACGATACGTATGGGAAGAGCGGAGTTAATTATTAAATTTGAACAGGTGTAGTGCAGGATGGAATGGAACATTAAGACAGGCCATATATGCGAGACAGGTCTTGTGAGAAAAGAAAACCAGGATGCGTATCTGGCATATGTCAGCAGCAGTCTCAACGTCTTTTGTGTGGCGGACGGAATGGGAGGCCATGCGAATGGAAAAAGGGCGTCAACAGCGATTGTCAATGGAATAAGAGAATGGATAGATGAATTTTATGCCGGAAAGTATGAGGCAGGCTTCCTGGCGCTCCTTGATGATTTTGAAAAAAAGCTGGCAGATGTAAACAGGCAGATATTCAGATTTTATAACAGAGGGCAGACGTGTGGCTCGACATTGGCTGTTCTCATAATCTCAGATAAATATTATGCGGTTTTATCTATGGGAGACAGCAGGATATATCGAAAAAGACGCGGTATTTTTTCACAGCTCACAAAGGATGATACCTGGGAAAACTCAGACAAGGTACCGAGTGATATGCTGTCTGAGGAGATTAGACGGCATGGCAACTACGGTAAGTTGATGTGTGCGTTGGGCGTACAGGAATCATTTGTACCTCACCGGATGACGGACAAATTAAACTCCGGCGATACATTTTTACTCTGCAGTGACGGCGTATACAAATATTGTGACAAAAAAATACTGGCAAAGGCATGCGGCAGGCGGATTCGGAAATCAAGCACTTTCATGGAAGAGAAGCTGCAGCTTCTCCGCACAAATGTAATAGGCCGGGGAGCATCTGATAATTTTACAGCGATACTTGTCAGTGTAGGCAAATAAGACATACAGGCGTTACAGTATCATCAGATAAAGAAAGAGGGGTGGTATTATGCAGTTTTTTATTAATCCTGAAAAAATGGCGGGGCGCGTCTCCGAATTAGACAGTATTCAGGGAGAACTGGGAAAACTTTCATCAAGCTTGGAAAGCATAATCAATACAAATGCGATACAGCTGGATTCTTTTAATCAGATAAAGAGGGCTTTAAGAAATTATCAGCAGAATATCCGCGTCATTTCAGGCAATACGGCGCAGATGAGTGCCGGCCTGCAGAATGTCGTGAAGGAGTATATGACGCATGAGCAGAGTATATGTGAGCATGCAGGGCATGGAAGTACTGGAAAACATAGCGGTTTAAACAGGCCATGGTCAGGATTTCCGCTAATATGGTCGGGATTGTTTCCGTCTGCCATTGTGACAATACCATTAATTCCACCGATTTGGGGAGCAATCGATAGTGGAATAGGGTGGTTATATAATAATGTTGGTAAGTGGGGGTATAACGACAGTACGAATAATAAATTCAGTTGGTCGATTTTAGGAGGAAAGACTGGCAAGGAAGTCGACTTGAATGGAATAAATGCTGGATATAATGGAGAGTACCATGCAGGCCATGTTACTGCGAACGTAAAAGGCAGTGCCAATTGGGATGTGAAGAAAGGAAATATTAAAGCAACAACAGGAGTAAAAGCTGGGATTTCTGCTCTCGATGGGAAAGTTAGTGGAAATATAGGTATTGCAAAAGGAACATTGGAAGGTAGTTTAATTAATGCAAGTGCGGAGGGGGCAATTGGTTTTTCTATTCTTTCTGATGGTAAGTTTGCACCATCTGTATATGGAGAAGTTTCTGCTAAGGCAAATGTGGCAGAAGGTAAAGTTTCCAGTCAGTTTGGAACGGATGAATTTAATTACCATAATAAGGCGGAAGGTACTTTGCTAGAGGCAGAAGCGAAGGCAAGTGCGAAAGCAGGAAGGATTGTCGAAAAAGATGGAACTGTTAAATATGGTGTGTCTGGAAAAGCCGGAGCGGAAGCTTATTTAGCAAAGGGATCTGTAAGTGGCGGTTTTACATTGTTTGGGATAAAATTTGACGCGTCAGTCGAAGGAAAAGCCGGAGGCGCGGGTGCAAAAATAGGCGGGGAAGCAACCACTGGTGCAGTGGAAGGTGAGATTGGGCTTGGATTGGGACTTGGTTTGGGAATAAAAGTTAAGATTGACTGGACAGGCTTTAAGTGGCCATGGTAAAATTTAGGTGACTTATTGCAGACTATGCCGGATAATTACAAATTATTATATTGGAGGATGTAAAATGAAGAGAGATTTATTGCCTATTGGTTCTGTAGTGTTGCTCAAGGGCGGTGAGAAAAGGATTATGATATGCGGACGCATACTGACAAAAGCGGGTGAAGATACAATTTATGATTATTCTGCATGCTATTTTCCAGAGGGTATTGTAGATGCAAAGCACATGTTTTTTTTCAATAATGATGCTATTGAAAGAATTTTCTTTATTGGGTTTCAAGATCCGGAGGAATTGTCATATCAGGAAATGATTAACAGCATGGGAGAACTGACAATAAAGGATGGGAAAATCGTGCCTGTAGATTTTGAGGTGAAAGAACAGGATGCAGAATGAGACTTATAGTGAAACAGATAAAAAAAGAATTATATAGTGCAGTGTTTGAAATTTGGCAGGATGGCATGCGGACAGTCGGCAATATTAGTATGCAGGGGGCATTGGGATCGCGAGAGGGTTCTTTTCAGATAAATTATAATAATGTTTTGATTCAAATGTCTCCGACAGGCCGAAGAGAGGCAAAAGAATTGGCAGGTTCATTGATAAAGAGGTCTCCGTTCAGACCTTATGCTATACGACAGGAAAACCTTAAAGGAATAATGTTTCATGATCAGATTAAAACTGGGTTTTTACAGAATGCGGGATATCATCTGCTGTCCTTTAATGGAAATGTATACTTCCTGTATTATGTTGGATTTGGGGATAGAGGTATCTGCGCGCCAGTATATAGGGATGATTCCTGTATAGGAGAAATAAAGAAAGATTGTGTAGTGACAGATGGTCTGCATATATTTGACATTATACTTCACGAACCGCATGAGACAGGAATGGTATCGGCTTTACTTGTTTTGTGTTGTTATATGTATGTGGTTACATATTATTGCGCAGGAGAGAAAGTATTGCATGGAATACAAAAAAATATTGTTATAACAAAAAATAATTATTTGTTGTCAAAATGTAAAATGCCGCTATAGAGAGATATCTCTGTGGGACAGGAGTATAGAGACGGATGTTCAGACACAACAGCCATAGGAAGAGCATTTATCTCGAAGAATTTGGTTGTTTTAGGTACATGGTAAAGAGGAAATCGATATCATGTACTTTTTTTATGCACACGGACGCGGAAAGGAATTATGCATAGACACCCTAATTGTTATATTCTATAGAGTATAATTATATACTCTATAGAATTGACAAAAAGTAATAAAGTGATATAATAAAATTACATATTTATGTCAGGAGTGGCGGTTGTGATACAGGAGAAAATAATGGAAAGTTTGTTGACGAGTGAAAATTTATTTTATGGTGGGATTGCCGCGATGGCAGCAGCGGTGCTGATGACAGTACTGTGCATTGTGGTATTTTGTATTACAGGTAAAAGAATTAAGAAAAAACTGATACGGGAGTATGGGGAACCGTATCGTAAATAGGTGCGAAGATGGAAAGTCAATTGAGATAAAGAAGCTATTTTAGAGGAGAGAGGATATGTCTCAGATAATAGCAGGACTATACGAATTAGATGAAAAAATAGGCTCCGGAGGCGGAGGAACCGTATATCGGGGGCGGCATATACGATTGGAGAAGCAGATTGTCCTCAAGGCGGATAAAAGGCAGTTGAGTACGGCTAAGGATAAACTGCGGCGCGAGGTAGATTTACTCAAAAACTTAACGCACACATATATACCTCAAGTATATGATTTCGTGCAGGATGACGGCGTTGTCTATACAGTTATGGATTATATTGATGGAGAAAGTCTGGATAAGCTTTTGGAGAGACAGCAGATTCCTTCACAACCTCAAGTGATTCATTGGGCGTGTCAACTGTTGGAGGCGCTTAGTTATCTGCACAGTCAACCGCCATATGGCATCCTGCATGGAGATATTAAGCCTGCGAATATCATGCTGCGTCCGAATGGTGATGTGTGCCTGATCGACTTTAACATTGCGCTTGCCCTTGGAGAGGACGGCGCGGTTAAAGTGGGTTTTAGCAGAGGATATGCCTCGCCGGAGCATTATGGGATTGAATATTCTCAGACGGATAAAACGACAGAGCTGCAGAGAAGCCATGTACGAGTGTCCGTATCGGATGCGACCGAAGTAGATTCGGATGAAATGAAGACAGAGGTAATGGATGAACAATATCCTGTATTTTCAGCGGGAAGTGTTTCAAGGACACAGTCAGGAAAGCTTTTGGACGTGCGTTCGGATATATATAGTCTGGGCGCGACGTTGTACCATTTAATATCAGGCAGACGGCCGGCGCAGAATGCAGTGGATGTACAGCCGCTGGGAACAGATGTCTGCAGTGCGGCCGTATCAAAAATTTTGAAAAAGGCGATGGCGCCAAGGCCGGAACAGCGTTATCAGACAGCGGAAGAAATGCTGCGGGATTTCAGGCAGCTGCATTTTAAAGATCCAAGGGCGGTACGCCACAGAAGACGTATCCGGGTTTCCGCCGCTATGCTGATGGGGTTGTTTCTGGCTGGGGGCGCCTGTACTTTTGCGGGATTGAAGCAAATGGAGCAGCGCCAGACGGCATTGGCATTGGCGGAATATTCCGCAGGCGCGCTTGCCGAGGGCGACATATCGGGAGCGATCGATTTGGCATTACAGGCTTTGGAAGGACCGCTTACGGCACAGGCGCAGAAGGCGCTCACAGACGCGTTGGGGGTTTATGATTTATCAAATGGTTTTAAATCGCTGGAGACGCTGGAGCTGCCGGGGGCGCCGTTTGATATCGCCATATCGCCGGAGGGAACACGGTTTGCGGTCGTGTATGCATATGAAGCAGCAGTGTATGATACGGTGGATTTAAAAAGGATTGCAGTCCTACCAATACAAAAATCCGCATATTCGGATTGTATCTTTCTGGATGAGGAGAATATCGTGTACGCAGGCGAACAAGGCGTCGCTGTATATGACCTGTCAGGGCAGAAAACCAAATGGGTAGGTGAAGCGGCTACAAAGATAGCGCTGTCCGCAGATAAAAGTGTGGCGGCTGCGGTTAACAGGGATGACAATAAAGCAATTCTGTACCGTACAGGTGACGGAACCAGGGTAGCCGAGTGTTCCTTTGGGGATTTGCATATGCCCGTGGCAGCAAATGATATATTCGCGGATTCCGGAGATACTGTTTTCTCTCTGAATGAGGATGGCAGTATGCTTGCTGTCAGCTTTTACAATGGTGGACTTATGATATTTGACATCAATCATTCAGACAATGATTTGATACTGTATGATGAGTCGGAATATGACCGTTTTGGAGGCGGATTTTGCGGTGATTATTTTGCGTTTTCAGCCCAAAATGGTAAAGAGGCGCAGTTTGGGATTGTGGATGTACAGAAGGCAGAGTTTATAAGCGGTTTTACATCACAGGATAAGATGCTTCTGCAGGCAGATGAGAATGGCGTCTATCTGGCAAGCGGTAATCTTCTGGTGAGCGTAAACCTGGAGACATTTAAAGAAGAAGAGCTGGCATATCTGGAAAATGCAAATATAATACAATTTTCAATTGGAAAGGAATATGTGCTTGCCGCATCAGATGATAACAGGTTTCTTTTTTATGATAAAGGAGCTAATCTGGCGCTGGAACAGACTGTCAGTGAACCGTGTGATTTTGTCAGATTATTTGACGGTTATGCGATGATCGCAAATCGCAGCGAGCCTGTTTTGAGAATGATGAAAGAAGAGCGGCATGATGAAGCGCAGCTTTTGACATATGATGCGCATTATCGGCATGATGAGGCCCGCATTAGTGGGAACGGACAGACAGCAATGCTTTTTAGTTTCAGAGGATTTGCCATTTATGATATGGATGGTAATCTGATAAATCAGATAGAGTTGCCGGACGCGGCGCAGATTTACGACCAGCAGTTTCGAAAGGACGGGGATGCATCCTATCTGGAAGTAACCTGGTATGATGGGACAGTGCGGTGCTATGATGCGGGCAACGGCAGTATGATTTCTGAAATAAAAGGAGATGCGCCAGAAAAAGATTTATATGAGGAATTTTATACAGATCAATATCGTATAGCATCGGCGCTCCATTCGGCACCGGAAGTTTATGATATCGTGTCTGGAAAGTTGGTTACTACGCTGGAAACAGATTCATACCTTACTTATGTGACGCAGGCAGACGAATACCTGATAACGGAGTATGTCAGCGCGGCGAAGGAGAGGTACGGACTGCTGCTGGATAAGGATTTACAGACAGTGGCATATTTGCCGAAGCTATGCGATATATCGGGGGACATGCTGGTATTTGATTACGAATCGGGGAACCTGCGGCAATGCCGCTTATATTCCCTCCCTGAGCTTATTGCTTTGGGAGAAACATATCATTAATTTAATCTTATGAAAGGAGGATTTTACTTATGAAATCCATTAAACGCTGGTTAGCTGTATTGATGTCAGTACTGCTGATCAGCTCCACAATTCCTGTGAATGCGACAGAGGCAGGAACAGGATCGGTCGAATCTTCGGCGGAAGATGTACAGCCGGCAGATGGTACGGATGTAGAAGCATCAGATGTAGTAACAGACAAAGAAGAACAACCGACAGATGATGCAGAACAGCCATCAGCAGATGATGTAGAAGCATCAAAACAGCCAACAGATGATGCAGATGATCAGTCGACAGATAATGTAGATGCAGATGATCAGCCTGTAGATGATGCAGATGCAGACAAAGGTGAACAGTCGGCAGATGATGCAGATGCAGACAAAGATGATCAGCCATCAGATGATGCAGATACGGCAGAACAGCCGGCAGATGATGCAGACGCATTGCCTTCAGACGATTTAGCGGATGACGCATTAGAAGAAACAGCATCGTCAGAAGCGTCAGAAAATTCTGATGATCTGCAATTTGACATTACGTCAGGCGGGCAGGAGTTCCAATTCATTCATTATGAGGATTATGAAGGCGGATTATGCTATTTCTGGGATGAAGAAAACGAAGCGTACATCCTTATAATCCCAGATGAGAATCCGGTATTGCCATACGAAGTGCAGATTACTTATAATGGTGAGACAGGAAATTACCAGTTTGAGGCGGTAGACAGCACGATAGAAGCAGGCGGTTATACTTTCTGCATATACTTTATTAATGAAGAGAATATTAACCCCACATCCTTACTGCCCTTAGAAGAAAAGAGATTAGGAACGGTAGATTTGACAGGGTATACGCCATTGGATCTGACAATGGTAAGCGTAGACAAAATTTTTACGGGCGAGAACGCATTAAATGGTAAGCAGGTAGTATCTAAATATAGATACACGACGCCGAAAGATGATTACGGTGTTTGCACATCTGACAGGATGGTTAACTTAAGCCGTTATACTTATTCTGGAAGTACAAATACTTGGGAGATGATTGTAGGCACGGCAGACCAGCTTGACGCTCAAAATATACGGTATCAAGTGCCTGTAAGAGTAACGGAATCTGAAAAATGGCTGATACCGACAGTTTATAGTCAGGACGGAGAAGGAAATCGCAGCCAGCTTCAAGTAGAGAGTGATTATGAATATTATGACTATAATATTGATGATCGTGAATTGCGGTTTGATGTTCCATCAAATGGATTGGCAAATGGAAATAAAGCATATGTAAGTATTGCGGTTAATACACAAAATTTTGCGCCGCAATACAGCAGTATCAAAGTGTATGAAGGCAAACACGATACAGAGGCATCAGCCATGGGCGGAACGGAAATTACTGACAAGATTTTCTGTAATGATATGTCAGCAGTTAATGCTGGATATGAAGTTGAAAGATATAGATACAAATGGATTACCATGGTATCCTTTGATAGCCAGGGTAATGTTGTAGGATGTCTGCCGTTTCAGTTGTATTTAGGTACTTATAGTAATGGGATATATGTTAATTATTCAATGTATGAATTGACGACTGATAATATCAAGAATTATGTTGTGTCAAGCAGTAGCGGTATTAGTACATTTGAGGAAACGACGTATACGAAAACCCTATATAAGGAATATCCTGCTAATGGTATGTATTACCAAGGATTAGATTATAAAAGGGATGGAGTTTCCGTAAAATCAGCCGTTACAGCCGCATTTGTGGGAAAATATCAGTCAATAGCGGAAGCAACAGCAGCAGGGGTTGAAGATATCAAAGCATTACTATTTGGGGATGGTTATTGTGCGGATTATAGTGGCGGCGTTTATTTCACCATTTTTGTTGGAAATGATAATGATGCAGGTCAGGAAATATATAAATGCTGCATCAAGACAGTAACAGGTGAAGAGTCAAAGAATACAGGTTCCCAATCTTATTTATCTGATGGTACGGCAGTAACATTTACAGGATTAAAAGATAAAGATGGGAATAATATTCCTGCTTATGTAGTGAAGAATAAAGAGGACTCTTATGCGGAGTTCAACTATAAAACTATTTTAGTCGGCGCTGATGTTGATTTATCAAATCTTGCACCAGAATTTGATACTGTTCAGGGAGTACATCTGTATGCTCCCGGTTCAAGCACACCGGAGGAGAGCGGAAAGAATTATCATGATTTCTCTCAAGGTCCCGTACAGTATTCTGCCGGATCAGAGAGCGGAGAGGCATTGCAGAATTACTGGCTTGCAGTAGTAAAGGCGTCAAATGGCGCAGGAAAGTTAGGGATTAACAGCACTGAAGACGGAGACTCAAAGACAGAAGTCAGGGATGGCGTAATATATTCAACCAGAGAGGTAATGCTTGACAGTATTCATGACTATGTGCATGATATCCTGTTTACGAACATGGGAACAGAGCCCATCATCAATTTGTCCTGTCAGCTGACTTCTGATACAGTTGAGCTTGATCCGTACTGGACGCTCACAGGCAACAATGCGTTGGCAGGTTTTAGTACTACAGATAAAACAAAACCATATGGCGAACTGCCCAATATGGCCAAGGTCAGAATCAGGGCAAAGGATGGCATTTCGAGTAGTGAAGTGTCAGGTACACTGACAATTAAGTCAGGCGAGACAACCCTTATGGTACTCACCCTTACCGGTGTAATTGGGAATCCTGCGATTACGACAAAGGAAATTCCACAGGCGGTCAAGTATGTTCCATATGGAACGATGATTCAAAATAACAACAAATACAGCATGAATAAGATAAGTTATAGACTTGATTCCGGAAATCTTCCAGCAGGAATGGTATTAAAACCAAACGGCGAGATCTATGGCGTTCCGACAGAGACTGGTGACTTTACGTTCAGAGTCTGTATGAGTAACAGCAACAGTAGTTTTTCAAACAGCTATGCGACATTTACATTGTCAGTGCTCGACAATACGGATGAAAACGTAAACAATGCAACAGATAATGGATATATGCTTACCACACGTATCCAGAATGCTACGACAGATCGGCTGGTTGTCTCAGAAGGCGTTTTTCCTGAGTTCAGAAAACTCTTCCTCGATGGTAAGGAACTCGTACAAGGTGTGGACTACGATGCAGAATCAGGAAGCACCAGAATTACAATCAGAAGCGAGTCATTGGACAAAACTGAAGGAACGCATACAATCGGTATTGAGTTTAGAACATCAAGTGACGAACTCAGGCGTGCTGCGCAAAACTATAATATTGATGATGGCAGGTCAAACAGCAGCAGTTCAAAAAATAACAGTTCAAGCAGCAGTAGTTCAAGCAATAGCAGCTCACTGTCTTCATCATCCGTAAATACAGTTGCTAATAGGGCAGCTGCCGCACAGGAGATTTCCCATATGGAAACGTTGATGAACAATGGATTTCCTTATGTGGACATTATCTTTGCCGACGGAAAGGCGGTAATGACAACAGAACTGCTCCGCAAATATCATGAACTAAGTGTAAATCTGATGATACATCTTGGAAATGGAGTTGCTTTCAATGCCTTGTCCACGGATATGAATCCGATTACGGAAGAACTTGATTTAAGCATGGAAAAAACCAAACTGGAAAACTTTGCGCCAGGATTTGATACTTTCCAGATAAAAGCGTTATCGAAGAGAAAGCTGATGTATAATATTGGACTGCACATTAACGTCGGTACGGAATATACAGGTTCAGTAGCATATCTCTTCTACTATGATCAGTTATCAGGCATTTATGTACTTGGGAATGTGTCTGTTGTAAATGAAATAGGCAATGTTATGATGAATATGGCAGAAATCACAGATGTAATGGTATTAATCGCGCAATAGGACATATCAGATAGCAGGGGAATAACAACAGAATAGTCACACAAAAAATTTATACTTAAAGAAAAAGGTGTAGCGTCCCAGAGACTGGATAGGACGCTGCACTTTTTTTGCTGATATAGAACTGAGTCTCTGCATTATTAAAATTTGACATGAATTTGTTGTCCCAATTTTGTTTGGCAGAAGGGGAAAAATGATGTATAATATGCTTGTAACACTGTCTGCACAGGGAGTGATCATGATTTGAGAAAGGAAACAAAGTGATGAAACAGACGAAATGGTGGAAAAACGCAGTTGTGTATCAGATTTACCCGAGGAGCTTTCAGGATTCTAACGGAGATGGGATTGGGGATATTTCCGGCATCATCAGCAGGCTGGATTATCTGTCGGAACTGGGGATCGATGTCATCTGGCTCTCCCCAGTATATGAGTCGCCCCAGGATGATAATGGCTATGATATCAGTGATTATTACGCCATCTACCACGAATTTGGGACAATGGAGGATATGGAGGCGCTTATCCGGGAAGCGGGGAAGCGGGGAATCAGGATTGTGATGGACCTCGTAGCCAATCATTCCTCAGACGAGCATCCCTGGTTTGTGGAGGCGAGGAAAGGCAGGGACAGTAAATACCGCGACTATTATATATGGAGAGAAGGAGACAGGAACCAGCCCCCCAACGAACTGACTTCCGTTTTCGGTGGTTCCGCGTGGGAATGGGACGAGGAGTCAGGCGCCTATTATCTGCATCTCTATTCCAGAAAACAGCCTGATCTGAACTGGGAAAACGCGGACATGCGGCGGGATATGTATCAGATGATCAACTGGTGGCTGGATAAGGGAATCGGCGGATTCCGTCTGGACGTGATCGATACGATCGGAAAGGTGCCGGATCAGATGATCACGACAAACGGGCCAAAGCTGCATGAGTATATCCAGGAACTGAGCAGGGAGACATTTCAGCACCATGATATCATGACAGTGGGAGAGACATGGGGGGCAAATGTGGATAATGCGAAATTGTACAGCAATCCGGACGGCTCCGAGTTCTCCATGATATTCCAGTTTGAGCATATCTGTGCAAACTGGTCAGAGGATGGCAAGTGGAAACAGGGGAAGAAAGATTTTGTAAAGCTGAAAAAGATTTTTTCGAGGTGGCAGAAGGAACTCTGGGGAAAAGGATGGAACAGCCTTTTCTGGAATAACCATGATCTGCCGCGCGTCGTCTCCAATTTTGGTGATGATGGCAGATACAGGGTGGAATCCGCCAAGGCGCTGGCAACTTTTCTGCATGGTATGCAGGGTACTCCCTATATCTACGAGGGGGAAGAGCTGGGGATGACCAACATCCACTTGGAGGACGTGTCACAGATCAGGGATATCGAATCCCTCAATATGTATGAGGAGTACAGGCAGCAGGGGTGGAGCCATGAAGAACTGATGGCAGCGATTAATGGCGCAGGACGTGACAATGCGAGGACGCCAATGCAGTGGGATGATACCGACAACGCCGGATTTACGACAGGAACCCCATGGATTGAAGTGAATCCCAATTATCGGACGATCAATGCAAAGGCGGAGCTGGCGGACGACAATTCCGTATTTCATTATTATAAAAAACTGATTGCACTCAGGAAAAGTGATGCGTGGAAGGACGTTTTCATGGATGGTACGTATGTGCCTTTTATGGAGGAAGACGAAGATATATTCGCGTACACGCGTGAATTGGGCGCAAAGAGACTTCTCGTGATTGGAAATTTTCATGATGTCGAGAGGACAGTTACTCTTCCATATGCAGTCAGGAAAATACTGCTGTCCAATTATCAGACGCCTCAGATCAATGCGCTGCAGGCGACACTGAGACCATATGAGGCACTGATGGCGGAACTGTAATAGAATTATTTGCAAAATTCAGGTTGATAGAGGGTTACAGCTCTATCAATCATTATGGACGCTGAAAAACTCCACAACTTCTGCTGGATGTATAGTATGTAAGAGATATTCTGCTTACAAAATCAGCAAAAAACGTTCATATATGAGGGAGTTTGCAAAAAAGTTCACAATTTGTTCGTTGAATGTTCGGCTAAAATCGCGTATAGTATAAGTAAGTAATCCAATGGGTTACTATAAATCGAAATAAAGCAGCGTATTATGACTGCTAAGATTGGCTGTTGAAATGTGCGCCGGGCTAGGAACTGGTTCACATGGAGGTCTACAAAGGTATGAGGATTTACCATAGCCTAGCTAGGTTCAGCCGAAAGAAAGTCCTTAAAGAGAAGAGCTGATATGTAGCTCTTCTTTTTTTGTATGTACAAAGGAGATTACAATGGGTGATATTCAAGATGCATTAGAGGCATTTCAAAAAATAATGCAATATAAATATAATTTTGTGGTGTCTCATAAAAAGGTTGCATATGGCCTGGAACTGAGTTTTGAAGAAAAAGATTTTCGGCACATGTCTGGATTGCATTATTTGAATGACATTGATATTCCCAGGACACCAAAAATATTATTTGAAAAGATAAAGAATGAAAAGATAAATGATAAATATCTGTCTGGAAGTGTAAATTATACTAAAGTACAAGATAGTTATGCGAATGTAAAAAGTAGAATATCTGGTATAAAATCAATAGAGAAATTTTTAGATAATAAAAACATAATTTGTAAATATGTAAAATATATGAACAAATATTCAAGCATCGATGCGGATTATTTAATTAAAAGTGTGGTTGAACATAAAACAGCATATATTTTTATGCGAAAGAGAAAACAAGGAGGAGATTACTGTATATGTTCATTCTTTATAGAACCACAAAATGAATATCAGGGAATAGGAGTGTATTGGTTATATAAGTCAAAAATAAGGTTAATTGATAATGTAGAAGAAGTATTATATGATAGGTTGAACAAAGACGCTGCTAAATAAGTATCGTCTTTGTTATTTATATATGAAAGAAATAAGGAAAATAACAAACTAAACTTATGATTATAAAATTCGTCAAATATAGTATTTATTGTTGGAAGTTTATATGATATGATGAAACTGTATAGAATTTGTGATGGTAGGGCGATGCATTAAGATATAGGGCAGAATGTATCCATACTATATGGTAAGCGGGGATTAGGAGCTGGTGTACATGATTGTAAAAGATTTCGTCAAGAAAGGCAAATCAGCGGGTAAGTCCGGGATGCAGTTCCAGGCATCTGGTCAGAGATTTTTGGCATTGGGGATATGCAGGGGCGCGTTCAGGCAATGTTAAATATCTGGAAGGAAAACGTCTGCACAGAGCTGCCAGGGACGCTTTCATATTTGGAACAAAATTTGAAAACACTGGATCTGATAACATATCATAGGAGATGAAATGATGAAACGAATCGTGTTCAATGCGCCGGAGGACTCGGAGGAGATCACAGTGAGGGATCTCGGGCAGCTCCGGTCAGAAATGATCGATGATTTTACAGAATACTGGCAGGATGGGAGCGGGGAGGGCGATATTCAGATTTTCGAGAACAACCAGCTCCAGTCAACGCTGATGATTGAACCAAGCATCGAACTGGAAAGGATATATCTGCATTTTATTGACAATCTGAATGGTGAGGACTGGCTGTCCGTATATGACAGGGAAAATCTGGAAGAAACGATAGAGACTGTGGAGGAAGTCTATGCCTCGGCAGGTCTGTTCCTGCCATTGGAGCTGGCCTGGAAGGGAATAGGGGAGTATGTGAAAACAGGCAGGCGGACAGGGCAGATTGACTGGATTACCCCGAAAGAGATGCCAGAAAATGGAAACTGGTAACATGAAATATTTTTTGAGTGAAAAAGAGCGGAAGGCATCACATAGCACCTGTTATCATGAGTTTTTCAAAGGCAGATGGGACGAGAATGCGATGGTATACTGGGACAGTGAATCGTTAAATATCCACGACGATCTCATGATTGCGTTGGGACTCGACAGACTGATTCAGGGCATTGTGGAAGAATATAATCCTTATGGCGAGACAGAAATCAACGCCTGCCAGTGGAAACGAATCTGCGCGGAAGCGGAGAAGCTTGGCGGCAGTCTGTTTGAAGCAGTCAGTGAGCTTTCCCCATGGGCAGAAGAGAATTTCAGGCAGAACAGTGTATTTACAATACTGGGGATATAAGAAAGGTCTGGCTGAATTGACACAAAAATAAATCGGTGCGATAATGAAGTTGAAATCCATTTTAAGGAAAGCAGGAGGGCGTTATGGAGATAATCAATGAGGCAGAATTGAGGAGGAGAGCGGATGGCTTATAAGACGAAAAAGCTTCCAATGGGGATTGAGAATTTCAGGGAAATGCGTATACAGCAGTTTTACTATATCGACAAGACAGGAATGATTCGGGAACTGTTGGAAAATATCGGAAAGGTAAATTTATTTACGCGCCCCAGACGCTTCGGTAAGACGCTGAACATGAGTATGCTAAAATACTTTTTTGAGATGGGCACTGACGCAGCGCTGTTTGAAGGGCTTGAAATAGCCAGGGAGAGAGCACTCTGCGAGGAGTATATGGGAAAGTTCCCAGTGATTTCTGTCAGCCTGAAGGACGTGAGCGGGCGGTGTTTTGATGAGGCGCTGGAAATGCTCCGTGGCGTGATTGGGAAAGAGGCATTGAGATTTCAGTTCTTGATGCAGAGTGATGTTTTGACAGAAATTGAGCGCAGTCAGTATGGGGCGCTAGTTCATATAAATGACCACGGCGAGTACGCAATGTCAAATCAGATACTGGCAGACAGTCTGTCTATACTGTCACAGTCCTTGCAGAAACACTATGGAAAAAATGTGATTCTGTTGATTGACGAGTACGATGTGCCGCTCGACAAGGCTTATCAGAGCGGCTATTATGATAAGATGGTGGATTTTATCAGAAGGATGTTTGGCAGGGCGCTCAAGACAAACGATAGTTTGCAGTTTGCGGTCCTGACGGGCTGTCTTAGAATTTCAAGAGAAAGTATTTTCACGGGACTCAATAACTTTAAAGTCTATACCATAAGCGATATGCTCTGCAATGAATACTTCGGCTTCATGGACGGGGAAATTCAGGAGCTTCTTTCCTATTATGGATTTACAGGGCAGTACGACGCCATTAGGGAGTGGTACGACGGATATCAGTTTGGTGGCCTGCACATTTACTGTCCGTGGGACGTTGTGAACTATTGCGCCGACCTGCGCAGTGGCAACACGAAAAGGCCGCAGAATTACTGGGTAAACACGAGCAGCAATGACATTATCCGAAGATTTATAGACAGGGCGGACGCGTCCGCCAAAGAAGAAATTGAACTGTTGATCAATGGAGGCAGTATTCAAAAAGAAATTCATCAGGAACTGACTTACAGGGATCTGGATTCTGATCTGGATAATCTTTGGAGTCTGCTCTTTACGACGGGGTATCTGACACAGGAGGGGGACGACGACGAAGGGATTTCAAAGTTAATTATTCCAAACGAGGAGATACGCTGGATATACGTCCGGCAAATCCGCAAATGGTTCCGCGACGAGACCAGAAAAGATCTCCGAAAACTGGAAAATTTCTGCAGGGCATTTCAGGAAAACAATGTAGCTGCGATCGAGGAGGGTTTTACGTCATATCTGAAAAATACAATCAGTATCCGGGACACCAGTGTCAGGCGAGATATGAAGGAAAATTTTTATCATGGCATCTTACTGGGTTTATTTGGAAATATGAGTGACTGGAAAGTCAAATCCAATGTAGAGTCCGGCGACGGTTACAGCGACATAATCATCGAATGCGGGGAGCCGGAGATCGGCATTGTCATCGAACTAAAGTATGCCGAAAACGCCGCTTTTGACGAAGGCTGCAGGGAGGCCATGCGGCAGATTAAGGAAAAACATTACGAGGAAATACTGATAGATGACGGTATGAAAACCATCTATCGGTACGGCATTGCATGTTACAAAAAGCGCTGTAAGGTTGTCTCGGAGTGAGGCGAAAGAAAAAGGAAAATGAATTTATGGAAATTATCAATGAGGCGGATGAGAAGTTTAAGGACAGGCAGGGCGAGCTGTGTGAAATGCTGTTTGGGATGCTGCGTGAGATCAACGCCCTGGAACGGGAGTTTGTCGCATATGGCAATGCTGAGATACGAAAGATTCCGGCTCTTGCAGAGGAACTTCTTGCCGAGCCTCCAGACAAGGGGGTTATGGAAGTGCAGGAACATGACGAAAAGCACGGCTTCCGTAACCTGCGGGAGCGCTACAGCGAGATTGTAAAGGACAGGTGTACAGAGCGGCTCCTTGCAAAACCCTATGGCCAGTCATTCTATTCGAAGATAACATATGTGTTTGCCGATGCGGATTTTGAGGACGGCACGCTGGTCTTTAAGATGAAAAGTTCCAAAAGGGCGGATATCGAGGTGCGTTACAAGCGCGGAACACAGGTTTTCGGCGACAGGTTTGTACTGGTAAACCAAAACGACCAGTGGCTCGTCGACGCGCACAACTGGATGACTGACTACGATCATATATGGCACAGGGGGCATATATGATATTTTGCAAATAGAAACATAAAATAACGGAAAAATCACAAAAACATTGACTAAATATTCTGAAATCGTATATTATGTAGATATAGGAGGCGCAGGAATATGTTAGTACAATTTACCTTAAAAAATGTTCTCTCATTTAAAGAAGAAACAACCTTGGATATGGCGGCAATCAATGCATATAAGGAGCACGAAAGCAATCTGATCGATTGTGGAAATAAAGAGAAGGCGCTAAGGGTAGCGGCAATCTATGGGGCAAATGCAAGCGGTAAATCAAATCTGTATTTTGCAATGAGTTTTTTTCAAAAGATCATAGCAAAATCCTTCAATAATGTAGAGGATGGGGCATCAACAGCGATCGAGGAATATTATGTGCCGTTTTCTTTTGAGGAAAATAGTGAAAATTCAGAGTTTGAAATAGTAGAGATTTTAGGCGATTATGAATATAAATATGGATTTGAGTATAATGCGGCATGTATTGAGACAGAATGGCTTTATCGAAAAAATCTCCAGACAAGCAGGACATCAATCCTATTTGAGCGGACAAGGGAGCAAATTCTTTTTGGTTCGAGTGTAAGGAAGGAATGTGATGTTTATAAAGAACAGGTTCCTATGGAAACATTAGTGCTGTCTTTTTTCAATAAATTGAAATTGAAAACAGATATTTTTAGAATTATATATTCCGGGGTGATGGATACTTTGGTTGTTCCAACGGATTTTTGTGAGAATACGAATTTATTGGAAAGCTTTTTGCCCAAAATCATTGATGGTGAAAAAGATGAATTGATAAAATTCCTATCTGCGATTGATACAGGTATTCAGGACATTCAATATATTGAAAGGGATAAAGAAATTGATTTCATAACATTTCATAAAGGAAAAGACAATAAAGTGTATACATTAGATTTAGATTCTGAATCAGAAGGCACGATTAAAACGCTGATGCTTTATCTCTGTGCGCGCGTGGTTATCCAAAATGACAAATCAATGTTTGTCGATGAATTAAATATCAAACTGCATCCACTGTTAATGAAATTTATTATTGATCTATTTTATGATAATAATTCAAAAGCCCAGTTGATTTACACGACACATGACACAACACTGCTGGACAAAAAGTTTTTTAGAAGAGATCAGATCTGGTTTGTACAAAAGGACGAATTTGGATATTCGCAAATTTCGGCGTTATCGGATTTTAAAGTCAGGTCTGACGCTTCATTTGAAAAGGACTATCTGGCAGGGGTATATGGCGGGATTCCATACCTGAAAGAATTTAGCATGAAAGAAGGTCGTTAAATGGGTTCAGATGATTTGTTTAAAAAACGGCGGGCGGCGAGAAAGCAAAGACAGCATGAGTATAAAATGCCCAGGGCGAATTCGTTTCTGATCGTGACAGAGGGTGAGCGCACGGAACCACTGTATTTCAGAGGGTTACAGAAGCTGATCAAGGAAAAGGTAGGGGGTACGATTGACGTTGTAGAGCGCCCTGTTATTGATATTTATGGGGAGGGGTGTTCAACTAATAAACTGATTGAAGTTACCGAGCGGATTGTGAAAGATGCAAAGATTATGTATCAAAATGTCTGGATTGTGTTTGACAAGGATGATTTTGAGGACTTTAACCAGGCAGTAAAGGAAGGAACAGATAAAGGTTACAACATAGCATGGAGCAATCAGTCCTTTGAGTACTGGCTGTATCTGCATTTCAATTATAGTGACGCTGCATTGCACAGACACCAGTGGAATGAAAAATTAGATGAACTTTTCAGGCAAAATCATTTAGGCAATGGGACATATCAAAAGAATTATGAAAACATATATGAAATCGTATATCAATTGGTAGAGGCGTTAAGAGGGTATCTGGTATAAGGACAAATTGCAGCAAACATTACAGGAGAGAAGTTTTTCTTTGCAGAGAAGTTTTATAGAGAGAACACTATAAAATACGATAATACAAGGAGATTCAAATGAGCAATAATAATAAGGTACTCAATCAAAACCTGGATGACAAAGCGCCAGAGCAGCAGCTCTTGATCGCGCAGCTTTTATTCACGGAAAAGCCGCAGCAGGCAAATCCTGAAAAGCTGCAGGCGGCGCTGGAAAAGCTTGTTGGCACGGTGAACAATATCAGCGACAATCCCGAACAGCCGTCGTATGCGGTGGAGGTGTTCAAGGCGGAGTTTAAGGATTCCGTGCCCATACCAGTGCTTGCAAGCTTTGTGGGGCCATATGAGTTTTCAGCCGAGCTTGACGAATTGACGAGCAGCCAGTTCTGGAACGTGCCAAATGGCGCGGAGCTTATGAACGCGTGCAAATATTCCGTCAGCGCGTTTAGTATGCTGTCAGGGGGCCTGCATTATAAGCAGCAGGCGGAGCTTTTCCTGGCGCAGATCGAGGCGGCGCTCGAGTGCTATCCGGACTGTAAGGCAATCTATGTCCCACACAGCGGGAAGCTGACGCTGCCGTCGTATTTTTATGAGGGCAGGAAGTATGGCATGGTGCAGAATTTTATCCGCACGGCAGTCAATGCGCGCTTTTTCCGCATCGATAATTCCGAGGACATGGTGGTGGATACACTGGGTTTTTATGCGTTTGGCGCGGCAGACGTGCAGGTGCATTTTCACGGAATGGTGCCCGATCATGTCGTGGGATATGTCTACAATATCGCGGATTACCAGTTTCAGAGCGAGTTTGCCGTAAAGAGCGGGGACACGCTTGACGGAATTGACCAGAACGGTCGGATACAGCCCTATATTGAGTGGCACGCGCAGTACGAGGATTCGCTGATACAGCCTGTGCGGACAGTGCTGGACATCAATTGTGGAAAATTTGCGGCGGGAACGCGGGAAGATGAATGGTCAGAATTTATCGATCCGTTTGGTCTGGGCAAAGATAAGGAACTGTAAACAAATAACTGCAGGAGAGGATATTACAAAATGTCATTTCAGGAGGACAAGAATCAGTTAATCGAATATATCACACAGGGTATGCGATACTCGGAAAATGAACAGGAGCTCGAGGAATTTTTCGAGTTTCTGGACAGACTGGAAGCAAAAGCCCTCATGGAAACACAGTACTATGCACTGGTTGCGGATGCTTACGCGACGGTAGTCCACAACCCTAAGAAAGCAAAGGAAGCTTTTTTGAAAGTATATGATCCCAAGAACAAGAAGGATGTCAAGAAGCTGCTGGATTATGACAGATGGAAAGGAAGGCCGGTCGTAAGGCCAAGCAAGCGCGTCGTCAAGGCGCTTCCACAATTTAAGTACGCAGCGGCGGAGGTTCTGAAAAACAAGTTTATCAAGCCAAAGGGAAGCGTGTGCTCTGTATGCGGGAAAAAATCAGTCCCGCTCTATATCGGAAATGCATACACAGCGTCAGGTGAACTGACCTGCTTCGCAGACCGGTCAGACCAGTTCTGCGCCGCCTGCATCAAGGACGGCGCGGCAGCCAAAGCGTTTGATATCAGGTTTAATTCGCCCATTTTAGAAGAACTCACAGCATATGACGCCGATCAGATAAACGAACTGGCGTACAGGACACCTGAGTGCAGCAGCGTGTTTGAACGCTGCGATGAGGATGTGTGGCCGACCTGCTGCGGGGATTTCTGCCGTTATGTAAAATACGACAGTGGCGAGGAACGGTTTTATTTTCAGTGCACCCGCTGCGGCAGGGAGATTGTGTGGGGAAGGGAGGATTGAGTTATTTGAAACCATTTATTGCGCCCGGATCTACGGACGTAGTGACACAGGAGGAAATACATCAGCGTGTGGAAAGAGTCAGAAGGGCGGAGGAGATTGGCCAGAGTATAACAAGGGTGGATACAGAAGATGGATATGAAAACCCGTATAGTGTAAAAGCGCTGTATTATATTGCGAATGATCTGGAGGTACCTGATGAATTGAAAAGAAAAATCCAGGAATTTGAAGCGCAGCATGAGATGAAGAAACAAAATATGGGCAGGGAATGTATAATGTTAAAGTAGTGAGGTAGATGCATGAAACTGAGCCTGTTATCGATCGAGGGAAACCGCGCGTATGAAAAACAAAATGATATCCTGCCAATCCGTGCCCAGACGCACTATCTGACAGAACAGTTTCTTTATTATCTGTCCAAAATCGATTTGGACGGGAGCGGCAAGCTTGTGATCTGTTTTGAGGAAAAGCCGGAAGACCACGAGCAGTACATCTGCGATACTTATTTTCATGTATCACTCTACTATGTCGACAGAGATGTACTGGAACGGTTTCGGACAGTGCAGCAGGATAACATGTCTGAGTATTTTCTTGACATTATCGTGGATGTATGCAAAAATATAGCCCATTCCCGCCACAGGGACGAGGCGGTCATAAGACGAATCGAGGAGGCGGCAGACCAGATGCGGGCAAACCAGTATGAGCTGGTCATACCGCAGAAAAGACTCTCGAAAACATCTGATGACAGGCGGTGGCGGGCAGAGGTATACCGAAGGTTAGATCTTCATGGGGAACTATGGTATGCCGAGCTGGAGGATAAGAGAACAAAGAACGTAGTAAGACATGAATTGACGGAAAAGTATACCAGTGTATCCCTGGTGGATTTTTATAAGAAAGCGGCGTGGGAAGGGGACCGGTTTGTCCTGCGGGACAGACTCGACCGGGAAACATTTTCCTTGCCATATCCCTGAAGGCAGTGTATGATAGAAAAGGAGTCGAAATGTTGTTAGAAACGACTTACTTTACTAGGAGATATCATTTATGGGAAAAAATATATTGGAATACAATCTGATGCGCAAGAAGGTTTCCAGAAATCCGTTTCAGGTGGAAGTTGAGGAGAAGCTGGGGCGGAATGACGACTGCTGGTGCGGCAGCGGAAGAAAGTATAAGAAGTGTCACTGCTCCTTTGATGAAAAGCTGGACGACTACAGGCGCAAAGGGATTCTGGTGCCGCCGAGGCGTATCATCAAAAATCCTGACCAGATACAGGGTATCCATGAGAGTGCCAAGGTGAATATCGCGGTGCTGGATTATCTGGATGAACATATTGAGGAGGGAGTCTCCACACAGGAGATCGACAACTGGGTGAGCAGCATCACAAAAAAATATAATGCGGTCGCGGCGCCGCTCAACTATGAAGGCTTTCCAAAGAGCGTGTGCACCTCGATCAACGATGTGGTCTGTCACGGGATTCCGTCACGGGACGAGATTCTAAAGGACGGGGACATCATCAACGTGGATGTGTCAACGATCTACAAGGGGTATTTTTCAGATTCGTCCAGAATGTATTGTATCGGGAATGTCTCGGCGGAGAAAAAGCGACTGGTGGACATCGCGAAACAGAGTCTCGAGATCGGTCTGCAATATGTGCAGCCGTGGAGAAAGATCGGAGATCTGGGGGCGGCGATCCATGAGTTTGTCATGCAGAACGGCTACAGTGTCGTCAGGGATATCGGCGGGCACGGCGTCGGGCTGGAGTTTCACGAAGATCCGTGGGTGAGCTATGTATGCCCGAAGGACACCGGAATGCTGATGGTTCCGGGAATGGTGTTTACGATCGAGCCGATGATCAATATGGGAAAAGAGGATATTTATATCTCGGATGACGATGGCTGGACGGTTCACACGGAGGACGGGCTTCCCTCGGCGCAGTGGGAGATCCAGGTGCTCGTCACAGAGGATGGGTATGAGATTATTTCATATTAAAATGATAAAGGTGGCATGTCAAATAAAGCATGTCACTTTTTATGCACACGGACGCGGAAAGGAAATATGCAGCTAAGGCTGCCCGCGTCCGGCGCGCGAGTAGGTGAGAAGGT
>VSNM01000021.1:0-40076 GCA_009774245.1 Lachnospiraceae bacterium | reverse complement strand
CATTTCCCTACTCGATTGCACACGGACGCGGAAAGGAAATATGCAGCTAAGGCTGCCCGCGTCCGGCGCGCGAGTAGGTGAGAAGGTCATTTCCCTACTCGATTGCACACGGACGCGGAAAGGAAATATGCAGCTAAGGCTGCCCGCGTCCGGCGCGCGAGTAGTGGAGAAGGAGGCGGCGGATGGAGCACGATAGTTACTATTATTATCAACTGGGTGAGGAGAGTGTGCAGAAGCAAGAGATCGACGCGGCGGTCAGGTATTATTTAAAATCCGTCAGACTGAGCCGGCATTTTAAGACATATGAGCGGTTATATGAATGCTATTGCAGACAGGGCGAGCAGGAGTTGGCTGATTATTTTTTAGAACTGGCATACGAGGAGAACCAAAACAACGATCAGGTGGCTTGTTTATATGCCCAATGTTTGCTACGGGAAAAGCAGGAGGGCAGGGCGAAAGAGATTTTGCTGCGTATCATCAGGCGAAATCCTGATTATAAAAAGGCAAGGACAGTGTATGAAGAATTGTTACAGTTCAGCCTAGGACTTTGCACTACGCTGCAAAGTCCGTAAGAACACGTAGAGGTTGAGATGCATCAAGCCAACCGCGAAGCGGTTTTTGCATGGCTTGATGCTTGTAACAGGAAGCTGAAAGCTGAACTGTTACGAAGAATTTTTTGAAGCTGCAGAATTTGGTTGACATGGCGCGGCAAATCGAGTATGATTAGAATAGATGTTCACAAAACAGATATTCGAACGCTGAGAAGGGCAAGGAAAATAAAAAAGATAGGTAAAATGATGTTTCGAAAACAGGATAAGATATTAATCGGTGCCATTGCCGTGACGGCGGCGGTGTCGGCCCTGCTGATGGTGTCGGTCCGGCAAGACAGCGGAGCGGCAGTGCGCATCACGATCGATGGCTCGCTCTATGGAGAATACAGCCTGTCAGAGGAACAGTCTGTTTTGATTGATGGGGAATTGGGACATAACACGCTTGTGATTGAAGCTGGCAGCGCGCACATGGCTGACGCGGATTGTCCGGACAGATATTGTATGGACTATAAGCCGATCTCCAGGGGAGGCGAGACGATTGTCTGCCTGCCGCATAAGCTTGTGGTGGAGGTGACAGGCACCCGGGATGCGCAGCAGCCGGATGTGGTTGTCCCGTGAGAGTAAATGGTGAAAGATGATGACGACAAAGAGAGTGGCGTACTGTGCCTTGCTGACGGCACTGGCAATGATATTTGGATATGTGGAGGCACTGATACCGTTTGGCTTTGGCATACCAGGAGTGAAGCTCGGGCTGGCAAACATTGTGATTGTTCTCGCATTGTATATACTTCCGGCCTGCCAGGTCTTTGCGATCCAGCTGATGCGCATTGTGCTGGTCTCCTTCCTGTTTGGCAATCTATCCATGATGCTTTACAGTCTGGCAGGGGGGATGCTGAGCCTTGTGGTGATGCTTCTCCTCAATAGAAGGGATGTTTTTTCCATCACGGGCGTCAGTATCGCGGGCGGCGTCAGCCACAATATAGGACAGTTGATTGTGGCAGCGCTTGTAGTACAGAATTTGAAAATAATGTTCTATTTTCCGATAATGATCATGGCAGGGCTGATTACGGGCTGCCTTATCGGAGTGCTGGCCTGTCGGATAAAGCCAGTATTGGACAGGCTGGATATATAGCAAATATGTAATAAATATAAGTAGGAAACTGTAAAAAGGGATTGACAAGGTATGACAAAGAGAATTTACAAATTTGATAATCTCAAGGCGATACTGATATTTCTGGTAGTGTTTGGACATTTTCTGGAACTGGTAGAGGGACATAAGCTCCTGTATCTGACAATCTACTCGTTTCATATGCCGCTCTTTCTGTTTCTGTCGGGCTATTTTGCCCGTTTTGACAGAAAGAAAATATGGAATCAGCTGATCTGTCCATATGTGATCTTTCAGATATTATATACTGTGTTTGAGATTTATGTTCTTCATGCAGAGGGACTGAAACTGACCTTTGTCCGCCCAAGATGGCTGATGTGGTATCTGTTTAACATGATCATATACTATTTATTGATTCCTTTTCTGGATGTGGCACCGGGGAGAACGAGGCTGGCGGTTGTGTTTGGAATGACGGTCGTTGCGCTCCTGTCAGGGTACGACAATAAGCTCGGCTATGAGTTCTCGGCAGCGAGGATTTTTAACTTTATGCCCTTTTTCTTTTCCGGTTATTATCTGGCAAGGGAAAAGGACAGGACAGCGCCAGCCGCTCCGCCGACAGACAGGACGTATTTATGGAAGAAGCTTGGATTTTCTGCGACTGCGATCGCTGTCATGACAGGCATATTAAATACAGGGCTGATATCAGACCGGATGCTCTACGGTGCCTATTCCTATGAGGCCGCAGGGTACAATATTTTCACTAAGATATTCATTTTTGTTATGGCGGCGCTGTGGATTGTGATTGCGATGCTGATGATGCCGGACAGAAGGATACCACTGTTGTCCGTAGTGGGGCGATATACGATGCCGGTCTTTTTGCTGCATGGATTTGTGGTAAAGCTCGCAGGCAGGTATTGTGATGTGACAGGGGAAACGCTCTCGTTTCTGTCAGCGCTGTTTCTCAGTGTCCTCATCGTGTTGTTGTTCGGCAATCAGTACATGGGAAGGCTGTTTTGCAGGGGAGGATGGTTATGGCAGGGGAAAGGATAATATTTCATGTAGATGTCAACAGCGCATTTCTGTCGTGGGAGGCAGTGGAGCGGTTAAAGCATCCGGAGCAGTTCCCGGAGATAACGGCAGATCTGCGCGAGATTCCCTCGGCGGTAGGCGGGGACCGTTCAAAACGTCATGGAATCATACTGGCAAAGTCCATACCGGCAAAAAAGTATAAGGTGCAGACCGGAGAGCCGATCACGGACGCACTCAAAAAATGTCCTAATCTGGTGCTTGTGCCGTCGCGCCATGGGATATACAGGGAATATTCGCGGGCATTTATATCAATTCTGGAGAGGTATTCAGATGCGATCGAACAGTGCAGTATCGACGAGTGCTTTGTCGACATGACAGGCACGGAGAAGCTTTTCGGACCGCCTGTGGAGGCTGCCACGCGCATTAAGGACGAGATCTATCGGGAGCTTGGATTTACTGTGAATGTGGGGATATCAACAAACAAGCTGCTTGCGAAGATGGCAAGCGATTTCAAGAAACCCAATCTGGTTCATACACTTTTTCCAAATGAGATTCCGGATAAGATGTGGGGACTTCCGGTTGGAGATCTGTTTCTGGTAGGGAAATCAACCGAGCGGACGCTGCACACACTCGGCATTCACACGATAGGGGAGCTGGCGCGCACCGATCCGCAGATTTTGCGCGGTGCATTAAAGAAGCAGGGGGAAGCGATCTGGAAATTTGCAAACGGTGAGGGCGCCTCGATCATAGAGCCGGAGCCGACCGACAACAAAAGCTATGGAAACGCCACGACGATCGCGTTTGATGTGACTCACGAATCCACGGCCAATCTGGTGCTGATGTCACTGGCGGAGACCGTGGGAAGGCGGCTGCGCAGCGATGCGGCAAAGGCGGAGGTCGTGACAGTCAATATCCGCTACAGCGACCTGTCGAGGGTGTCACACCAGTGCGAGCTGCCCCACGCCACGAATATTACCAATGAGATATACAATATGGCATGCAGATTGTTTGAGGAGCTGTGGGACGGCAGACCAGTCAGGCTGCTTGGGATTCAGACAAGCCATATCAGACAGGCAGGCGACGGCAGACAGTTGTCGCTCTTTGATGATGGGAGTCATGAGAAGCTCGAGAAGCTTGACAGGGCGATGGACAGCATCAGGGAAAAATATGGTTCTGATGCTGTCAAACGCGCGTCATTCCTGAGCCGGACTCATTCGGGGATCGATCCGTCTCCCGGAAAGGAGAAACATTTCGGGCGGTAGGGATGAATCGATTGAAATTAGTTAATCTTGTTCAGCGTAAAGTCATCGATTGTGCCCCAGCCCGCTGCATTACACTTGATGTGTGCGCCGATTGTGAGCGTACCGTCCGTGACCTTGATGGCGGATATCGTCGGTTCCTGCCAGTTGGCATAGCCTTTTGCGCTAAAGGAATCGGAGGATACGGTGTCGCCGATTTTGGCATAGAGTTCCATCTCGGCGCTGTCGTCGATGTCTCCACCCTGGAAGTAAGCCCTTAATTCATAAGTGCCCGGCTCCAGGTCGGTAAATTGCTGCTCGATGGCGAAGTCCATGTCGGATTCGGACCAGAAGTGGAAAGAGTACTCACCGGAGTGCGCGTCGCCTTCCTTCTGCTGGAAATCCGTCGGGTTTGTGCCGCCCTCGTAGGTTACGTTCCACATGGAGGTATCAGAGTCTTCAAAGCCAGGGTTGGATACATAATTGAGCATTTCCACATTGACAGTACAGCAGACCTCAGTCGGATTGTCGGAGGCGGCATTGTCGTCGAGGATTCGGCCCCGGAGCTCATAGGTTCCGGCCTTGGAGGTATCGATATTCAACACCTGTTCCTCGTACCACTCGACAGGCATGGAGGTGTTCAGTGCGCGGTTGTTGTACACAACGTCCACAGTTTCAGGTAGTTCCAGTTCAGCGTCGATATTGCAGGTGACAGTCGGCTCATTGATCATATCGATCGCAGGTTCGGCGTTGGTGCCATATTTTAGCCACTTGTATGTATTTAAGGATTCCAGCGGCCTTCCATTAGCATCAAACAGCGCCTGATTGTCCCAGGAGCAGCCGCCATACCACTGTCCGGCATCCTCGGGATCATAATCTGCCGCGTAGCTGCTTGCCCAGCCAGAGCCATACTCTTCCCAGATCGGGCTGTTGTCAGCGTTCACGTCCCCGACGGCGATCCATGCGCCTTCCCAGTAGAATACGCCGAGGGCGCCGGCTTCGCTGGCTGTGGCGCAGACATCGCGCAGCGCGGTGGACTGGCTCTGTACGGTAGCGCCATAGGCGTCAAGCAGATCGCCTTCACCGACGCTGTTGCCGGAACCGTCAGTATCCTGTGTAGTGTAGCAGTAGGCAGTCTCGGCGATGAGTGTCTCCTTGCCGTACTTATCCTGGATATTTTTCATGACATTTTGAACATTCTCAAATGTTCCATGCCAGTAAGGATAGTAGGAAAGTGCAAAAATGTCATAGTCCACCTGGAAGGAGGAAAGCTTGTACAGGATCGAGTTGATTCCATCAGGATCATCAGCATTGGTATAGTGCAGGGCGACCTTAATCTTTTTGCCGCGGCTCTCAGAGACTTCGCGGACAGCCCTGCTTCCCGCATTCATGAGCTTTGCTATGTTGGGAATCTGCGTCTCGCCCGCCATGCCGTTGTTGGTCTCGTTTCCGACCTGTACCATACAGACATCGACGCCGTTGTCCAGAAGCTGCGTCAGGCTGTCCTTCGTGTACTCATACAGGGCATCGGCCTTTTCGTCAACAGACATGTCAACCCACGCTTTGGGGCACATCTGTTTTGCCGGATCTGCCCAGAAATCAGAGTAATGAAAGTCGATGCAGACCTTCATGCCGTTTTCAGTGGCGCGCTTTCCCAGCGCGATGGCTGTGGCGAGGTCATTGTTTCCGCCGCCGTATCCGTTGCCGTTCTCATCATAGGGATCGTTCCATACGCGGATGCGCGCATAGTTGACGCCGGCCTGTGCCATCGTGGTAAATACATCCTGTTCGGCGCCGTCGGCATTGTAATATTTCACGCCGCTTTTTTCTTCGACGAGAATGGAGGATACGTCCATCCCTCTGATAAAGCTGTCAGAGATGTCGGGGATCGGTTCCACGTAAATGCCGGCGTCCTCCGCAGCAGTGGGCAGCGGGTACATGGAGTTTAATGCGGAATCGGCGCTGTCAGATGCACTGTCGACGCTCTCTGCCTCGGAGGACGCAGTTTCAGAAGAAGCTTCCTCTGTAGAGACTGCGGCGGTGGAGGACGGCTGTGATGAGTCTGACTGTCCGGCATCGGCTCCGCAGCCTGTCAGGGACAGGGCAGTCAGGGACATGGTTAATAGTATTGCGGTAAATTGTTTTCTTTTCATGTTCATGGTTACCTCCCGTTTGTTTTTTATGCACACGGACGCGGAAAGGAAATAAGCAGCTAAGGCTGCCCGCGTCCGGCGCGCGAGCATGGAAAGACTTATCCCAGCTCGAAAGTACACGGACGCGGAAAGGAAATAAGCAGCTAAGGCTGCCCGCGTCCTAAGTATATTATAGCACAGATTTTGACAGGAGAATTAGCAAATTTATAAACAAAGAACGCAAAATCTTTCACAATTTCAAATTATGTGGTAAAATGCGGATAAGGTGTTCATTATATATGGATACGTGAAATTGATTTTAGAAAGGAAGAAGCATATTATGAAAAAGAGTGCAGCAGTATTTTTTGCAACAGGGTTTGAGGAGGTTGAGGCGCTGACTGTAGTCGATCTGCTGAGGCGTGCAGGGATTGAGACTGTCTGCGTGTCGATCGATGACAGCAAGAGTGTGACAGGAAGCCACAACATTACAGTGGAAATGGATACAGGACTGAAGCGTCTGGATTTTAGCCTGTTTGATATCGTGATCTGTCCCGGAGGAATGCCGGGCACGAAAAATCTTGAGGCGTGCGAATGGCTGATCAAAAATATCAGATCCTTTTACGAGAATGGGCATTACATTGCGGCAATCTGCGCAGCGCCGAGTATTTTTGCACATATGGGGCTTCTGCAGGGGCGGAGAGCATGCATATATCCAGGGATGGAGGAGGAGCTGTACAGGCATGGCGCGATCGACAGTCACAACAGGGTTGAGAAGTCAGGAACGATCATAACAAGCTGTGGTGTGGGAACGGCGATTGATTTTGCGCTGGAGATTATTGCCACGCTTTTAGACAGGGAGACGGCCAACAAGCTTGCCCGCAGCATCGTGTATACACAACAATAAATTATTATTTTTTGAATAATCGTAAAAATTTTGACAACTTATGAATCCAATGTTATAATCAAAAATATAATGCATAATTATATCAATATTATATTAAAATCAAGCGGATAGAAGGTTTCTCAAATGATAACAGAACATGAGTTTCAAAGAGTGGCAGCGTATGTGAAAAATAAGGCTGGCATCAACTTAAATGAAAAAAAGGTTTTGGTTCAGGGAAGGCTTGATAGTTATATGCAGAGAAAGGGTTACAGCTCATATGATGCGTTTATGGACCGCGTGGAAAAATTTCCGACCGGACCTGAGGCGGAAGATCTGATGAATGCCCTTACGACGAACCATACGTACTTCTGGAGGGAGTATGAGCAGTTTATTTTTTTGAAAGAAGAGGTTTTTCCTGAACTAAAAAGATGCACGGAAAAAACAAAGGACTGGCATATCTGGTGTGCCGCATCCTCGACAGGGGAGGAGCCATACACGCTGGCAATGCTTTGTAAAGATTTTCTGGGACTGGAGCAGGCGGAATGGGATACCAGGATTCTCGCCACGGATATTGACACGAAGGTCCTCGAGAAGGCCGTGAGAGGTGTCTATGCCAAAAATTCCGTGGAGCAGCTGCCGCATCAGTATGTGCGCAGGTTTTTCAAACAGATCAATCAGGAAGAATATCGGGTGAAGGATGAGCTCAAAAGGGAGGTGCTGTTCCGGCGGCTCAACCTGATGAATCCACTGCCTTTTAAAAAACCGCTTCAAGTGGTGTTTATCAGAAATGTCATGATTTATTTTGATGAACCGACCAAGGAGCGGCTGCTGAACAACATTTATGAGAAAATGGCGCCAGGCGGATACCTTTTTATCGGTTCAACAGAGTCCATGGGGCAGAATAATACCCAATTCCGATATGTAAGACCTTCCATATACAGAAAGTAGGTCATGGCTATATGGGGGGGAGATTAGAGATGGAAAAACTAAAGGTGTTATTGGTGGTAGGAAATCTTGAAATGAGGAGGCATCTTTGCGGAATTCTCAATGCGGACCAGGAGCTCGATGTGGTGGCTGAGGCAAACAATGCCTATACTGCAAGGGATAAAATCATAGAGTGCAGTCCGGATGTGATGCTTTTGTGTCATGATCTGCCAAGGATGTCGGGGATTGTTTTTCTGGGTAAGCTTATGCCGCAGAGAAGCATTGCGACTCTTGTCATAGCAGAGCGTCAGTTCGAGGATGAAGCCTACCGCGCCGGCGCGAAGGATTTTATCGCCTGCGGGGACAATTATGAGGTGCTGGCACATGAAAATATCTGCGGCCGTCTCAGGAAGGCTGCTGGCGGGGAGTGGCTTGCCGTCGCGAAGAGAATGCCTGTACTGGCAGTACCACACACATTTCGAAATGCGGGCAGTGGAACCGAGGTTGCGACATCCATTATCGCGATCGGCGCCTCGACAGGAGGGACAGAGGCGATCGCCACCGTTGTGCGGGGACTCAGGAAGGATATCCCCGGCATTGTGATGGTACAGCATATGCCGGAAGGCTATACCCAGATGTACGCGCACCGGCTGGATGGTGAAGGTGAGGTGTCAGTGAAGGAAGCTGTGTCCGGAGACGTGGTGAAACAGGGGCAGATTCTGCTGGCTCCGGGAAATAAGCAGATGCGCATTGTGAAGGTCAATGGCAGATATCAGGTGGAGTGTAAGCATGGGCCGAGGGTAACTGGCCATTGTCCGTCAGTGGATGCGCTCTTTGAGTCGGTGGCGCGTGTTGCCGGAGAGGATGCGATTGGCGTGTTGATGACCGGGATGGGGAGCGACGGCGCCAAGGGGCTGTTGGCCATGAAAAATGCAGGCGCCCGCACGATAGGACAGGATGAGAAGACGTGTATCGTATATGGGATGCCCAAAGTGGCCTACGAAATCGGGGCAGTCAAATGGCAGGTCCCACTGGAACAGATTGCACAGAAAATATATTATCTGCTGGATAAGCGGCAGTAATGTAAGGAAGGATAGGAGACGATTATGAGAATATTGATAGCGGAAGATGATTTTGCCAGCAGAAAGGCAATCTTAAAATTTTTGTCTGAGTACGGCGAGTGTGATGTGACTGTTGACGGCATGGAGGCGATCGATGCCTTTATGATGGCGCTCGAGGAGGAAGAGCCATATGACTTGATCTGCCTGGATGTGATGATGCCGGTCATGGACGGCTATCAGGCACTCAAAAATATACGTGACATTGAGAGAGAGCATCATGTAGCGCCGGATCAGCAGGCAAAAGTGATTATGACGACGGCGCTCAACGAGGAGAAAAATGTCAAAAAAGCATTTGAGCTTGGGTGCACAGTGTACTGTGCGAAACCGATTGATGTGGAGAAACTGAGGGGCACACTGGAAAAGCTTGGATTAACTTCGCATTAATATCATGAAGAGATAAGGGGGACGATTTGACATGGAAGAAAAAACAGAAGCACTCGAAGCTGTAGAGCAGGAGGATACCCGTCAGGGAAAATATATGACGTTCTGTATCGGAAATGATGTTTTTGGGATAGAACTTCAGTATGTAAGTGAGATCATACAGATGCAGCAGATAGCGCCCATCCCTGAAGTGGAACATTTTATTAAGGGGTTAATTAACCTGAGAGGTAAGATCATACCAGTGATCGATGTGGCAGACCGGTTTGGAAAGGTTCCTTTTGAGTATAGCGACCGGACCTGCATTATTGTTGTGGAGGTTCAGGGGGTTACGGTAGGGTTGATTGTTGAGACGATTTCAGAGGTGGTATCAATCGAGGGCGAAGATATTCTGCCGCCGCCGAATGTGTCCAAGACAAATGCACAGGCAAAATTTATTCGTGGAATCGGAAAGGTTGGCGACAGTGTCAAGCTTTTGCTTGATCCAGTCAAACTTCTAAGTGACGATTCTCTTGATTTTACGGAGAAGCAGGAAGAGGAAGAGGAAGAATAAATGCAAAAAAACCGGGAGGAATTTTTTTATTTTATTTTGAATCACAGTCAGGAATGTATCATCAGGTATGATTCCAGCGGATGCATCGAATACTGCAATGACAGGCTTTTTGAGCTTACAGGTTACAGTGCGGGCGAACTTACAGGCGTATATATCGGAGAGTTGATCCAGAATGTATTTGCGATTGTCGGCAATCACATTGAGCTCGCCGATGAATACAAGGATATGGAAGTGATCGAGACGGTGCTGTACCGAAAGAACAAAACCTGTTTTCCTGTGGAGATCAAGGTGGTGTCGTGTGTTTTTGACGGCGTGGAGGTCATGATCTGTACCGCGGTGGATATGACGAGATACAAGGAAAGCATCAGGAAGGTGGAGGAGACTACCATACAGATGCAGGAATCTATGAAGGCGAGGGACGCTTTTGTGGCAAACGTCACACATGAGTTGCGGACACCGGTAAACGGGATTAAGGGGCATGCGGAGATTCTGATGGAGCAGGAGCAGGATTTTCAGAAGACAAATTATCTCAAGATGATTCTGGACTGCTGTACGACCATGGAGGGGATCATCAACAACATTCTGGACTTCTCCAAGCTTGAGGCGGGCAAGTTTCAGATTGACGAGAAGCCTTTTTCTTTCTACGATTTTATATCGAGGATGGAAAAGATGTTCAATATGCTCACGATGAGAAAAGGGCTTCGGTTTACGCTCAATGTCGCACAGGAGGTTCCTGACAAGGTGATCGGTGACGAGCTGCGGCTGACACAGATCTTGAACAATCTTGTGTCCAATGCGGTCAAATTCACGGAGCAGGGGTATGTCGGCATCGAGATCGCCTTGAATACAAGGATCAATGATGAGGTGGAGCTTTTTTTCATGGTGGTGGATACCGGTATCGGGCTTTCACCGGAGGATAAGGATAAGCTCTTCAAGAGTTTTTCACAGGCAGATGCGTCCATCACCAGAAAGTATGGCGGCACAGGACTGGGGCTTGCCATCACGAGGGAGCTTGTGACCATGATGCACGGTAAGGTCTGGGCTGACGGTGAGAAGGGAAAAGGTTCCACGTTCTCCTTTACGATCAGGTTAAAGACCGAGCAGACACAGGACAGTGCAGAGCAGGAGCCTTCTATCAGGAAATGGAAATATTCCAACAATCTCAATAAGATAGCAGGAGAACAGGATTTGATGAATGAGCTGGGAAGTGATATCAACATCAGGGAGTTGAAGAAATACTTTGAGAAGCTAAACATCAGCATGGACATGGAGAACTGGCAGAAGGCGGAGAGCTTTGCGACATCTTTAAAACAGCTGGTCAGCAAAGGCTCAAAGGATTTGCAGCGCCTGACCTTCCGGATGGAAATGGCCATCAGGAAGTCTGACTGCGATAAGGCGAGGGAGTACGTGCAGAAGGTAAAAGAACAGTTGATGCTTGAGATCGAAGGCTTTGAGATATAATCTTTGTGATCAAAGCCCTGGGAATGAAAGGAGTTTGGGGGATCGTATGAATAGTACATCACAGAATGACGATGATATTAAAATACTTGTGGTCGATGATGTGGAGGTCAATCTGATCATTCTCGAGGAAATTATCAAGAATATGGGGTATCAGGCGCTTCTGGCACAGAGCGTAAAGGAAGCACTGGAGATCATCGAGGACTGTGAGGTCCTGCCGCGGCTGATTTTGTCAGATATTTCCATGCCTGAGACGGATGGATTTACATTTTGCTCCATGTTGAAAAATGATCCGTATACAAAGGACATCCCCGTCATTTTTATATCGGCCATGGATTCAGCCTCAGATCTCAGCAAGGGATTTGAACTTGGGGCAGTCGATTATATTCCGAAACCTTTTGACAAGACGGAGGTAGAGATGCGCATCTCCACCCACTTGAAGATCTATACGATGCAGAAGGATCTGGAGGAGAACAACAGGCAGCTGAATCTGGTGGTTGCACGTCAGATGGAGAAGCTTCGGCTCGAACAGAAAAATATCATGACGGCGTTGGCAAGACTTGTGGAAAGCAAGGAGAACGTGTCGGGTTCCCATTACACAAATATATTGTACAACAGCCGGATTCTCGCGGAGGGAATGCAGCTTTACCCGAAATTTGAGGAGGAAGTGACAGATGACTTTATTGATACGATTGAGTCCAGCTCGGGACTGCATGACATCGGTAAACTCATGATACCAGATTCGCTCCTGCTCAAAAACGCACCTTTGGATGAGGGGGAACGAAAAATTATGAGCACCCATGCGGAGCTTGGTGCAAAGACGCTGATTGAAATTTATGAGGGCGTGGAGACCAATGATTTTATCGATATGGCGATTGATATCGCATGGTATCATCACGAGTGCTGGGATGGCTCCGGTTATCCCAAAGGGCTGAAGGGTGATGCGATACCGCTCTCGGCCCGCATTGTAAAGGTGGTGGATGTGTTTGACGCTATGATCAGCGAGCGGCGTTACAAGAAGCCGATACCGCTCGACCAGACACTTACATATATGCAGGAGAAGGCGGGAAGTATCTTCGATCCGGATATCATCCGCGTGTTTATGCGCATTTACCGTAATTTTAAAGGCATTTAAAATCAGTCTGAAATAAAATGACAGTTTAGTAAAAAACTACCATTCATAAAACTTTTCACTCCGTTAATACTAGGATTAAGATAAGCGACAAAAAGCTTGTCTTTCAAAATAGATTAGTTATAGAGAGCAAAAATTGATTAACGGAGGTAAAAAATTATGGCATCACAGAGTAGATCAAACAGAGTAGAAGTTCCAGAGGCAAAGGCGGCAATGGATCGCTTCAAGACAGAGGTAGCGTCAGAGCTCGGTGTAAACTTAAAGGAAGGTTACAACGGTGATCTCACATCGCGCGAGGCAGGAAGCATCGGCGGCGAGATGGTTCGTAGAATGGTAAAGAGCTACGAGGAGTCTATTAAATAAGACAGTGCCAAAGGGCAGAACGGGATGCGGTTTAACAGCGCATCCCGTTTTTTTTGAAGTTTTTGAAGTTTTAAAAATTTTTCTTTCATTTTTATCAAGCCTATGATATAATGAGAAACGAGTGTAACTGTCTAATGAATAGTTACAGGGGGCAGTGTACGGACTGTATACTGATAGAGATAAAATTAAAAATATATTCATGGCAGGCATGATTGCATGATATGCATTGCATGATATGCAAGGAGGAAACGAAACAGATGAGTTTACAGGTAGAAAAATTAGAAGGAAATATGGCGAGGCTTACGATAGAAGCGTCAGCTGAGGATTTTGAGCAGGCGATCGAGAAGGCTTATCAGAAGAGCAAGAATAAGCTGAGTATTCCGGGATTTCGCAAAGGCAAGGTGCCCCGCAAGATGATAGAACAGATGTACGGCAAAGAGATTTTCTATGAGGACGCCGCCAATATGGTTATCCCCCCGACTTACGCGAAAGCTGTGGACGAGTGTACGGAGGCGATCGTGTCGCGCCCGACGATTGATGTCGTACAGGCAGAGGCCGGGAAGCCCTTCATATTTACCGCTGAGGTTGCGTTAAAGCCGGATGTGACGCTTGGAAAGTACAAGGGAATTGAGGTTGAGAAGGCAGACATATCCGTCACGGACGAGGAGATCGACGAAGCGATTGAAAAAGAGCGGGAGAACAATGCCCGGACAATCTCTGTCACGGACAGGGCTGTCAGGGACGGCGATATGACAGTGCTTGACTTTGAAGGCTTTGTGGACGGAGAGGCTTTTGAGGGCGGAAAGAGCGAGAATTATCCGCTGACGATCGGCTCTGATACATTTATTCCGGGATTCGAGGAGCAGCTGATCGGCGCTGAGATTGACAAGGAAGTGGAGATCAATGTGACATTCCCCGAGGATTATCAGGAATCTACGCTGGCCGGAAAGCCTGCTGTATTTAAGTGCACGATCAGGGAGATCAAGCAGAAGGAGCTGCCGGAGCTTGATGATGAGTTTGCGAGCGAGGTGTCTGAGTTTGACACGCTGGCAGAATACAGGGAAGATGTGAAGGCGACTCTGACCAAAGAGAAGGAAGATGAGGCAAGGGCTGTAAAGGAAGAAAAATTGATCGAGCAGATTGTTGAGGATGCGCAGATGGACATTCCGGAGGCGATGCTAGAGACACAGCAGAACTCGATGGCAGAGGACTTTGCGCAGAGAATCCAGATGCAGGGTATCTCGATCGAGCAGTATTATCAGTTTACAGGTCTCACGAAGGCAGCGCTCCTGGAGCAGTTAAAACCACAGGCAGAGCAGAAGATCAAGTCAAGGCTGGTGCTTGAGGCAGTTGCAAAGGCCGAGGGCATCGAGACCAGCGATGAAGAGTACAATGAAGAGATCAAGAAGATGGCAGAGGCTTACCAGATGACGGAGGAGAAGCTCACAGGGATAATCAACGAGTATGAGCGAAGGTCAATCAGGGAGGATATCAGTATCAGAAAGGCTTTGGATTTTGTAGTAGAAAACGCGGTAGAAAAATAGAATAAAGATGTAATATATTAAAAAAATATAATAATTGTGCATATTGTTTGCACAATTATTATATTTGCGTTATACTGAATCTGAATAATGTCTGCTATTTATTATTTTAGTATACAAAGCGGAGGTAAAATTCATGAGTTTAGTACCATATGTCATAGAACAGACAAGTCGGGGGGAGCGTTCCTACGATATTTATTCCAGACTTTTGAAGGAGCGCATTATATTCTTAGGTGAGGAAGTAAATGAGACAACAGCAAGTCTCACAGTGGCACAGCTGTTGTTTTTGGAGGCTGAGGACCCGGAGAAGGATATTCAGCTCTATATCAACAGTCCGGGAGGTTCTGTCACAGCGGGCATGGCGATCTATGATACGATGCGGTATATCAAGTGTGATGTGTCGACGATCTGTATCGGAATGGCGGCGAGCATGGGCGCGTTTCTCCTGGCAGGTGGCACGAAGGGCAAGCGTCTCGCGCTTACCAATGCGGAGATTATGATTCATCAGCCGCTTGGCGGGGCACAGGGACAGGCGACCGAGATCGAGATTGCCGCCAAACATATTCTGCGTACCAAGCAGAAATTAAACAGCATTCTGGCGGAGAACTGCGGGCAGCCGTATGATGTGATCGCGGCGGATACGGAGCGCGATAATTGGAAGTCGGCAGAGGAAGCAATGCAGTATGGCCTGATTGACAAGGTGATCACAGACAGGGCTGATGCGGCGGAGGACAAAGAGGATTAGATTTTATTAGATTGAATGAATTATGAGTAAAGGGAGAAAAAGGATGGCAGGAAAAAGCACTGAGGGAAGGGTAAGATGTTCTTTCTGCAATAAAACACAGGATCAGGTGAGAAAGCTGATAGCAGGTCCGTCCGGTGTTTATATTTGTGATGAGTGTGTAGATATCTGTGCAGACATTATTGAGGAAGAGTACGAGGAGGAGCAGATTGAGGGCGGCTTTGAGATTAACCTTCTAAAGCCCGTGGAAATCAAAGAGTTCCTTGACGAGTATGTGATTGGACAGGAAGAGGCTAAGAAAGTATTGTCGGTGGCAGTATACAACCACTACAAGCGCGTCATGGCTGAGAAGGATTTGGATGTGGAGCTCCAGAAGAGCAATATCATCATGATTGGACCGACCGGTTCCGGCAAAACATATCTGGCACAGACACTTGCCAAGATTATCAATGTGCCCTTCGCGATAGCAGACGCGACGACGCTCACAGAGGCCGGTTATGTGGGTGAGGATGTTGAGAATATCCTTTTGAAGCTTATTCAGGCTGCTGATTACGATATTGAAAGAGCCCAGTATGGGATTATTTATATCGATGAGATTGACAAGATTACCAAGAAAAGCGAAAATGTCTCGATTACCAGAGATGTTTCTGGTGAGGGCGTACAGCAGGCACTCTTAAAGATTGTCGAGGGGACGGTGGCGAGCGTGCCTCCACAGGGTGGCAGGAAACACCCGCATCAGGAGTTGATTCAGATCGACACGACGAATATCCTGTTTATCTGCGGCGGTGCTTTTGACGGACTTGACAAGATTGTTGAGAACAGGCTTGATCGCAAATCGATCGGATTTAACAAGGATATCGCGGAGAAGACGACAAGAGATCTCGGCGCGGTATTCAAGGAAGTGACGCCTCAGGATTTGACAAAATACGGTCTGATACCTGAGTTTGTCGGCAGGGTTCCGATCAATGTGTCGCTGGAGGGGCTTGACAAGGAAGCGCTTGTGAGAATCCTCAGGGAGCCGAAGAGCGCACTGATCAAGCAGTATCAGAAACTTTTTGAGTTTGATAACGTGAAGCTAACCTTTGAGCCGGATGCGATCGAAGCGATTGCAGAGAAAGCGCTGGAGAGAAAGACAGGAGCCAGAGGTCTGCGTTCCATCATGGAGAGCATTATGATGGATGTCATGTATGAGATTCCTTCCGATGACACGATTGAGAGCTGCGTGATCACCAAGGAGTCCGTGGACGGAACAAGTCAGCCTTTTGTAGTACACCGCGAAGCAATACGCACAGAGCGTGAGAAAAAGGCGAGATAAATAAATGGATTGATGATAAGCGCCGCCTTTTCATAAGGCGGCGTTTTATACACAGAGGCGCAGGGAGAGGATTATACAGATGGAGCAAATATTGACAGCATTGCCTTTGGTGGCATTGCGGGGACTGACAGTGGTGCCGGATATGATCATACATTTTGATCTGAACAGAGAGATGTCAAAAAAGGCGATCGAGCAGGCGCTGAACGACACACAGCAGGTATTGCTTGTGCCACAGATTGATCCGGAAGAAGAGAAACCGGATATCGATGGATTATATAAAGTATGCACGCTGGCAAATATTAGGCAGGTCACAAAGCTTCCAAACAGTATTGACAGAGTGATGGTGGAGGCTGTGGCAAGAGTGCGCATGATGGGGCTGGATGACAATGACGGTCAGTATTACAGCGCGCTGTACGAGAAAATTGACAATGATGAGAGCGATCTCGAACAGTCTGAGGAGGAGGCGTTAAGACGCACACTCAGGGAAGTTTTTGACACGTATGTCCGGTTTTATCCCAAGATCGGAAAAAGTCTGGGTAGGTACTTTAAGGACGGAAAAAGTCTGACGATGCTGATCAATCAAATACTGATCAACACTCCCTTTTCGTATGAGCAAAAACAGAACATATTGGAGATCGAGGATATTGCCGAGCAGTGCGGCGAGCTGGTGGCGCTGATCATGAACGAGGCCCAGATTGCGGCAATCCGCACACAACTGGCAGTTAAGATCAGGGAGAAGATCGACAAGAACCAAAAGGATTATATTCTGCGCGAGCAGATGGAGTATATACAGGAAGAGCTGGGAGACAAAGATCAGTATTCTGATGTGAAGCATTACGAGGAAGCGTTGGCAAAGCTGAAAGCCGATGCGGAGGTAAAGGAAAAGATTCAAAAAGAGATCAACCGGTTCAAGACGATCATGGGTTCGAGCTCAGAGAGCGCGGTGGAGCGCGGATATATTGAGACGCTTCTGGAGCTTCCGTGGAATAAGGCGTCGAAGGATAACAATGACATCAACAGGGCGGAGGAGATCCTGGAGAGAGATCATTATGGATTGGAGAAGGTAAAGGAACGGATTGTCGAGTATCTGGCAGTCCGGTGTCTGACCAGCAAGGGCGAGGCACCGATTCTGTGTCTGGTGGGACCACCGGGAACAGGAAAAACTTCGATTGCAAAATCGATCGCTGAGGCGCTGAACAAGAAATATGTCAGAATCTGTCTGGGCGGTGTGCGCGACGAGGCGGAGATCAGGGGACACCGCAAGACTTACGTCGGGGCGATGCCGGGGCGTATCGCAAACGGCCTGAAACAGGCGGGCGTGTGTAATCCGCTGATGTTGCTTGACGAGATCGACAAGGTTAGCAGCGACTATAAGGGGGATACCTCGTCCGCGCTCTTGGAGGTGCTTGATCCGGAGCAGAACTGCCATTTCAGGGATCATTACGTGGAGTTGCCGATCGACTTGTCCAAAGTGTTGTTCATAGCGACTGCAAACGATGCCGGCAATATCCCGAGGCCGCTGCTCGACCGCATGGATATTATCGAGGTGTCAAGCTATACGGCAAATGAGAAATTTCATATAGCAAAGGAGCATCTGTGGGAGAAGCAGCTTGCAAAAAACGGTCTGAAAGAGACGCAGCTGACGATCAGTGACAATGCAGTCAGAGGGATTATTGACCGTTACACGAAAGAGGCCGGCGTGCGCAATCTCGAGCGAAGGCTTGGCACAGTCTGCAGAAAGGCGGCATTGGAGATCCTGAAGGACAGGAGCGGAAAGTCTAAGAAACAGATACAGGATAAGTGCATCAAAGTAAACAGCCAAAAGCTTGAGAAATACCTTGGGAAGCCCAAATATAGCGTGGATATGGCAAATGAGAAGGATGATGTTGGGATTGTCAGAGGACTCGCATGGACAAGCGTGGGTGGCGATACGCTGCAGATCGAAGTGAATATTATGCCTGGAAAGGGTGAGATCGAGCTGACCGGAAAGCTCGGCGATGTGATGAAGGAGTCCGCCATGACAGGAATCAGCTATATCCGGTCGATCGCGCCCCGATATAAGATTGATTCAGAATTTTTTAAAGAAAATGATTTTCATCTGCACATTCCCGAGGGGGCAGTCCCCAAGGATGGACCGTCTGCGGGCATCACGATGGCGACGGCAGTGTTGTCGGCGATTACAGACACACCGGTCAGGGCGAAGGTTGCGATGACAGGTGAGATCACACTGCGGGGAAGGGTGCTTCCGATCGGGGGCCTGAAAGAGAAGCTGCTGGCGGCAAAGACAGCTGGAATCACCACTGTCTTGGTGCCGAAGGAGAACGAGAAGGATGTCGCGGAGATTTCCAGTGAGATCAGGTCGGGCATGGAGATCTGTTTTGTCAGTTCCATGGATGATGTGATACCGCTGGCGTTTGCGCGGGAGATCAGGATCAGGCGGACGAGAAGCGGAAACAAAAAGAAAACGGTAACAGGAGAGAAGAATCAGGAGAAATAGCAAATGGTCATAAAAAGTGTAAATCTGGAAACAGTAATCGGAGTGACAAGCAAAATACCACAAAACAGTATGCCTGAGATCGCGTTTGCCGGAAAGAGCAATGTGGGAAAATCTTCGCTGATCAATGCCATCATGAATCGCAAATCGCTGGCACGCACCAGCTCCTCGCCGGGGAAGACGCAGACGATCAACTTTTATAATATCAACGATGCGCTATATTTTGTTGATCTCCCGGGATATGGATATGCGAAGGTCAGCCAGCAGGAAAAGGAGAAGTGGGGGAAGATGGTCGAGCGGTATCTGCACCAGTCAAAAGTGCTGGTGGCAGTGTTCCTGCTTGTTGATATCAGACATGATCCATCAGCGAACGACAAGGTCATGTACGACTGGATTCGTGCAAACGGTTTTCATCCGATTGTAATAGCGACAAAAGCGGACAAGATCAACAGGAGCCAGCTGCAAAAGCAGGTCAGGGCGGTCAGGCAAGGGCTTGGCGTGGATCGGGACACGATTGTGATACCATTTTCAGCACAGACAAAACAAGGGCGCGACGAGATTTACGAACTGATTGACAGTATGGTAGGGCAGCCGGTAGGGGAGGATTGATCATGGAGGAAAGAAGTACAGGCAGGGAAAACCTGAAGTTGATTGTGAATATAATGGTCTCACTGGTTATACTGCTGCTTTGTATCTTTCTGGTGCCGAGGCTGGTTTTGTTTTTTATGCCGTTTGTGATCGGATGGATCATATCATGCATCGCGAATCCGTTCGTGGTGTTTCTGGAGCGGAAACTGAAGATCAGGAGAAAAGCGGGGACGGTCGTGGTGATCATCTGCGTGATCGCTGCAGTGAGTGGAATCGGCTATGGGCTGGGCGTCGTGCTTTGGAGGCAGGTATCTGGCTTTATAGAAGAGGTTCCCTCGATGTGGGAAACGGTGAAACACGATTTTGACAATCTGGGAATTCTGATCAACCAGTATATCGGTGTGAGGGCGCCGAAATTTGCGGACGCCCTGAATGATCTCGGAAATACGATCGGCGAGATGATAACAGATCTGCCCAAGAGCCTGAACGTTAGTACATTTGAGGGCATGGGCAGCATGGTTGGAAACATAGCAAACGTTATCATATCGATTATCATGTGCATGCTGTCGGCTTACTTTTTTATAGCGGACAGGGATTGGGTTACCACTTTTGTGAGCAAAGTCCTGCCGGAAAATATCACGCACAAATATGATGTGTTTTCTTCCAGTCTCAAGCAGGCAGTCGGGGGATACTTTAAGGCACAGTTTCGCATTGAGATCTGGATGTATGTGCTGCTCCTGGTAGGGCTTACCGTGTTGAAAGTGCGGTATAGTCTGTTGATTGCGCTGCTGATGGCGTTTCTCGATTTTCTTCCTTTTTTTGGAACGGGCATTGTGCTGGTGCCGTGGGCGGTCGTGACACTGATCGGCGGCAACTATCTGCGCGCCATTGGTTTTTTGGTTATTTGGGGGGCGGGGCAGCTGTTCCGGCAATTGATCCAGCCAAAGATCATGGGGGAGTCCATCGGAATGGAGCCGATCCCGACGCTGTTTCTGCTGTTTATCGGATATCGGATCGCGGGTGTGGGTGGTATGCTGATCGCAGTGCCGCTGGGAATTATTGTCGTCAATATGAACGAGGCGGGTTTTTTTGATACGCCCAAGTATAGTATCAGGATGCTGGTTCGGAATATCAATAATTTTAGACGACTGGACGAGGCGGCAATCAGGGAGCTTGAAGATGAGGAGCAGGAGGAGCGTCGCGGAAAGTGACAGAATAAAATGAGTAAAATGCGCAATTTTAGGATTTTGGTACAGTACGAGGGCACCCGTTATCAGGGGTGGCAGCGTCAGGATTCAACAGGGAATACCATACAGGGAAAGCTGGAAATGATTCTTGCGAAGATGACAGGACTTGATTTCGTGCAGGTGGACGGTTCCGGGCGCACAGATGCCGGCGTGCATGCACGCGGACAAGTGGCGAACTTCAAGATTGACACGGCGCTGTCAGCGCAGGAAGTGATGGATTATCTGAATCACTATCTTCCCGAGGATATAGGCGTGACCTCGATTCAGGAGGTGCCGGAGCGCTTCCACAGCAGGTTGAACGCGAAGGGGAAGACTTACTGCTACCGCATATGGAATTCCAGCCTGCCCTGTGTGTTCGAGCGCAGGTATGTGTATGAGCTGCCGGAGCAGCTCGACCTTGACGCGATGCGGGCGGCTGCGTCCTGCTTTGTGGGAAAGCATGATTTTAAGGCGTTCACTTCGAATAAGAAGAGCAAGAAGTCCACTGTGCGCACGATCGATGCAATCCAGATAGAAAATGTTGGAAAAGAGATCGTCATAACTTACAGCGGCGATGGCTTTCTGTACCATATGGTGCGGATACTCACAGGCACGCTGATCGAAGTCGGACTGGGGCAGAGAAGTCCTGCGTCTGTAGGTGCACTCCTTGCACAGAACGCTGCCAGGGAACTGTCAGGTGTCCTTGTCCCAGCGAAAGGGCTGTGTTTGGTGGAAGTGAGATATTGAAAATAAATGTCAGGTGGGTGCTTCTGGCTGTCCAAGAATCGTGAGGACTGTCTTGGAGACGATCGCGCGCATCTGCCCGAAGTCGAGTTCCTCGTGTTTGTGAAAGGTCAATTCATGGCAGAGGGACTCGATCATATTATAAATAATATGTGTTTTTTCTAACAGATTTTCCGATGGAAAACCGGCTTTTCGCAGGAAGATCTCCAGATCCTTTGTCGTCCGCATCTCAAATTCATAGATAATATTCGCGATCTCGCCGTCTGTCATGACAAGGGAGTCTATTTCTTTGTGGGCGTTTCTGAAAAGAGAGCTTATGATGACGCGGCGGCGCAGGATATGATGTATCAGGAAGCGTATCAGGCGGCGCTCACCAATGTCAATGACCTGAAATACAATATCGAAGTCGTGGCGGACGCTGTGAACGACAAAAATAAGGCGCTGGAAATAAAGATGGCGGATTTGCGGTATTTTGACGAGGCGCAGATGTTTCTGAATGAGGTTGTCACACAGCGCAGTGCTCTGCAGCAGGAAATGCTAAGTACAAGGCATGCCGCCATGAATGCGGCGCAGCTCGATCAGTTGGCACAGAATGTCAGGCTGGCGGACAGGGCGCTTGCGTGGAGCGAGCAGGAGGCCGCTAAGGCAGGCGAGGGCGTGACAGCAGGAATAACAGGCGTAATCAGCAATGTCATGATTGCGGAGGGGATGATTGTCGCGGAAGGGAGTCCGCTGTTTACCGTTAAAGATACAGAGTATGTCAAAGCTGTGGTCGAAGTCACAAGCTATGAGATGGCAGATGTGGAACTGGGACAGAGAGCCACGGTGGAGATTGGCGGAAATGTTTATGAGGGAAAGGTGTCCAGAATCCGCATGGAGACCATCACAGATTCCCAGAACAATGTAAAACTGCAGGTGGAGATCCATATTGACGAGCCCGACGGAACAATTTATCTGGGGACAGACGCGGACGCGGTGATCGAGACTGGGGAAAAAGAACATGCGATATTGATGCCGGACAGCGCACTCTATGCAGATGATGGAGAAAACTACTGTTATTTAATCGAGAATGGCATTGTGGCAAAGCGGTATATAATCTGCGGTCTTGACTGTGACAGAAATACAGAAGTTTTGGAGGGACTTTCCGGCGGCGAACAGGTCATTAGAAAATGTGGAGTTTTCGGAGGAAGGGCACATATGGAAGTGGCATCGATACTGACATACAATGATGAGAATTCATTATGTTGCGCGATCGGTCTCGCTTATTACAGCGCAAGGAAGGATTACAAGCTGGTTCGTGAGCTTCCGGCCGGAAAAGGCTTTGCGGACGTGGCGTTTCTGCCCCTGCCGCACACGTACAAACCCGCTCTGATTGTGGAATTAAAGTATGACAGAAGCGCCCGTTGTGTGATACAGCAGATCAAAGACAGGCAGTACACACAGGCATTTGCAGATTATACGGGAGAAATTCTGCTAGTCGGCATCAGTTATGACAGGGACAAATCTGACAAGCCGCACGACTGCGTAATAGAGCGGGTGAAAAAAGGAGACTAAAAGTTCTCTTTACAAATGCCCGACATTTTATTACAATAGATATTAAATTCTGATTTGATCGAAGAATAGATTATAAAGAAATTTTTGACAAAATGGAGGAGAGAGACATGAGTGACGCAGAAAAAAATACAGCGGAAATTTCCACAGGGGAGAAGGAAGTCGTTTCGAGAAATTTTATCGAACAGTTGATTGATAAAGACTTGGCGGAGGGCGTGTACGATACCGTGCACACGCGTTTCCCGCCGGAGCCCAACGGCTATCTCCACATCGGACACGCCAAGGCGGTTCTTGTGAATTATGGGATTGCAAAGGAATACGGCGGCAAGTTCAACATGCGCTTTGACGACACCAACCCGACAAAGGAGGATATCGAGTATGTGGAGTCCATCAAGGCCGATGTCAAGTGGCTTGGCGCGGACTGGGAGAACAGGCTTTTTTTTGCATCCGATTATTTTGACCAGATGTACGAGTGCGCGGTAAAACTGATCAAAAAGGGCAAGGCATATGTGTCTGACTTAACCGCGAAGCAGTTAAAGGAATACAGAGGAACATTCACGGAGCCAGGAAAGGAAGATCCGTCCGCCAGTCGCTCTGTGGAGGAAAACCTGCAGCTCTTTGAGGATATGAAAAACGGGAAATATGCGGACGGTGAGAAGGTGCTGCGCGCGCGCATCGACATGGCTTCGCCGAACTTAAATATGAGAGATCCGGTTATTTACCGCGTGGCGCACATGACACACCATAACACAGGTGACAAGTGGTGCATCTATCCGATGTATGACTTCGCGCATCCGATCGAGGATGCCATCGAGGGAATCACGCACTCGATCTGCACGCTGGAGTTTGAGGATCACAGGCCGCTCTATGACTGGGTGGTACGGGAGATCGGGTATCCCAGCCATCCGAGGCAGATCGAGCAGGCAAAGATGTACCTCACAAATGTCGTGACCGGCAAACGCTACATTAAGAAGCTTGTCCGGGACGGCATTGTCGACGGCTGGGACGATCCGAGGCTAGTGTCGATCGCGGCGCTCAGAAGGCGCGGTTTTACGCCGGAGTCCATTCAGAGATTTGTGGAACTCTGCGGCGTGAGCAAGGCAAATTCCTCCACCGACTACGCGATGCTCGAGTACTGTATCCGTGAGGACTTAAAACTCAAAAAGCCCAGAATGATGGCGGCGCTCGATCCTGTAAAGCTTGTGATCGACAATTACCCCGAAGGAGAGACAGAGTATCTCGAGGTGCCAAACAATCTGGAAAATGAGTCCCTCGGCTCCAGACAGGTTCCGTTCTGTAGGGAGCTCTATATTGACAGGGACGACTTTATGGAGGAACCGCCAAAAAAATATTTCAGGCTGTTTCCGGGAAATGAAGTGCGCCTCATGAGCGCGTATTTTGTAAAGTGTGTGAGCTATGAGAAGGACGAGAACGGCAAAGTGACAGTCGTTCACTGCACGTATGATCCGGAGACAAAGCAGGGCAGCGGGTTTACAGGAAGAAAAGTAAAAGGAACGATTCACTGGGTTCCGGCACCGTATGCGGTCAGGGCGGAGGTTCGTTTATATGAGAATCTGATCGACGAGGAGAAGGGTGTCTACAACGAGGACGGCTCGCTGAACCTGAATCCAAACTCCCTGACAGTGCTGCGAGAGTGCTATGTGGAACCGGCTTTGAAGGACGCGAAGCCGTATGACAGCTTCCAGTTTGTGAGACAGGGCTTTTTCAATGTGGACTGCAGGGATTCCAGGCCGGATGCGCTTGTATTTAACAGAATTGTGTCATTAAAGAGTTCGTTTGTGCTGCCGAAATAGTGCGAGAAGAACTTCTAGCCGCTCACAGCAGAGGCTGCTTCGCGGAGAAGTTCTAAGTCTCGCACAGGAGAATGCCCAAAGTGCGTCATTCTCCGCAGGGGATTTCATGAGAAAGGAAAAGATGGAATGAGGTATAAATGTCTGATATTAGACCATGACGACACAGTTGTCAACAGCACGGCCACGATACATTATCCCGCATTTCTGGAGGCGTTAAAGCTGCTCCGGCCGGGCGTGACCATCTCGCTTGACGATTATTTCCGGGAGAATTTCGATCCGGGTTTTATTCCGTACTGCGTCGGGAAGCTCGGCATGACAGACGAGGAGCTGGAGCGTGAGGTGGAGTGCTGGAAAGCGTATGTGTCGGGGCACACCGCGAAGGCGTATGACGGCATGAGGGAGATTATCGAGCGCCAGAAGGCAGAGGGCGGTATCGTGTGCGTGATATCGCACTCCTATGATTTCAATATCAGGCGCGATTATGAGGTTAACCATCTCCCGATGCCAGACAGGATCTTTGGCTGGGAATGTCCGCCTGAGCAGAGAAAGCCCAGTACCTATGCACTGGAAGTCATATCCCGCGCGTATGGTCTGAAACCGGAGGAGATGGTGATGGTTGATGACGCGAAGCCAGGCTATGACATGGCAAAAGCCTACGACGTGCCTTTTGTCGGCGCAGGCTGGGCGACGGATATTCGCGAGATCCGGGACTTCATGAAAAAAAATAGTGACGTGTACTTTACGAAAGTAGAAGAATTGGCGGTATATTTAAATGGCTAAGGGAAGCCCTTTTTCCCTTAGCCATTTAAATTATTAGGACACAGTCTGCGAGTCGTTAAAGAACTCTTCCGTCTTGTTCTCCGTGCCAGACGGTTCCGCGTAAGTGGCGGATACAGACGCAGCTTCGTTTTCGCTGTCCTTTGGCGTGCTGACGTCACCGGCAGGTGCGGCAGACATATCCACCTGTGTGTAGACAGGCTCGACAGTGGGCGCAGTCATCTCCCCGATGATCTCCTTGGCCTTGTCAATCTTCTCGGACATATTGAAATGCTCAATCCGTTCCTTGGTTTTGTCAAGTGTCTCGATCACCTTCTCGCCAATCTTTTCCTTGGCGTTGTCTATATCGATCGGCACATAGGGACGGCTTTTGCTGCCAGCGGGACTTGTGGAGTCTGAGGAAAAATCTTCATCGTCAAGATCATCGTCAAAATCGTCAAAGTCGTCGAAGTCATCAAGGTTTTCCTCCGGAGTGCCCGCTTTATTTCGAAGATAATAATAGGTTCCTGCAGCCGCAGCACCGGCGAGGGCACTGAATAAGACGAGTCTGCTAAATTTCTTAGCCATTTGTGGTTCTCCTTTCCTGTTGCAGTTGTTTTTGTGATGCATATGCCAATGCAGACGAAATATGTCTGACACGGCCTGCTCAATTATTTTATTGTACACAAATCTATTTTAATACTATTTTATGGAAATGAAAAGAGATTATGTAAAAATTGGTGAAAATGTGTAGTCGGAAATCCAAAATTATGTTACTATTAGTATAACAAATGTGTGTCAATGGGGGAGTGCTCACACAAGGAGGTGCGAATGAACGATAAATTTTTTGATCTTGCAAGAGAGAAACAGGATCGCATGATCAACGGTGCGATTGAGGTGTTTGCCAAAAACGGATACAAGCATGCCAGCACAGACGACATGGTAAAGGTAGTCGGTGTCAGCAAGGGACTCTGGTTTCACTATTTTGGTTCCAAGGAGGGCATTTATGTCTTTGTGTATGACTATTGTGTCAAGTATATGCTGCTGGAGCTGTCCACTATCGTGGATCAAAATGAAAAGGATTATTTCGAGCTGATCAGACAGATCGCCCTGACCAAGACAAAGGTCGGAAAAAGTTATCCCTATCTCACCATTTTTTTGGAGGAGGCAGCGCGTGAGACAGAGCAGGAGCCAGTCAGAAAGACGGCTGAGTCGAGGCAGCTCTATGAGGAACGGATGAGTGCACTCCAGAGATCAGCTGAGATCGCAAATGTATCCGATAAGGCAAGGCGGGAGCGCATCAAGAGGATGGTCGATTACTGTATAAGCAGTATCATTCGGGAAAAGACAAGGGAGGCGGCGGATTCCGAGGTGATATTCCGAGAGCTCAAGGCATATATTGAACTGGTCAGGGATATGACCCTGAGTCTCTCGTAAACTGTGTGTGCATAGGCTACTTCTTCTGCTGGTAGACCGGGGCGGCGGGATAGCCGCCCTTTAGCTTCTGCATGGCGCGCTGCGGAGCGTCCTTTGAATTTTTCCAGTCGGCGTCCGCGTTTCTGTAGTCAAACTTTTCGACCATCCAGCTGACATCCTCCTCGATGCGCTTTAAGTTGGCCTCCATGAGCGGAAATACAGTGGCAAAGAACGCGTCGCACTGCTTCTGGTTCAGTTTTTCCACGGCACTCTGGCACAGGTCGCCGAAGTGGACGAGACAGAAGCCCTTGCTGTTCTCCACCTTTTTGACAAAATCGGCGTCCTTTTTGTACATGTAGAAGAAGGTGTCCAGATATCGCGCATAAGTGTCCTCATACTGGCGGCAGATGTAGCAGGAGCGCTGTTTCTCGTAAGTCCATGCCGTCATGGTGTTGTTGACCTCCTTTGCGCGTTTCAGGCGATCCACAAAGGAGAGCTTTGCGGGCTTGAACCGCTTGACCTCGCCGGCAAACTCGCTGTTGATTTTCTGGTAATGTGTTTTTAAGATCCATGCGTTTCCGAGCGTGTTTCCATACTGGAACATTTTCAGAAAGTGATAGCGGCAGAAGCCTTCCTTGTCAGTGAGGTCGCGGATATCGCTCTCCATGTACGAGGAACCTGAGCCGAGCGTGAAGTCGAGTAGATCCTGCTCCAAATTCTGTTCTATGAAACAGAAGGGACACTCATCGTCCGCGGCGAAGGCATCATTTAAGGGAATGGTATAAAGCTGTTCTTTCATAGTTGGTGTTCTCCTTCTCGATAACAGTTTTGAAATATCGAATCATCTATGTATGAGGATATTTTAACACATTTCTGATATAAATTTCAAAAATTTTCATAAAAATATATATCATTGTCAAAAAATATGTTAAAATGAATACAAAGCATAGAAAAATATTTTTTTGATAGAGAGCTGGAATATTGCTTCGATGAGGAAAGGGAGGGATTGTATGAGTAAAATAATGGTAGCAGGTTTTGTTCAGATGGAGACGATTGTGAAGGTCGAGGATTTGCCGGTTCCATATAAACAGTTTGAGAGCACGCCGGACCTGGTCGATACCGAGATTGGCGGTGCAGGGTTCAACGAGGCGATGGCGTTAAAGTGGCTTGGTGACGAAGTAGATTTCATGAGCATGGTGGCGAGAAATATGTCAAGGCATCAGATTGAGGCATATCTCAAGACGAATGATGTGGATCTCAAGACGGACTATGTGCTGCCGATGCTTGACGGTATGCCCACCTCGGTGATCCTCTACTGCAAGGGGAGAAAGCAGACCTTTGAGGATGTCAAGGATATCAGACATGTGGATTATGAGTTGGAACTGCTGGAGCGGCAGATTCAGGATAAGGACATGATACTGATGTCAAACTGCAACTTCTGTCGTCCGATCATAGGGCTTGCGAAGAAATATGCGAAGCCCCTTGCAGTCAATGTGCGCAGTATGCGGGCTGAGAAGATCGCGAACAAGGAGGATTTCCTGAGGGCGGCGGATATTCTCTATATCAGTGATGACGACCTTGAGAGCGACCACTATGACTGTATCCGTGAGTGCAGGGAAAAATATGATCCGGAGATTGTCATCATGGGAATCGGCGACAAGGGTGCAATTCTCTATACCAAGGCGGATAACAGTATTATCGAGTATAAACCGGTCAAGACCACGGAGATCGTTAATACGATCGGCGCAGGCAACGCGCTGTTCTCTGCGTTTATCCACTATTATGTCAAAACGAAGGATGCGAAGGAGGCCATCAAAAATGCCCTGCTGTTTGCCTCTTATAAAATTGGATTTGTGGGGACCTCCAACGGATTTATGACGGAGGAGCAGATCGAAAAGTGGAAGAAACTGATCTGGTCCTAAAATAAAACATGTGCGCGAAAGCGCACATGTTTTATTTTATTCCATATAAATATATCTCAAAAAAGCGATGGCATTGTCCATACTGTTGGAGTTTACGACAAATGTCATGATGGTTTCCATGTCGTCATGGTAGTAATACTGGTTCAGCTTTGGCGCGTCCGTCACATAGACACCGACTGGCACCAGCTCTTTGGTCTCGCCGGTTTCTGCATAGTAGAGCCTGTCCCCAAACTGAGTGAGCAGGTCATCGGGAAGAACAGTAGTGATGTCATGCAGACAGTCGCAATGCGTGAAGTAGTCAATGGTGGCCGTGTCACCGACTATGACGTCGAGCTCGCCGGTTGAGAGGACGGCCATTGCTTTCTCGAGCCCCATATATATGTCATAATCGTTTCTGTCAGGATAATAATTCATCGTCGCGTCAATGTAGGCATCATGCTTCTTAGTGTCAATGTTCATGTACGAAGTAAAACCATCGATCAGCTCTGTGCTGGAGGAATCTCCAATGTCATTGTAGAAGAACGCCGCGAAGGCGGTATCAGAGGGCGCGGTCAGTATGGAGTAGGCCAGATATCCCACAAGGGCGATGACGATCACTGCGGCGATTGTCGTCTTGAGATAGTATTCCTTGAAATATGCAGCCTTGTCCTTTAGCGGCGCATCCCGTAATTTGGCGTTCTGTTCCCGTATCTCATCATGCATTGAGTTGTTTTTGTCACGATTTTTATTGTATACTTCCATTATAATACCTCCATCAGCCGGCTCGGCAGCGACCAGAGAATTTGCATTCGCTGCTGAGTGATTACAAAATATCATATATGGAAATACTGCTCTGTGTCAATCAACATACTATTAATTTTTTCTAAACCTTGCATATTGCGTTGAATTGTTCTATTATATAAGTTATGATTAAATTGCGGATTCAAGTTTCCGCTTCGCATTTCAAATGGTAGAAGGAAGGTATTGCATTATGAACGAAAGCTACAAGGAACTGTTGGTGAAGAAGGACAGGGGAACAAAGGAAAAACTCATCCGGTTCGGGAGTGTTGCTCTGACAGTTATTCTCGGATTATTGACATTTGTGATGAATCCTATGATATTTTTCATTATCATGATCGTACTTGGTGTGGTGGACTACTTTGTATTTCAGTGGACAGATATCGAGTATGAGTACCTCTATCTGGACAAGGAGATCACAGTGGATAAGATCATGGCAAAGACAAGGCGAAAGAGGATTACGACTGTCAGTGTGGAAAAGGTCGAGATCATGGCTCCGGAGAAGTCCTACCAGCTTGATTCCTACAGAAACCGCCAGACAAAGGTGACAGATTTCAGTGCCGGCCATGATTTGCCGGACCAGAAGCTGTACTGGATATTTTACGAGGGAAATCAAAAGATCCTGATGAATCTCACAGAGGATTTTGCCAGGACGATCAAGGGAATTGCACCCAGAAAAGTTTTTACGGAGTAAACGCTTGACAAGCGGTGTCTGCTTTAGTATAATTGTGAAAATATTTTAAAAGCTACAGCGTAAAGCACGCATGTGCTCAATTTTTTTTACAGGAGGAAGAGAGATGGGACAGATAATCGGTGAGGGCATCACTTTTGATGATGTATTGTTAGTACCTAGTTATTCACAGGTAATTCCCAATCAGGTGGACCTGACGACATGGCTGACTAGGAAGATCAGGCTTAACATTCCCATGATGAGCGCAGGGATGGACACTGTCACGGAACACAGGATGGCGATTGCTATGGCGCGACAGGGCGGTATCGGAATCATTCACAAGAATATGTCCATTGAAGCGCAGGCAGAGGAAGTAGACAAAGTAAAACGTTCAGAGAACGGCGTTATCACAGATCCTTTTTCACTCACTCCGGAGCATACACTGGGCGATGCTGATGCCCTGATGGCGAAGTTCCGGATATCGGGCGTGCCGATCACAGAAGGCAGAAAGCTCGTCGGTATTATCACAAATCGTGATTTAAAATTCGAGACTGATTATACGAAAAAAATCAAAGAGTCCATGACCTCAGAGGGGCTGATCACAGCGAAGGAAGGCATCACACTCAAGGAGGCCAAGAAGGTTCTCGCGGATGCGAGGAAGGAGAAGCTTCCTATTGTAGATGACAATTATAATCTCAAGGGACTGATTACAATCAAGGACATCGAGAAGACGATCAAGTACCCGCTGGCGGCAAAGGACGAGCAGGGACGGTTGCTGTGTGGCGCTGGTGTCGGCATCACGGCCAATGTACTTGAGCGCGTGGAGGCACTCGTGGCGGCAAAGGTTGACGTCATTGTGCTTGACAGTGCGCATGGACATTCAGAGAATGTATTGAGATGTCTCAGGATGATCAAGGAGAAATTCCCTGATGTGCAGGTGATCGCGGGAAATGTTGCCACAGGTGATGGCACGCGGGCGCTGATCGAGGCCGGTGCCGATGCGGTTAAGGTGGGAATCGGGCCGGGCTCGATCTGCACGACGCGCGTTGTGGCAGGAATTGGTGTGCCGCAGATCACGGCGATCATGGATTCCTACGCGGTGGCAAAGGAGTATGGTATTCCGATCATAGCGGACGGCGGCATCAAGTATTCCGGCGATATGACCAAGGCGATCGCCGCAGGTGGAAATGTCTGCATGATGGGCAGCATCTTTGCAGGGTGCGAGGAGAGCCCTGGAACATTTGAGCTGTTCCAGGGAAGAAAATATAAGGTGTACAGGGGCATGGGATCAATCGCGGCTATGGAAAACGGAAGCAAAGACCGCTATTTCCAGTCGGATGCAAGGAAGCTTGTCCCTGAGGGCGTCGAGGGGCGTGTTGCCTACAAGGGAAATGTGGAGGACACGGTATTCCAGCTGATGGGCGGGCTCCGCTCCGGTATGGGATACTGCGGCACGCGGACGATTGAGGAGCTGAAAAGTAACGGCAGATTTGTGAAGATTTCCGCCGCGGCCCTCAGGGAGAGTCATCCGCATGATATCCATATCACGAAAGAGGCGCCTAACTACAGTGTTGAAGAGTAAAGGGAAATACGCTGCCACCACTTTGTGACAGCGTTTCCTTATGTGTTGGAGAAAGTAAGAAAGATGCTTTTTTATACGAAGTACCGTCTCTTTGACGAAGGAGTTGAGATCATGATTCCCTCGGATATTGAACCTTCAGATTTCTCCGCGCCATCGCAGAACAGCTGGCTGTCAAAGGACAAAAAGACGGTGATCAATGTGACAAGAGGCGGGGAGGAACTGACAGACAAAAGCCTCAACGACAGGTTAAATGAATATTATAAGCGCTTTTGTAAGGATATCAGTTGTTTTCAGTGCGAAAAGATCTCCAGGCGCACGATTAACAGACGGATATATGGGGAGATTCAGTATTTATCGCATATGACGAGTTACTGCTTTTACAACATTTTCCTGTTGGGGAGCTATCTGGGAAGCGAGCTTGTTGTCACGATTCAATGTATGGAGAGCAGCCGGGCTGCATATGAACATATTTTTGAGAATATTTCGGATTCCATCAGGGTACTGAGAAGACAGGAGGAAGCTATGGAGGGTGCCGGATATGTTGGTAAAGGCTAAGGAGGGGCAGATATCCTTTTTGTTTCAGGAGCAGGATCCTTTTTTTGAAATCGGGTTTCGGATTCTGGAGCAGGAACAGATTCCGCAGATGCTCCCCTATCAGAGACGACAGCAGGGCGGCAGGGAGAAGCTGATTTTTCAGGCGGAAGGTGAGAACATAGCGCTGCTTGCGGATATCGTGCCCAAACTTGGGGAGACCGGGCTGATTAGTCTGTTGTGTGGTATGATTTCCCTGAATATCAGAGTTGAGGAAAATGGATTTTTGAAAAAGGAGTGCATCTGGTATCGGTATGAGCAGATCTATTATGACAGGGCGGACGGTTTTATCAGGGTGGTGATACTTCCTATTACGGGGGAGCTGCGGTATGCGGACGACAGCAGCTGGTATGATTGTTTTGAGGCGGCAGTGACGCGTATCGCATCGTACCTCCCGTATAGTAAGATGCTGTATGTCAGGAAGCTTGTGCAGATGCTAAAGCTGGAGAAGATGACGCAGGAGGAGGCGCTGGAGGAACTGCATCGCATCGGTGGCACCACGATGCAGGAAGGGGTATGCGTTCACGCAGATCGACAGAGCAGGGTGCTGCGACTCCTTTATCGTGGAAAGGGCAAGGAGCTTGAATTTTGTGTAGAGGGTGATGATTTTCTGATTGGACGGAATGCGGATGTCGCGGATGGGGTGATCACTCTGGAATTTTCGAGGGCGGTCAGCCGAAAGCATTGTCTGATCACCAGGATGAACAACAAATATTTTGTGCAGGATCTGAAAAGTGTGAACCATACGCTTGTAAATGGTATTATGATACCACCGTATGAGCTTACGGAGCTGGTGAACAATGATATCCTGAGCGTGGCGGACATTGAGTTTCGCGTGGTGACTGCGAGTGTGTCCTGGATATAGAGGTTAATGGATAAAAGGGAAAGGGATTGAAGATAAGATGAGAGATACAGTAGAAATCAGATGGCATGGGCGCGGCGGACAGGGCGCCAAGACGGCTGCGCTGCTGCTGGCGGATGTGGCATTCAAGACGGGGAAATATGTACAGGGCTTTCCGGAGTACGGACCGGAGAGAATGGGAGCGCCGATCACGGCATATAACCGCATCAGCAGCAGTCCGATCACGGTGCACTCCAACATCTATGAGCCGGACTACGTTGTCGTGGTGGACGAGAGCCTGCTCGACAGCATTGATGTGACGAAGGGGCTGAATCCTAAGGGGGCTGTCATTATCAACTCCACACGCGGCAGGGAGGAGATCGAGGAGCATCTGCATGGATATCAGGGTGCGGTATACATGGTTGATGCGAGGGAAATTTCTATGAAAGCGCTCGGGAAAAATTATCCAAACTCACCGATGCTTGCCGCTACAGTGGCTGTGTCGAAGGTGATGGAGCGCGAGGAGTTTCTCACTGAGATGAAAGCGTCCTTTCAGCACAAATTCGCAAAGAAGCCGGAAGTGATTGACGGAAACATGATGGCGCTGGAGATGGCGTTTGATGCGGCACATGCCTGATGGATGGAAGTAAGGAGAGGGTTACAATGGCAAACGAGAAAATATATGATAGAATCAACGAACAGAGCCCCTGGCAGGATATCACAGAGGGAAATAAGATCTTTGAGGCAGCCACGTCAAAGGATTTCTGTACAGGCGAGTGGAGAACAGCGACGCCTGAGTGGAGTCAGGACAAGTGTAAGCAGTGCCTTCTGTGCACGCCGGTGTGTCCGGATTCATCGATTCCGGTCACGGCGGGAAAGAGAGAGGATTTTGACTACGATCACTGCAAAGGCTGTGGTATCTGCGCCAAGGTCTGTCCATTTGGCGCGATCAGTATGAGGGAGGGGAAATAAATGGCAATCAGAGAACGTTTATCAGGAAATGAGGCTGTGGCTTATGCTATCAGACAGATCAATCCGGATGTGATGCCGGCTTTTCCCATCACACCGTCCACAGAGATTCCACAGTATGTGGCAAACTATATCGCAAATGGTGAGATTGATACGGAGTTTATTCCCGTTGAGAGTGAGCACAGCGCCATGAGCGCTACGGTTGGCGCGTCGGCGGCAGGTGCGAGGGCTGTCACGGCTACCTCCTCGTGCGGTATGGCGCTGATGTGGGAGGAGCTCTATGTGGCGGCTTCCAACAGACTGCCGATCGTGCTGGCGCTGGTCAACAGGGCTCTGTCGGGACCAATCAACATCAACGCAGATCACTCGGACAGTATGGGTGCGAGGGATTCCGGCTGGATACAGATCTATGCGGAGTCCAACCAGGAGGTGTATGACAATTATATACAGGCTTTTCTGATCGCGGAGGACAGGCGGGTACATCTGCCCGTCATGGTATGTCAGGATGGATTTATCACGAGTCATGGCGTGGAAAATATCCTGTTGGTTGAGGATGACAAGGTAAAGGAGTTTGTCGGTGAGTATGAGCCGGAGCATTATCTCTTGAATGCGCAGGAAAAAATGGCGCTGGGGCCTTATGCGGTTTCCAACTATTATATGGAGACAAAGCGCGCACAGCGCCAGGCGATGATCAATGCGCGGGAGGTGATCCTGGAGGTCGCTGACCGGTTCGAGAAGATGACAGGGCGCAGATATAGCTTCTTTGAGGAATACAGGATGGAGGACGCCGAGTATGCAGTCGTGATCATCGGATCGGCAGCAGGCACCTGTAAGGCAGCAATCGATGAGATCAGAAGTACAACCGGCAAAAAGGCAGGCCTTGTCAAACTCAGGGTGTTCAGGCCGTTTCCGGAGGAGGAGATCGCGAAGGCGCTCTCCGGGGTAAAGGCGGTGGCCATCATGGATCGGAGCGAGATGTTTTCCGCCACGAGCGGCCCGCTCGGCGCGGAGGTGCGCGCGGCGATGTATCAGGCGCACAGTACTGCCGATGTGGTAAATTACTTTTACGGTCTTGGCGGCAGGGATATCACGGTATCAGATTTTAAGGCAGTCTATGAAAGGCTGGAGACAATCGCCCGCACACATGTGGTGACGGATATGTACGAGTACATAGGCCTGCGCAGCGCGCGGCCGGAGGAGGTCTAATAGCATGGAGAAGACAACATACAATTTCAAAGAGGTTATGAGCAAACCGGAACGTCTTGCTCCGGGACATAGGATGTGCGCCGGCTGCGGCGGCACGATCACAGTGCGCACAGTGCTCCGCGCGCTGGAGGAAGGGGACAAAGCGGTCATCGGAAATGCAACAGGTTGTCTGGAGGTGTCCTCGTTCATGTATCCCTATACAGCTTATGAGGACAGCTACATCCACAATGCGTTTGAGAACGCGGGCGCTACGCTTTCCGGCGTGGAGACAGCGTATCATGTGCTCAGGAAAAAGGGAAAGATCAAGGAGAACTATAAATTCATCACGTTCGGCGGCGACGGCGGCACGTATGATATCGGGTTTCAGTCTTTGTCGGGTGCGATGGAGCGCGGACACGACATGGTGTATGTGTGCTATGACAATGGCGCCTATATGAACACGGGAACGCAGCGCTCCTCTGCGACGCCGCAGTTTGCAGACACGACGACGACACCGGCCGGAAAGGTATCTGTCGGAAAAGTGCAGGTCCGAAAAGATCTCGCGGCAATCATGGCAGAGCATCATATCCCGTATGTAGGGCAGAGCACCTTTACGTCGAATTTCAAGGATCTGTACACGAAGGCGCAGAAGGCGATCTACACGCCAGGAGCAGCATTTTTAAATGTCATGTCGCCGTGTCCGAGAGGCTGGGGCTATGAGCCGAGCGAGATGATGAATATATGCAGGCTGGCGGTTGACACCTGCTACTGGCCGATGTTCGAGGTGGTGGAGGGAAGATGGATACTCAATTATGAGCCGAAGAACAAGCTGCCCATTGAGGAGTTTTTGAGACCGCAGAGGCGCTTTAAGCACTTGTTTAAGAAAGAGAACGAAGAACTGATCGGAAGGTTTCAGGAGGAGATCGATAAGCAGTGGGAGGAGCTCCGCAATAAATGCAGTTAAAAAACGAGTGCCAGTATACCAAAACAGTATACTGGCACTCGTTTTTTATGCACGGGGCGCATTACCCTGTCGCCTGTGCAAACTGCAGATCAGCCTGTCGGCGCATCTCATCAATCTCGGCCTGCTTGCGCGCCTCGTCCTCAGCAGCCTCACGCAGAAGCCGCTCATAGATCTCATTCGCCTCACGGACGATCTCATCCTGTTCGGGCGGCAGAACGATGCTGCTGTCCGTACCGGCAAGAAGTGAATCGACAGAATTTTGGTTGCTGGAAGCATTTAGAATTGCATCGAGCGCAGCCTGAGTGTACTCATCGACAGGCTTTTGTCCATATAATCCCGAATAGGAGCCGGTAGTCGCATTAAATGCGGATTCATCCATCTCCTTATCTTCAAGGGCGGGCAGCGCTGCTTTTTTTTCGGCCTCGAGCGCCTCGAGCCGGAGCGCCTCGTCCTTCTCTGCTTTGGAAGGCCAGATTCTGACAGTCTCAGGATTATATGCTACTAACCACCATTTGATCACGTGGGGGCAGTATTTTTTTAAAAAATAAGCTGTGGCTGGATCCATTCTCTTAACACCATCTTTCGCAAATTACTATATCTATTGTATCACATATTTTATAATATCGGTAGAATAAAAATGAAAATTTATTGAATTTGCCATGAAATTCCTAAAAAGGAAATAAAAAAGGTAATAAAAGTATAAACTAAATTGACAAAATAAAAAATGGTGTTATAGTAAATATAGAACAGATAAAACAAAGAAAATAATGTGACGTGAGAGGAGGAGCATTATGAATATACAGAAATTTACACAAAAGTCAATCGAGGCCGTCAACCAGTGTGAGAAGCTCGCGGTGGAATACGGAAATCAGGAGCTCGAGCAGGAGCATCTTCTCTATGCGCTTCTGACAATAGAGGACAGTCTGATTCTGAAGCTGGTCGAGAAGATGGAGATCAACAGGGATTATTTCCTTGACAGGGTGCAAAAAGCTCTGGATAAGCGCGTCAAGGTACAGGGCGGGCAGCCGTATGTAGGGCAGTATCTTAACAAAGTGCTGATCAGTGCCGAGGATGAGGCGAAGCGCATGGGGGATGAGTATGTCTCTGTGGAGCATCTGTTTCTCTCCATGCTGCAGAATCCTAACAGGGAAGTCAAGGAGATTTTTCGGGAGTATGGCATCACGAGGGAACGTTTTTTGAAGGCGCTCTCGGAAGTGAGGGGCAACCAGAGAGTGACGAGCGACAACCCGGAGGCGACTTATGACACACTTGAGAAATATGGTCAGGATCTGGTGGAGAAAGCGAGAAACCAGAAGCTTGATCCCGTTATTGGCAGGGATAATGAGATTCGAAATATTATCCGCATACTGTCACGAAAGACCAAGAACAATCCGGTGCTCATCGGAGAGCCCGGCGTGGGCAAGACTGCCGTTGTCGAGGGACTTGCGCAGCGGATTGTGCGCGGGGATGTGCCGCAGGGGCTGAAGGATAAGAAGATTTTTTCGCTGGATATGGGGGCCCTGGTCGCCGGTGCAAAATACAGGGGTGAGTTTGAGGAGCGGCTGAAAGCAGTGCTCGAGGATGTCAAGAACAGCGACGGACAGATCATCCTCTTTATCGACGAGCTGCATACCATCGTGGGTGCCGGCAAGACGGACGGGGCGATGGACGCAGGCAATATGCTAAAGCCGATGCTTGCGAGGGGCGAGCTGCACTGTATCGGCGCCACGACGCTGGATGAGTACAGGCAGTACATTGAGAAGGATGCGGCGTTGGAGCGGCGTTTCCAGCCGGTGATGGTGTCGGAGCCGACCGTGGAGGATACGATCAGTATACTGCGCGGTTTGAAGGAGCGCTATGAAGTTTTCCATGGCGTGAAGATCATGGACAATGCCCTTGTGAGCGCGGCGGTGCTCTCCAACCGCTATATCACGGACAGATTCCTGCCGGACAAGGCGATTGACCTTGTGGATGAGGCGTGTGCCCTGATCAAGACAGAGTTGGATTCGCTGCCCGCTGAGCTCGACGAGCTGCAGAGGAAGATCATGCAGATGGAGATCGAAGTTGCAGCCCTGAAGAAGGAGGAGGACCGGCTCAGCGCGGAGCGGCTTGTGGCGTTGCAGGCGGAGCTCGCTGAACAGAAGGCGGAGTTTGACAACCGCAAGGCACAATGGGACAACGAGAAGGCCTGTGTGGAGCGCTTGTCAAAGCTGCGTGAGGATATCGAGGACATGAACAATCAGATTCAGATCGCACAGCGTGAAGGAAACCTGGAGAAGGCAGCGGAGCTCAGCTATGGGAAGCTGCCGGAGCTCAGGAGACAGCTGGAACTGGAGGAAGAGACAGTCAGCGCCAGGGAGATGTCCCTGGTTCATGAGAGTGTCTCTGATGATGAGATTGCCAGGATCATATCACGCTGGACGGGAATCCCTGTGGCAAAGCTCAATGAGAGTGAGCGGAACAAGACACTGCATCTGGATGAGGAACTTCACAGGCGCGTGATCGGACAGGACGAGGGCGTCACCAAGGTGACGGAGGCAATCATCCGTTCGAAGGCGGGCATCAAAGATCCTGATAAGCCGATCGGTTCCTTTCTGTTCCTGGGACCGACGGGTGTCGGCAAGACAGAGCTTGCCAAGGCGCTCGCGGCCTCTCTCTTTGATGATGAGTCAAATATGGTGCGTATCGATATGAGTGAATATATGGAGAAGCATTCCGTGTCAAGGCTGATCGGAGCGCCTCCAGGATATGTGGGCTATGATGAGGGCGGACAGCTGACGGAGGCCGTGCGCAGGAAACCGTACAGCGTGGTGCTGTTTGACGAGGTTGAGAAGGCACATCCGGATGTATTTAATATCCTGCTACAGGTGCTTGATGACGGACGTATCACGGACTCACAGGGACGGACGGTGGACTTCAAGAATACGATCCTGATCATGACGTCAAACATCGGTGCGCAATATCTGCTGGACGGCATTGACAGCAATGGAGAGATCGGTCAGTCTGCGCAGGAGCTTGTCATGGGAGAGCTCAGGGCACATTTCAGGCCGGAGTTTTTGAACCGGCTGGATGAGACTATTTTGTTCAAGCCGCTCACGAAGGACAACATCGGCGGCATCATCGGTCTGATTCTGGCGGACATTAACAGACGCCTTGCCGATAAGGAGTTGCGCATAGAGCTGTCTGAGCGCGCACAGCATTTCATCGTCGAGAACGGCTATGATCCGGTGTACGGCGCGAGACCGCTCAAGCGATATATCCAGAAATATGTCGAGACACTGGCTGCAAAACTGATACTTGCAGATCAGGTGAAGCCGGGAGATACCATACTGATCGATCTGGACAGCACAGAGTCCGGGCTTACGGCGGTTGTCAGGGATTAAAATCGAGTAGGGAAAAACATATTTCCTTTGGGTGCCCGTGTGCATAAAAGAAGGAGGCGTAAGCCTCCTTCTTATTTGGTATTATTTGCAGTTAGTGTTTTGTCAGTGTAGATCGCATGGTGGAGCAGGAAATCTTTC
>VSNM01000020.1 GCA_009774245.1 Lachnospiraceae bacterium | reverse complement strand
GGCTCTGTTTTATGAGGTAAAAATTTAAAGAAAAGTCTGTAAAATCAATAATTTAGGACTTGACATTATAGGAAGGAAAGAGTTAGATTTTGAACAAATTCTAATCACGACTTATAATATATTAAGGAAACATTCGTTTATCTCCAGTGATGTAAAGGATGCTATAGAACTGATATGTATTGATGAGTATCAAGATACACAGGATTTGCAATATGCAATTGTTGAGGAGATTGCCAACTCTAACACAAGAAAGGGCTTTCAGATTAATTTTTTTGGTGATCCCAATCAGGCAATATACGGAAGCCTTGGAGGAGTAGCAAAAAGTTTACAAATGATAAACGAAGAATTTGTCGATCTTCAATTCAAAGAACAAACGTTATCAGGATGTTTTCGGAGTACAGGGAGAATAGTAACTTACTATAAAGAATTTATGGTGGAGAAGTATCCGATTGACGCAAAAGGAGTTTTAAAGGATGATAACGGCATTATACAGTATAATGATCAGATTGGCAAAGAACAATTATATGATTATATTGCACAGATAATAGAGAAAAATATTTCAGATGGTATTCCTGAAGAAGAAATATGCGTTGTGGCACCTGTTTGGGATTTGTTGTATCCGTTTTCTAAAGACTTACAAGACAGATTGCCGAATGTGAAATTCGATGCACCAGATATAACGCCAATTAAAAGAGATCCGATGAATATTTTTTATAAGCTGTCGAGACTTTTACTAACAGAACCGAATATAAGACAGCTGACGTATAGAAGAAAATTGGCAAATGAAATTATAGAAGAGATAGGTTTAATGACAGGCTTACCGTTGGCTATTGAGGGACTGGATTTATTAAATTTTATCATTCAGGCAAAAGGGTTCGATACAAAAGGAAGCAAATTTGTACTAAATGGGATAAAATATGTATTTGATGCGATTCAATGCAGAATAGATGATCATGTGGAGTTAAAAAAGATGTATGATGATTTTGTCGAAAAAATGGAAAGCCGGTTACATAATGAAAAGTTCCAGTTGACAGATGATTTGAATACATTTAAAAGGATGTTTAAAGAAAAAGAGGGAGTGGTTATTAATACCTGCCATGGTGTAAAAGGGGAAGAGTATCAGACGGTAATTGCTTTTGGACTGGTATATGGAAAAGTCCCCAGTATATATACAGAGTGTACAAAGATGGATGAGGAAGCGAATAAACTGTTATACGTGATTGCATCCAGGGCTAAAAGCCGGTTATATTTGTTTTCTGAAAAGGGAAGGCTGTATAAGGATACTGGTTTGAAAAAAGATGTGGAAGCCTTCCCTACAAGACAATTGGCTCAAAATAAAAGTGTCGAATATGATATGTGATAGAATTGGGAAATATATTGTAGAGAGAGTTATGACAGGTTAGGAACTGTTAAGAAAATGTAGATCAATATAAGAGAAACAATAAGATATAATAAAAAATGACAAACGGAGAACACAATGCCTACATTAAATTGGATTGGAAAAGAAAAGGTTATTAACCATCATATGGATGTACCATATAGGGTGTTGGAGAAAAAGTATAGTTATGGAGTAGACAGTCAGACGACTGAGGACGATCATAGCGAAAATATGGTTATTCATGGTGATAATTTGGAGGCGCTCAAATCGCTAATGCCCAGATATGAGGGGAAAATCAGGTGTATTTATATTGATCCGCCATACAATACCGGAAATGAAAATTGGATATATAACGATAATGTAAATGATCCCAAAATGAAAAAGTGGCTCGGGGAAGTGGTCGGCAAAGAAGGGGAGGATTTATCGCGCCATGATAAATGGCTATGTATGATGTATCCGAGGTTGAGGCTGTTACAGAAGTTATTGGCAGAGGACGGTGCTATATTTATTAGTATAGACAATTCGGAAAGTGCAAATTTGAAATTAATGTGTGATGAGATTTTTGGTTGCACAAATTATGTAGACACAATTTCATGGTTTAAAAAAGCTTCGCCTTCAAATGATGCAAAATATTTCAGCAACGATATAGAATACATTTTAATATATGCAAAGAAAAAAGATGCATGGCAACCGAACAGACTTCCGCTAACTGAAAAGCAGTTGAAATATTATCAAAATCCTGATAATGACGAAAGAGGAGAATGGAACTCTGCAACATATACTTGTAACAAATCAAATAAAGAACGTCCTAATTTATATTATCCCATTCAAAATCCATTTACAGGAGAATTGGTATTTCCAAGCCCTACGGCAGTTTGGAAATATTCAAAAGAACAGACAGAAATATATCAGGCAGAAGGGAGGTTGTTCTGGGGAAAAGATGGAAGTGCAAAATATCCAAGGTACAAAAAGTTTTTATTTGAGCATGACGGTGTTGTAAACAGGACATTATGGCATTATGATGATGTAAACCATACGCAAGGCGCGTCAAGTGAGCTAAAAGAATTGGGGATTATCGGTTTTTCAACACCCAAGCCAAGTCAGTTAATCCAACGAATCATACAAATTGCAACAGACAGAGATTCCATCGTCTTAGATTCCTTTGCAGGTTCCGGAACCACCGCACATGCCGTACTAAGTATGAATAAGTCTGACAATGGAAATCGGAAGTTTATCCTTATCGAAATGGAAGACTATGCCGATTCGATTACGGCGGAACGGGTGAAGCGGGTGATCGATGGATATGGAGATGACAAGAAGAAAACAGAAGGTACGGGCGGTAGTTTTAGTTATTATGAATTAGGAGAAAGGCTGCTTCTGGAAAATGGAAATCTAAATCCCAGTGCATCTCAGGATAAAATCCGAGAGTATATTTGGTATATGGAAACCAGAACAGCATATAGGACGAATGAACATAGTGATACGAAATACTATCTATCCCAATATAATGGTACGGCATACTATTTTTATTACGAGAAGGAACAGGTGACAAATCTGGATAACGATTTTCTTGCGGAAATAAAGACGAAAGCCAGCCGTTATGTGATATACGCTGATTCATGTTCGATCTCAGATGAAAAAATGCAAAAATATAATATCACTTTTAAGAAAATACCAAGAGATATTGTCAGGTTGTAAGGAGGCTGCAAATGGAGTTGAAAAATTATCAAATGAGTGTCATAAATGATTTGCAGCGCTTTTTGGAATTGCTGACAGAAAAACAGAGTATTAGGAAAGCATATAGCTGCCTATGGGAAGAAAAGGGGATTCAGATTGGCGAAAATGGTATGCCGCCATACCATACAGTGTTAAAGGGAGTTCCACATGTTTGTGTAAAAGTACCAACAGGCGGAGGCAAGACTTTTATCGCGGCTAGTTCGATTAAATTTATTTTTGGGGCAATGACTCACATACATCCCAAAGCAGTTGTCTGGCTTGTGCCATCGGATGCCATTTTGTCGCAGACAACAGAGTGTTTAAAAAATGCCGATCATTTATATAGACGAAAGATTAATGCGGATTTTGGTAACAGAGTGGAAGTTTATACAAAACAAGAATTGTTATTTGGACAAAATTTTAATCCGTCAAAGGTTGACGAAAACCTGTCAATCCTTGTATTAAGTTATGATTCTTTTAGGGCGAACAAAAAAGAAGGAAGAAAGGCTTATCAGGAAAATGGATATCTGGCGGCGTTTAGGAATTACAGAACAGAAGATACTCTGTTACTGGATAACACGGACGAGACAGCGTTGATTCAGGTGATCAGAAAATTAAATCCGGTGGTCATTGTGGACGAAAGCCATCATGCTACATCAAAGCTCAGTGTTGAGATGTTGGAAAATTTTAATTCTTCTTTTGTGCTTGAGCTGACAGCCACACCAAAGGAAGGAAGCAATATCATATCATTTGTGGGGGCAAAACAGCTAAAAAAGGAAGAGATGGTAAAGCTTCCAGTGATTGTTTATAACCGAAGATCACAGAACGATGTTTTTGACAGTGCGATCAGTCTGCGTCAAAGGTTAGAAGGAGAGGCAGGCAAAGAAGAGGGGCTTACAGGAAAATATATCCGCCCAATCGTACTATTTCAGGCGGAATCAAGGGGCAGTAAGGACAGTACGACATATCAAAAGATAAAGCAGGCATTATTGGAAAGAGGAATACCAAAAGATCAAATTGCCATTAAGACAGCGGAAGTGGATGAGATCAGGAAACAGGATTTGCTGTCAAGGCATCATCAGACTTTCTTTCGACATGCGAAAAGGTGGTGGAGGGACTAAATGCAGCAGGTTTTAGCAGCAAGGACTATCGGGCGCAGGATGAGAATGACAGGGATGGATCGGAGCTGGTAAGCCATAACGATATTCAGATGCATATAGATGATTTAGAAAAAGATGCAAAGTATTCTTCCATGGAGGAGATGATAGAATCAAAGCAACAAGAGGGCAGGCTGTGGGATTTTTTACCATATAAAACCAATGAAGAGAAGGATATATCTGTTAAAAATGATATAGATATATCAGATATGGTTAGGGCAGCAGAACTGCAAAGCGCAGCATACTGGGAGAGCGTCAGCGAAGAGGACTCCGTTTTATTGGAAGGGACTCCGGATGAGGTAAAGGTAAAAATGAAAACATATTCCATGAGAGAAGAGTTTGCCAGGGAGGCATCAGAGCTTATAATTCCGCAGTTTGTCGCAGAGACATCTCCTACCCTGTTTTCTGATCATGAGTTCGCATTGCTGGAAAAGGAAAATCTGTATAAAGGATTTACATTGAGGGACAAAGATACACAGATTGATTTTAGCGCGATCGAAGTTGAGATCGCAAGGATTGACGTGGAGGATTCGAATGATGGAAAGCCGAAAGCATTTCAGATAAAAGGGTATGATAATATTCACATGAAAGAATGGATTGACAGCCAGCCATCAGAGGCAAAGCGCAGGATTTGCAAAGATATGATCTGCAAGAAAATATCAAGAAATAATGCGATTCAAGATCGTGAACTTGAGGAATATGTGGGGCACATTATGAGACAGATGACGGAAGATCAGTTGACGGATCTCGAGCAGTCGTATTATCCGTATATGGTTGCGATTGAGAACAAAGTAAACGCGCTTTTGAGCCAATATGCCTTTGGACGTTTTTACAAATTGTTAGAGCAGGAACATATTACCTGCATACCTATGTACCGGCTGCCTGAGATCATAGCGCCTTCTCGGACGATCTCTTCTATTCCAAAATCTTTATACACCAAGGAAGAAGATTTTGACAACGCCTATGAGAAAAAAGTAATATGGGAATTATCTGCTTTAGACAATATCAAATGGTGGCACCGAAATATTGCGAGAAAAGGATTTGCCATCAATGGAGCTGTTACGGCTTATCCTGATTTCATGGCTATGACAAATAGTGGGAAAATTCTGCTGATCGAAACAAAAGGTGATCAGTTGAAGAACGATGAGTCAAAGGTAAAATCTGAAATAGGGGCAAAGTGGGCTGCAAAAGCGTCCATGACAGGCAGAATATATAAATATTATATGGTATTTCAGACAAAAAATCCAGAATATGAAGGTGCGTATTCATATGACAGGTTTATGGAGATTGTGAGGGAATTATAGGAAAAAAGCAGAGGTGAAAGGAATGGCAGTAATACAGGAAAACGATGATCTGGACATTGAGATTGAGAAGAAAAAGGCAGAGTATGCCGGTGTGGAATATGAGGTTGAGAGCATCGATGAGGAGAGCGATGAGGAGACAGAGCAGCCCTTTGACGCGGATAAAATCAGGGTGGACCAGCAAATGCTGTCCGTCAAATATATGCTGGAACTGATGGAACAGAATCTGATCGAGTTAAATCCGGGATACCAGAGGCGACGTGTCTGGAAAGATAACAAGCGGAAGTCTTTATTGATTGAATCGTTAATGCTTCGCATCCCGATTCCAGCTTTTTACTTCTATGAAAATGAAGATGGGCAGTATCAGGTCATTGATGGACAACAAAGATTGACAACAATAAAGGAATTTGTTAGCGGCGAGTTTCGCCTTACAGGTCTGGAATATTTAGGAAATGATTACAATAAAAAGAATTTCAACGATCTGGACACAAAATATATCCAGAGAATATACAGGACGCAGATTGCTGTGAATATTCTCGATGCCAGGTCACCTAAAAATGTCATATATGACATTTTTAGGCGTGTAAATACAGGCGGAATGAATCTGAACCCACAGGAAATGCGCAATGCGATCTGTAAGCAGGAAGTGCGTGATTTTTTAGTAAAAAGTACACATAATCAAAACTATCTAAATGCAACCAGAGGAAGAGTGAGTGATGACCGAATGGATTCTCAGGAGCTTGTCCTGCGGTTTTATGCTTTTTATAAATCTTATGATTATGCAAATATAGCAGCTATGCTTGACGATGCTATTGAAAATCTGAATAAAATGAAACCCGAAAACAGAGAGGACTTGTTTCAGAAGTTTGATCTGGCTATGGAGAGATCATGGAAAGCATTTGGAAAGTATGCTTTTTCAAAAGTTTATTGTGATGGAAATGTGATAAACAGAAACTTGGATTATATCAATAAGTCTTTGTTTTCTTCATTTTCCGTGTTACTGATGGATTCTAAATATGATAATATCGATATTAAGGCGCAGCAGAAAAAAATTTTGCAGTCTTTAGCAAATGCCTTGGAAGATCATCATTATACAAATTCGATTACAGTTGGAACGGGTGACCGAAGAAATGTATATGCGAATTTTGAATATTCGAGAAAGGTGTTGGAAGAATGTCTGGGATAGGTATAGAAAAAATTGCGCTCAAAAATTTTAAGTGTCATAAAAATTTTGAAATGGAACTCAGGCGTCTGAATATATTGACCGGAAGCAATGCAGCAGGAAAATCCAGCATGGTGCAGGCCATACTATTGGCATTTAAAAGTTGGGAAAACTGTGAGAAGAAGCGGGTGAATACAAATAAAATTTTTGGTGTCAATCTAGGGATTCCGATCAGTATTGTTTCAGAGGATTTAGAAGAAAAAGATGTTGAGATCGGGCTGTTTATAGAAGGAATTGAAAACTGCGTAGTTTTGGGGCTTCCGGAAGATGATGAAGAAATCTATTTCAATATCAGCAATTATGAGGAAATCGTGGAAAGAAAAACACATGATTGCAATCTGGATAAACTGCGTCTGTTTTTCTTAAATGCAGAGCGCCAGGGCCCCAGAATCGTGTCTTTTATTCAGGATGTGATTCCGTATTCAGTGGGAAATATGGGAGAAAACACGGGATATATACTCAGTGAAATGGACAAATTCCAAAAATTAAGCGATCATTTTGAACTTCCGGAGGATTTGCGGATAGCCGCAATTGATCGGTTTTCTGCAAACTGCGAAGAATGGCTGGATTTTATTATACCGCATACAAAACTGCAGTACAGCGTAGATATTGAAAGAAACATCACTACATTAAGAATGCAGAACCAGGGAGAATTTCATCTGCCAGTAGCCACTGGATTTGGCATTACATATGTATTGCCGATTGTGGTACAGGCATTGGCGGCAAGCGTTATAAAGAATTCAATCCTGATGATTGAAAATCCGGAAGCGCATTTGCACCCTTTGAGTCAGTCACGCCTCGGAAAATTTTTGGCGCTGGTTGCGGCAAACGGAGTACAAATTATCTTAGAAACGCATAGCGAGCATATTGTTGATGGCTGTCGGATTCAGGCTGCCAGAGAAAAAATGTGTTCAGATGCAGAAGTTTTATTTTTTGAAAAGAATGAGAATACCAGTCTGTGCAATCGCATAGAAATACTGGATAACGGAGAGCTTGAAGGATGGCCGGAAGGATTTTTTGACCAAAAGCGATTGGATTTGCGAGAATTACTGGAGATAAGAAGATGTGGAAATTAGATTTCTATATATTGCCCTCGAAATGTTACAGAAATATCACCGAAGAGGATTTAAGGAAGCTGGAAGAGAAGGTTACATACTTAAATTGCTGTGAGAAACTGTATGTTCCAAATGAGATTTATGATATTGAGGATGAGGAGAAAATAACAATTGCAGATTTTCTTTATAACAATGAACAAAGTGATTTGTCTGATCTCCTCTTAGAAATCATCACAAAACAGAGATCTTGTGCAGATACATATGAGATGATTGCACAGAAATCAGAATATGGGTATGTGCCTATAACAAAATTGGACATTACGGAAGATATTGCACAGGTTTGTGTTGACCAGATCAAGAACATAGAACTGGAGAAATGTTGGAAGATGAATGATATTGTTTCTATAAAGCGTTTCTTCATGATCAAAGTAAACGATTACAAACTATATGAGAATAGGGTGAGGGACTGTTTTCCAGATCTTGTTTTTCACGAAGAGGCATTTCGGTTTGCTAGTGAGCTTGGAAAGTGTAGTGAGGTAGTAGAAGAATTGACAAGGCATTTGATAATATTGAATGATGTCGGAAAGAAATTATATGATTATCACAATAAAAATGAGCGAGAAGTGTTGTCGGAACTGAGTTCGGGTTACAATTTGGAATGTTCTGGAAAGGGTTCAAATGAAGAAAGGAGATTTCATAAGGAAATATCTTATGGGAATCAGACATATCAACTGACTTGTAATCCACATACGAAGCTCTATGAAAAGAGAACGAATCAGAGAATCTATTTTTGCTGGGGGGCGTGATGAGATAGAGAATCATAAGATCATCATAGTGCGGATTGGCGGTCACTGGCAGGGATAAAAAGGGCGTAAGGAGATTTCATGGTATCAGGATAATGGAATGGTTTAAGAGGTAGAAAGAGGTGCTGCGAGATGATAAAGTATTATGATATTGGATTAAACCTGTTTTGTAAGCAGTTTCCTGATCCGGAGAAGGTGATTCGGGATGCCGTCGATCATGATGTGTGCTGTATCCTGACTGGAACTGATTCCAAGGAAAACCAGAAGATTGACAGGTTCGTGAGGACGCATGATGTCTACGGCACGGCGGGGATTCACCCGCACAATGCAGACAGGGCTTCACAGGAGGATTTTACAGGGATTGAGAAGATTATTTCCGAAAATCAAAAGGTTGTTGCGGTAGGAGAGTGCGGACTGGATTATGACAGAATGTTTTCCACCAGGGAAAACCAGATCAGGTGTCTCGAGAAACACATCGTTCTGGCTGAAAAGCTGGGAAAACCCCTGTTCCTGCATGAACGCAGCGCCGCGGAGGATTTTATCAGACGGTTTAAGAAGCATCAGGACATCTGTAAAAAATCTGTCGTCCACTGTTTTACAGGGGATAGGAAAACGTTGGAGCAGTATCTCTCCATGGGATTTTCCATTGGTATTACGGGCTGGATTTGCGACGACCGGCGCGCGAAGGAGCTGCGAGAGGCGGTGCAAATGATTCCGCTAGATCGCATACTGGTTGAGACGGACGCCCCATATCTGACACCGCGGAATGTGCCGGGGCTTGACCGGACAAACACGCCGCAGAATATCGTGTATGTCGTGCGGGAGCTCGCAAAATACATGAAAGTTTCCGAGGAGACCTTAGCGGAACATGCAAGAAAAAACACAGAGAGGTTATTTTCTATATCGCATGCGAACGAATGATCTCACGATGGCTATTATGATTCGAAAAGAATAAGAATTGAATTGCTTGAAAATGCTGTTTAATCTGCTATAATGAAATAAGAAAGTTCAAGACTGTTTCTTATTCTCACGACAGATCCCAAGGAGGCACGATATGAAAAAAGTCTATCGACAATTATTAAATTTATTGCTGGTGGCGGCAATTGCGATCGGAGGACTCACGGTTGGTTCTGTGGTGTCCTTCGCGTCAGGTGCGGGAGCGACGAAAACGAAGGGAACAGAGGCGGCAAAGATGGAGGTGCACTTCATTGATGTCGGTCAGGGCGATGCAACCCTGATTATGTGTGACGGCCATTCCATGTTGATTGATGCCGGTGATTATTCCAAGGGAACAGCGATCCAGAATTATCTGCAGAAGCAGCAGGTCAAAAAGCTCGATTACCTGATTCTGACGCATCCTGATTCGGATCATATCGGTGGAGCGCCGGTGATCATCACAAAGTTTGCGATCGACAAGGTATTTGTGTCAGATTATGAGAAGGATAACAAGACTTATCAGAAGCTGATACAGGCGCTTGACAATAAGCGGTTGAAGTACACAACACCGGAGGTTGGAACACAGTATACTCTCGGAACTGCGAAGATAACGATCCTGGCGCCGAATGATACATATGATGATCCCAACAATGCGTCGATTGCCCTGATGCTTCAAAATGGAACAAACAAGTTTCTCTTTACAGGGGATGCCGAGGAGACTGCGGAGCAGGATATACTGGCAGCAGGATTTGATCTCTCGGCGGACGTCTACAAGGCCGGTCATCATGGCAGCAGGACTTCCACCTCTCAGGAATTTTTTGAGGAAATGAGTCCTTCCTGTGCGGTCATCAGCTGCGGGGAGGATAATTCTTACGGGCACCCTCATGCGGAGACGCTCAACACGTTCCGGACAAATGGTGTGAAGGTATACCGGACAGATGAGGATGGAACCATCATAGCTACATCAGATGGAAAGGAGATCACGTTCAACGTTCCGGCCTCGGAGACGTGGAAGGCCGGGGAACCCAGCGGAAACGGTTCAGTCTGGTCGGCTCCCGATCAGAAGACACAGAAGACAGAGACTACATATATCCTTAATACAAAGACCAAGAAGTTTCATAAGCCTTCCTGCAGTTCTCTGCCGACGACAAACCGGAAAGATTCGTCGGAGAGCAGGGAGAGCATTATTGCGCAGGGCTATGAGCCATGTAAGAGATGCAACCCGTAAATATTTCGCAATCATTTCTTTGAATGAAAAGGTAGAAAGGCAGGAGTAAAATGTTTTCCATAAAAGTGTTAAAGGCAAACGGAGAGACAAAGTTCGTTGGGCGCGGTGAGGAGGAAGTGTATCTGGCAGCCACGTCCGAGTACGAGGAGGGCGACAGGGTGGTGCTCGAGTACTGTGGGGAGCCGCGGTATTTTGTGTTTCAAGCAGATGATGCCATGGGGGCGGCGCTGATCCTGGTGAGAGGGATCGTCGAGGTAAAGGTCCCGTTTGGAGAGGCAAGGCGCGGCTACTCGCCGAAGGCCTTTGCAGGCAGTTGTCACTATATCTATGCGCGGTACGCGTCCGCGGAAGAGATTGACGCATACCGGAATCAGGCGCTCAATGTCTATGACAGCCATGAAAATGTAAATTCTTATCCGCACGCGACTGCAAATGTGGAGACGCGAAACGAGGCAGTTTTCGCAGCCAGAAATGCGATAGACGGCGTGAAGGCAAACAGCGCGCACGGCGAGTGGCCCTATGCATCATGGGGAATCAACAGGAATCCGGAGGCGTGTCTGAGGATTGATTTTGGGCATGAGATCGAGACGGACAAGGTGATCGTGTATCTGAGGGCGGATTTTCCTCATGACAACTGGTGGAAAGAGATCACGCTCGCATTTTCCGATGGAAGTACTGTGACGGGAAATCTGAGAAAGCTTGCTACAGGGCAGACGATCGCCTATGAGAAGCGGACTGTCACATGGGTGGAAATGAAAAACCTGGTCAAGGCGGAGACGGAATCCCCGTTCCCGGCACTGACACAGATCGAAGTGTACGGCAGAGTCGTGCGATGAAAGAGGAGAGGGCAGATATGAATATTACAATCACAGGGAATTTAGGAAGCGGTAAATCCAGCGTGGCAAAGATATTGAAGGAGAGAGGTTACGAATATTCCTCAACGGGAAATATATTTCGGCAGCTTGCCATGGAAAAGGGAGTTTCGGTGGAGGAATTTAACAGACAGGTTAATGAGGCGTCCAGTCGCGGCGATCATTCCGTGGACAAGATGATCGATGACACGACGACTAGAATCGGGGAGGAGCGGGATCATGTTGTATTTGACTCGCGTCTGGCCTGGCATTTTGCACCGAAGAGCTTCAAGGTGTTCATCATTACAGATATTGACGAGGCCAGCCGCCGTGTGTTTCATGACAGCCTCCGCGCGAACTCGGAGTCCTATGCGTCGCAGGCTTCCTGCAGGGTGGCGCTGATCAACCGGCAGAAGCTTGAGACAGTGCGGTACAAAGAGATTTACGATATTGATTACTATGATATGAGCAACTATAATCTGGTCATAGAGAGTACGAATGCAGCGCCGGACGAGATTGCACAGGAAATACTGGACAAAATGGCGGATTACCAGAGGGGTAGTTTTGAGAAAATGATGGAGCTGAATCCCTCCTCGGTCAAAACGGATGGTAATGCGGACAGAAAAGAATCCGATATGGTGGAAGTATCTGAAAGCGGCGGCATCTTCACACTGACAGCGGGCAAAGACAGACTGGATGAAGCGCTGGCGCAGGGAGCACGTTTTGTCCCTGTCAGGATTTCCGACTTCGAAGCAGGCGGAGAGGACAGCTTTATGAATTTTGCCAATATGATAATCGAGTAGGGGAAAAGCCTTTCCCCTACTCGTGCGCCGGGCATCCGTCAGCCTTAGCTGACATATTTCCTTTGGGTGCCCGTGTGCATAAAAAACAGCCCATTACGGGCTGTTTTTTTGTCTTATAGATTTTATTTTGTGATTTCCATAAATGCATAATCTTTGAGAACACTGTTCCAGATCTTGTACGCGCGGCTGTTTTCGTGAACGTACTGGTCGGCGCTGTATTCCGGCCGGATCGCGTTGTCTGCACCCATCAGGTGCTCTGTAATATTGATAAAACCCCATCCGTTCTGTGCGCAGAGATCCTGCAGAAGGATATTTGCAGACTGGATATTTGCGTTGTTCAGTCTGCCGTTGTCGACATCAGCCATGACGCAGGGAATCGAGATCACATAGACCTGCAGCCCGAGCGTTTTGGCAGTAATCCTATCGATAAGAGTCTGAAGATCAGCCACAAACTGTTCCGGTGTGCTGGTTGTCAGATCGTTCATGCCATAGCAGATAAACATTTTGGATACATTGGGAAGCTGAGCTACAGAATCCTCGATGTATTGAACCTGACCATTGTAGATTGGCATGATATTGGCGTGGGCAGTGAGGGCATTTCCGGATATGGCAGCCTTCGCAGAACAGCTCACTCTCGCCAGAAAGTATGTGGAATCAGAAGCGATGGAATCACCGTGGGTACGGCAGTAATCCCTGAAACCGACAGTGAGCGAATCGCCCACAAACACAGAATTTGCAAAGAAAGCATTTTCGGAGATGATTCCGCTTGAAACGAACTCGTTAAATTCCTGTTCGTCAATGCTGCCGTTTGTATAGCTGTCCACGAGATAGAGATTTAACCGAGTGGTGAGACTCTCTGAGAGATTCTCGTTCGGCAGTGCCGCGCCTGTGATTGGCTGTATGACGGAGAACGAAGGCATATATGCCATCTCCTCAGCATATACTGTTGATGGGGTTAGAATCAACATACAGATAAAAAGCGCGATTACCGAATTGGTGTATTTTTTCATGGCCTGAAAGCTCCTTTCATAATAAAACACATAGTTACCTTTTCTTTTCATCAGTAAGTAGAAACCTAAGCCTGGACAATTCTTTCATTTATTATAAATGCAGAACGCGATTTATTCAATACTAATTTTAAAAAAATATTTCAATTTTATTCAAAAAAAGAAAAAAATGTAATAATTATTGCCTATAGGTTTCGGAAATATTACAAATAAGTTACAAAAATGTTAATAAAAATAGAAAGCAGCAGAGTAAGGAGATAAAAAGGATAGCAATGAAACACCAGAAAATATATTTCTGCAGACAATGCGGTACATTGGATTACGCGCAGGATCGGTGTCCGAAATGCGGCAGCACCGAGATTGACAGGGCAGATACGGAATTTTTGATATTTGGCAGCAGCGTGGTTCAAAGCTCCACTATGCCGAATATACTGGCAGGCAGCAGCATGACAGATAATGAATAGAAAAAAATGGATAGGACTGATGGAATAAAATTATCAGAAAACATTGACTATTGCACAAAATGGATATAAAATTATAAATAACTGTATTGTGTCAATGGTATCACAATGCGAAAAACGTAAGATTAATGTTTGGATATGGAAGGAGTGCCCTATATGGCTGAGGAATTCAATTTAGACGGAATGGTGGACATATATATTTATGAAAATGGTCAGCTTTTGGAAAATCTGGAGCAAATTGTACTGGAGACCAAGGATGATGACGCGTTTGACGAGAACAGCATTAACGAGATTTTCCGAATTATGCATACGATCAAAGGTTCTTCCGGCGTCATGATGTATGATAATATTATGAAGGTGTCCCATAAATTGGAGGATATATTTTATTATCTGCGTGAAAATATTGGCATTGAAGAACCACATATGGAGCTCACAGAGATCGTTTTTCAGGTTTTGGATTTTATCAATGGGGAGATGGAGAAGATCAAGGAGGGGAATGATCCGGATGGTGATAATTCCCAGCTGATCGAACTGATGGATAAATTCCTGGTGAAACTGAAAGATGTGATCGATTCTTCTGGTGGAAACAGCGGCCCCCGGGAGGCGAAAACAGCTCCGGCAGCGCCTTCGCCGAGTATGACGCTCGCACCGAACCAGATCTATATCGCGCCGCAGGCATCAGGTGATGCGAAGTGTTTCCGCATAAAGATTACATATCATGATGATACGCAGATGAGTAATCTGCGCGCGTATTCTGCTACATATGCCCTGAAAGAATATACGGAGGATGTGCATTACACGCCTGAGGATATTCTCACAGACGAAAACTCGTCCGATACGATATTGTCTGAGGGCTTCAAGATGCTTGTCAGGGGTGATTTCACAGAGGATAAGCTTCGCGAGCTCCTTGACACTACCTCTGAGATCAGCGGTATTGAGATCGCTGAGTGTTCGAACGCAGAGTTTGAGCACGGATTTTCAGCGGAACCCTTACAGGAAGAGGCAGGTGCGGCTCCGGCAGCAGCCTCGGGGGAACAGAAAAAGGAGGCAGAGCCTCAGCCGGGTGATTATGTCATTCAGAAGGAGGCAGGCAAGGCAAAGCAGATCACCAAGAAAAAGAAAAAAGAAGTAAAACAGGCGTTCATGAGCGTCAATATCGATAAAATGAACATGTTGATGGATATGATGGGTGAGATGGTCATTGCGGAGTCTGTCGTGCTGCAGAATCCGGATCTGCAGGTACCAAATCTTGATCTGACAAATTTCCAGAAGGCTGCATCCCAGCTGTCAAAGATCACGACGGAAATGCAGGAGCTCATCATGTCGATGCGTATGATGCCGCTTACCAACACCTTCCAGAAGATGAACAGGACTGTCTTTGACATGTCGAGAAAGCTCGGGAAGAATATTGAGTTTGAGATGATCGGCGACACGACAGAGGTGGATAAAAATATCATCGAAAATATATCCGATCCGCTGATGCATCTGGTCAGAAATTCTGTTGACCATGGTGTTGAGACGCCGGAGGAGAGAGCGGCCGCCGGCAAGAAGGAACCTGCGAAAGTCACGCTCGAGGCAAAGAATGAGGGCGGTAAGGTCTGGATTTCCGTGAAAGATAACGGAAAAGGACTCAGCAGAAATAAACTTTACAAGAAAGCGTGGGAGAACGGTATACTGCCGGACAACCGTGTGGAGAGCGACTATACAGACAAAGAAATTTTTCAGTTTATCACGTATCCGGGATTTTCAACGAAGGAAAAGGTTACTGAGTTCTCAGGGCGCGGCGTGGGTATGGACGTTGTGGTGAAGAATATCCAGAAGGTCGGCGGCGTGCTTGACATTGAGTCTGTAGAGGGCGAAGGCACCACAATGACGATGAAGATACCTCTGACGATGGCGATTATAGACGGTATTGTCATGAGAAACGGCAACATGAAATTTGTGATGGAGACGGGTGCGATCAAACAGTTTATCCGCGTGACGGATGATCAGCTGATTCATGAGCCAAACGGTGAGGAGTATGTCATGATCCGCGGCGAGTGCTATCCGATTCTCAGACTGAGTCAGAAGTATGATCTGGAGGATGCAGTGACCGATGTCGAGGACGGTGTTATGCTTCTTCTCGAGTATGAAGGGAATACCCTGTGTGTGCTGATCGACGAACTGATCGGGACACAGGAGATTGTTGTCAAACCGATACCGCCATACGTGAAGAAAGTGCATGGTATATCAGGCTGTACACAGCTTGGGGACGGCAGCATCGCGCTGATTCTTGACGTGAGCGGACTGATGCAGGATCAGTGATATTTTCCAGGCCTGTGGGCTGACAGTGACAAAAAGGTGGAGAGCAGTGAGAAAATGTACTTTGCCGGAACGGCGGAACAGTAATGGAGAGCAGGGCAGTAGGATGAATGGAGGAGTACTAAATGGATGCAAATCAGAAGAATTTTTTAGAGGAAAAAGGTTTTGACGTGGATGGTACGATGAAGCGCTTTTTGAACAATGAGAATTTATATCTGAAATGTCTGAGAAAATTTCTTGACGACTCGAGCTATGACAAGCTAAAGGAGGCCTACGGGAAGGGAAATTGTAAGGAAGCCTTTGAGGGGGCACATACGATGAAAGGGTTTGTGTCCAATCTTGGAATCAATGAGATCTATCATTTGCTGATACCAATGGTGGAGAAGCTTCGGGTTCAGGACATGAATCTCGATGATGAGATGGCACGTCTGGCAGTACTGTATGAAGAAACTTATAAGATCATAGAAGAACTTTGATCTTGCCGACAGACATCAGAAAGGCAGGGAATACCAGATGGCAGGTAAGGCAGATTGGATTGTGGATGGATTTCAGTTTGGAACACCGCAGGATGCGGAGCTTGCTCAGAATGAACAGCTCCGTATCCTGCGGCTTGAGGAAAAGCTGGATTATGACAATTATGAGATGGTGGGAGCCGTATATAAAAAAGCACTGAACAATCGTGTGTTCAAGACGCCGGTAGGTTATGATTTCCTTAAAAAGCTGCAGCGGATTCTGCGGGAAAATTCCACGCCGGATGAGGAGATTGACAATATACCTGTGTATGGCGTGTACAGTATGAGGGAAAGCGCCACTCAGACAGTGGAACGGATACAGGCAAGCCGTAAGCCTGTCAAAAAGGAAAAGCCAAAACAGGAATTTTTCAGCAGAAAAACTTCAATACTAGTCAATATCGGACTGCTGGCTCTGGTGATCATCATGTTTGTGATCTCGACCACAGGTTCCCGGCCAACCATATTAAATTATGAGAGAGTGCTTCAGAACCGATATGCCGAGTGGGAACAGCAGTTGTCTGACAGAGAACAGGTGATCAGAGAAAAGGAAAGGGAGCTCCTGATTGCTGAATAAAATGAGGATATGGTTTGGGTATGAATAAGCTTAAAATACTTGTAGTGGATGACGAGAGCAGGATGCGCAAGCTTGTGAAGGACTTCCTTGTGAAACAGAATTATGAGGTGCTGGAAGCAGGCGACGGAAGCGAGGCACTGGATGTCTTTTTTGACAATCAGGATATCGCGCTGGTTATATTGGATGTGATGATGCCAAAGATGGACGGGTGGCAGGTCTGCAGGGAAGTGAGAAATTACTCCAGGGTGCCGATCATCATGTTGACCGCCCGCACTGACGAGCGGGATGAGCTTCAGGGATTTCAGCTGGGCGTGGATGAGTATATCGCCAAGCCGTTCAGCCCCAAGATACTGGTGGCGCGTGTGGAGGCGATCCTGCGCAGGACGAACCAGATGACGGAGGGGGAGGTACTCTCTTATGGCGGAATATTGATTGACCAGGCTGCGCACGTTGTCACGATCGACGGGAAACCGATTGATCTGAGCTTTAAAGAGTTCGAACTTCTGACCTATTTTATGGAGAACAAGGGAATCGCTCTGTCGAGGGAAAAGATTCTCAACAGTGTGTGGAATTATGATTACTTTGGCGATGCCCGGACCATTGATACCCATGTCAAAAAACTTAGGAGCAAGTTAGGGGAAAAAGGAGATCTGATCAAGACGGTCTGGGGGATGGGGTACAAGCTGGAAATATGAAGCGCTTGAAAGAATTATTTGCCAGATTGTTTATCAGGCATTCCATCAAACAGGAAATCGCCCTGATTTTTATAGCCGTGATGGCCGGTACGCTGATTCTCTGCTGGACGATAACAAATATTTTTTTGGAAAATTATTATATACAGAATAAGAAAGATGCGATAAAGGATGCTTATTACAGAATTAATGATGTGATGACAAATGGCGATATATCGTCTGATGAGTTTGGCCTGGAACTGCGCAAGACATGCGATATGTACAATATCGGGCTGCTGGTCATTGATGCTGCGTCCAATACCCAGATATCCAGTACCAGGGATGTAGATAAGCTGTTGCGCAGGCTGTATGACAATTTTTTTGGTCAGGGCAGCGATATGGAATATCTGGACGAGGGCAGCAATTATTATATGGCAAAGTCGATGGACAAGTCTACCAATACAGAGTATCTGGAGATGTGGGGTCTGCTCGACAATGGGAACCTGTTTCTGATTCGTTCTCCGATCGAGAGTATACGCGACAGTGTGAACCTGTCCAACCGGTTCCTGGCGTACGTGGGGCTGGTTACGACACTGATCAGCGCAGCGCTGATCTGGTTTGTGACGACAAGAATCACAAGGCCGATCACGGAGTTAAAGACGATTTCGGAGGAGATGACAAAGCTCAATTTTGAGACAAAATATAAAAGCCAGGGGCGAAATGAGATTGATGTGCTGGGAGAGCATATGAATGAGCTGTCGAGCACTCTGGAAAAGACAATATCAGAGCTGAAGACTGCAAATAATGAACTGATGCGGGACATAGAGAAAAAGGAACAGATCGACGAGATGCGCAAAGAATTTTTGTCCAATGTGTCTCATGAGCTCAAGACGCCGATTGCGCTGATTCAGGGGTACGCGGAAGGTCTCAAGGAGGGAATCAATGACGATGACACGGAAAGCAGAGATTTTTACTGCAATGTGATTATGGATGAGGCTGGAAAGATGAACAATATGGTCAGAAAACTGCTTGACCTCAATCAGCTGGAATTTGGCAATGACGTTGTTGCCATGGAGCGGTTTGACATTACAGCGCTTATCAATAATTTTATAGCTTCGGCGGAGATTCTGATTCACCAAAATGGAGTGAAGGTGCAGGTTGATGAGTCGGAGCCAATTTATGTGTGGGCGGATGAATTTAAGACAGAGGAGATCGTGCGGAATTTTTTCAGCAATGCGATGAATCATGTCGACGGGGATAAAATTATAGAGATAAAATATCGAGTGATCGAAGAAGAACATGCCAACAAAGTACGTATTAGTGTATTTAATACAGGTGAGCCGATACCGGAGGAGTCCCTTCCTCATATATGGGAGAAATTTTACAAGGTAGATAAGGCGAGAACGCGTGAATATGGGGGCAGTGGAGTTGGATTGTCCATCGTAAAGGCGATCATGGAATCCATGAATCAGCACTACGGTGTTATCAATTATACCAATGGCGTCGAGTTCTGGTTTGAACTCGAAACCAAATAAACGGAGGTGTCGGTTTTGAAAAAGGGGAAAGTGTTAGGACTTCTGGCGATGTCGGCAGTGCTGCTGACGGGTTGTGTGGATTCTATGCCAGAGCTCACGGATGAGCAGTCGGACATCATTGCGGAGTATGCAGCTGGACTGCTGCTGAAATATTCGCCCAATTACAATTATAAGATTGCGAGTGAGGAGGAAGTGGCGGCTGCGACGGCGGCAGCAAGAGTGGAGGTGCCTGAACCGGAGACGGAGCAGGAGGCTGAGACAGATCAGGCGCAGACAGGGCAGGAGACAGATCAGGGCTCGCTTTCGCCGGAGACACAGGAGGCTGGGACAGAGCAGGTGCAGCCTGCAGCGGATCTTGATTTTGCGGCAGAGCTTGGAATTGATGATCTGATTATCCAGTATCAGTCATTTGAGATCTGCAATTCGTATCCACAGGATAATACTGGTTTCAGTGTGGATGCCGCGCAGGGCAAAAAGCTTCTGGTGATGCATTTTGATCTGGAGGGGCTCCCGGAGGAGGATGTGGACTGCAATCTGTTTGACTATGACATTAAGATGCGGGTGAATATCAACGATACGGTGTCCGCGACAGTGCTGACTACGCTGATTCCCAATGATCTGGCCTCCTATATGGACGTGGTGAAGGCGGGCGAGATGGTTGACGTGGTGGCTGTCGCAGAGATTGATGACATGACGGAGGAGGAGATTCAGACGTTGATATTGCGGGCAGCTTCGGGAGCACAGACGTGTGCAGTGCAGCTGAAATAGTGGATATGAATAAAAAAATGAAAAAATTACTGAAAATATTTGTAATTATTCATATATATATGTTATAATTAGTAAAAGACAACTACTCTGCACAGCAGTGGGGATAAAGAGGTCATAAATGCGAGAGTGTTTTTGATGATCTGGTAGAATGGAGGTTTAATATGGAGACTAAGATTCTCTTGGAGAACGGAACAAATGAGTTGGAAGTGTTGGAATTTGTGGTGGATGGCAATTCTTATGGCATCAACGTGGCAAAGATCAGAGAGATTATCACCTATTCGCCGGTGACGCCGGTGCCAAATTCACATCCCAGCGTGGAAGGAATTTTTATGCCGCGCGATGCGATGATTACGGCGATCGATCTGCGCAACTGTCTGCAGCGCGGACAGTCCCAGCCAGGCGGCTTGTTCATCATCACAAGCTTCAATAAACTCGACATTGCTTTTCATGTTGACGCAGTAATCGGTATTCACAGAGTTTCGTGGGTTGATATTATTAAACCGGGAGCTACAGTGACATCGGCGGAGGATGGCATTTCCACAGGTATTATCAAGATTGACGGGAAGATTATTATTATCTTGGATTTTGAGAAGATTATCACCGATATTAATCCTGAGACCGGACTGAAGGTGACGGAGATTGAGGCGCTGGGTTCAAGGGAAAATTCAGAGGTTCCGATCCTGATCGCGGAGGATTCTTCCCTGCTCAGAAAGCTCATTGTTGATTCACTTAAAAAGGCCGGATATGATAATATTATCAAGGCTGAGAATGGCGAGGAGGCATGGGAGTACATAGTCAAATGCAGAGATGCGGGAACGCTGGATAAGGATGTTCATCTCCTGATCACAGACATTGAGATGCCGCTTATGGATGGGCACCGTCTGACAAAGCTTGTCAAATCAGACGACGCGACAAAGCATATACCGGTCATTATATTCTCGTCACTTGTCAACGAGGAGATGAAGCGAAAAGGTGAAGATCTGGGCGCCGATGCGCAGTTGTCTAAACCTGAAATCGGAAACCTTGTCAAGGTGATTGATGACCTGCTTTCAAAATAAAATTTGGGCGGGTGCCCGTGTGCATAAAAGATAGAGCCGGGATAAAATGCCCGGCTTTAGCAGGTTAGGAGATAGCATGGATGGAGATCGTTGAGAGACATCAATTACTGTTGGAGAAGATCGCAGATGCGGACATGGTACTTGTAGGCATCGGTGAGGAGTTTAATGAGGATTTTAGTGATATTGGCAGATTTCCACATCTGATGTCTGCTCTGGAGGAGGTTGATATCAATCAGCTGCTTGAGTGGACAGTGCCTTTTCTGGAGCATCGTTTCCTGATAGAGCACAATGACGGAAAACTTGTGGAGGCGTATCAAAATCTTTACGAGCTGATCAGGGATAAGAATTATTTTGTGATCACGACCTGTATTGATGAGAATATCAAAAAGGCCGCATTTGACAGAGACAGGCTTGTTGAACCTTGTGGCAATCATGAAATGCTGCAGTGCAGCGAAAAGTGCTGCAGTGAACTGTATCCCGCAGGGGAATTTTCGGATTTGGTGAAGCAGGCGATTCTGGACGGAGTGGGGTTGGATTCCCTCGAGATACCCCGATGTCCCAGATGCAAAAAGCCATTGGCTTACAACAATATCCTGTGTGAGCAGAATTATGTGGAGGACGGATATCAGGAGCAGTGGCAGAAGTATACGAAATGGCTGCAGATGACACTCAACAGAAAGATCTGCATTCTTGAACTGGGCGTGGAACTGAATCTGCCTCATATTATCAGGTGGCCGTTTGAAAAGATTGCATTTTATAATCAGAAGGCAGATTTTTTCAGAATTAATGCTTCGTCCTATCAAATGACTGCAGAGCTGGGCGATAAGGGAGTCAGTATTGACATGAATGCAGTGGATTACCTGCGGGAGTATGTCATTGATAAAAAAAGTGATTTCAGAGGGAGGAACCAGTGATGGAAGAACCAGTGATGGCAGGAGAAGTTGCATTAGCGGCGGGAGAGATGGAAGAGATCAAAGAGATCAATATGGATTCTCTTGAGATACCGGAAGCGCCTGATTTGGAAATCCCTGATCTGGAGATACCAGACTTGGATCTTTCTGATTTGGATTTGTCAGATATTGTGATGCCGAAGGAGCAGCCTGATGTGTTGAATACAGATGCCGCTGAGGGGCAGCACTTGGGGGAAGCATCAGATATAGAGATACCAGATACGGAAGTACTGGATACAGAAGTGCCGCATACAGAAGAAAAATTAAGTTTGGAGGATATGGATATGCCGGAGTCAGATAACGAACTTAAATTAGAAGATATAGAAATGCCCGAAGTATCATCTGATGAGTCTTTTCAGGAGAGCGATCTGAGTATTGAGGGACTCGACAAAGCAATCCAGTCAGAAACAGAACTTCAGATGGCAGGGGAATTGAATATTGACGAACTGGATTTTGACAATATTGGCGGAGGTACTGACGATTTAGGGGCGGGGTTAACTGATCTGGAATTGCCGGATGACAGCGAGGGTGATGCATCGATCGGTATGGATGATAATCTTGAGGATGTATTAAATATGCTTGACAACGATGCGGAGCTTGCAGAGATCAATGATATGCTCAAGAAATCAGACAATAATGAGCCGATTCAGGATGATATGATGGATCTGCTGCATCAGATGGCAGACGACGAGGCGGCGTCAGTCAACGCTGGTATCAAGCATGTCGATGACGAGGATGACGGAGTGCCGCTTCCTGAGATTCCCCGGACTGTGTCCGAGCCGGCACACGAGGACGACGCGAAGAAAAAGGATAAGAAAGCGGCCAGAAAGAAAAAGGACAGAGGAGAGGATGCCGATACAGGTGTGGAGACCACAAAGGAACCTGGGAAGCTGGGCAAGTTCTTCAATCTGTTGACGGAAGAAATCGTACCAGAGCCGACCGAGGAGGAGCTTGCTGCGGAGAAAGAGGCAAAAGCGGCTAAGAAGCAGGAAAACCAGACCAAAAAGGAAGAGGAGAAGCTTGCCAAGGAAGAGGCCAAGAAGGCAAAGGAAGAGGAGAAAGCGGCTGCAGCCCGGGTAAAGCAGGAGGCGGCAGCGCAGAAGAAGAAGGAAAAGCTTGCCCAAAAAGAGGCCAAGAAGGCAAAAGCCGCAGCAGAAGGCCCTAAGAAACGGATACCGCCCAAAAAGATTGCCGTTGCCGTTGCTTTTGGAGCTTCTGTGGGCGGGGCGATTGTTCTGGCGACAAATGTTCTCTCGACGCAGGGATTTTTGCAGACAGCGCGCAGCGCATATTATGACGGGGATTATAAGGCAGTATATGAGGCGACCTATGGCATGGAGCTTGACGACACGGAAAACGATGGTCTGATCAAGGCGAGAAGCGAAGTGATCTTCCGGGTTCAGCGGCGGTATGACTCCTATCTGACATACATGCAAACAGGACATGAGGTGGAGGCGCTCGACGCATTATTGCGTGGAATCACAGCGTATGATGCTGCGAATGCGGATGCGGAAAGGTATGATGTGATGTCTGAGGTGGAGGAGGTCAAGACAACGATTCTGAGTACGCTTGCGGAGAGATATGGCCTTGATGAAGCGCAGGCCAGAGCGATTATAGCGAATCAGGACGCTCTGGCGTACACGATGGCACTCAATGATGTCATAGCGGGGAATTAGGGTACCGCTTTGCGGTATCCTTTTGTGGTACGCATGGGGGCGCGGTGAGAAAACAGGTAGAAGGTTACTATTCATGGGGCAGGAATGCGCTGAACTGCGCATTCCGTGAGAATATGATTCAGGAGTGAAAATTTTGCTTTGCAAAATGGGCGATTTTTGCGAAGCAAAACTCTGAATATCGCCCCAAATCGTTACTATGAGCGGCCCCAAGCCGTGAATAGTAACGGTAGAAAGGCAGGAACACATGATTGCAATAATTGATTATGATGCCGGAAATATTAAGAGTGTGGAGAAAGCAGTGATGTCACTGGGAGAAACGGCAGCAATCACAAGAGACAGGGATCGGATACTGAATGCGGATAAAGTGATTCTGCCAGGCGTGGGCGCTTTTGGGGACGCCATGGAAAAGCTCAGGGGATATGGTCTGGAGGAAGTCATTCAGAGGGTGGTTGCGCAAAAGACTCCTTTTCTGGGGATTTGTCTGGGACTGCAACTGATGTTTGAATCCAGTGAGGAGGCTCCGGGGGTGAGAGGTCTCGGTATTTTAAAGGGAAAGATCGTAAAGATACCGGATGATACCGGGCTGAAAGTGCCACAGATCGGTTGGAATTCCCTCAGATTTCCAAATGCCGGAAGACTTTTTCGGGGAGTTGCAGAGGATTCTTATGTTTATTTTGTGCATTCGTATTATCTGCAGGCTAAGGAGCCGGAGATTGTGACAGCGACGACAGAGTATGTGACACACATCCATGCTTCAGTGGAAAGAGAAAATGTGTTTGCTTGTCAGTTTCATCCGGAGAAGAGTTCCGATGTGGGACTGCAGATCCTGCGGAATTTTGTGGCGCTGTAAAAGGGAAGCAGATGGAGGAAACGAATGATTACAAAGAGAATTATTCCGTGTTTGGATGTCAATAACGGCAGAGTGGTGAAGGGCGTCAATTTTGTCAATTTGATTGATGCGGGCGATCCGGTTGAGATTGCCGCAGCCTATGACAGGGCAGGAGCCGATGAGGTTGTTTTTCTGGATATCACGGCCTCGTCAGACAATCGCGCCACGAAGGTGGATATGGTGCGCAGGGTGGCGGAGAAGGTGTTTATTCCTTTTACAGTCGGCGGCGGTATCAGAACGGTGGATGATTTCAGGGCGATTCTGCGCGAGGGCGCGGACAAGGTGGCGGTGAACAGTGCGGCGATCATGAATCCGTCGCTGATCAGCGAGGCTGCGGACAAGTTTGGCAGTCAGTGTGTCGTCGTCGCGATCGACGCGAAGAGGCGGGCAGACAAAAGCGGATGGAATATCTACAAAAATGGCGGCCGCGTTGATATGGGCATTGATGCCGTGGAGTGGGCAGTCAGGGCAAATGAGCTTGGCGCGGGTGAGATCCTGCTCACGAGCATGGATTGCGATGGGACTAAGAACGGTTATGATATTGAGCTTACCAGAATGGTGTCCGACAGTGTGTCCATACCGGTGATCGCATCGGGTGGTGCGGGGCGGCTGGAACATTTTTATGATGCGTTTGCGGAGGGGAGGGCGGATGCGGCACTGGCAGCTTCGCTGTTTCACTTCAGGGAGCTTGAGATCAGAGAAGTAAAGGAGTATTTGAGGAATCAGGGAATCTCAGTGAGATTATAAACAAAGGAGAAATGATTATGGCGATGTTGACAGGTGAATGGTTGGATGCAATGCAGGATGAATTTCACAAACCCTATTATAAGGAACTGTATCAGTTCGTGAAGGAGGAGTACAACAGTGTAGTGGTATATCCTCCTGCTGATGATATATTTAACGCGCTGCATTTCACGCCGCTTGACAAGGTGAAGGTGCTCCTGCTGGGACAAGATCCCTATCATAATGTCAATCAGGCGCATGGATTGAGTTTCTCAGTGCTTCCCAGTCAGACGAAGCTGCCGCCTTCCCTGCAGAATATTTACAAGGAGCTGCGCGATGATCTTGGCTGCTATATTCCCAATAACGGTTATCTGAAAAAGTGGGCAGATCAGGGTGTGCTGCTGCTCAATACGGTTCTCACCGTGCGTGCCCATCAGGCAAATTCCCATCAGGGGAAAGGGTGGGAGAAGTTTACGGACGCCATCATTCAGGCGGTCAACGCGCAGGACAGACCGATCGTGTACATGCTGTGGGGGAGACCGGCACAGCGCAAGATACCGATGCTCACAAATCCAAAGCATTTGATTCTGAAAGCAGCACATCCAAGTCCGCTGTCTGCCAATAACGGGTTCTTCGGGTGTAAGCATTTTAGCCAGGCCAATGAGTTTTTGAGGGCAAACGGAGTGGAACCGATTGACTGGCAGATCGAAAATATATGAGAAACAAATATTGGAAACAAAGTTTATAGGCTCAGGGCAATGTAAACTATTGACAAACTTTTTCAATATAAGTATAATTAAATAGTCATTTGACATAAACTTACTTTAGTGCACTAAAGCGATAGCTTATGTCGTGAAAATAGTAAGTTGAAGAAATGGTTCAGTCAGGCCGGCCGGCGCTTTTGCTGCGCTGACCAAATGTAAGCGTAGTGGCTGTGTGCAACATCCATTGTCAGGGGTACTCACATGGATGTTGCCATAATAGTGAAGGCATCTGAACTGTGGCAGTAAGTGCAGTGGACAATGACGTTCACAGGCACTTTTTTACTTTTTTCTCTATTTTAACAACATATTTAGTCAGGTTTTTACCTTAATGAGAGGTTAAAACATATCATTACTGTAAGGAGGTAAATTGTATTATGAAAAACAGAAAACGCATTCTTGCGGTGCTGCTGGCAGGAACAATGGCTGCCGGTTCACTTGCAGGCTGCGGTTCCAATGGCGGTTCTGACACACCGGCTACAGATACACCTGTGACCGACAATAATGAGACAGAGCAGGCAGGAACAGAGGCAGCAGGGACGGACGAGACGACAGAGGCGGCAGGGACAGAGGCAGCTAAGACGATGGAGGAACTCGCGGCGATGGATCACGACGAGCGTTCCACGTATCTCTACGATCAGAATCTCGGCGAGTTCTATGAGCTTTATCAGGAGGCAAAGGCTGAGGTAAACAATGTTTCAAAGAGATATGCCATGATGGCGATCGTCGAGGCAAAGCTGAATGAATCCGGTGTGCTGGTTCCGGACCATACGAGAGGCGGCGGCTATGCGATCAGCAGAGTTGCACCAAACACAAAAACGTCTGTAATGTGGGGCAATGATGACCAGAGATTCCACAATCAGGTAGTAACAACGGAGCCGATTCTCTCTGAGGATTACGCTGAGATGAAGGCAAAATGGGCGGAGCTCAGAGGGACTGGCACCTACGAGGAGTGGGCGCGGACATATCTGACAGACAAGGGTTATGAATTGAAGGATACCTACAACTATCATCTTTACAATACCGATCCCACGACATGGGATGTGCTGTCCACAAGCCAGACAGCGGACAGTGAGGCGATCGTCAACACGTATGACGGCCTGATGGAGTATGATATGGAGAATGTCCTGCAGCCGGCGCTGGCTGAGAGCCATGAGATTTCTGATGATGGACTGACCTATACGTTCCACATCCGCGAGGGTGTTGAGTGGGTGGATTCCCAGGGGAGAAAGGTTGCGGATGTCACAGCGGATGACTGGGTTGCCGGTATGCAGCATATGATGGACGCCATGGGCGGACTGGAATATCTGGTTGACGGCGTGATCAAGAATGCCAATGGCTACATCAATGGCGATATCACAGACTTTAACGAAGTAGGAGTCAAGGCTGTTGACGACCACACATTGGAGTATACGCTGGAGAGTCCGTGCCCGTATTTTCTGACAATGCTGAGCTACAGTGTGTTTGCGCCGATGAACAGGTCTTACTATGAGTCGCAGGGTGGCAAGTTTGGCATGGAGTATGACGCTTCCGCTGCTGATTACACATACGGACAGACGCCGAATAATATCGCGTACTGCGGTCCGTATCTGGTGACGAACTTTACATCAAAGAATATCATTGTGTTCTCACAGAACGAGTCCTACTGGAATAAGGACAACATCACGATCAAGACGATTACGTGGCCGTATGAGGATGGTTCTGATACATTAAAGATCTGGAATGATCTGAAGTCGGGCACAGTGGATGGCTGCGGTCTCAATGCGGCAACTCTGGAGGCAGCAAAGTCTGATGACTGGTTTGACAAGTATGGATATACGTCTGACACGGACGGTACGACATACTCTAACTACTACAACCTGTACCGCACAGCCTATGCAAACGCGAATGATGCGACAAAGGTGGTATCTGAGCAGACAGACGAGGAGAAGGACAGGGCAAATGCCGCGCTTGGCAACACGGATTTCCGTCTTGCAGTTACATTTGCGACAGACAGGGCGGCAAGATATGCACAGAGAGTCGGGGAGGACTTAAAATATGCAGGCCTTAGAAACTCCTACACGCCTGCAACTATGGTTTCACTCGAGGAGGAAGTGACAATAGACATCAATGGCACGGCGACGACTTTCCCGGCAGGCACCTATTATGGTGAGATTATGCAGGCTCAACTCGATGCGGATGGCATGCCGATCAAGGTATTTGATGCTGAGACAGGGAGTGGCGACGGATTTGATGGATGGTACAACCCAGATGCGGCGAAGGAGTACCTGGCTAAGGCAAAGGAGACGCTTGCAGCTCAGGGCTATACGATTGACAAGGACAATCCGGTGAAGCTTGACCTGCCGTATGCACAGAACAATGAGACATTCACGAACATGGCAAACGCATACAAACAGTCTGTTGAGGCCGCATTGGACGGAGAGGTTATTATCACATTGGTGCCTGCGAATGATACAGATGAGTGGTATTACACAGGATACTTTACGGACTATGGTTATGAAGCAAATTACAATATCACGGATGTATCCGGATGGGGACCTGACTATGGTGATCCTTCTACATTCCTTGACACATTCTTACCTGATTATGCAGGATATGTAACTAAGAGTCTTGGTATTTTCTAATACCATCAATACAATTCTGCCGTGGGGGGTGGTTCCGCCATTTCCCGCGGCGGATATAGAGTGGATGATTTTATGGCGAAATATTTATTAAAACGATTATTTCATGGACTTCTATGTGTGATTGTGGTTGTCATGCTGATAATGATCATGATTTATTCTCTCCTGGACCGGAATCTGATTTTTGCGTCGGATACCGTGTACAGCCATCAGCAGAATAACCAGAAGGTGGCGTATCGATACCAGAAATGGGAGGATTACGGCTATCTGGATTATGTCACGTACTCCGACTATTTGTATGATCTCACTGCAAGCGGGGAAATTGATGAAGAGACAAGAAGTGCGGCAGTCGCATTTGGCAGAACTGCGGACAAGGATTCTGACCTGGTTAAAGAATATATAGAGAAATTTACGAATACGTACAAGGCACAGGGCTATACGATCGAGCGGTTTGACGCTGTATTGATGGGCGGCAGGAAAATTGCAAACGGCGGACAGCAGCAGCTTTTTGCCTATAAGGATATTCCTCTGATCTATCGTCTGTGGGATTATTTTGCAGGGATATTTGAAATAGACAATATCAATAAAATAGAAAATGATGTGGGAGATCGCGGTATTTCCTTTACTTTATATGATCCTGTTTATGGCGGGGAAAAGTTTTCACCGGCCATAATAGGAAACGGAACAAGACATAAGTATCTGTTGTACTGTGATTCAACATTTCCGTTCATACATCAGAATATGCTGACAATCAATCTCGGAACCTCTTATTCTGTCAATATGGGTGTGGATGTATTTACGACCATGACGAGGTCGCAGGGTTCCTATGTCGCGTCGACGATCACATATCCGACGGGGCTTACAGAGGAGAGCGCGGATGATCTGCACTCTGCCACGTATCTGGCCGGTTCTCTGGAGTCAAGCCTGATCTATGAGTCGAGATACACAGATGACTATACATCGGTTGACACAGTGAAGGGAGGTCTGTCGAAGATGGGCTATTCTTTCCTGATCGGTATCATTGCGACTGTGCTTGCATATCTGATCGGTGTGCCGATCGGTATCGTTATGTCGCGCAAGAAGGACAAGCTGGTGGACAAGATTGGCACATTCTATATCGTGTTTATTATCGCGGTTCCTTCTCTGGCGTATATCTTCCTGTTTAAGGCAATCGGCGGCCGGATGGGACTTCCGACGACGTTTGATATGGATACGGCGAACAGGCTTGTATTTGTGCTGCCGATCATCTCTCTTGCGCTTCCGCAGATCGCAAATCTGATGAAGTGGCTGCGCCGCTATATGATTGACCAGATGAACTCTGATTATGTCAAGTTTGCGAGAGCCGGCGGACTGAGCGAGAATGAGATCTTCTCAAAACACATTTTGAAGAATGCTGCGATTCCGATTATCCATGGTATTCCCGGAAGCGTGCTGGGATGTCTGACTGGTGCGATCATCACAGAGCGCGTGTATGTCGTGCCCGGTGCAGGTAATCTGCTGACGGAGGCGATCAACAAATACGACAATGGTGTCATTGTCGGTGTTTCCTTATTCTATGCGATTTTGAGCGTGATATCGATTATTTTGGGCGATGTGCTGATGTCCATGGTTGATCCCAGGATTTCTTTCTCAAGTAAGGCGAGATAGGGTGAGAAAAAGTCCCAAAATGCGGGCATTCTCCGTATCGATTTGAGGATTTTGGTTTCATAGAGTGGGGTTATGGAGGATTTATATGAATGTAGATTTTAAATTAGGAAAGCATGTATCTGTGGTGGTGGATAATCTGGAGGAGGTTGATCCGACACAGGGGATGTCCGACGAGGAGCTTTTCACTGTGATCAATCACAGTGATCTGGAGTCGGAAAAAATCACAGCGCCCAGGTACTCTTACTGGCAGTCTGTTTTCAGGGTGTTTTTCCGGAAAAAGGTAAATATTGTCATGCTGGGACTGCTTGCTGTGATTGTGTTGATGGCATACTTATATCCTATGTTTGTGGAGTACGACAAATTTGGCAATCTGCTCAATGCCTCCGCGAAGCATCTGATGCCTTCTGCAGCGATCAAACAGTTTGGCTTCAGTATACACTGGATTTTGGGAGCGGGTGCGTCAGGGCAGTCCACCTTTGACGCGATCTGGTACGGCTCGCAGATTTCCATTTCGCTGGCACTGATCGTTGCGCTGATCAATATGACAATCGGTGTGATCGTCGGGGCGATCTGGGGATTTTCCAAGACGGTTGACAATGTGATGATGATTGTCTATAACATTATTGCCAATCTGCCATATATTCTAGTGATCTCTGTTATGGTCATGATCTTCTCGGCAGGGTTCTGGACGATGGTATTTGCGATGACGATCACCGGATGGCTGTCCATCGCGTACTTTATCCGTACACAGGTTGTCATCATACGCGACAGGGAGTACAATCTGGCTTCGAGGTGTCTGGGGACATCAACGATACGCATTGCGATGAAGAATATTCTGCCGTTTATGACTTCTGTTATTGTGACGCTTGCGGCTACGGAGATTCCTTCATACATTTCCTATGAGGTTTTTCTCGCGTATATCGGAATGGGACTCAGAGAGATGTCGCTGGGCAGGCTGATCTATGAGGCGGAGAGTGCGATGCTGACGCCGGGCTGGGGATTTGAGTTCTGGAGTCCGGTTGCGGTGGCTTCGATTATCACGATTGTATTGTATGTGGTTGGACAGAACCTGGGTGATGCATCCGATCCGAGAACACATATGTAAGGAACCAGTTGACAATGATATTGGAGCCAGGGATAAAGATGGTTCCTATGAGGATGGCAGAATGAAAGATAAGAAGGAAAAAAAGGTATTATTATCAATTAAAGATCTCGAAGTGAAGTTTCGTGTGCGCGGGAAAAAGCTGACTGCGATTCGCGGGGTTTCCCTGGATATATATGAAAATGAGTCGATCGCGATCGTTGGTGAGTCCGGTTCCGGCAAGTCTGTATTTACGAAAACGTTCGCCGGAATGCTTGACAGCAATGGCTACATTGATAATGGCAGTATCGTGTTTCATGATGAAGATCTGGCTGATACCGTTGTCAGCAAAACCGCTGTCTCCAAATGGATGATTGATCACGCACGGGCGAAACTGGATGAGTATTCCAGGTATGAGCTTGGTGCGGATGTGTATCGGGAGATGGAGGCCTTGAAAGCGGAGAAGGCGGAGAAGGAAAATATCAGCAGGGAACAGGAAGCGGCGAGCGACAAGGCGATCGCGGAGCTTGGTGTCAAAAAGACGGAGGCTTTTAATCTCAAACAGACATTGAACCCCAAGACGGAGCGGGCTAAGATCAGGGAGCTCTCCAAGTCCATCCGCGAGATGGAGAAGGAGATTAAGAGGCTCTTAAAGGACAGGATCAATATGGAGCTGGCCGCAGAGAAAAGCGTCAAGAATGACGCGGAATATATGGGGAAATACAATTCCGCAATGGCGGAGCTGAAAGCAAAATATGATACAGCGGTCAGGGGAAATATCTCAGAGAATACGAAAAAGCGTAATGAGATTCTCGCGAAGGAGGTGTATCTCTCCATTGGAAGATATGACTTCTTTAAGCGTGCAAGGCTCCTGAATAGAATCCTGGCGGCGCTGAAGCAGGCGATGGTGAGAGGCGATGATCTGTCTGATGATGGGCAGAGGAATGCTGTCTTTGACAAGGTTGCTTTCCGCGTAAAATATCTTGATGAGACAGCGGACAGGCTGCATGGAACCTGCGTGCTGAATCTGGCGAATGTGAAGTATGCTAAGGACTGGTATCAGATTCGTGGCAGGAAGATCGCGACGGTGTTTCAGGACCCGATGACATCGCTGAATCCGATTATCACGATCGGAAAGCAGATTACATCGATTATCATGAAGCACCAGGATGTGACGGAGTCCGAGGCGCGGGCAAAGGCTCTGGATTTGATGAAGAAGGTCGGAATCCCCAATGCGGAGGCACGTTTTGATGACTATCCGTTCCAGTATTCCGGCGGAATGCGGCAGAGAATCGTCATCGCGATCGCATTGTCCTGCCAGCCAAAGATTCTGATCTGCGATGAGCCTACGACGGCGCTGGATGTCACGATTCAGGCACAGATATTAAAGCTTTTGAAGGATTTGCAGAAAGAATTTAATTATACGATTGTCTTTATCACACATGATCTTGGTGTAGTGGCCAACATTGCGGATCGTGTCGCTGTTGTTTACGCCGGACAGATCATAGAGCTTGCCTCAGTGGATGAGATTTTCTATGATCCGCGTCATCCGTACACATGGGCTCTGCTGTCCTCCATGCCGCAGCTTGCGGAAAAGAATACGAAGCTGTACTCGATCACGGGGACGCCGCCTTCTCTCTACAATAAGGTTGTGGGAGATGCGTTTGCACCGCGAAATCCGTACTGCATGAAGATTGATACGCTGAAGGAGCCTCCGATGTTCAAGGTTACGGATACACACTATGCAAAGACATGGCTGTTGGACCCGCGCTCTCCTAAGATTGAGAAGCCGGAGGCGATCCAGAATATTCATGAGAAATTGTTGAAGGCATTTAACATATAGATGTTAGCGAAGCGATGATATTGGAATTATAGACTTTAGATGGGAGATTTAGAACGTGGCAAACCTAAATCAAGGAAAATCAGGACGTGTGTCTCATTTGCCGGAACATGGTCTGATTGATGAAAAAAACGGCAAAGAGATCTTATTATCAGTCAAAAACGTGGATATCACTTTTGGAAAAGGAGACAATGCGGTTAGAGCTGTCAAGAATGCCAGCTTTGACATATACAAAGGAGAGACCTTTTCACTTGTGGGTGAGTCCGGCTCTGGTAAGACGACAGTCGGAAGAGCAGTGATCCGCGTCAATCCTTGTGCCAGTGGTGAAATATTGTATAAGGGTGTCAGGATTTCCGGAAAGATTCCGCACTCACTGGACAGGGAAGTGATCCGCAATATTCAGATGGTATTTCAAGATCCGGCGGCGTCTCTTAATGAGCGCGCTACAGTAGACTATATCGTGTCAGAGGGCCTGTACAATTTTCATCTGTATGAGAATGAGGCGGACCGCGTTCGCAAGGTGGAAGAGATGATCAACGAGGTTGGTCTGCTGCCAGAGCATCTGACGCGGTATCCGCACGAGTTTTCGGGCGGGCAGCGCCAGAGAATCGGACTTGCCCGCGCTATGGTAATGGAGCCGGAACTTGTCGTCGCAGATGAACCGATCTCGGCGCTGGATGTGTCGATCAGAGCGCAGGTATTGAACCTGCTCAAGAAGTTCCAGGTGGAAAAGAATGTCACTTATTTGTTTATCGCACATGATCTTTCCATCGTGCGTTTTATATCAGACCGTATCGGCGTTATCTACAAGGGAAATATCGTGGAGGTCGCGGAGGCGGATGAGTTGTTTGATTACCCGCTGCATCCATATACACATTCCCTGATTTCGGCGATTCCGATACCGGACCCGACGCTGGAGAAGAATAAAGTGCTCTATACGTACGATCCATCGATGCACGATTACAGCACTGACCAGCCGGAGCTTGTCAACATCGGACATGAGCACTATGTATATGGAAACAAGAAGGAAATCGAGGAATATAAGGCGGTCCGGGAGAAGGGTGTGCCTTTGAAATCAATCAATATTGCAGATCCAAATGCGCCGCAGCAGAGTGTTTTGCAGAATGAAACGAATGTGCATACGGCGTCAGAGGATGAATTTTTGCAGACGCCGGTGCACGACACAGGAAGTATTTGGTACAAGATCTTTTCCTTCCTGCTGCCAATTATCGGATTGATTGCTGCCTTTGTGTTCAGACATTTTCACTATTACCGCAATTACGCTGCATGTAAAAAGGGTGCGATTGCCGGTTTGATTGTGATTGCCGCAGTCATAGTCCTGTTTTTCCTGCTGTTGATCTTAGTGGTGGTGTAGTTTGAGCAGGACAGTTAGAAATCGGAATGAGAATCATCCCAGGCCTGTAAAACGGATAGAATTGGAGGAAGGGTTTCCTAAAGTCCGGCTGGTATTGACGATTGTACTGATATTAGTTGGCGTATGTGCGTTTGGATATGCGCTGGTGTCATTTTTGACAGAGGATGCCGGCTGGACGACGATCGAGGCGGGTTCGTCGGAGGCAGACTGCTCGAACGAGCTTATTTTTCAGTACTATCTCGGCGCGGGTGAGATGTCGGCTACAGCGGAGAAGAAAGCAGTCAGTGCGCTGTATGCCGACGCGTCCAGGACAGCGTATCAGGTTTTCCATACAAGTCAGGGATTTGACGGGGTGCACAATCTGTACTATATTAATCAGCACCCAAATGAGGAGATTGAGGTCGACGAAGTATTGTACGAGGCGTTTGCTGCGATTGCCAAGGAGAGAAATCGAGCTATCTATCTGGCGCCTGTGTATGCCCAGTACAGCAATCTTTTCGGCTGCAACGATGATGCGGAGACAGTCAGCTTTGATCCTGATCAGAATGAGGAGATTGCCGATTATTTTGCTGAGATCGTATCTTTCGCAGGAAATCGGGATGCGATTGATATACAGCTTTTGGGAAACCACAGGATCAGGCTCTTTGTATCGGATGCATATATGGATTATGCTTCCAGAGTTGGTTTTTCGGAATTTATAGATTTTTACTGGATGACGAATGCGTTTATTGTGGATTATATTGCAGATACGATGGAAGCCAATGGATTTGTGCTTGGATCAGTTTCAAGCTACGACGGTTTTGTCAGAAATCTGGATAATGTCAGTGGTACGGAGTACGCGTTCAACCTTTTTGACAGAGATGGCGTATCGGTATACCAGGCAGGTGTGATGCGGTATGACCGGGCGCTGAGTATCGTTTATCTGCGGGATTATCCGGTGAATAACAGTCTGGACTGGCAGCATTACTATGCGTTTCGGGATGGGGAGATTCGGACAGCCTATATCGATGTGACCGACGGATATAGCAAGAGTGCTGTTGACAGTCTTGTCTCGTATTCGGAAACGGGCAGCTGTGCGGAGATTCTGCTCCGGGTGATGCCGGTCTATATAGCAGACAATTTTCAGGAAGAAAAGTTGCATCTGCTGGCACAGGAAGGGATATATTCTGTTTATTGTGCAGATCAGACAGTGCTTTATAATGAGCCGTCACTGGTATTGACGGACCTGTATAACCGGGATGGAGTGAAGTATATTTCGCGATGTGTGAGTGAATGATTTTTCAAACACGCTCTAGGATGGAAAGTATGACAGTGGACAGTAGACAGATATGAGAGAGGTTTCTGATTCATGAAGAAGGTTGTTCGGGGAATTTTTGAATGGTCAAGATTGATTTTGTTTGCAGTCGTCGCGGCATTCTGGCTGAAAAATAATGTTGTGGCGAGCGCGCTGGTGCCGACCGGTTCTATGGAGCAGACGGTGATGACCGGGAGCAGGATTGTGATCAACCGACTTGCATATGTATATGATACGCCCAGGCGGGGGGATATTGTATCGTTTTACTATCCCGATGATGGGGAGACCTTGTATTTAAAACGCATTATAGGGCTTTCCGGGGAAGTGATCGAGGGCATTGACGGCAAGGTGTATATTGATGGCAGACAGATCTCTGATTATACACAGAATCCGTTTTGGGAAGATTTCGGGCCATACGAGATACCGGAGAATTGTTATTTTATGATGGGAGATAACCGCAGCAATTCTTGGGATTCAAGATATTGGACGAACAAGTTTGTTGACATAGATGACATTATAGGAAAAGCGGAATTTGAGTATTATCCGGAGATTAAACTGCTTAGATAAATCCGATAATGCGGAGAATGCCCGCTTTTTGGGCATTCTCCTGTGTGAGACTTAGAACTTCTTCACGAAGCAGCCTTTGCTGCGAGTGATTAGAAGTTCTTCTCACACTAACGTGCTAACCAGCCTCCATCGACTGCCAGTGTGAAGCCATGTACATACGCCGCCGCGTCAGAAGCGAGGAAGATGGCGGCTCCGGTGATGTCCTCCGGAGTACCCCAGCGGCCTGCGGGGATGCGGCTGAGGATCTCGTCACTTCTCTGTTCATCGCTTCTGAGATTCTGGGTGTTGTTGGTCGCCATATAGCCGGGTGCGATCGCATTGACATTGATGTTGTATCTGGCCCACTCGTTGGCAAGCGCCCTCGTGAGTCCCATGACAGCGCTCTTGCTCGCAGTGTACGAGGGCACGCGGATGCCGCCCTGATAGCTTAGCATGGAGGCGATATTGATAATTTTTCCGCCCTTGTTATCTGCTGCCCAGCCTTTGGCAAAAGCCTGTGAGAGGAAGAATACCATCTTTTCATTGAGATTGATAACGGCATCCCAGTCCTCCATGGTGACGTCAACAGCGTCACATCTCTTAATAATACCGGCATTGTTCACGAGAATGTCAACACGGCCATAGGCTTTGCCTGCTTCCTCCACAATGTGAGGGATGACATTGATATCGGACAGATCTGCTATGAGCTCTGTAAAATTGCCGCCGATGGCAGTTATTTTGTCAGCAGTCTCCTGACAACTGCGCCTTGCGACTCCGATCACATTTGCGCCGGCGCCGGCGTAGGCTGCGCAGATTCCCTGTCCTAAGCCGGTGTTAGCCCCTGTTACAAGAGCCGTCTTTCCCTCGAGTGAAAACATATTCAGATTTTGTGGCATGATGCTTCCTTCCTTTCTTCCTTATGTAAATAAATGTGAATGTGAAAATGTGAAATAGAAATAATCCGTTATCCTTTTTATTGTATCGTAAATATGGTGAAATAGCAAACAGAACTAACGCGAAAAATAGGAGAAATGATGATTCAGAATATTGTATTTGATATGGGAAATGTGCTCACGGTATATAATGCCAGAGAATATATCTATGGATATGTGGATAATGAGGAAGATTTCAGATGGATCAAAAATCACCTCTGCGCCTCTGTAGAGTGGCTGCAGATGGACAGGGGCACGCTCTCGGATGATGATGCGATCGCATCTGTGAACCGGAGAATGCCAGAGCATCTGCACGGCACAGTGGAGCGGTTTGTGAGAGAGTACCGCATGGTGCAGCCGCCCAATCCGCCGATGGAAAAACTGGTGGAGGAGCTGTATCAGAATGGATATGATCTGTATCTGATGTCCAATACATCACACCGTTTTCGGGTATTTGGCCAATATATCCGGTCGATCAGATATATGAAGGGGATATGGATTTCCTGCGAGCATGGACTCCTAAAACCGGAGACGGCGGCATATCTTGATTTTTTTCAGAAATTTTCCGTAAAGCCGGAGGAATGCTTTTTTGTGGATGATATGCCAGCCAACATAGAAGCGGCCGGGAATCTGGGTATGGATGGGTGCGTGTACTATGGAGATACGGCGGAGCTCAGGCGTTTGATGAGGGAGAAGGGGATTCACATTGGTGTGGAAGAATTTGAGAAATAGTTTGCTGGATATCATTGACGTACGATCATATGTGCGATATACTAAATATAGGATTGGGAATAAAACATAGGGAGGAGTATTATGCTGCGAGGAATTGACGCTGCTTTATATTTTTTGAGTCTGGATAAAGAGCACAAAATTTTTGACAAACAGCTTCGGATACAAAAAGGCAGAAAGTTCTATGAGGGGAATGCGCGATTAAATAAATATTTGCACATGGCACAGAATATTTATATTGCGAAATATGGGGAACCATTGATGGATTCTGTTTTTTATGCCTATGATAATGGGGCCGTTGATCCAAATGTTCAGGAAAGGTATTCTGTACTTTTGGAGCGTAGAAATCAGCCAATTACAATCACAGACCAGGAGAAGAAGTTTCTGGATAGTATCTATAAAGCGTTCTATAATGCATCACTGGATGAATTGATCGAGCTGTCACATGAAGATTCAGAGTGGATTGAGAAACATAGGCATTACCGAAAAGAGGAGCAGAGGATGGATTCCATGTCCCGCAGAGAGGAATATGCGGAACAGTATGCGGATATGATTAAAGTATTAGAGAGGATGGAAGTATGAGCAGTTTGGAGGTAGGGCAGGTACTTTCACTAAAAATCCGTTTTAATAATACTGGACAGACTGCAAAGGTTAAGCATCCATATTTGATTGTGGGAGTGGACGCAGAGCTCAGTACAATTGAGCTTGCACAGTTAGATTCACTGGCGGGAAAAGAATATAAGGCGGCTATGAAGAGCAATAAAGTAGTATATTGTGACGATCCGGTCGAAACAGTTATTGATAAGGATAGTTATATACAGATGGATAATATATTGAAAATAGAGCTATATGATGGATTGGAGAAGTATCGCCGACAGACGGACAAATTGAGCGCCGGAAAGCTGGATGAGGTATTGAGGGCATATTATACATATCATGACTAGTACCAGATTGACGAAGATAAACAGGTGTATATGTCACAGGAAGAATTGGAAGGGTTACAAAAATGAGAGGCTGTTGCCAGCGGAGCAGCTTCTTTTTTTATGCACACGGGCGTCCAGAGGAAATATGTCAGCTAAGGCTGACGGACGCCCGCGCGGCGAGTAGTGGAGAAGGGCATTCCCCTACTCGATTTCATAAAAATTTAATTCATAAAAAGTAATTGACAAATCAGGTCTATAGGTATAGACTTGATTTTAGTAGGTCTATACCTATAGACCTGTCGGATAATATATTTATGGAAGAGAGGAGTACGGTTATGGAAAGTCTGAAATTGTGTGACAGTGACTATCGTTTTATGCAGATAGTGTGGGAGTATGCGCCGGTCAATTCCGGAGAGCTGGTACGTTTGTGCAGCGAGAAGCTTGGCTGGAAGAAGTCGACGACCTATACCCAGATCAGGAAGATGTGTGATAAGGGGTATATTGAGAATGCACAGGCGATGGTCAGCGTATTGATACCGAAGGAGCGGGTGCAGGCGGAGGAGAGCGCTTATTTTGTGGAGCGGACGTTTGACGGATCGCTTCCCGGATTTCTGACTGCATTTTTCGGCGGAAAGACAATATCGGAGAAAGAGGCTGAGCAGATCAAGAAAATGATCGATGAGCATATTGGTTAGGAGATGATGTAGATGATACAGATGGTCAATGCGTTGTTTTTGAAAATCGTTGCGATGAGTTTGACAGCCGGGATTGTTATTTTGGTCGTATTGCTGGTGCGGCTGCTCATCAGAAGACTGCCGAAAAGGTTTGCGTATGCGCTCTGGTTTGTCGTGGCATTTCGGCTGGTCGTTCCGGTCACTGCCAATTCGAATATCAGCATCTTTCATATGGTTACAGTTGGGAGTATCGGTAGTGAGGTGGCTGGTGAGAAGGAGGATGTGGCGGGCGGCGCAGAAACCACTGGCGGGAATGCGGACGGCGTCGACGGACACATTATGCGGGAAAATGTGCAGAAGGATATAGTGGATGCTGCAGTGAACATAAAAGCTGATATAGAAGCTGATGTAGAAACTGATATAGAAACTGATATAAAAGCGGGGGATGGCATAAAAGCTGGTATAAAGGCAAACGCAGAAAATGTGAAGGATATATTAAGTGCAGGAACCGATGCAGTGGTAGAGCGTTTTTTAGGCAAAAATAGCGGCACAGACAGCCTTGTCAGCGCGCTGGCTGTGATCTGGCTGGCCGGAATACTGACACTCGTGTCATATACAGCGATCGCGCAGATGCGGCTTAGGAGAAGGATTCAGTATCGTGTGCGGCTTTATGGCAATGTATACGAATGTGATAACATACGCTCGCCCTTTGTACTTGGAATTGTTTTACCAAAAATATACCTGCCATTTCGGCTGAATGAGACGGAGCAGCAGTGCATTTTAGCACATGAGCGGTATCATATCAGAAGGAAGGATTATCTGGTCAAAAATGCCGCGTATCTGCTGGCGATCGTATACTGGTTTCATCCTCTGGTGTGGGCGGCATACCGCCTGATGTGTGTTGATATGGAAATGAGCTGTGACGAGGAGGTTATCGCGACATTTACAGTGGACCTGCGAAAGGAGTACAGCAGACTGCTGCTTGCGTTTGCGGCAAATAAGAGGCAGTTATCTGCCAGTCCGCTGGCATTTGGAGAGGAGCAAATTATGAAAAGGGTGAAAAATATATTGCATTACAAAAAGACACCGCGGTGGAAGCTGATCGGGGGAGCAGCAGTGCTCGTGATTACGATGGCGGCTTGCGCCACCGATGCCAGTACTGACGAAGCGCTTGCGCCAGTGCCAGACAACGCATCCGCGGGGGAAACTGTAGATAAGACAGATATTGTAAATAATACAGATATTGCACATAGGACAGATATGTCAGTGAACAGCAATATAACTTCTGCTGAAGGGGATGACACGGCCAGCGGCCAACATTTCATAGAGCATCGCGAGGCGCAGTGGGCTGAGAACAGTATGTTTGATATGGAGTTTTATTCTCTGGATTACGCGGATTCTGACAGGATTGTCTTTCATATTTCCAGCGGATTGTTTGTGTACGATCTGAACAGCCAAAAGATTATCGGCAGCATTGACCTGAAAGCCCTGAATTGTCAGGCAGTGCAGACCGGCGGAGAGTGCGAAGTCGCAGTATTCCGAAATGATAAAAACCAGTTGAAGGCAACAATCAAACCATATCCGTATTCCGATAAGGGCAGTTATATCTATGATCTCGAAAGCGATGAATTGTCTGCATATGATACAGCTCTTTTGGAGCAGTATGAACTGTTTGACGGCCTTGTATCGAAAGATGGTCCGGTAGCCTTGGGGATAATGCGGACATGGAGAGCCGCAGGGAATGTACTGCCGCTGGGCGATGGTACTTATGGGGCGCTGTATTGGGGACCGGGAGGACCAGATCTTGCCAACATGAGTTATGAGGCAGGAGATCAGAAGTGGATGGTTTTTCAAAAGGAGCAGGCGACTCTGCCCAGACTGGAGAGACAGGATGACAGTTTTTATCAGTCGTTTTCTCTGTATTCAGGTAAAAATATAAATCAATGTCTAATTGATTATGCCGCATTTTACAACAGGCATGACTATGACGGGGTGTATGCGCTGTCGACAGGCTTGGAATATTCTGACGAGCTGCGACAGGAGTTTGCAGGACGCACGGACAGCCTGTCAGTCGGGCGGGAAGTGAGCCATTCGGAGGATGAGAAGGAGTATTTGCTTGAGTATATGATGCGCTCTGATGAATCTGATGGAACAGAGCAGAAGGTGTATTTGAAAGCGAAATACATCGAGGGCGAGGGATGGCGCGTGGAAGGGCTGCCGACTGCGGAACCGTAATAATTTCAACTTATTTTAATCTTAGAAGCACAGTTTTATTGACTGTGCTTCTTGACATTTGCCGGAGCGCATAGTATAGTGTTCCTGTTGAGTACTACTATTGTGCGGCTGTGGCTGGCACAACGCTCATGCCAGATTTGTCTGTCGTGAGTATAATTTATTTATAGAAACGGGTGATGTGACACATGGATAATACCGTATTGGGAGTCTGGGCGGAAAAGCTGGTGCAGTTTGGTCTGACCAGACAGGAGGCCAATATCTATCTGTGTCTGCTGCGCAGCAAGGATTTGTCAGGCTATGAGGTGTCAAAGCTCACGGGAATATCGCGCTCCAATGTATACAGCGCGCTGGCCAGCCTTGTGGAGGAGGGCGCCGCATATCTGCTGGAGGGTGAGACGAACAAGTACACAGCAGTGGCGATCGAAGATTTCTGCGAGAACAGGATTCGGCGGCTGACAGCGCTGAAACAGGAGCTTGTGGCACAGATTCCGCAGATTGGCGACAGCTCTGCGGGGTATATCACCATCAGCAGCCACAGACATATTATGGATAAAATCTACAATATGCTGGAGCATGTTGCGTATCGCGTCTATCTGTCCATGCCGACAGAATATCTTGAGCAGTTTCGGGATCATCTCGAGCAGCTCGCGGCGGATGGAAAAAAAGTGGTTCTCCTGGTGAGCGACCTGCCGTCGGAAGCGATCAAGGGCAGCATTGTCTATCAGACGGACAAACAGGACAGACAATTGCGGCTGATCGTGGATTCCAGCTATGTCCTCACAGGTGAGATGAATGGGAATGCTGCGGACAGCTGTCTGTACTGCGGTCAGAAAAATTTTGTAAATGTTTTTAAGGATTCCCTTAGAAATGAGATAAAGCTAATTCAATTAACCAAAGGAGACAATTAGAGATGAGTAAAAAAGCATTTGTTACGAAAGAGCAGATCGAGGAGATTGTAAAGGCATACCCCACGCCGTTCCATATCTATGACGAGAAAGGAATCAGGGAGAATGCGCAGGCTTTGAAGGAAGCCTTTTCATGGAATAAGGGATTTAAGGAGTACTTTGCCGTGAAGGCGACGCCGAATCCCTTCCTGATCAATATTCTTCGCGAGTACGACTGTGGCTGCGACTGCTCGTCTCTCACTGAGCTGATGCTGAGCAGTGCGATGGGAGTGGAGGGAAAGGATATCATGTTCTCCTCCAACGATACGCCGGCGGAGGAATTTGCGTATGCGGCAAAGCTTGGCGCCACGATCAATCTGGACGATATCACACACATTGATTTTCTGGAAAAGACGATCGGGAAGCTGCCGGAGACGATCTCCTGCCGCTACAATCCGGGAGGACTCTTCAAGATTACGACGGATATCATGGATAATCCCGGCGATGCGAAGTACGGATTTACGACAGAGCAGCTCTTTGAGGGATTTCGCATCTTAAAGAAAAAAGGAGTCAAAAATTTTGGGATTCACGCCTTTTTGGCAAGCAATACAGTCACAAACGAGTATTATCCCACGCTTGCAAGGACACTGTTTGAGACGGCTGTCAAGCTCAAAAACGAGACCGGCGTCCAGATCAGATTCATCAATCTGTCAGGAGGCATCGGAATCCCATACAGACCGGAGCAGGAGGCGAACGATATCAGGGTGATTGGCGAGAGTGTGCGGAAGGTCTATGAGGAGGTGCTTGTGCCTGCCGGAATGGGCGATGTGGCAATCTACACAGAGCTTGGTCGGTTTATGATGGGACCGTATGGTCACCTTGTCGTGAAGGCAATCCATGAGAAGCACACCCACAAGGAGTACATCGGTGTCGACGCCTGCGCAGTCAATCTCATGCGGCCTGCCATGTATGGTGCGTACCACCATATCACAGTTCTGGGAAAAGAGGGTGAGCCCTGCGACCATCAGTATGACATAACAGGCTCCCTGTGTGAGAACAATGATAAATTCGCGGTGGACAGAATGTTGCCAAAGATTGATATGGGGGATTATCTTGCCATTCATGATACCGGCGCGCATGGATTTTCTATGGGATATAACTACAATGGCAAACTAAAGTCCGCGGAGCTTTTGCTGAGAGAAGATGGCAGCGTGCAGCTCATCAGGCGCGCGGAGACGCCAAAGGATTATTTCGCGACATTTGACTGCTTTGATATCTACAACAAATTTGATTTTTAAATCGTTTCCGGCAGAGCTGCTCTGGCAGTTGAGTCTCGCACGATCAGCCGCGGCCGCAGCATGGACCGGGAGATTGGAACCTTGGCGATCAGCCAGTAAAGCGCGGCATAAGAATTTCTGCCCAGATCTATCCGGTCCTGACTGATCGTCGTCAGGGCAGGATAGATCTCTGATGCGATGGGAAGGTTATCAAAGCCTACAACGCTCAGCTCCTGGGGAACCTTGACGTGAAGCCGTTCGCACTCCCTGATGACGCCGACAGCCAACAGATCATTGCCGCACAGAATGGCGGTAGCGCCGTTTTCGAGCAGGGCCGGCAGATGGTATTTTGCGCTCTCCTCGACATAGTAACCGTAAGCCACCAGATGATCGTCAACCTTTAGCTTGTGATTTTGCATACTGTTGACATAGGCGTCATATCGGTTGACTGTCACCATGGAATCCGGAGAACCATTCAAAAGTGCGATTTTTGTGTGGTTGAGTTCCGTCAGATGGTCGATGGCGAGGTCGATGCCCTCAAAGCTGTCAGTGCCTACATAGGCAATGTTTGGATTTTTTTTGATATAATTGTCAAAGAGTACGGTCGGGATTGTTGTGGTCTCAAGCTGTGTCATCCATGGATCTTTTAGTGCAAAGCCGACCAGAAAACCGCCGTGAAAACTATTTTGGACCATATAGCGGTCATAGGGATCGCGCATCTGCAGCAGCGGGGTGATCGGCGTGACCGTAATCTCCCAGTTATCGCGCATGGCGGCCTGTTTGAAGCCAAGTATGATGTCAAATCCAAAATCCCCGGGCTTTTCGTACTGCATATTTTCGACAAAGACACAGAGACGCTTTCGTGTCTCCTTTTTCATGCGTTTGGTGACATAGCCCATCTCGATCGCAGTGTCCAGTACCAGTTTTTTTAATTCCGGACTGATGTCGTTGGCATCATTTAATCCCTTGGAGACGGTACTGGGAGCAATACCCAGGCGGTTTGCGATATCTTTTATTGTTACCATAATTTGTAATCCACCTTCAAATGAGTTTCCTTTTAGGAATAGTTTACACGATACGGAAATCGTTTTCAACCGCTTGTAATAAAAAAACAGGGATAATGGGGAAAAAATAATAGGTATGGACAATAAAGCGTTTTATGATGTATACTTTTATTGATAACAAATAACTGATAAGGTAAAAGGAGTACATAGAGATGGAAAATGCATTTAATTCTCCGGCAGAGGTGCTGGAGGCAAATATGAAGGCGGGAGAGGGAAAGGTAAAGCTTCCTTTATTGAAGTGTATCCTGCTCGGAATCATGGCGGGCGCATTTATCGCGTTTGGCGGTGCATCGAGCAACGCTGCGGTGCACAATATCGCAAACCAGGGATTATCCAAGACGCTTGCGGGTTGCATCTTCCCCGTGGGACTCATGATGATCGTGTTTGTCGGAGGGGAACTTTTTACAGGGGATTGCCTGATGATCGCGGGGGTAGCAGACAAACGTTTTCGTGCGCTTCCTATGATTAAGACGCTCGTCATTGTGTATTTCAGCAACATGGCCGGGGCGGTGTTGATCGCAGCACTGGTATATTTCAGTGGACTGTTGGATTATACAGACGGGGCGCTGGGTGCTTTTACGATCAAGGTGGCTTATGGAAAGGCGACGATCGCGCCGTTTAAGGCGGTCTGCTCCGGTATTCTCTGCAATATCCTCGTGTGCATGGCTGTGTTGATGGCGACTGCAGCGAAGGATATCGCGGGCAAGGTGTGGGCGATCTTTTTCCCGATTGCGGCATTTGTCATCGGTGGCTGGGAGCACTGCGTAGCAAATATGTTTTATATTCCGGCGGGCATCATTGCCAGCGCAAACAGTACATATGTGGCGAAGGCACAGGAGCTGTATGGGATTACGGATGACCAGATCAGCTCCAGCCTGAATATTGGCGGGTTTGCATCGAACCTGATACCGGTGACGATCGGTAATATCCTCGGCGGCATGGTATTTATCGCACTTCCGCTGTATGCAATCCACAAGAGTAAGTTGGTTAATAAGACGAAGTAGTACAGGGTGATATAGATAAAGTATGTCGGGCAGGGTTCCCTGCTCGATTTATTATGCACACGGGCACTTTTCCCCTGTTTGATTGAAAAGGAGAGATTAAAATGAATGATAAACTGACAAGAAGTGACATCAAAAAGATGGAGGAGGAGATCGAGCACAGAAAGCTCGTGATTCGGAAAGAGGCGCTGGAGGCGGTCAAGGAGGCGCGCGCACAGGGGGATCTGAGCGAGAATTTTGAGTACTATGCGGCAAAGAAATACAAGAACCAGAACGAGAGCCGGATTCGTTACCTCGAGCGGATGATAAAAACAGCACAGATTATAGAGGACGACGCCAGGGAAGATGAGATCGGGCTGAACAAGACTGTGGAGGTTGAGTTTGTGGAGGACGGCACGGTCGAGACATACCGCCTGGTGACAACTGTGCGCAACAACCCGTTGCAGGGACTCATCAGCATCGAATCGCCGATCGGAAAAGCGCTCGCAGGCCATAAGTGCGGCGATACGGTGCATGTACAGGTGAACAGTGATTTTGGCTATGATGTGGTGGTCAGGTCGGTGGAGAATACGCCGGACGATGATTCGATTGAGCTTAGAAAATTCTAAATGAAGAAATTTTAAAATCCGCAGGGCAGGGAACAGTGAAGGAGTATTATATATGAATCTTATTAACGTCGAAAATATTACCAAGTACTATACAGATACGCCGCTTTTTGAGGACGCTTCCTTCACAGTCGACGAGATGGAGAAGGTGGGAGTCATCGGTATCAATGGCACGGGTAAAACGACATTATTAAGAATGCTCATAGGAGTAGAGACACCGGATCAGGGCACAGTCACAAGGGCAAACAATATCGTGATACGGTATCTGCCGCAGACGCCGGATTTCCAGAAGGATGCGACCGTTCTTGAGGCTGTCATGGAGGGCAATCGCACACATGACAACGAGTGGTCGCTGGAGAGCGACGCCAAGGCGATGCTGCAAAAGCTGGGTATCAGCGAATACGGACAGAAAGTCGGCACGATGTCGGGCGGGCAGCGCAAGAGAATAGCGCTTGCCAACACACTGCTGTCAAAGGCGGACGTACTGGTGCTCGATGAGCCGACCAACCACCTGGATTCGTCCATGGCGGACTGGCTGGAGGAATATCTGAAAAACTTCCGGGGAGCCTTGGTCATGGTGACGCATGACCGGTATTTTCTCGACAGTGTGTCCAACAGAATTGTAGAGATTGACAAGGGAAAAATCTACAGTTATCAGACAAATTATACCGGTTTTCTGGAATTGAAGGCACAGCGGGAGGATATGGAGCTTGCCACAGAGCGCAAGAGGCAGAGCATCCTGCGTGTGGAGATCGAGTGGATGAAAAGGGGCGCGCGTGCCAGAAGTACCAAGCAAAAGGCACATATACAGCGCTATGAGAACCTGGCAGCACAAAAGGGGCCGCAGCAGGACGCGCAGCTTGACTTGAGCTCCGTGGCAAACGCCATATCTACCCGCATGGGTAAGACGACAGTGGAGCTGAGACATATCACAAAGGGGTATGGCGGCAAAGAATTAATCCGTGATTTCAGCTATATTTTCTTAAAAAATGACAGAATCGGGTTTATCGGGGAAAATGGCTGCGGGAAATCAACGCTCATGAGGGTTCTCTGCGGCATGGAGCAGCCGGACGCAGGCGAGGTCATAACAGGACAGACGATCAAAATTGGCTATTACGCGCAGGAGATCCGCAATGATGAGGGCGCAGGTCTGGCATACATGAAACCGGATATGCGTGTCATAGATTACATTCGGAACACGGCGGAGTACGTGCAGACGGTGGACGGTTCCGTCTCTGCCTCCGTCATGCTGGAGCGTTTTTTGTTTCCGCCGGAGAAGCAGTATGGGCTGCTTGGGAAGCTTTCAGGCGGGGAAAGACGCAGGCTGAATCTGCTGCGTGTGCTGATGGAGGCGCCCAATGTACTGGTTCTTGACGAGCCTACCAATGATCTGGACATACAGACGCTCACGATACTGGAGGATTACCTGGATCATTTTGATGGCATTGTGGTCGCTGTCTCCCACGACCGCTATTTTCTGGACAGGGTTGTGAGACGGATCTTTGCTTTTCAGAATGGCACGATCAGGCAGTACGAGGGCGGTTTTACCGATTATCAGGCAAGGCTGCAGGAGGAAGAAGGGGTTAAAAATGCGGTGCAGGCGGAGGGGAAATCCGGTGTCAGCCTGAAAACCGTGAAAAACCGTCAGGAGAAATTGAAATTTTCCTATAAGGAGCAGAGAGAATACGAGTCGATTGAGGATGAGATAGCAGCGTTGGAGGAAAAAATAGAAAAACTGGAAAACACGATGGCGGAAAATGCCAGTGATTTTGTGAAATTGAACGAGCTGGCAAAGGACAAGGAGGGTGCAGAGAAACTGCTTGAGGAAAAGATGGAGCGCTGGATGTATCTGCAGGAACTGGCGGAGAAGATTGCAGGGCAGATAACGGACGGGAACAAAATGTGAAAAAAGTGTGAAGTGCGCAAAAGGTGTTGACTTCTTTTTCAATCGGGAATAAAATGTTAGCACACGAACAGTTCGGATATGAACAAACTGGACTGTAAGGACATCAATCCCGATAAGAGTGCAAAAAGCATGGTAGGACAGACGCGGAAAAGAGGTGCATGCGATATGGATGAGGTTAACAATGGCTGCGGTAATATGCCTGAACCGAACAAAATCGGAAAGATCATCCGGGAACTGAACAGTGCATTTAAAAGGAATTTTATAACCTGTGGCACGGAGGCGGGGCTTGACGAAGTGACGCTGATGCACGGTTGGATCATGGGATATCTTGACCATAATCAGGACAGGGCGATTTACCAGAAGACGATCGAGTCGGATTTTGGCATCAAGAGATCCACGGTGACAACGATTCTGCAGCTCATGGAGAAAAAAGGTTATATCACGCGTGAGGCCGTGGAGGGGGACGCCAGGCTGAAACGGATTTTTTTGACAGAGCAGGGCAAGGAGACTGCGGCCAGGACAAGGAGGATGATTGATCGCATGGATGACAGTATGCTCGAGGGGATTGAGGAGGATGAGCTGGAAGTTTTCCGCAGAGTCGCGCAGAAGCTCTTATCAAACATGAATCAATAGCCGGAGAAACCGATGGCTTTTTATGCACACGGGCACCCAGAGGAAGATTGTCAGCATACGCTGACGGGTGCCCGGCGCGCGAGTAGTGGAGAGGGGCATTTCCCTACTCGATTTGACAGATTGAATCAAATACGAATGGAGGTTTATTTATGCTGAAGGTATTAGGCGCACAAATTAAGGAATTTAAAAAAGATTCCATACTGACGCCTGTTTTCATGATTTTGGAGGTTATCATGGAAATGATCATTCCGCTGCTGATGGCATCGATCATCGATGATGGCGTCAATGCGGTAAACCTGAACCATATTTACAAGATCGGCGGTCTGATGATCGTGATGGCGCTGATCGGTCTGTGGGCAGGTCTCATGGGGGCAAAGTACGGTGCCAGGGCATCGACAGGCTTTGCGAGAAACCTCAGGAAAGCGATGTATGAGAATATCCAGACATATTCCTTTGCAAACATCGACAAGTATTCTACATCAAGCCTGATCACGAGGCTCACGACGGACGTGACCAATATCCAGAACGCGTATCAGATGATCCTGCGCATGGCGATGCGCGCGCCGGCGTCCATGATTATCGCGATGGTTATGGCGTTTTCCATCAACGCGCGGCTGGCAAGCATCTATCTGGTGGCTGTTATCTTTTTGGCGATTTGTCTCTCGTTTATCATGCCGAGGGCAAACAAGTATTTCCGCCAGGTGTTTGAAAAGTATGACGACCTGAACGCGAGCGTGCAGGAAAACGTGTCCGCGATCCGTGTCGTGAAGGCCTATGTGCGCGAGGATTATGAGAAGGACAAATTTGCAAAGGCAAACCAGAATATCTATAATATGTTCCTAAAGGCTGAGAAACTCGTTGTCATCAACATGCCGTTGATGATGGCGACGGTGTACGGCTGTATCCTGCTGATCTCATGGCTTGGCGCCAAGACGATTGTCGCAGGAGGACTCACGACAGGCGAGATGATGAGCCTGCTGGCCTATTGCATGAATATCCTCATGAGCCTTATGATGGTATCGATGATTTTCGTCATGTTGTCCATGAGCTATGCCAGCGCAAAGCGTATCGCGGAAGTTTTAACGGAGCAGACGAGTCTTAGAAATCCCGAGAACCCAGTCATGGACGTGAGGGACGGAAGCATCACCTTTAAGGAGGTATCCTTTGCTTACAATAAAGACAGCAAACCGGTCCTGAACAATATCAATCTGGATATCCATTCGGGGGAGACGATCGGTATTATCGGTGGCACAGGCAGCGCCAAGTCCAGTCTGGTCAATCTGATCAGCCGCCTGTATGATGTCACATCGGGAGAGCTGCTGGTAGGCGGCATTGATGTGCGTAAGTACGATATGGAAGTGCTCAGAAATCAGGTTGCGGTCGTTCTGCAGAAAAATGTTCTTTTCAGCGGTACGATATTAGAAAATCTCCGGTGGGGTGACAAGAACGCCACGGAGGAGGAATGTATCCGGGCATGCCAGCTTGCCTGCGCAGATGAGTTTATACAGAAAATGCCCGATAAATACAACACGTTTATAGAGCAGGGCGGTACAAATGTATCCGGTGGACAGAAACAGAGGCTCTGTATCGCGCGGGCGCTGCTCAAAAAGCCAAGGATACTGATACTCGATGACAGTACCAGCGCGGTGGACACTGCCACCGATGCCAGGATCAGAAGGGCATTTGCGGAGGAGATACCAGATACGACCAAGCTGATTATCGCACAGCGGGTGAGCAGCGTGCAGAATGCAGACCGCATTATCGTCATGGATAACGGTATGGTAACCGCGTTTGGAACGCATGACGAACTGCTTGAAAACAGTCCGATCTACCGCGAGGTATATGAATCACAGACCGGAGGAAACGCGGACTTTGACCAGAATGGAGGTGACAACTAATGCCAGGACCAGGACATCACACGAGAGGACCAAGACCAAAGATTGAAAATCCAGGGAAGCTTTTTAAGAGGCTTATGGGGTATGTGCTCAAAAATTATACACCACATGTCATTATTGTTGTCGTATGTATCTTTGTGGGCGTGTTTGCCAACATTCAGGGAACACTGTTTACACAGACGTTGATCGACGAGTACATCATGCCGCTGCTTGGCACGGAAAACCCGGATTTCTCGGGACTTGCACAGGCAATCTTCAGGGTGGCATGCTTCTATGCCATAGGAGTGCTGGCTTCCTATCTATATAACAGGATTATGATCAATGTCAGCCAGGGAACGATGCGCAATATCAGGAATGATATGTTTAACAAGATGGAGGCATTGCCGATCAAGTATTTCGACACACATCCGCACGGTGATATCATGTCGAGATACACCAACGATATCGATACATTGAGACAGATGATCAGCCAGAGTATGCCGCAGTTTCTAAACAGTGCGATCACGATTGTCAGCGTCTTTGTAAGTATGGTCATCCTGAGTGTGCCGCTGACAATCACGACGCTGATCATGGTTGCGATCATGCTCTTTGTCACAAAGAAGGCAACGGGACTTTCCGGCAGGTATTTCGTGGCGCAGCAGAAATCCATCGGCGCAGTGAATGGATTTGTCGAGGAAATGATGGAAGGGCAGAAGGTGGTCAAGGTGTTCTGCCACGAGGAGGAGAGCATGGAGCGTTTCAATCAGTTGAACGAGGAGCTGTTTGAAAGTGCTTACAATGCGAACCAGTTTGGTAATATGCTCGGCCCGATCAATGCGCAGCTCGGAAACTTAAGCTATGTAGTGTGCGCGATCGTGGGCGGCATCCTGGCGCTTGGGAACATTGGCGGACTGACACTTGGCGGACTTGCAAGTTTTCTGAGTTTTAATAAAAGCTTTAACATGCCAATCAACCAGGTGAGTCAGCAGTTCAACTCCGTTGTCATGGCGCTTGCCGGAGCCGACCGTATTTTCAAGATGCTCGACGAGCAGCCCGAGACAGACGAGGGCTATGTATCACTGGTCAATGCGGAGGAGATTAACGGCGAGATCAGGGAGACACAGAAACACACTGGTATGTGGGCATGGAAGCATTATCACAAGGCGAGTGACACCACCACTTATCAGCGGCTCGAGGGCGGCGTCGTGTTTGATGACGTGGACTTTGGCTATACGGATGACAAGATCGTGCTCCACAATGTCAAGCTGTTTGCGGAGCCGGGGCAGAAGATTGCGTTTGTCGGTTCCACTGGCGCCGGCAAGACGACGATCACCAATCTGATCAATCGTTTTTACGATATCCAGGACGGTAAGATTCGGTATGACAACATCAATGTCAACAAGATCAAGAAAGCGGATTTGCGCCGTTCACTCGGCATTGTGCTGCAGGATACACATTTGTTTACGGCTACCGTGATGGAAAATATCCGCTATGGCAAGCTCGACGCCACGGACGAGGAGGTCATCGCGGCGGCAAAGCTTGCGAATGCGCATGAATTTATCGAAAAGCTTCCTGATGGCTACAATACGCTGCTGACAGGCGACGGCGCAAACTTGAGCCAGGGACAGCGCCAGCTCCTTGCGATCGCGAGGGCAGCGATCGCAGATCCGCCCGCACTGATTCTCGACGAGGCGACGAGCTCGATCGATACGCGTACAGAGAAGATCGTGCAGGACGGCATGGATAAGCTGATGAAGGGCAGGACGACATTTGTCATCGCCCACAGGCTCTCGACCGTCAAGAACAGCGACTGCATCATGGTGCTCGAGCAGGGCAGGATCATCGAGCGCGGCACGCATGATGAGCTGATCGAGGCACAGGGCAAGTATTATCAGCTTTATACTGGCAATGCGATTGCGGCGAATTAGAATAAAGCTGTCCTATCTCATGATCGTGAGATAGGACAGCTTATTAAGATACGCTTATGATTCCAACTGGAATTTTCCTGTCGCGTCATTGAGTCTGCCGACAATTCCGTTTGCGTTCTGCAGGGAAGTGTTTACAGAGTCGGAGATTTGTACAACCTCCTTAACGCGGTCTGCGATGTTCGCTGTGCCCTGTGCGCTTTCCTGCGCGGCCTGTGCGATGCCATCCAGGGAGCTGGTAATGTTGCAGATGGAGGCGAGAAGCTCCTCAGAAATCGCGCTAAAGTCGGTGACGAGGGAATCGATCTCGCCGGCGTCCTCGTTATAGTCGTTTGCGATGGTCTCAAATAGGCTGATACTGTCCATGACCTGAGTGTCGATAAAGGTCAGGAGCTGTTTTGCGTCGCTTGCGAGGCTTTTGACGGAATTGTTGACCTGTTCTGTGACTTTCTGGATATTTTCTGTACTGCTCTGCGACTGTTCGGCAAGCTTGCGGATTTCATCCGCGACGACCGCGAAGCCTTTTCCGGCTTCTCCTGCCCTGGCAGCTTCGATGCTGGCATTCAGTGACAGCAGATTGGTCTGTGCGGTAATTTCCATGATGGATTCCGCAAGCGTTGAAATCTCGGAGACAATTTTTATTTTGGAGAGAGCTTCCTGAAGGCTGCCCTCGATTGCCGTCTTTTGCTGGATGAGGCTGGTCTTGCTCTTACCCGCGGAGCTCCTGGCATTGGTTGCCTTCCTGTGAATCGTTTCTGCGCGTTCTGCGCCTTCCTGCGCGCGTTCTGCTATGTTTTTGGCTGCGTACTCGATCTCCCTTGTCATTTCGTTGATGGACACTGCGGTGGAAGCGGTTGTATCCATGGAGGCTGAGAGCTGTGTGGTTGTCGTGGAGACGTCCTCCACCTTCGTGTTCATATGGACCATATTCTGAGCGATACCGTTGACACTCTCGGTTGTCAGGCTCGTCTCATTCTTGACATCATGAATCAGTCCGCCAATATTAGTACGCGTTTTTTCCAGAATCCTGGAAAGCCGGCCAAAGTCGTCCCGGCGGCGCAGGTTTTTTTCCGCGATCTTTACGGAGAAATCTCCGCCTGACATACTGCGGAGGATTGTGCCGACTTCATTTAATGGTTTTGTGATATCAAAGATGGTTGCCACAAGGTACAGCACGATCAGAATGGCAAATACGATGCAGACTGTGATGAAGAGCCGGATTTTCTGGTTGGTGTAGGCGTGTGCGGTCGCGGTAGATGTTGTAAGCTGTGCATCAATATTGTCGATGTAGTTTCCCGTGCCGACAACCCAGTCAAATGGCTCAAAGTACTCCGTGTATGCCCGTTTTGGCATCGGCTCGGTTCCGCCCTCCTTTGGATACGCATAGTCACTGAAATAACTTCCCTCAGCTACCGCACCCTGTATAAAGTCCTTTACCATTGCAAACCCGTTTACATCTGTTGTTCCCATGCGGTTGGTGCCTTCGGTGTCATTTCCGAGCAGGACGACGTTGGTGCCATCAGACTGGTCAACCCAGAAATAGCCGTCTGTGCCATAACGCAGGGCTCTGACTTTGTCCGCGGCAAGAGCCATGCCTTCCTCCCGGGTATAGACGCCTGCCTCGATTTCGGCCTGATAGGTCTCGAGGAGCGTGATGACCTGTTCGACCTGCTGCCGGATGCTGTTGTCATAATCCGTGCGGATGTTTTCCTCTTCCTCCAGCAGAATCCGTTCGTCGATTGCCTGCATACTGTTCACAGAAAATTGGATGCTGAACAGCATAAAAGCGACGATCATAACGCCAATAATGGTCATTTTTAGTTTTACACTCAGATTTTTCATATAGATCTATTCCCCTTTCTACTTATGGCATATTATAGCATATCTGGTCGACAATCGTAAAGAGAAATATATACATTGCACAAAAAAAGACCGAATATTTCTTGCCATCTTTGGATAAAGCTGATAAAATGAATGATAGATATCTCGAGAAGGGATGGGGGTGATGAAGATGGCCTTTTCGAAAGGAAAGCGGATTGAGGATGAGACCAGTAAAAGGATTGTCGATCTCGCAGTGAATATTGGCTGTCGGGAGGGGGTGGACGCGCTGACTGTCACAAGGCTCTGCAGGGAGCTAAACTGTGACCGGAGGGTGATCTACAACCGGTTTCGCGATATTGGCGAGATCAATCTGATCGTGGCAGGGCGGTGCAATGAGGAGCTGATGGAGAAGGCAGGGGCGGCCATGAATCCGCAGCTGTCATTTTATGACAATCTCATAGCGCTGCTCGGGGCTGCATTGGCGTATATATATGACAGAAAAGCCCATTTTCAGCACTATACCACGCTCTATCAGGTCACGAATGAAGGTGTGCAAAATGAATTTCTTCAGATGTTAACTGATTTGGTCGAAAAGGGAAAAACGACAGGCGATGTGAGTCCGCAGACGGACAGCTGTAAGGCGGCGCAGAATATCTGGATCATCGTGACAGCAATCAGCGGGATGCTGGCGGCGAATGCAAATTATCAATATCAGGACGGGTTGGATACGATGCTGTATGGTGTTGAGGCAGTTTTGTCTTATATGAGACCATAGACGCTGAAAAAGGACAGCTTAGCGGGATAAATAGATCAGATAAATCAGACAAGGAGGAGAATACTATGGTGACTGTAAGGCTCGGAAACACGGGAATTATTGCAAACAAGAATGGGTTTGGGGCGCTTCCAATCCAGAGGATTGATGTGGACAGTGCGGTAAAGCTGATTCGCATGGCGCTTGACGGTGGTGTGAATTTCTTTGACACGGCGAGGGCGTACAGCGACAGTGAGAAGAAACTGGGCATCGCGTTAGAGGGCGTTGACAGGAGCAAGTATTACATTGCGACAAAGACTACGGCAAAGACGGGGGAAAAAGTTCTGGAAGACCTGGAGACTTCGCTTGGCTTGTTAAAGACAGATTACATAGATATCTATCAGCTCCACTGCGCGCCGAAATGTTTCCGTCCGGGCGACGAGGACGGGGTTTACGATGCGGTTGTCAGGGCGAAGGAGGAAGGAAAAATCAGACATATCGGGATCACTGCCCATCTGTTGAACGTGGCGGAGGAGGCGATTGCGAGCGGGTTATACGAGACGCTGCAGTTTCCATTTGCCTACATTTCCTCCGAGAAGGAGATCGCGCTCGCAAGGAAGTGTGAGGAGGCGGGAATGGGATTCCTTGGCATGAAGGGGCTTGCGGGCGGACTGCTCACAAACGCAAAGCTCTGCTATTGGTTTGCATGCCAGCATGAGGCTGTGCTGCCGCTATGGGGCGTGCAGCGCGAGTCTGAACTGGCGGAGTTTTTGTCCTATCAGGAGAACATACCCGAGATGGACGAGGAGATGCGGGCGGTATATGAGAGGGATCTGAAAGAACTTGCAGGGGATTTCTGCCGCGGCTGCGGTTATTGTATGCCGTGTCCAAAGGGAATCCAGATCAACAACTGTGCACGGATTTCACAGCTTTTGCGGCGGTCTCCGTCGGCAAACTGGCTGGGCGAGGAGTGGCAGGCGCAGATGGCTAAGATCAAGGAATGTATCCACTGCGGGCAGTGTGCTTCCAGATGCCCGTATGGACTTGACACGCCGAAGCTTCTGGAGAAGAATCTCGAGGATTACGAAAATGTGTTGGCGGGGAGAGTCAGCGTAAATGAATAATCAGGTTGATCAGATTGCATAATATTGTATGGCAAATGGAAAGGAAAAGGTACGAATATGGAGTTTGCGTCAGTTTATCACAGAACAGTCGACAATTATTGTTATATGCTCGATGAAAATCAGTTGATCATCAATCTCAAGACAGGATACGATGTCAGGGAAGTGAATATTGTTTATGGCGATCCGTTTGCGAACGGAATTTTGGGCGGCGGCGAGGAATGGACGGGGGAAAAAGCGAATATTCCATTCAAGAAACGCCTGAAATATCAGCTCTGGTGGACGACGACAATCAAACCTGCATATAAGAGACTGAAATATTATTTCGAACTGGTGACGGAGAATGAGCGCTGGTATTATTTCGAGGACGGATTTGTCAGTGAGGAACAGATGCAGATCAAAGGGCGGAGCAGACAGTGCTTTACCATGCCGTGGATGAATCCCATCGATGTCAACAAGGTGCCGGAGTGGGTGAACGAGACGGTCTGGTATCAGATTTTCCCTGAGCGGTTCTGCAACGGCGATCCATCTTTGAATCCTGAGAATACAAAGGAATGGAAATACGAGGGGGGCGTCGGACACAGTGATTTTTACGGCGGCGATCTAAAGGGTATGACGGACAAGCTTGATTACTTAAAAGATTTGGGAATCACAGGAATCTATACGACGCCGATCAATGAAGCGCCATCGAACCATAAATATGACACGACAGACTATGAGAAAATCGATCCTAATTTTGGCGACGATGGGGCTATGAAAAACTTCGTGGAGCAGGCACATGCGCGCGGAATCCGTGTGATGCTCGACGCGGTGTTTAACCATAGCGGGTATTTTTTCAAGCCATGGCAGGACGTGCTGAAAAACGGGCGTGACTCCCAATATTTTGATTGGTTTATGATCAATGAATGGCCGCTGTCCAATCAGTGGGACGCGGCGAAAAGAGGGCAGTTATATACATTTGCCTTTTTCGATGCGATGCCAAAACTCAACACCAACAATCCTGCAGTCCGCGAATATCTGATCGGGGTTGCATGCGGCTGGGTAAAGAAGTATGATGTGGATGGTATCCGCATGGACGTGGCAAACGAAGTGTCCCATGTATTCTGCAAGGAGCTCAGGAAAGCATTGAAGGCGATCAAGCCGGATATTTACATTCTCGGGGAGATCTGGCATGACGCGATGCCGTGGCTTCGGGGAGATGAGTATGATTCCGTCATGAATTATCCGCTCGCCGGGAGTATGAAGGACTTTTTCCTCGATAAGAGTCTTACAGGGGAAGATTTCGAATTTATGATTAATCGCTGCTACACGAACTATATGCAGCAGACCAACGATGTGCTGTTTAATATGCTTGACTCGCATGACACGATTCGTCTTAGAAATGTGACGAGTGATCTCGATGAATACAACTGTCTGTTTGCATTGCTGTTTACGATGCCGGGCAGCGCCTGTATTTACTATGGAACAGAGATTGGCATGGAGGGAGGATTTGATCCGGACTGCCGCCGCTGTATGCCGTGGACAGACATCGAGCAGGGCAAGTACAATGAACAGATTTCCATGACAAAGCAGCTCATCAAGCTCAGAAAAGAAGAGCCGCTGATGCGTGAGCGCAATTTTCATTTCCCGGCGGACTATGCGAATCCGAGGGTGATCCAGTTCCAGAAAATGGGCTGGGGCGAGACACTCGAAGTGATTGTGAACAGCAGCGGGGAGGATATCGAAGTGATCAGGGACGAGGACAGTAAGATCATGTTTTCGAGACGGCTCGAGGGCGATGTGCTCCACGCGAACGGAGTCTGTATCCGGTATCTGAGCAACAAGCAGAATATTTGATGTCAAATACCAAAGGGGGCATTTACGCGCCCCCCTTTTTGGGGTTTGGAGCAATGGGTTGAAAAAGTTGTAAAACCTGATATAATAGGAAGGGAAAAGAAAGAATTGTACCGCCAACAGGAAATCGATGAATATTGGATTGTAGACTTAAAAGGTAAAAAAGTAGAGATCTATGAACTTGATTATGATGAAACCGGAACACCGCAGTATTATTTGTGGAAGATTATCACAGAAGAAAATAAAGGTGAGTTAAAATTGATTCATTTTCCGAATGTAAAGATTACGTTTGATGATTTGTTTGACGAAGTGGATATAGAATACAAAAATAAAGAGGAGGAGTCAGATATGGCAGTATTTAGCGGTTTGGAAGATATGGATGAGCTCGAGGAAAAGAAAAAAAATCAGCAGGAACAGGAGATCGAGGATATTATCAACATGCTTGACAGCAAGACATCGGACGGCGTGAGCCGCATCAAAGTCAATGTGTCCGAGGAGCAGCAGGAGGGCACCGTCAGCACGCAGTATCATCATGGCCGCTGTGATGTGGGCAGCCCTTGGGCAAAGGGCACCACCAGGAATTTTGGGTGCGACTGATAAAATGAAATCAAACATTGTGTATATATAGAAATGAGGTACAATTTATGGCATTGAATAAAAAACCTGTGAACGGCATGAAGGATATCCTGCCGGAGGAAATGCAGATTCGAGATTATGTGATGGGTGTGATTAAAGAGACTTATGGGAAATTCGGTTTTACACCGATGGAGACGCCCTGTATGGAGAATATCGAAAACCTGAGCAGCAAACAGGGCGGCGAGAATGAGAAACTGATCTTCAAGGTGTTAAAGAGGGGGGCGCAGCTCAATCTGGAGACGGCTCGGACCGAGGAGGACGTTGTCGATTTCGGGATGCGCTATGATCTGACAGTTCCGCTCGTGCGGTATTATGCGAATCACGCAAACGAACTGCCGTCTCCGTTCAAGGCACTGCAGATGGGAAATGTGTGGAGGGCGGACAGGCCGCAGAAGGGCAGATACCGCCAGTTTATGCAGTGTGACATAGACATTCTTGGCGAGGAGTCCAATCTTGCGGAGATCGAGCTGATTCTGGCGACGACGACGACACTGGGGAAGCTGGGATTTCAGAATTTTGAGATTCGCATTAACGACAGAAGAATCCTAAAGGCAATGGCAGCCTACAGCGGGTTTGACGAGGCGGATTACGACAATGTATTTATCACGCTCGACAAGATGGACAAGATCGGACTCGAGGGTGTGGAGCGCGAGCTCATTGAGGCGGGGTATGACAGTGGAAACATTGAAAAATATCTTGCGCTTTTTAAGGAGATGAATGCGTCGGGGGACACCCTTGCCTTTATTGAGGAAAAAATGACAGGATTTCTCGACGAGGCTGTCAAGGCTGGCTTCCGGGAGATTATCGAGAGCGTTAACGTCACAAAAGGCGATTATTTCAAGCTTGTGTTCGATCCGACATTAGTCCGCGGAATGTCTTATTATACAGGTACGATTTTTGAGATCGCGATGCCCGAGTTTGGCGGCAGCTGTGGCGGAGGTGGACGCTATGACAAGATGGTGGGCAGGTTTACGGGAAAGGATGTGCCTGCGTGCGGTTTTTCCATCGGGTTTGAGCGTATCATACTGATACTGATGGAGAGCGGCTTCAAGGTGCCAAACCAGAGCAGGAAGGTGGCATATCTGATCGAAAAAGGCGTATCGGGAGAGGCCCTGTGTAGTATTATTGCAGAGGCACAGCAGGAGCGGCAGGACGGCGCACAGGTACTCGTGGCGCGCATGAACAAGAATAAAAAGTTCCAGAAAGAGCAGCTTTCCGCAGAGGGATACGAGGAATTTCGGCAATTTTATAAAGAGAGTTTAAAGAATTAAAAGCACAATAATCGGGAAAGATAAGATGGGAACAAAAAGTAAAAGCAAAAAGAAAAAGAAGGTGCTGGCGCTCGCGATCATAGAGCGCCTCAAAAAGGAGTATCCTGACTCTGACTGTACACTGGATTACAACGAGGCGTGGAAGCTTCTGGTGAGCGTGCGCCTCGCGGCACAGTGTACCGATGCGAGAGTCAATGTGGTGGTAAAGGGATTGTACGAGGAATATCCGACCATCGAGGCGCTCGCGGACGCAGATGTCGAGGAGATCGAGCGCATTGTCAGGCCGTGCGGACTGGGACACAGCAAGGCGCGTGATATCAGCGGATGCATGAGGATGCTTCGCGATGATTTTGACTGCAGGGTGCCGGATGATTTTGACACGCTGTTAAAGCTTCCGGGAGTGGGCAGAAAGAGTGCGAACCTGATTATAGGAGATGTGTTTGGCAAACCTGCGATCGTGACGGACACACATTGTATCCGGCTCACGAACCGCATGGGACTGGTTGATCACATAAAAGAACCAAAAAAGGTGGAGATGGCGTTGTGGGAACTGATTCCGCCTGAGGAGGGCAATCAGTTCTGCCACAGACTGGTTGACCATGGACGCGAGGTATGTACGGCGCGGAAAAAGCCATATTGTGACAGGTGTTGTCTGAATGATATTTGTGAAAAAAATATATAAGGCGTTTGCCGGATGTGTTCAGTCATGATGGGGATGGGCACCTATTACATTGATTGCTGTGACAACAGCAGTGAGAATTTCAGTTTTTGCCTGGGTAGATGAGGTATTTACTTTGTGAAATAATGCACCGGTGTTAGTCCTTACATAATTAGGCTTCAATCGGTTTAATGCGTAGGTTGCCATGTCCAGTCGGCATATTTCACAGGAACAAATATTTGGCATTGTGGGAAGCAGACGATTCAACTGTTCTTCCACATCATCCTCCATGATATTTTTTAAGCCTTCCATACCGTTACCTCCTTTGTTAAGTTTGTTTGAATAATAAAAATAACCCACATACTATGTTAGTACAAAATTGTCAGATAATCAATAGAAATTTTATATTTTTTTTGACAATTTATTGATTTGTGAACAGGATGGAATCTCATATGTTGGATCAGGAAAAATTAGGCTTTCATCCGATATCGATGGATGACAGGAATTGGATGAATGAGAAATTAAAAGAGGACAGGCTGGATGCCTGTGAGTACACTTTTGCCAATAATTATATCTGGGCGAAGGCGTATGATGTGCAGGTGGGGTGCGCTTATGGATGCGGAGTGATCAAATACAGGGAGCAGGAGCGTGTCCGGTATTCTTTTCCGTTTGGAAATGGCGACAAAAAATCCATGATCGCGCATCTGCAAAAAATATGTGCAGTGCATGGCTACAGGCTGCATCTGTGTCCAGTCACGGAAGAGGGGCGGTCACAGTTGATCGAATGGTTTCCAGGGGAGTTTGAGGTCGGTGCGGACAGGGATGCATTTGACTATGTTTATACCGTGGAAAAGCTCACTTCGTTGAGGGGGAAGAAATTGCATGGCAAGCGAAACCATATTGCCCGTTTCATGGATGAGGGTGACTGGCAGTATAAGCGGATGACACAGAAGGAGATACCGGAGTGCCGCAGGATGGCAAAGGAATGGATGGCCATGCGCGCTGAGAAGTGGAATGACGGAATGGAGCAGGAGATCAGTGCCATGGAAGTGGCCTTCTCTCATTTTGGAGAGCTTGGACTTTGCGGAGGTGTCCTGTATAAGGGTGGGGAACTTGTCGCATTTACGATTGGAGAGCCATTGAATGAAGATACATTTGTCGTTCATTTTGAGAAGGCGTTTCCAGATCTGCAGGGTGCATACCCAATGATCAACCAGCAGTTTGTTCTGCACGAGATGCAGGCTTTTCAGTATGTAAACCGTGAGGAGGACACAGGCGATCAGGGACTCCGGAGGGCAAAATTGTCCTACTATCCGGATAGACTGTTGAGGAAGTACAGAGCGGTTGAAAGTCATGTCGTTTTTGCGGACGAGACAGAGCGGGAGGCCATTACTGAGATATGGAACCGGTGTTTTGGGGATGACAGGGCATATATCGCATTGTATATGGACAATCGCTTTGAACGGGAAAATATGTACGTGATCTATCAGGACAACCGCCCTGTGTCGATGGCAAGTCTGCTGCCGGTACAGGTGATGGTCAATGGCAAAAAAGAAAAGGCCAGATATGTCTATGCGGTTGCCACGTTACCCGAATACAGAAAGAAGGGTTATGCGCTGGAAATCATCAAATATGCTGCACAGAAATATGGTGAACCGCTGATTCTGCAGCCGGCCGACAGGGATCTGCAGGAGTATTATGAGAAGCGCGGATTTGCGGATGCTTTTGGTGAGAGTCCCTGCTGGATCTATGCCGGACGCTGCGCTGCGGCTGCGCATACACCTGTTTTGGTGACAGATGACTGTGCGCTGGAGGTCGCAGAGGAGCTGGATGGCAGGGACAGGCCGGATATGATTGGCGGCTGGGTGGTTTCTGATGCAAATGAAAAGGAGTATAAAGCTGTAAGGGATCAGTTTTTTGAGGGTGAAGGATATGTAGAGTGGGATGAGAATGCGATCGCTTATGCCATCAGGGAAAATCAGCTCTGCGGTGGACGTACACTTTTGCTGACAAAGAGTACAGCGGCGCAAAATCCCGCAAAGGCAGTGCTGATGTACCGGACAGAGCAGGATAGTCTGCATATTATGGAGACGACGCTTGACGATGATGCGCTTTATAATATCCTGCCAGAGCTTTTGGGATACACAGGAGCAACATGGGCATATCAGAGAAATATGGGCGGAATGGTACTGCTGCCGGAGCGCCTGAAGGGATGGGACTGCAGGGCAGGTTATCTGGGACTGACATTATGTTGATAATCTATGAATAATAAAAAATATCAATAAAAATGATTAATTTTAATGGGTTGCAATATGCCCCAAATCATGTTACTATGGAGAAGTAAATAGAAAATGGCAAGGAAAAGAAGTAGTAGTGATACCGAACATTTCAGAGAGCTGCCGCTGGCTGCGAGGCAGTATGGGAAGTATGGCGAACTCGTCTTGGAGCTGTATGTCTGAACCGGTCGGATGAGAGATCAGTAGGACATAACGGAGCACCCACCGTTATCAGGGAAAGGCATGATAGTGCTGATGAGGGTATGTTCTTATAGTTTTTATAAGATCATGAAGTAGAGTGGTACCGCGAAAGAATAGTAAGGTCTTTCGTCTCTACAGCAGGGATGTTGTGGAGGCGAAAGACTTTTTGTGTCGTGCCGATGCAGCAGTTTGAAAAATCATATCAATGTGGAGGTTGTAGGACATGAAAAATGCAAGTAAGTATGAGAAATCTTATTTTTTACCGCCAGTCTGTACATATGACTGGGTGAAGAAGGACGCGATCACAGCACCGCCGATCTGGTGTTCTGTTGATTTAAGGGACGGTAATCAGGCGCTGATCGAGCCGATGAGTCTGGACGAGAAATTGCAGTTTTTTGAGATGCTTGTCGAGATCGGCTTTAAGGAGATCGAGGTCGGTTTTCCGGCGGCATCGGAGACCGAGTATGAGTTTATGCGTGCTTTGATAGAAAGAAATATGATACCTGACGACGTGACAGTACAGGTGCTCACGCAGGCGAGGGAGCACATTATCAAGAAGACCTTTGAGGCGGTCAAGGGCGCTCCGCATGCAGTGATTCATCTCTATAACTCAACCTCGGTGGCACAGCGCGAACAGGTCTTTAAAAAGAGCAGGGAGGAGATCAAGAAGATCGCGACAGACGGTGCAGAGCTGTTAAAGCAGCTTGCATCAGAGACCGATGGAAATTTCTCCTTCGAGTACAGCCCTGAGAGCTTCCATGGCACAGAGGTCGACTACGCGGTTGAGGTATGCAATGCAGTGCTTGATATCTGGCAGCCGACACCGGACAAAAAGGTGATCATCAACATCCCGACGACAGTTGAGAACGCCATGCCGCATGTGTTTGCCACACAGGTAGAATATATTCACAAAAATCTGAAATACAGGGATGCAGTGGTGCTTTCCGTGCATCCGCACAATGACCGCGGCTGCGGTGTATGTGATGCGGAGCTCAGCGTTCTTGCGGGTGCAGACCGCGTGGAGGGGACACTGTTTGGAAACGGTGAGCGGACGGGAAATGTGGACCTGGTCACGGTGGCGATGAATATGTTCTCCCATGGGGTTGATCCGAAGCTTGACTTCTCCAATATGTCCGAGATTCGGGAGAAATATGAGCTCTTCACGCGCATGAGAGTCCATGAGAGGCAGCCGTACTCAGGAGATCTTGTATTCACAGCTTTTTCCGGCTCCCATCAGGACGCGATTGCCAAGGGAATGCAGTGGCGTGAGGAGAAAAATACAGACAAGTGGACAGTGCCGTATCTGCCGGTTGATCCCAAGGATGTGGGCAGAAATTATGATGCCGACGTGATACGCATCAACAGCCAGTCGGGCAAAGGCGGTGTGAACTATATCCTGAAACAGAACTATGGTATCTCCCTGCCCTATGCCATGCGCGAGGAGGTTGGATATCTCGTGAAGGATGTTTCCGACCAGGAGCATAAAGTGCTCTCCCCGCAGTGGGTTTATGATATTTTCTGTGAAAATTATGTGGATAACACGCCGCTGTTCCGGATCGACGAGTGTCATTTCAAGCAGGTTGACGGCATTATGGCGGAGGCAGTGATCACCTGCGGCGACAGGAAGACGACGGTGGACGCGAATGGGAACGGACGTCTTGATGCGGTGAGCAACACGATCAAGCAGTATTTTGGCGTCAGCTATCAGTTGTCCGACTACGAGGAGCATGCGCTTACAAAGGGTTCTTCGTCAAAGGCGATCGCCTATGTGAGTGTTACCTGCAATGGCGAGAAATTCTGGGGTGTCGGCATGGACGATGATATTATCAAGGCGTCGATACACGCGCTCTGTGTCAGTGTCAACAAGCTTCCGCAGATTCAGGAGAACGAGGCGTGTCAGGATGAGCGCATGATGGAGATTCTGAATTATATCCAGGCAAACTATCAGGCGACTGCGCTCAGCGATGTTGCGGAGCATTTTCATCTGTCAGAGCCTTATCTGAGCAAGTATATTCATGAGAAGTCGGGAAAAACCTTCGGCGATATTTTGATCAACATACGTATGAAGAAGGCAAAGACGCTGCTCAGAAACGGAAATATGACTGTGGAGAATGTGGCCATGGCAGTCGGTTATCCCAACGTGGAGCATTTTAACCGCATTTTCAAGAAGAAAATGGGCATGACACCGGCACAGTACAGGAAGAGCGGCGGCAATCAATAGCAAAGCGCGCTGTGACAGCGGACGGCAGTGCCGTAATAGTGGTGGGGACAGATGAGAGAAGAAATCAGAGAGATACTGGCACAATACGCTGATGAGAAATACAGGGATTTTTCGGCAGGCCTCATACCTGGGGCCAGCCCCCTTCTGGGGGTGAGACTGCCGCAGCTGAGGCGGATTGCCAGGAGCCTCGTCAACGACAAGGAAAATAAGACAAAGTGGCAGGAGGAAGCTTTGCGGTATGACGGAGCGTATGCGGATGTTTATTTTGAGGAGACGATGCTGCGCGGACTGCTGATCGGATATGGGACTGCGAAAAAAGGTGTCTCCTGTGAGGAGGGACTTGCGTGCCTCAGGTCATTTGTCCCGCATATTGATAACTGGTCTGTGTGCGACAGCTTTTGCAATTCCTTCACCTTTGCAAACCAGTATCGGGATGAGGTGTGGGAGTTTATGCAGCCCTATCTGTACTCGGAGCAGGAGTATGAGGTCAGGGTGGCGCTGATACTGCTGTTAAGCCAGTACCTCAAGTACGATATCGATCATAAGAAAATCGCGAGAAACAGAAAGGTCGGCATGGCGGACATCAATGACAGCGTCCCCAATCGGGAGCTTTCTGTCAGCACCAGGATGCAGTATCCATACCTGGAGAAAATACTTACAACGTTGAACAGACCGTTTGACCAGGGCTACTATGCGCAGATGGCGGCCGCATGGCTTATGGCGGAGACATTTGTCTGCTTTCCATATGAGAGCGCGCGGATGCTTTCTGACGGATGTCATATGGACGCGTGGACATACAATAAGGCATTGCAGAAAATACGCGAGTCCCTGAATCCGGATCTGGAGGTAAAGGAATATATGAAAAGCCTGAAAATGGGATGACAAATCACGGATTTCGTGGTAAAATTTATAAGAACTGCAAAAATACATAAAAAGAGGAGTTGCGCAGGGGAATTTTGGAGGAGCCGTATGAGCGATTTTAAGGAAAGTCTATATAAAAAGAAAGGGTTTATTTATCAGATCGGGGAAGAGTACTATGCGATCGGGGCCAATACGTTTGCAAAGGTGACAGATTCTCCCGAAGTGGATAATATCGAGCTTTTGCACAATGCCCTGAAAAAGGAAAATGACAGACAGATTGCAAAATACCTTGAAAAGATCATGCGCAGTGCCAATTTTTACCGTGTGGATGCGAGGGAGCACTATAAACTTCAGGACAAGCTGTTTCAGTTTCTTGATCAGCTTGAAGCGAGTGACAGCGCGGCTTATCAGTCTCTACAGGATCAGGTGTTTCGCTTTGATGCGCTATGTGAAAAATATCAAAGGCAGACGTGAAATATTTTGTAGACAAATGCAAATAATTGTGTTATGATTACAGACGTGATGAAAATCATATCCAGCACCCGTAGTCTAATGGATAGAACGGAGGCCTCCGACGCCTTTAATGCAGGTTCGATTCCTGTCGGGTGCATTTCCAGCAATGGGTTTGACAGTGATGGATAGGAGCAGAGATGGATAACAGAAAAAAAAAGAAAAACAAGCAGAAAGGCAATCAGAATCCAAATACAAGCGGAAATACAGAAGCGCTGAATACAGAAGCGGAAAATCAGGGTAAGAATACAGAGCATGCGACAGAAAATACAGTAGAAAAGAAAAAAGAAGATCAAGATAAGAATCATACAGAGAAAAAAACAGAAAACAAAAATACAAAGGAACAGAGCGGGCAGAAGAAACAAAACGAGAAACAAAACGAACAACAGCGGGTAGAAGGGCGGATAGAGGGAAAAACAAAACCAGATACTCCTCAGAAAACCGTTGCGTTGCAGAAGGCTGTAAGGGTAGCTGACAGCAACATAAAATCAGATAAGGGAAAATCAGAGAATAAGAATCAGAAAGAGAATGTGGCGAATGTGGTGAAAGAAGCTTCGGGGAAGAAAGAATTTCATCAGAAAGAATCTGACCAGAAGGAAACGAAGTCCAAACCAGCCGGCGAGAAACCGGCATCGGATGTCTCGTCGGAGCAGATTCAGGGAATGGCTATAAATGCCGCAAAGATATTGCTGCCGGTTGCGGCGTGTGCGATCATTATTGCCGTAGTGATTTCATATATCGCTTCGCAGAGAGAGAGCCGGACCGTAAACAATCCGGCCCTGAATACTGAGGAGCATACGGATACAGCCAGTCTTGCAGCGCTGAGCAATGAGCCGCTGGCGGAAAATGCCTATGCCGATGTCAATGAGCTGATGCAAACCTTTTGCACGGCGCTGGCGGATGGAGATATCGATACAGTCAGAGCGGTTAAGGATTACAATACAGATCGGGAGATTGTCACTTACGAGAAAAAGAGTGAGTTTATTGAGAAATATGACAATATTAAATGTTACACAAAGCCGGGAGTGGAGGAAAATTCCTATTTTGTGTATGTGACATATGAAGTCAAGTTCAAGGATATCGAGACAGAGGCTCCGGGATTGAATGCGTTTTATGTCTATACGGCGGAGGATGGAAGCCTGAAGATTGACGGCGATACGGAGGAAAACATCAAGGCTGCCTTTAAGCTCGTCACAAATCAGGATGATGTGGTTGATCTGTACAACAAGATTAATGTTGATTATACAAAGGCAACAACGGCAGACGAACAGCTCAACCAGTTTATGGAAGATCTTCCTGTTGCGATCAAGGAGTCCGTTGGTGTGGCGCTGGCGCAGCTTGAGGCACAGGGAGATGGTACAGACACTCCTGAGACAGATACCCCTCAGTCAGAGACGGGCGAGACGCAGACGGCAGAGACTTCGGACGAAAGTGAAGAAATACCTCAGAATCAGGTAGTAAACCAGATTGTGAGAACAACAGATACAGTCAATGTGCGTTCTTCGGATAGTGAGGAAGCGGACAAGGTTGGCAAAGCACAGGCCGGAACGGAGCTGCGGCGGATTGAAGACAGGGTTAATGGATGGAGTAAAGTCATTTTCGAGGACAAGGAAGCCTATATCAAGAGTGATTATCTCGAGGTTGTGACAGTTCAGGAGACGACAACAGAGGTTGTCGGCACAGTCACAGCGACAACCAATGTCAATGTGAGGAGTCAGGCCAGTCAGGAGTCTGATCGCATCGGTTCTGCACAGACGGGAACTTCCTACAGTCTGCTGGAAGATCAGGGCGAATGGTATAAGATCGATTACAATGGTACTACAGGTTATGTCAAGGCAGAGTTTTTTGTGAAATAATTGTCTGTTTGTCTTGAAAATGGATACATAAATCGTCTATAATAAAATCATGTAATCAGTGAACCCATGTGGCTTCGTGCCGCATGGGCTTTCATTTATGCGCACGGCGCGCGCGGCTCGATTATTGTTGTGAAAGGTATGGGATGATGTATGTTTAAACAAAAGCGAATCGGTATCATGGGAACCGGGAAAATGGCAGAGACGATGGCCGGCACAGTCAGAAAGATGAAAAACGTGAAATGCTATGGTGTGGCATCGAGGAATGAGGGAAGAGCACAGGAATTTGCAGATCATTATGGGATTAAGGTGGCATATACTTCTTATGAGGAAATGCTGCTGGAGGATAAGATTGATTTGATCTATATCGCGACACCCCACTCGGAGCACTATGCCAATATGAAGCTTTGCATAGAGAACGGCAAAAGTGTACTGTGTGAGAAAGCTTTTACGGCAAATGCAAGGCAGGCGGAGGAAATCTTTGCGCTGGCGAAGGAGAAGGGGGTGTTTGTGGCAGAAGCCATGTGGGTACGCTATATGCCAATGCTCACCACGATCAAGGGAATCCTGAATTCGGGAATCATAGGCGAGCCGACCATGCTGACAGCGAATCTTGGATATCCTGTTTCGGATAAGAAGCGGCTGACAGATCCGGCGCTCGCGGGCGGCGCATTGCTTGACCTGGGCGTGTATACATTAAATTTTGCAGACATGATGTTTGGCAGAGAGATCGACAAGATAGAGTCCTCCTGTGTCCTTGCGGATACCGGGGTGGATGCATCTGAGAGTATAACAATCACATACAAGGACGGCAGGATGGCAGTCTTAAACAGTACGATGAATGGACTGAGTGACCGCAGAGGTGTGGTTTATGGCCCCAAAGGATATATCGTAGTTGAGAATATCAACAATTTTTCTTCTGTCACAGTGTATGATGCGAATTACAAGGCCGTGAAATCAGTGAAGGCGCCCAAACAGATAACTGGTTATGAATATGAGGTGTACTCCTGTATGGAGGCCATTGAGAAAGGTGAGAAAGAGTGCTGGGAGATGCCGCACGCTGAAACCCTCCGCATCATGAAGCAGATGGATGCGCTGCGCGCACAGTGGGGAGTTGTCTACCCCTTTGAGAGAGCAGACGGGAATCCAGAAGAACAGGAAAGAGAAGAAATAGAAGAAGAAATAAAAAAAGAAGGGATAGAACTCCTGACAGGCGAGGTAGAGGAAGCAATACCTGAGGATACAGATATCTAGGCATAAGCTGTTAAAATATGGCAATACTATAGCTATCGGAAAAGAAAAGGAAAAGGAGATAGCTATGAAAAAGGATGATCAGGAGATCTTGAGGGAAGTCCAGAAAAACACGGATATGGCAATCCATGCGATCGATACCATCTCAGAAAAGGTGCGCGATGAGGAATTGCGGCAGGAGCTTTCCAGGGAAAAGCTTTTGTATTCTGTGATACAGAATAAGGCGACGGACAGACTGCAGAGCGAGCGGGCAGAAGGATATCATGGCAGCACGATGCAGGATTTGATGCTGAAGGGCGGCATCCAGATGAATACGCTCGCGAATTGCAGCACCAGCAAGATTGCAGAGCTTATGATTCAGGGCAGCAGCAGAGGGATTACCAGTATGTGGAAGTCCATCAATCATCATCAAAATTCGGGAAACGTTTCGATGGAGGTAGCAAGGGAGTTGGTGGATTTTGAGGAGAAGTCGATTGGCAGATTGAAAAAATTTTTGTGAGACGTTTTTGAGGAGAGGACGATGACCAGATTAAACAAATACCTTGCAGAATGCGGCGTATGTTCGAGACGTGAGGCGGACAAATTAATTGATCAGGGCAGGGTGGAGGTCAATGGTCATAAAGGTGTGAGCGGTATGCAGGTGTGTGAGAGCGACTGCGTTACGGTGAACGGCAGTTTGGTAAAGCCTCTAGCTTCCAAAGTGGTCCTGGCGTATAATAAACCCGTTGGAGTCACCTGTACAGAGAAGGATAAGCACGCAGAGAAGACGATCGTCGAGGCAGTGAAATACCCCGTAAGGCTCACCTATGCGGGGCGTCTTGACAAAGACTCAGACGGATTAATTCTTCTGACAAATGACGGGGAACTGATACAGCGCATGATGCGGGGAGAAAACCGTCATGAAAAAGAATATGTTGTCAAGGTGGACAGGGAGATTACAGATGCGTTTCTCGGAAAAATGTCTCAGGGTGTGTATCTGAAAGAGCTGAATCAGACGACGCGCTCCTGCGCGGTAGAGGGTGTAGGTAAATATACATTTCGCATCATACTGACGCAGGGACTCAACAGACAGATCAGGCGGATGTGTGAGAGTCTGGGATACAAGGTAAAGGCCCTCACACGGATTCGTGTGGTAAATATCGAGCTGGCCGGACTAAAAAGCGGCGCCTATCGGGAGCTAAAGGGGGAAGAGCTCGCAGCACTGTATCATCTGTGCGGTATGTCGGGGAAATATCAGTAACTATGGAGGGAAATATGGCAGTAAATAATGAAAAAATACATAGAATGAAGGAGCTCGTCGGGAAATTAAGGGAAGCTTCCAGGGCGTACTACGCACAGGACAAAGAAATCATGAGCAATTATGAGTATGACAGATTGTACGATGAACTGACCGGACTTGAGCAGGAAACAGGTATGGTTTTGGCAGGAAGCCCCACGATCAGTGTCGGATATGAGGCAGTTGATGAGCTGCCCAAAGAGGCACATGATAGTCCGATGCTCTCCCTTGGTAAAACAAAGGAGCGAGAGGAGCTAAGGGACTGGCTTGGGGACAAGGAAGGGCTGCTTAGCTGGAAACTTGACGGACTGACGATCGTGCTAACTTATCAGAATGGGGAATTGCAAAAGGCAGTCACGCGAGGAAACGGCGAGGTTGGGGAAGTCATCACAAACAATGCCAAAGTGTTCAGGAATATTCCGCTGTGTATCAAATATCAGGGTGAACTGATTCTTCGGGGAGAGGCTGTCATCACGTATCAGGATTTCGAGGAGATCAACAGTCATATTGAGGACGTGGACGCAAAGTACAAAAATCCGCGCAACCTTTGTTCTGGTTCCGTCAGACAGCTCAACAATCAGATCACGGCAGAGCGCAATGTACGGTTTTATGCATTTGCCCTCGTGAAAGCGGACGGTGTCGATTTCGAAAATTCAAGGGAGAAACAGTTTGAATTTTTGCAGGAGCAGGGCTTTGATGTGGTTCAATATCTGCGTGTCAACGCAGAAAATATTGTCGATGCGGTTGCAGATTATGAGATGCGCATCCAGACCTATGAGGTCCCGTCGGATGGGCTGGTGCTGACTTACGATGACATTGCATATGGCCGCTCACTGGGGCGGACGGCAAAGTTCCCGCGGGATTCCATCGCCTTTAAATGGGCGGACGAGATACGGGAGACGACGCTGCGGGAGATTGAGTGGAGCGCGAGCCGCACCGGTCTGATTAATCCTGTCGCGATATTTGAGCCTGTGGAGCTGGAGGGGACGACAGTGAGCAGGGCGTCTGTCCACAATATCAGTATTCTGAAAGGTCTGAAGCTTGGCATTGGCGACAGGATTACTGTTTATAAGGCTAATATGATCATTCCACAGATCGCGGAGAACCTTACAGGCAGTGATAATCTGGAAATACCGGAGACATGTCCGGTCTGTGGCGGGAGGACGGAACTGCGCGCGGTCAACGAGGTGCAGTCACTCTACTGTACGAATCCTGACTGTGACGCCAAGAAGATCAAATCATTTACCTTATTTGTCAGTCGTGATGCCATGAATATAGATGGACTCTCGGAGGCTACGCTGGAGAAATTTATCGGGCGGGGCTTTCTTCATCAATATCAGGATATCTTTCACCTTGACAGATACAGGGAAGAGATCGTGGAGATGGAGGGCTTTGGGGAGCGGTCTTACAAAAAGCTTACAGAGGGAATAGAGAGGGCGAGAGATGTAGAGCTTCCCAATCTGATCTACAGTCTCGGCATTGCCAATATCGGGCTTGCCAATGCGAAAGTGATCTGCAGGTATTACAAATATGACATTGATGCGATGCGCCATGCGACAGCGGAGGAGCTTAGCGAGATTGACGGAATCGGGGAAGTGATCGCCAGGGCTTTTGTGGACTATTTCTCAGATGCAAAAAATAATGAAAGGTTTGAGAATCTTTTAAAAGAAGTCCACATCATCAGGGAGGAAGTTGACGAGGCTGGACAGACGCTTGGCGGACAGACCTTTGTCGTGACGGGCAGTCTGAATCATTTTGGCAGCAGAAATGAGCTGAAGGACCTGATTGAGAAAAAGGGCGGAAAAGTGGCTGGCAGCGTGTCAGCAAAAACAGTCTGCCTGATCAACAATGACGCCACATCCAATTCATCCAAAAACAAAAAAGCAAAAGAGCTGGAGGTTCCAATTCTCACGGAAGAGCAGTTTATGACAGAATATCTGGGGATGACGCTATAAAAAATAAACAGACGGGGGTGTAGAAAAATGCCTATTAAAGTACAGAGCGACTTGCCGGCCAAAGAGATACTGGAAAATGAGAATATATTTGTGATGGACGAAAATCGTGCGATGCATCAGGATATCAGACCATTGCAGGTCTGCATCCTGAATCTGATGCCTGTGAAACAGGATACAGAGCTGCAGTTGCTGCGGGCTTTGTCCAACACGCCGCTGCAGGTTGATGTCACTTTTCTGATGGTGACGAGCCATGTATCGCTCAACACGTCGGCAAATCACCTAAATCGATTTTACACAACATTTGCGCAGATTAAAAACAAGCGCTTTGACGGTTTGATCATCACCGGTGCGCCGGTTGAGGATATCGCCTTTGAGGAGGTCGATTACTGGCAGGAGGTATGTGCCATCATGGACTGGGCGGAGGAGCATGTGACCTCTACGCTTCATATCTGTTGGGGAGCCCAGGCGGGATTTTATCACTATTATGGGATTCAGAAGCGAATGCTGTCGGAGAAGCTCTTTGGGATTTACTCTCATAAGGTGCAGAACAGGAAGGTTCCGCTGGTGCGCGGTTTTGACGATTATTTTCTGGCGCCGCACAGCCGTCATACGGAGACTTCGGCTGCGGATATCCATAACTGCGACAGGATAACGGTGCTCGCGGAATCCGGGGAGGCGGGCGTCTTTCTCGCATATGCGGAAAATGGCAGGAAGGTGTTTGTTAACGGGCATCCCGAGTACGACAGATACACATTGGATGTGGAGTATAAGCGGGATTTGGGAAAAGGATTGCCGATACATATTCCGAGAAACTATTATCCAGATGACGATCCGGCACAGAAACCAAATCTGCAGTGGCGGGCACATTGCAATAATCTCTATACAAATTGGTTAAATTACTACGTGTACCAGGCGACGCCATATGAGTGGTAGGAAAATGCTTGAAAGTGCTGTAAAATCAAGGATGAAGACCGTAAAATTAAGGGGTTTTCAAAAACATGATTTTCACAGTAAATTGTTATAATTTAATATAAATTGATGCAATTAGTGACAGTTGTGGAGACAAACTGGAGATTTTAAGTTATGTGGCTGGAGACAGTCTTTATATGTTATTAAAAAAATTAAATACAATTCAGAAAGATGTTATAGATGATGAGAATATGTAATATCTTTTTGAATTGTATATATTACTCAGTTAAGTAGCAATTTAAACAATGTTACACTTTTGGCAACTCCTACAACCACAACTTTGACTAATACAACACTTGCATCCAAAATTAGCTCTTTTAGGGCAATTGTAATAAATGTGCGTTCAAACGGCAGGTTAATAAAAGCTATGATTGTCGATGCGACCAGCTTTATCAATGGCTCGTCGCTACCACGTATATTCATTGACAGTGCTACATGGATAGATATTAATTATGTAAACGACACTACAATACAGCATGGTTGTACAAAAGATGCATATTTTTTGCATATTTTCGGACTCAACCATATTTGATAAAACACGATTTTTGTTAGCAATTTATATTTATCCAAGCTTAACAAGTGGTCTAACGATACCATTAGTCTTTACTTGGTAATAACATCCGCCTTCCCACGTTATCCAGAGGGCAGCTTGGAATTTTTCATCCGGATTTGCTATAACAAACCCAGCGCCGTCATAAGGCGTTCCATTGTATACAATTTGCCTCATTTGAAAATATACTTTTCCAATCGGAGCAACTCCGCCAAAAACTATATTGTCAGTAATGTCTTTTACACTACTTAAATTGCTATATAACGTACTAAAATTAGAACAAATATTCTTGCCATAAAAAGAGTACATCATTTAACAAAACAATGTACTCAACTTAAAACAAATAATTTATAAAATTTTAACAATTATGCGCTCATTAACCGCTGATGAGTATATTTAACATTATCTCTGCTTATAGAACAATAGATCATAGTTGTATCTAATTTGGTATGACCAAGCAGTTCCTTGACCTCTTCTAATGGTGCGCCTTTCCTAAGAACATTTGTGGCCATAGTACGCCTGAATCGATGAGGATGGCAATTGTCCACACCAGCCGATTTTCCCAAATCTTTAATAATATGTTCCAATCCAGCGACAGTTAATCTTTTATTTGGCTTTCGTAATCCAACAAAAAGAGCGTCATTATCATCAGTCCTATTATTTAGATATTCCTTTAAATGTAGAGAGGCGGTAGCAGTCAAGTAAACTTCGCGTTCTTTACTTCCCTTCCCAAATACAACAACACTTTTTCCGATAAAATCTACATCACTTCGATTGAGAGCAATCAATTCAGATGCTCGCACACCTGTACTGTACAAAAATTCGATTAAAGCAATATCACGTTCCTGTGTACATACACGTCTCAGTTTTTCCAATTCTTCATCAGAAAAAGGTTTTTTAATTTTCTTTTCGGACTTTATTGGTTCCAATCCAATAGTAGGATTTTTACTAATATATCCTTTGTTATTACACCAAGTAAAAAAGCTGCTAAAAACCAAACGCATGTTATCCAAATATGTATTAGAAACATTTCGTGTCTTTTGATACCATGCAAGATATAGAAACAAATCATCTTCCGTAATTTTATCTAATGATTTGTTGAGTTTTTGAAGTAACTTACTTAAATGTAATTGATATTGTTCTAATGTTCGGTCAGATTTTCCCTCTGTCTTTTTGCGTACAAGAAAGAGTTGTAAATATTGTATATAACTTTTTTCAATATCCATAATATCAGTACAACACTCTTTTATTTCATAATTTTGCAATAATATACGCAACCCACAATCAAATTGTTTGCATTGAGTATGATCTAAATTCCAACATCCAATTGCCAACTGTAAAACTTCTGTTATAAATTTTTCATTCATGATTAAACACCTCCGATTATTTGTTTGGATTATTTGTTCGATAAGTATTTATTCTCCATAATGTAAAAAGTTTTTACAGAAATTTCCAGAAGAAAAAAGAGAAGTAGATAGTTTCAGTTAAAATCGTAAAAAATAGGGCAACACTATAAAATAGCATTACCCTATTTGGTTATTTCTTACTTTTCAAGACTTACGGGAGTATAATTGATTACAATTGCGTCTAATTCATCTTGAGTAGTACAAATCATAATCTGTTCTTCAATTTGCTGTTGGCGAGATACAAGTGGATATACATATGCTTTGACTTCCAAAATAAGTTGTAAAAATTCTTCTTCTGTCCATTCTGCACAAGATTTTCCTGTTTCATTCCAAGTTAATTTAGCATCAGGATTAATATTTTTTTCAATCTGATATGTCATATATTGACTCATCATAAGAGATTGTTTTTCAGAGGTTACAGAATATATACCTTCCACACCGTCATGAGCAGAAGAGTGTAGAGGATTATTTTCAAGATATTCTGCAAGCATTGTTTTTGACAAAGCAATTTTATTTGATTTATTTGACTGAAACAATGCTTCAAGCTCTTCTGGCGTAGGTTCATATGGTTCTGGATCTGGAACGGGTTCTGGTTCAATATATACAGATCCATCATCACTTAGTTCAATTCTTAAAAGATCATCCGCATAGGTTCTATATACAGTATTAAAGTTTTGATAGTCTGCTTGTACATAATTATTGTTTTCATTGAGAATTTCAAAACCACTTCCAAATTCAGTAGAGGTTGGAATGGTTTCATTAAATTTAATTGTAAGTATATGTTTGTTTGCGAAATCAGTAATTCCTTCATAAACATTATTACTTTTAATAAATCTTAATTTTTCCATAAAATTAAATTTCCTTTCAAATTATTTCAATAAATTAAATTAACATATGGTATAACATATCGGCTTTTACTCAGTTATATAGCAATTTAACTCAAAACACTGATGGCAAATTTGAGTTGCCAAATGGACTTAAAATATGTTGGGGCAGTGGCACA
>VSNM01000002.1 GCA_009774245.1 Lachnospiraceae bacterium | reverse complement strand
TCTGTTTTATGAGGTAAAAATTTAAAGAAAAGTCTGTAAAATCAATAATTTAGGACTTGACATTATAGGAAGGAGTCGGTTGATGTGTGTATTGCAATACAGGGAATGATGGAGGATTCCAGGATAGAAGGAGCAATTACATTTGCCCAAAAGTTAGGTGCCCAGAAAGAGCAGGTTAAGAAGTCAATCATGGAAGAATTTGACAAGGATGACAAAGAAGCGGAAGAACTTATACAGGCGTATTGGAAATGATACCACTAGTACAGCATTGCATTAATTTCGGAGTAATAGGTGCCTGAATTTTGTGTCAGGACAAGGCGGAGGAAGGAGGCGTAGCGGTGGCTACGGTGACTGACGACAACGCAGTACTGGCGCAAAGGGCAGGTACATATTACTCGATTATTAATGTAATGCTGTACTGGAATTGAATAACAGGCAACACAATCCCAATGTAAAGTATGCAGTCAGTGTGATATGAAATACTTTGCATTGGGTTTTTGTGCATTACGGAGGTGTAAAGGATGTGAATGGTCTGTTTTCTAGCAGATTGAAAGAGTTAACGTAGAAGATATAAGATGTAGACAGAAGGGGAGAATAAGAATTATGAAAAAAAGAATAACAGCACTGGTACTTTCAGGTGTCGCCTCGATAACTATTTTATTTACAGGCTGCAGCAGCGGACGGGAGAGCACAAAAAATGACACCGGTGTCATCGAACTGCTAAACGTATCTTACGATCCAACCCGCGAATTTTACGCGGCATACAATGAACTATTTCGTGAACACTGGAAGGAAACGGGTGGTCAGGATATAAAGATCACCCAGTCCCATGGCGGCTCCGGATCGCAGGCGCGTTCTGTGATCGAGGGGAATGAGGCGGACGTGGTGACGCTTGCGCTTGCGCATGATGTCACGGCGATTGAGGAGGCCGGACTGATCGAGAGCGGCTGGATGGGGGAATTTGATCTTGACAGTTCGCCATATACATCGACGATTGTATTTCTGGTGCGAAAAGGAAATGAGAAAAACATACAGGACTGGGATGACCTGATTAGGGACGGCGTTGAGGTGATCACGCCGAATCCCAAAACTTCCGGCGGCGCCGGCTGGAATTTTCTCGCCGCGTGGGCATATTTTCAGGGGCAGGACGGCGGTGACGAGACTGCGACGAAGGAATATATGAAAAAATTGTATCAGAATGTACTGGTTCTGGATTCCGGCGCGAGGGGCGCGACCAATACGTTCGTGGAGAATAAACAGGGGGATGTGCTGATCGCATGGGAGAATGAGGCATATCTTTCCATGAAGGAATACCCTGATGCATATGAGATCATAGCGCCGAGCATCAGCATCCTGGCACAGCCTTCGGTGGCGGTGGTGGACAGCAATGCTAAGGAGCATGGGACAGAGGAGGCTGCAGCCGCATATCTGGAGTATCTGTACAGTGACGAGGCACAGCGACTTGCAGGGGACAATTACTATCGTCCCTCCAATGAGACAATTTTGCAGGAGTTTTCAGACCAGTTTGACTTAGAAATGAATCTTGTTACAATTGATGATTTTGGTGGCTGGGACGCAGCATACCAGACCTATTTTAATGACGGCGCCATTTTTGACCAGATCTATGCAGATTAGGAAGGACGAATATTTATGGAACAGCAGATCATAAAGGTGAAAAATAAAAGGGGCGTCAGAGTAATCCCGGGTTTTGGTATATCATTGGGGGTAACACTGTCCATGCTGGGCATACTGGTACTGATTCCGCTGGCATCCATTTTTATCAGTGCCAGCCAGCTCAGTCTTGCGGAGTTTATGGAGGTAGTCACATCCAGACAGGTGATATCCGGTTATGTTGTGAGTCTTTCCTGTGCTTTTTTTGCAGCATTGGTCAATGCCGTATTCGGGCTGATGACCGCATGGGTGCTGGTGCGTTATGATTTTCCGGGAAAACGTTTCATGGATGGCTTGATTGAGCTGCCGTTTGCCCTGCCAACGTCGGTGGCGGGTATCGCGCTGACTTACCTTTATTCGGATAAGGGGTGGATCGGGGCGCAGTTTGCGAAAGTTGGAGTTAAGATTGCGTACACACGGATTGGAATCACGATCGCCATGGTATTTGTGGGCATCCCCTTTGTGGTAAGAGCAGTACAACCCGTGCTGGAAAAACTGGACAGGCAGTACGAGGAGGCGGCGGAGATGCTCGGGGCAGACAGGACTTACACATTTTTCCGCGTGGTGCTGCCAGAGCTGTTCCCAGCGCTGCTTGCCGGTTTTGGACTGGCGTTTGCGCGGGGCATCGGGGAGTACGGAAGTGTGGTGTTTATAGCTGGAAATATTCCGAACAAGACACAGATCGCTCCACTTTTAATCATGACGAAACTGGAACAGTATAAATATTCTGATGCAACGGCAATCGCGCTGGTGCTGTTGGTAATTTCATTCCTGCTGATGCTGTTGATCAATTCCGTACAGCTTTACATGCAAAAGTTCAGCAGGGGTTAGGAGGAAAAAAATGAACACCCATCTTGATGCCCTGGAGGCAGAGGCGATCTATATTATGCGGGAGGTGGCGGCAGAGTGTGAGAAGCCGGTGATGCTGTATTCCATCGGGAAGGACAGCTCGGTAATGCTGCATCTTGCCCTCAAGGCATTTTATCCGGAAAAACCGCCGTTTCCGTTCCTGCACATCGACACGACATGGAAATTTAAGGAAATGATTGCGTTTCGTGACCGCATCACAGCGGAAAAAGGAATTGAAATGCTTGTCTATACAAATGAGGAGGGGGTAAAACAGGGGATTAACCCGTTTGATCACGGTTCCGCATACACGGATATTATGAAGACGCAGGCATTGAAGCAGGCGCTCTCAAAATACGGTTTTACTGCGGCATTTGGCGGCGGGCGCAGGGACGAGGAGAAGTCGCGGGCAAAGGAGCGCATTTTTTCCTTCCGGAACAGTGAACAGGCGTGGGAGCCGAAAAACCAGCGTCCGGAGATGTGGAACCTGTACAATACGCAGATTCACAGGGGCGAGAGCATCCGGGTATTTCCGATCTCAAACTGGACGGAGAAGGATATCTGGCAGTATATCGCGCAGGAGCAGATTGAGATTGTACCCCTATATTTTGCAAAGGAGCGCCCTGTCGTGTACAGGGATGGAAACATTATTATGGTGGACGACGACAGGATGCGTCTGCTCCCTGGAGAGGAGATCCAGTATAAAAGTGTCCGTTTCCGTACATTGGGCTGTTATCCGCTGACTGGCGGTGTGGAGTCCACGGCGGACACATTGAAGGACATCGTGAGGGAGACGCTTGGCGCCGTGACATCGGAGCGGACGAGTCGTGTGATCGACCACGAGGCGGTTGGCAGTATGGAGCGACGTAAGCGCGAGGGATATTTTTAATAAAGATGAGCAGGACAGGGGGGAGGACTTTTTCGGATATGAATGGAAAAACGGCTGGAAATAGATGCAGCAGCGGGCTGCTCAAATTTATCACCTGCGGCAGCGTGGATGACGGAAAATCCACACTGATCGGACATATGTTATATGATGCAAAACTTCTGTTTGCAGACCAGGAACGTGCACTCGAGCTGGATAGCCGCGTGGGGAGCCGTGAGGGAGGGATCGACTATTCCCTTTTACTGGACGGACTGATGGCAGAGCGGGAGCAGGGAATTACGATTGATGTGGCATACCGTTATTTTACGACGGAGCATAGGAGCTTTATCGTGGCGGACACACCCGGTCACGAGGAATATACGCGGAACATGGCAGTAGGAGCGTCGTTTGCGGACCTTGCGGTGATCTTAGTGGATGCATCCCAGGGAATACTGACACAGACAAGGCGCCATGCGAGGATCTGCGCGCTGATGGGGATTCAGTATTTTGTGTTTGCAGTCAACAAGATGGATCTTGTTCGTTACAGCCAGGAGGAATACAGAAAGATTGAAAAAGAGATCAAAAAACTTGCCATAGATTTGGAGCTTTATCATACGGAGATGATTCCGGTATCTGCGACGGAAGGCGACAATGTCACCATAAGGTCAGCGCATATGCCATGGTACAGCGGGAGGACGCTTCTGGAATATCTTGAGTCAGTAGATGTGGATGACGGGACACAGGAGCAGGGTTTTGTCATGCCCATACAGAGGGTATGCAGGCCAAATGCTGCGTTTCGAGGATTTCAGGGAGAGGCGGCTTTGGGAACTATTTCGGCCGGGGATGAGATTACGGTCCTGCCAAGCGGAGAGAGGGCATGTGTGGAGTCCATCCTCATGGCAGATAAAACAGTGCAGGAAGCATACAAAGGACAGGCGTTAACGATACAGTTAAACCGTGAGGTGGATGTGTCCCGCGGATGTGTATTTGTCAGAGAGACACAGCTCAAAGTGAGCAGAATGTTTACTGCATCGATACTCTGGATGGATGATATGGAACTGGTGCAGGGGAAGAATTTTCTGATCAGGATTGGCACGAAGATGCAGCCTGCGACAGTGATGGCCATTAAATACAAGATCGATATTCATTCGGGGGAGCATCTGGCGGCGCCACAGCTATATAAAAATGAGATTGCAGTCTGTGACATTGTTATGGCGGAGGATGCTGTGTATGACACTTTCGCAAAGCATAAAGCGCTTGGACGGTTTATACTGATCGACCGGATTACGAACATGACTTCGGCATGTGGTGTTATCGAGCACTCTTTGAGAAGGGCGGACAACCTGACGTGGCAGAAGCTTGACATCACGCGAAAGACACGTGCTGCAAAGATGGGACAGAAGCCTGCAACACTGTGGTTTACCGGGCTTTCCGGTGCAGGAAAGTCAGCGCTTGCAAATGAGGTTGAGAAGGCTCTGAGCATTCAGGGGAACTATACGATGCTCTTAGACGGCGATAATGTGCGGATGGGACTGAACCAGAATCTTGGTTTTGGAGAAAGGGACAGGATCGAGAACATCCGCAGGGTTGCAGAGGTGGCAAAACTCATGAACGATGCCGGGCTGATCGTGCTCGCGTCCTTTATTTCTCCATATGAAAGCGACAGGGCGCGGGCGAGGGAGATCATTGGCAGCACGAATTTTATAGAAATCTATGTGAGCACACCGTTAGCAGAATGTGAGAGACGTGATGTCAAAGGATTATATAAGAAGGCAAGGAACGGGCAGATTCCAAACTTTACGGGAATTTCCAATCCCTATGAGCCGCCTGTAAATGCAGAGGTGGAGATTGATACAAGCCAGTGCACTTTGGAAGAAGCGGCGGATTATGTATTACGTGAAATCAGGAAATATCTGTGAAGGATATGGAGGAAAAACTGCAATGACTAAAAATACGCATAGGACATACCAGCAGGATATCGTGGGGGATGGGATCTCCTCTATACAGAAGGTCAGGGAGCCGCATCAGTATCGTTCCGGACCAGGGATAAAGTACGCATTAATTGGGATTTGTATATTGTTTTTGTTTGTGATGCTTGTGCTTCCTCTGCTCGTGGTAGTTACCAACGCACTGCGTGACGGCTGGGAGGCATACAAAGAGGCTGTGCTTGATGAATATACGATCAGGGCACTGCAGCTGACTCTGTTTGCGACAGCGGCGGCAGTTGTAGTCAATACTATATTCGGCCTTTTTGCATCGTACCTGTTATCCAAGTTTTATTTCAGAGGGCGCCAGATCCTTGCCGCACTCATAGACATTCCGTTTTCCATATCGCCGGTCATAGCAGGCCTGGTGTTTATCCTGACTTTTGGAAATGTCGGCTGGATGGGGGATTTTCTAAAAGCGCATGATATAAAGATCGTGTTTGCTGTGCCGGGTGTGGTTCTTGCTACGGTTTTTGTCACATTTCCATTTGTATTCCGTGAGCTTTTTCCGGTCATGAATGCTCAGGGAAAGGACGAGGAGGAAGCGGCGGCGCTGATGGGCGCTGGTGGATTCACTATTTTTCGCAGGATCACTTTCCCGCATATCAGATGGGCGCTGCTCTACGGCGTTATCCTGTGTGCAGCGAGGGCAATGGGTGAGTTTGGCGCAGTATCCGTGATCTCAGGTCATCTGAGGGGAAAGACGAATACACTTCCCCTGCATGTGGAGATCTTATACAATGAATTTAACACGACAGCGGCATTTGCAGTGTCGTCAATCCTGGTGGTACTTGCAGTGTTGATTCTGATCGCAAGGAACATTGTGGAGAGGACGAAGGATCTGAAGTAATCAGGACAGGGGAGGTTTTTTGCAATGTACGTACAGATGGAGCATATTAATAAAACGTTCGATGGCTTTCGCGCCTCCAATGACGTAAGTTTTGGTGTGGAGAAAGGGCAGCTTGCGGCGCTGCTTGGCCCGAGCGGAAGCGGGAAAACCACAATTTTGCGGATGATCGCAGGACTGGACAAGCCAGATTCGGGAGACATCATGATCAACGACATGCGTGTGAACGATCTTCCGGGAAGTAAGCGTGGCATCGGTTTCGTGTTCCAGAACTATGCATTGTTCCGATACATGACAGTGGCGGACAACATTGCGTTCGGACTGGAAGTGCAGAAAAGGAGTAAGAAGGCGATCAGGAGCAGGGTGGAAGAGCTCCTGGAGCTGATCTCCATGCAGGACCTTGGAAAGCGTTATCCGCACCAGCTGTCGGGCGGCCAGCGCCAGCGTGTGGCATTTGCGCGCGCACTTGCCCCAAATCCGCAGCTTCTGCTGCTGGATGAGCCGTTTGCGGCAATCGATGCGAAGGTGCGCAGGGAGCTTAGGACGTGGCTGAAAGAGATGATCAGCAGGGTGGGGATCACCAGCCTCTTTGTGACACATGACCAGGAGGAGGCCATGGAGGTCGCGGATACTATCATCGTTACGAACCAGGGCAGGATCGAGCAGATCGGGACGCCGGATGCCATCTGCCTGCATCCGGAGACAGCGTTTGTGGCGGATTTTATCGATTCGGCGCGGTATGAGGCATTTGTGGCATTAGACTTATCCAAAAAGGCGCAATTCCTGTAAATTTAAGGGATAGCGCCTTTTTATTATGCACACGAGCACCCAGATGTAATATGTCAGCATGCACTGACGGGTGCCCGGCGCACGAATAGGGGAAAGGGTTTTCCCCTAAATCGGATTGTGTTTATAGGCTGAATGACATATACTATAGCAAAGGAACATTAACAATTTCAGGTATAATACAAAGAAAGGGTGACAAGCATGCGGTTTTCGTGGCTGGAGGGCGTCAGCAAAAAATGGAAAGAGATTCTCGTGATCGGGAGGACGCTCGAGCGTGATGGGAAAAAATATCATATGGTTGGAATGACGATGGAGGAGGAAACGGCAAGGCTTTATATCATAGAGCCCTACGAAGAAAGGAACTGCCACCAGCCGAAAAAGAAACGCACGCAGCGGCAGCTTATAAGGGAGCAGGAGATAGAAAACGGATGTTATTCAAACTGTCGGGAGTTTCGGATTGGCAATAAGAAGTTATGCACGCAGAGCGGGTGCAGCGGTGTTTTAAGACCGGATAATTATGAGGATATCAAGCTGTTTCTCGATATGATGGACGCAGGCTGGGAGATCCCGGAGTGGCTCGAGGAGAAGGACTGGGACAGGCTGCAGTTAGACACGTTGGTTTTTACGGGGCTAAAGCGCCTTCCCAGGTACTCGTCGGACATGCCCATTGTAATCAAACATGGGCGGGGTGCGCAGAGACATCTGTTACACAGGGCGAAACAGATCATGCTCGAGATCGGAAAGCCCTGTTCTTTTCAGTTTACGGCGCATGACGGGGAGAAAGTGCATTGTTATATCAATGATGTCCTGCTGGTTGATCTGTGGGAGGAGGCAGGGAAAAAGTTTGACGATGCAAGATACCAGGAGCATTTTACGGAGGAACAACTTCAAGAGATTAAGAGCCAGTACTATGAGGCGCTCCGGCAGAGCTGTCCCAAGGGTATGTGCTACATCGGGATTGCGTATGAATGCAGTAAGGATATCAATCTGCAGTTTTATGCCAGGGAGTTTCTGGACTCCTATCCGGAACCCCATAGTGGGAGCGCCTCTTTTCTCGTGATGAGATGGACGCCAGATCAACAGACAGGGATTCATGGACTCCCACTAAAGGGAGGCACTATCGATGTTCCATTTTCGCCGGACACGGCAACAATAGCGGCAGAGCTGCTCTTTTATATGGAAATGACAGAGGAGTGGGAAGAGCGCGTTTTTTAAATGGCTTGTGTTTATAGGCTGAATGACATATACTGTATGTGAAAGGATAGCGGGTAAGTTTATGGAGATCAGACACGGACTGGGGTATCAGAATTATGAGGATATGATGAGGAATCACATATTTTACATCGACAAGACGGATTTTATCAGTGAGTGGTGGCATTATGCCGATGAGGTCACGCTCATTACGCGCCCCCGCCGGTTTGGAAAGACGCTCAACATGAGCACGGTGGAGTGTTTTTTTTCGAACCAGTACAGGGATAAGAAAGAGCTGTTTGAGGGGCGTAAAGTATGGGAAGATGAGGCGTTAAGGAAGCTGCAGGGAACCTATCCGATCATTTTTGTGAGCTTTGCGGGCGTAAAACCCGGATGCGGGGAGGATGGTTCGGACAGTGCCCAACCCATGAAAAAAGCAATAAAAAAGATTATTGTGCAAATATATAGGAATTTCAAGGATATCATGAAGTCGGAGCTGTTTGACGAGCGTGACAGGGAGTACTATGCGTCTGTAAAGGAAGACATGTCCGACGAGGATGCGGCTACTGCTATTAGTATACTCAGCGCATATCTGGAAAAATTTTATCACAAAAAAGCAATCATTCTTCTCGATGAGTATGATACGCCAATGCAGGAGGCGTGGCTGGGCGGCTATTGGGATCAGGCGGTTGCTTTTTTCAAGAACTTTTTCGTGAATACGTTTAAAAATAACAAAAGTATGGAGCGCGGGCTGATCACAGGGATTACACGAATTTCGAAAGAATCCATCTTTTCCGATCTGAACCATCTCGAGGTGGTGACAACAACCTCTGACAAGTATGCGACAAGCTTTGGTTTCACGGAAGAGGAAGTGTTTCAGGCGCTCGAGGAGGCGGGATTAGGCGAATATAAGGAAGGGGTAAAAAGGTGGTATGATGGTTTTACCTTTGGAGATATTACGGACATCTATAATCCGTGGTCGATTATATCGTTTATCGGAAACAGGGGCAAGTATGCCGCTTACTGGGCAAATACGAGTTCGAATGAGCTTGTCAATGTACTGATGCGGCAGGGTTCCGCCAATGTCAAAAAGACAGTGGAGGATTTGATCGCGGGAAAAAGCTTTACGGTGCCGATCGACGAGCAGATTGTTTTCAGCCAGCTTGCGGAGGATGAAAACGCGGTGTGGAGCCTGCTGATGGCAGCAGGATATCTGAAAACAATAGAAGTCGAGGAGCGCATGGAAGACGATACGGATGATTTGGATTACACGCTGGCGCTCACCAACCTGGAAGTGCAGAGCATGTTCAAAAAGATGATTCGCGGCTGGTTTGCGAAGAGCAGCGTCAAGGCATACTACAATGAATTTATCAACTCTCTTTTGAACGATGATGTGCGCAGAATGAATACCTTTATGAACAAAGTTGCCCTGAACACGTTCAGCTCGTTTGACACGGGAAACAGACCTTCGGAGGAGACAGAGCCGGAACGTTTTTATCATGGTTTTGTGCTTGGTATGATCGTCAATCTCTCTGATAAATATCGGGTGATATCGAATCACGAGAGCGGGTATGGACGCTATGATGTGATGATTGAGCCGCTTGATAAAGGTGAAAAAGCGTTTATTTTTGAGTTTAAGGTGCTGGACGCGGATGATGACGAGAAGAAGCTTGAGGACACCGTGGCCAATGCCCTGGGGCAGATCGAGGAGAAACAGTATGAGGCAGCGCTGGTCGCAGACGGTTTTGCCAGGGAAAATATACGCAAGTACGGTTTTGCCTTTCAGGGAAAGAGGTGCCTGATTGGGAAATAAATTCTGATTGGGTTGTGTTTCTTGAAAATATGACATATACTATATTTTAAGGGTTCATAAGCCTGCGGGGGATACAGTTTGCAAGAGCGTGTTCGAAAATTATGCAGAAGATGGGAATGATTTTTTAAACACGCTCTGGGGTATATGTGCGGAGCGAAGGAAAGGAAAGAGTACCAGTGCTTAAAATATTAAAGAAGATTAATATACTGATGGACAAAAAGCAGAAGAACGCCATGGTGCGGTTGTTTGTGATGATGATGATATCGGCGGGGCTTGAGACCGGAGCCGTGATGATGGTGATGGCCGTGGTGCAGCTGATACTCGATCCGGCCGCGCTGTCGCAGGGCGACACATATCGGCTGATATGCGACCTCCTGCATCTGCGCAATACCGTGCAGTTTTCTGTGCTGGCAATTCTGTTTCTGATTCTGCTGTATATCGCAAAAAATGCGTTTCAGTTTTTTTTGCAGAGAAATCTGTACCGGTTTGTGTACAGCAACCAGTTCAAGACGGCATCGAGCCTGATGAAGAACTTTGTCAGGCGTGAATATGAGTATTATCTCAATGCGGAAACATCTGTTATTCAAAGGAGCATTACGGCGGACGTGAGCAATATGTACGCGCTGATCATGTCTGTATTACAGATCGCGTCTGAGGCGATCGTGGCGGTATTTCTCGTCGTGGCGCTCGCGATCGAAGATCCTGTTATGACAGTGGTGATCGCGGTGCTTCTGGTGGTAACACTTGTTGTGATTAAGAATATCATCAAGCCGATCATGAACCGCACCGGCAAAGAGAACCAGGACTACGGCTCGTCCATGTTTGCGTGGATCTCGCAGACCGTGCAGGGAATCAAGGAGATCAAGGTCGCGGGGCGCGAGCAGTATTTTATCGGTGAGTACTGCAAGGTCGGAGAGGGCTATGTGAAGGCGATGGAGCGGTTCAGTCTGTTTAATAACACCCCAAAGCTTTTGATTGAGACGGTGTGTATGGCGGGACTGCTGGGCTATATTATGGTATTGATCGTGATGGGGGCAGATGTGTCAAGCATGGTTTCCCTGTTCGCGGCGTTTGGTATCGCGGCGATGCGGCTTCTGCCCGCGGCGAGCCGCATCAACAACCAGCTGACGAGCATGGCATTCAATGAGCCGTTTTTCTTCAATGTGAGCGACAATCTTGTCGAGGAGACGGACGAGGCGCACACGGACATTTCCTACGCGGTCGTGGCGAAGACAAAGCTCCCGGTCACGAGGGAGGTAAAGCTGTCGGACATCACGTATCACTATCCAAACTCGGACAAGCTGATCTTTGACCATGCGACAGTCTCCTTTCCGATTGGCAGGTCGATCGGCATCGTGGGGACGAGCGGCGCCGGAAAGACGACGATCATTGACATTTTATTAGGGCTGTTAAAGCTGCAGGGCGGCAGCGTGCTCGCGGATGATGTGAATATCCAGGAACATTACAGGGAGTGGCTTGCCAATGTGGGATATATACCGCAGATGATCTTCCTGCTGGACGCGGATATCAGGAAAAATGTCGCCTTTGGCGTGCCGGAGGAGGATATCGATGACGAGAAGCTCTGGTATGCGCTGCAGGAAGCGCAGCTTGATGAGTTTGTAAGGACGCTGCCCGAGGGCGTGAACACGGGAATCGGTGAGCGCGGAATCCGTCTTTCGGGCGGGCAGCGGCAGAGAATCGGGATAGCGAGGGCGCTTTACAATGATCCCGAGGTACTGATTCTCGACGAGGCGACTTCGGCGCTGGACAATGACACGGAGGCGGCGATCATGGAGTCCATCAACAGGCTGCATGGTAAGAAAACACTTGTTATCATAGCGCACAGGCTACAGACGATCGAGAAATGCGATATGGTATTTCGGGTGGAGAATGGCGGTATTGAGAGAGAACGCTGAAGAGATATACATGAAATGGTTATACAAAAGAAGGAAGTGGCAGAGGGAAAGTGGTGGTAGCGTATGAGGCTTAGTATAATAGTACCTGTTTATAATATGGCGGCGGACAACAAACTTCGGTTTTGCCTGGATTCCCTGATTAATCAGACAATCTCGGACTATGAGATCATTGCGGTTGATGATGCATCGACGGATGAATCGCTTGCGATCCTGAAGGAGTATGAGTCCAGATATCCGTGGAAGTTCAAAGCGGTCCAGTCCTACGAGAATCTCAGGCAGGGCGGCGCGCGCAACAAGGGGCTTGCCATTGCGCGCGGCATGTGGATCGGGTTTGCCGACTCCGATGACTGGGTGGCGCCCGACATGTATGAGAAACTGATCAGGAAGGCGGAACAGACCGGGGCGGATGTTGTGGGGTGTGACTACAGTCTGGTTGATACCCACACGATGAATGTCGGGAAGCTGATGCCAAACAACACGATGGACCAGACCGGTGTGCTTGACCATGAGCGGTACAAAAAGCTTGTCATGAATCCAGGCAGCATGGTGATCAAGGTGTACCTGAGAGATGTGATCGACGCGTATGAGCTGCGTTTTCCGGAGAGGACTTTCTATGAGGATAACTGTGCCTCACCGATCTGGATGCTGCATTTTACGCACTTTGAGAAGGTGGATGAGCCGCTTTATTATTACTATCAGCATTCCACGTCCACGGTTCATGAGATCAGCGTGGAAAAGTGTGAGGCGCGGCTTGCGATGGGCAAGAAGCTGATCGAGGAGGCGCGCAGATACGGCATTTACAAGCCCTACAGGCAGGAGTTTGAGTTTGCTTTCTCAAAACTTTATTATATGAATACGCTGTTTACCTATATGCTTGGAGTCAGGAAGCCGAAGCTGAAATTTCTGAGACAGCTTGCGGATGGAATAAAGCAGGAGTTTCCTGAGTTTCAGGACAATATCTATTATCAGAATGAATTTGACGAGGAGCAGAAGAAGCTGGCGGCCATGCATATGGAGTCCCCGCTCAGATTCAAACTCTATTTCCAGCTGCTTTATTTTTACCGCAACAGGCTGCGCCGCGGCGCCGGGAATGGAGAGGAGTAGGGTATGCAGTTTACCTCTTTTGATTTTTTGGTCTTTTTTCCAGTGGTAGTGCTGCTGTTTTATGTGATACCCCGGCGGTTTCGGCAGCTGTGGCTTCTGCTGGCAAGCTATTACTTTTATATGGGATGGAATGCAAAATACGCACTGCTGATACTGGCGTCCACAGTCATCACGTATCTGTGCGCGCTTTTGATAGATCGCGCAGGGATGCAGAGTGATGGGAGCGGGCGCTGGCGTAAGCTGATTCTCGCGGCAGGGATTGTGAGCAATCTTGCGATTCTTGTGTTTTTTAAGTACTTTTATTTTCTGCATGACACGCTTGCGGCGCTGCTTGCTGTCTGTGGCGTGCAGCTGGGGGAATCAAGGCTTGATATCCTTCTCCCCGTGGGAATCTCGTTCTATACCTTCCAGGCGCTGGGGTACACGATCGACGTGTACCGGGGAACAGTGAAGGCGGAGAGGAATTTTGTGCGGTATGCGCTGTTTGTATCGTTCTTTCCGCAGCTTGTGGCGGGACCGATCGAGCGCAGCGGGAATCTGCTGGGGCAGCTTCGCCAGATTTCTGACAAAAAGCTGTCCGAGGGGCCATGGAGCTTCGAGAAGGCGACAAGGGGACTGCTCCTGATGCTGTGGGGATTTTTTATGAAAATGGTCATCGCAGACCGGGCCGCGGTGCTTGTCAATCAGGTGTTTGGCATTTATTATATGTTCAGCGGTGTGGCGCTCACGCTGGCGATCGTGCTGTTTGCCGTACAGATTTATTGCGATTTTGCGAGCTACTCAGTGATTGCGATGGGGGCGGCGAAGGTGCTCGGCATTGATCTGATGACCAATTTTGAGGCGCCGTTTTTTTCGAGAAGCATCGGTGAGTTCTGGAGGCGCTGGCATGTGTCGCTGAGTTCCTGGTTTCGCGATTATCTCTATATACCGCTCGGCGGCGGGCGCTGTTCGAAGCTCAGAAAATATTTCAACAATATGGTGACGTTTGTCGTGAGCGGGCTCTGGCACGGCGCGAGCTGGCACTATGTGGTGTGGGGCGCGATACAGGGTGTTTACATCGTGATCGGCGATCTTCTGCGGCCGCTCAAGGCGAAATGTACCAATTATTTCCATGTGCGCGTCAAGACATTCGGATATCAGTTTTTTCAGGGGTTGTGCACCTTTTTTCTGTTTGTGCTGTCGCTGGTGTTTTTCAGGGCGGACACGGTGCGGGATGCCGTCTACTATATCCAGCGGATGTTTACGACATTTGACGTGTGGTCGCTTTTTGACGAGTCCGTCTACTATCTGGGGCTTGACAGGAAGGAGATGGGGATACTGTGGCTGGGTATTTTGCTGCTTTTGATCGTGGACGCCTATTATGTGAGGAAAAAGGCATTGTTTGACACGCTGGTCAAAAGTCAGTGCCTTGCGGTACAGTATGTGATCGTGGCGGTGCTGCTCGTGATGGTGATTGTGTTTGGCGTGTACGGAGAGGGGTACGACGCGAGCCAGTTCATTTATTTCCAGTTTTAAAAGGGGAGTCGGAATGTCAAGAAAGAAAATGGTTTCCAGAATCATATTCATAGCGGCCTTTGTACTGTTGATCGGTCTGGTGCTCAAGGTCACGGATGAGATTATCCGCGCGAAATTTATAGGGGATTCCACGACGATCGTGGACGGTTTTTATGCGGAGAAGAAGAATGACATTGATCTGATCGTGATCGGCAGCAGCAACAGCTTCTGTACGGTCGATCCGCTCGTGCTGTATGAAGAATATGGCATAGCGGCATATGATTTTGGCAGCTCGTCGCAGCCGATGAATATCTCGGCGCTCTATCTCAGGGAGGCGCTCAAAACCCAGCAGCCGCGGGTGGTGGCGTTCGAGATCAACATGCTGACAAGCGATAGCGCCAGCAGCCGCGGGGAGGCGGGGCTTCGCTGGGGCTTTACGAATATTCCGCTCTCGGCGGACAAGCTCAGGTGTATCTATCAGTCGGTGGGAGATGTGAATGCGGAGTATTTTTCTTATGTATTTCCCCTCTTTCGCTACCACAATCGCTGGAAGGAGCTTTCCAGGACGGATTACACATATTTTTATCAGGATAAGACAAACTATACGAAGGGATATCTGGAGACGCAGGCTGTCTCGGAGGAGCCGGTCAATCTGACGGATTACAATTTTGAGGGAGAGGCATGGATTGAGGAGGCGAATGTCGCTTATCTTGATGAGATGCTCCAGCTTTGCAGACAGCAGAATGTGGAGCTGCTTCTTTTCAAATCGCCGCGGGTGGGCTGGCACCGCTATGAGACGGAGGCTGTGAGGGCGCTCGCTGACGCGCGGGGATTACAGTTTGTTGATTTTAACGAGCTGTACAGCGATGGGAAGATAGTGCTTGACACGGCGGCTGATTTCAGGGATGCACAGCACCTCAATGATTTTGGGGCGCGGAAGGTCACAAGTTACCTGGGCGGCTATATCAGGGAGCATTATGAACTGCCGGACAGGAGAAATGAGGCAGAGCCCAATTCGTGGGATGCGGCCTGCACCTACCGACAGCGTTCGGGCTGGCAGGAGTATATGGCGGCTCAGACGGCGCGGGAGTGTATTGAGCAGCTCCAGGATGACAGGGATTATGTGCTGATCGTGACAGATGCGCACAGCAGTGGCGGTGTACGTCAGTGGGTGTATCAGGACTGTCAGGTGGCACTCGACCTGATATGGCAGGAAGATGGCATCCGCCATAGAAAGATCGGGGAGAGCGAGCTGGTGCTCGCGAAGATGGGGCCGCTCCATCAGGTGCTGATCGACGGGGTGGAGCACTATCAGGCGGGAAGCAGGTGGAACATCACCGTGTATGACAGAATCCTGAACAGCGTCGTGGCAGACCTGACATTTGATGAATAAATGGTTCGTATTGTTTTGACGGACAGAAAAAAATATGGTAGAATTGGAAGGAATTGGGAACAATATAGATTGATTTGGAGGATTATGATGATATTGGATGACAAAACGATACTGATCACGGGGGGGACAGGCTCCTTTGGAAGATGCTTTACCGAGTATGTGCTGGAGCATTACCACCCCAAAAAGATCATTATCTATTCGAGGGATGAGTTCAAGCAGTGGGTGATGGCGAACGATTTCGCACAGTATAAGGACAGGCTGCGCTTTTTTATCGGTGATGTGCGCGACTATGAGCGCATGAAGCGCGCGTTTGAAGGGGTGGATTATGTGATTCACGCGGCGGCGCTAAAACAGGTGCCGGCGTGCGAATACAATCCGAATGAGGCGATCAAGACAAACGTGAACGGCGCGCAGAATGTGATTGACGCGGCGCTGAACACAGGGGTTCAGAAGGTGGTGGCGCTGTCCACGGACAAGGCGGTTAACCCGGTGAATCTGTACGGAGGCACGAAGCTTGTATCGGACAAATTATTTATTGCGGCAAACGCGTACTGCGGCACAAAGGACCTGAATTTCTCCATCGTGCGGTATGGGAATGTGGCGGGAAGCCGTGGCTCGATCATTCCGCTGTTCCAGAAACTGATCTACGAGGGCGTCAGGGAGCTCCCGATCACGGATTACCGGATGACACGCTTCTGGATTAGCCTGACGCAGGGAGTTGAGCTTGTGATCAAGGCGCTCGAGGAGGCGAAGGGCGGTGAGACGTTTATCAGCAAGATTCCTTCGTTTAAGATTACAGATCTCGCGGAGGCGATGGCGCCGGGCATGAGGACGGTCGAGGTGGGCATCCGCCCGGGTGAGAAGCTTCATGAGGTGATGATCACGTCGGAAGATTCCATGACGACCTACGAGTACGAGAAGAATTTCATCATCTATCCACAGATGTTCTGGCAGGAGTCAAAGCGTCCGAATCCGAGCGGCAGGAAGGTGGAGGACGGATTTTATTACTCGTCGGGCAATAATACGGAGTGGCTTACTGTGGAGCAGATAAAGGAGCTCCTGAAAACAGATCTGCACGAGTAGCGTGAAAAGTACTTCTAACCACTTTCAGTGGGTTTCACTCGCAGCAGAGGCTGCTTCGCGGAGAAGTACTAAGTATCACGCCGAAAAATGCCAAAGTACGGCATTTTTCATCTGGATTTATGGAGGATAATATGGAAAAACCAGCGGTTGCCGGGGGCGTTCCGGTTAGAAATACAAAACTTTATTATGGACACCAATATGTTGACAAGGCCGATGTGAAGGCGGTGGAGGAGGTGCTCACCAGCGATTACCTCACCTGCGGGCCCAAGGTTGTGGAACTGGAAAAAAGGCTCTGCGAGCTGACAGGGGCGAAGTATGCGGTCGCTGTCAGCAACGGTACTGCGGCGCTGCACATCGCGGCGATGGCAGCGGGCGTCGGCGAGGGGGATGAGCTGATCACGACGCCGATCACCTTTGCTGCATCCGCCAATTGTGCGCTCTACTGCGGCGGCACACCTGTTTTTGCAGACATTGATCCCAATACCTACAATATTGATCCGGAGTGTGTGCGCGGGAAGATCACAGAGCGGACTAGGGCGGTGGTGGCTGTGGATTTTACCGGACAGGCCGCACGGCTGGATGAGCTGCTTGACGTGTGCCGTGATAAGGGTATTATATTGATAGAGGACGGGGCGCACTCTTTTGGCACGAAATACAAGGGAAAGCCGGTCGGCAGCATTGCGGATATGACGACCTTCAGCTTTCATCCAGTCAAGACGGTGACGGGCGGCGAGGGCGGCGCGGTGCTCACAAATCGCAGAGATCTGTACGAAAAACTGTTGCTATACCGCTCGCATGGCATCACCAAGGATGAGGCATTCTATGAGAGCGAGAGCCATGGCCCATGGTATCATGAGCAGATCGATTTGGGATATAATTACAGGCTCACGGATATCCAGTGCGCGCTCATCCTGAGCCAGATCGACAAGCTGGATCAGTTTGCGGGGAGGCGCAGGGAGATTGTCGCGCGCTATGACAATGCGTTTTCACAGATACCGCAGCTCTCTGTGCAGCAGGAGATACCGGAATCGGACACGACGAGGCATCTCTACATACTGCGGATTCGCCCGGAGATGCTCACAATCGACCGCAGATTCTTCTTTGAGGCGATGGCAGCGGAGAATATCTGCTGCAATGTGCACTATATTCCGGTGTATTGGCATCCGTATTATCAGAAGCTCGGCTATAAAAAGGGCATCTGTCCCAATGCGGAGAAGCTCTACGAGGAGATGATGAGTCTGCCGATCTATTATTCACTGACAGATCAGGATGTCGATGACGTGATCGCGGCGGTGAGAAAGATCGTGGAGTATTATAGGAAATAGGTGCGTATGAGTCTGGTTGCAAAGCCAGACTCTTCGTGATGCACACGGGCACCCAGAGGAAATATGTCAGCATGCGCTGACAGGTGCCCGGCGCGCGAGTAGTGGAGAAGGGCACTCCCCTACTCGATTGCACACGAGCACACAGATATACAGGCGGGAAGGAGAGAATGGAGAATGGGTAGAAGCGTAGCGATCATAACGGCGAGGGGAGGCAGCAAGCGGATTCCGCGCAAGAACATCAAACCGTTTCTGGGGAGGCCGATTCTGGAGTACAGTATTGCGGCGGCACAGCAGGCGGATATATTTCACGAGATTATGGTGTCCACGGATGATGAGGAGATCGCGCAGACTGCCCGTGAGGCCGGCGCTAAGGTGCCGTTTTTCCGGAGTGAGGACGCCTCCGGTGATTTTGCCACGACGGCGGATGTCATAGCGGAGGTTCTGACGTCCTATGAGCAGATAGGTATGTGCTTTGACACGGTATGCTGTATCTATCCGACAGCGCCCTTTGTGACAGCCGACGCCATCAGGAGAGCGATGCTGCTGCTGGAACAGGAGCAGGCTGACTGCGTGATTCCGGTGGTGAAGTTCTCCTTCCCGCCACAGCGGGGAGTCGTGGTGAGGGAGGGGCGGCTGACACCGAGGTGGCCGGAAAACATGGCAAAGCGCTCACAGGATCTGGAGCCGCTGTACCATGACTGCGGCCAGTTTTACTGTCTGAATGTCGAGAGCTTTCAGCGGCAAAAGGCAATCTGGATGAAGAATGCGGTTCCTTTGATACAGGATGAGAAGTACGTGCAGGATATCGATACACCGGAGGACTGGGAAATAGCAGAGATGAAATATCAGATGATGCAGGGGAGGACGATATGAGCAGCAGTGTAAATATAAATGGAAGAATGGTGGGAGATGGCAATCCGGCCTATATTATAGCAGAGATGTCTGCAAATCACGCAGGGAGTATAGAACGCGCGCTGGAACTCATCCATGCGGCGAAGGAGGCGGGGGCGGACTGTGTCAAGATACAGACCTACACGCCGGATACGATGACGATCGACTGCAGCAATGAATATTTTCAGATTGAAAAGGGGACATGGGAGGGAGAGAATCTGTATTCCCTGTATCAGAAGGCTTATACGCCGTGGGAGTGGCAGGCGCAGCTTCGTGACGAGGCGGCGAAGGTGGGCATTGACTTCCTGTCGACGCCGTTTGACAGGACCTCTGTCGACTTTCTGGAAGAGCTTGGCGTGCGCTTTTATAAGATCGCCTCGTTTGAGCTGGTGGATATTCCCCTGCTGGAATATATCGCGTCCAGGAACAAGCCGATCATTATGTCGACTGGGATGGGAACCCTGGAGGAGATCCATGAGGCGGTTGAGGCGATCTACAGCACCGGAAACAGGCAGCTTGCGCTGATGAAGTGCTCGAGTGCCTACCCGGCCAGGGTTGAGGAAATGAATCTGGGCACGATCGGTGATCTGAAGGCGCGCTTTGATATTCCAGTGGGGCTTTCTGACCACTCGATGGGGGCTTTCAGTGCCGCAACAGCCGTAGCACTGGGAGCGAATATCATCGAGAAGCATTTCTGTATCAGCCGCGCGATCAAAAATCCGGATTCAGGCTTTTCCATGGAGCCGGATGAGTTTCGCGATATGGTGAATCAGGTGCGCGAGGTGGAGCGGGCGATCGGGACAGTCATCTACGGCGTCTCGGCGCAGGAGGAGAGCAACGCCTGCTTCCGGCGGTCTCTGTTTGTGGTGAAGGATATCGTGGCTGGCGAGGCGTTTACACCGGAAAACGTCAGAAGTATCCGTCCCGCATATGGATTGAAGCCAAAGTATTATAAGGATGTGCTTGGCAGGAAGGCCAGGCGCGATCTCAGGCGCGGCACGCCGCTCACGTTTGATGCGGTTGACGGCATGGAGGCGTCTGAGTCATGAGCCTGCGGCTACGGAGGGCGGTCTGTGCTGACAGGGATTTGTTATTTGGATGGGCGAATGATGATACAGTGCGTCGTAATGCCTTTCACACGGAGAAGATTCCTTATGAGACACACGTGTTATGGTTTGAAAAAATGATGGCGGATTCGACAGTGTATCAGTATATCCTGTGTGATGACGAGACGCCTGTGGGGCAGATTCGTCTGAATGTGGAGGACAGCGAGGCAGTTGTCGACTACAGTGTGGCGGCCGACCAGCGCGGAAAGGGGTATGGGTGCAGGATGCTCCGGATGGTGCAGGCACAGATGCAGACAGATCAGACCGTGCATGTGACGAAAATAGTCGGACAGGTAAAGTATGGAAATCATGCCTCAGCCAGAACGTTTGAGAAATGCACTTTTCTCAGAAAAGATTTGCCGGGGTATATACAGTATGAAAAGAATGTTGCAGATGGGATGCAGGAAAGTGACATAAAAAAGTGATATAGAAGGTGTTATGAAATGAGGATTATCATTGCGACGATCAAATCATGGAATATTGAGCGGGCGGAGGCGCTGCAGAGACAATATAAGGGCGTCCATGACATTGTTATTTATACGACCAAAGAGGAATTTACGACAGATAACGTGTGTGATTTTCACCCGGACTACATCTTTCTGCCACACTGGTCCTACATCATGCCGCGTGAAATGACAGACAACTGGGAGTGTGTGGTGTTTCATATGACAGACCTGCCCTATGGGCGGGGAGGAAGTCCGCTGCAGAATCTGATCGTGCGCGGGCATCAGAAAACAAAAATCTCCGCGATCAGAATGACGGAGAAGCTTGACGGTGGTCCGGTTTATATGAAACATGATCTGTCCCTGGAGGGCAGCGCGCAGGAAATCTTCGTGCGCTGTTCGGATATTATTTTTCGGGAGATGATTCCACGGTTTCTGGCGGAAGGAAAAGAAAAAATGACACCTGTTCCACAGGAAGGAGAACCAGTGGTATTTAAACGCAGAAAGCCGGAGGAAAGCCGTATAACATCCGATATGAAAACAGACCAAATCTATGATTATATCAGAATGCTGGACGCGGAAGGGTACCCCAGGGCGTTTATCGAATTTGGAGATTATCGGCTGGAGTTTGAACAGGCTGGATTTGTGGACAGCGAGAGCGGGGAAAAGGAACTCTCGGCGAAGGTAGTTTTTCGGCGCAGACAGGATTAGTGAATAAATAATGGAATAATAGGAGATCAATGAGATGAAAACAGTGTTGGTAGTGGCAGCGCATCCCGACGATGAGATTCTGGGTGTCGGTGGTACAGCGGCAAGGCACGCGGCGGAGGGAGATGCTGTCTATGCCCTGATTCTGGGGGAGGGACAGACCTCACGCAGCACACACAGGGAGGATACCAGGCGGGAGATTGTGGAGGAGCTTCACCGCAACACGTTGGAGAGTGCGCGGGCGATCGGCTATCGGGAAGTATTTTTTGCGGATTTTCCGGATAACCGCTTTGATGACGTCGATCTGCTGGACATTGTGAAGGCAGTGGAGAGCAGGATACAGGAGCTGCAGCCGCAGATTGTCTACACACATTACAGCGGCGATCTGAATGTGGATCATCAGTATACAGCGCGCGCTGTGCTCACGGCGACGAGGCCGGTCGGCGGCTGCTGTGTGGAGGAGATCTACGCGTTTGAGACGCTCTCCTCGTCAGAGTGGAATTTTGACCACAGTGCACAGCCGGCCTTTTCCCCAAATGTGTTTGTGGATATCACGGACTATTATATTAGGAAGGAGCAGGCGATGAACTGTTACGTGTCAGAGCTCTGCGTGTATCCGCATCCAAGAAGCCTTGACGGGATGGATGTGCTGTCGCGGACGCGCGGCATGGCGGCAGGTATGGAGCGGGCAGAGGCATTCATGCTGGTTCGGAAAATGATAGGGCGCTCGGGGGAATAAAAGAGATGTTATATATTCGTGCAGATGGCAATACTGATATTGGCATGGGGCATGTGATGCGCTGTCTTGCCGTTGCGGAGGCGGCAGCGGACAGGGACAGCCTTCATCCGCCTGTGTTCATCACGGCGGATGAAGGCTGCTGTTCGATGATCGGGGACAGGGGCTTTCGTGTGATCGTGCTGGATACAGATTTCAGGGACATGATGAGCGAGCTTCCGCGGCTGAAGCAGTTGTTTCAGGAGGAACCGGACAGTGACAGCACGGTATTGCTCGTGGACAGTTATCAGGTGAGCTGTGATTATTATCTGGAATTGCGAAAGCTTGTCCGCGTGGCGTGCTTTGAAGATATGGGGATGGCTTATCCGGTGGACTTGCTGATCAATTATAATATCTATGCGCCGGGGCTGGAAAGAAATTATGCGGGGACAGGGCAGTGTCCGGCGAGGGTGCTGCTGGGCGCCGCGTATATGCCGCTTCGCAAAGCGTTTCAGGAGCCTGCGGGGTACGTGATCCGAGAAAAGGTAACAGATGTTATAATAACAACCGGGGGCAGCGATCCCTATTTTGCGGCGGCGGCTTTGACGGACGCTCTGTGCGGTGACGGGGTAATTGCGGGACAGGGAATCCGTCTGCATCTGATCAGCGGTCCTTTTAACAGGTTTGCGGAGGAGCTAAAGCGCAGATACCAGTGCGGTACAGTGCGGGAATGGCATGGACACAGAATCGCAGAGTCAGTGGGGGGCAGCGTGGCAGTCACGGTTCACGAAGGGGTGAAGGATATGCGCAGTCTGCTTCTGGAGAGCGATGTGGTGATCTCCGCGACAGGGAGCACGATCTACGAGGTCAGCTCTCTCGGGGTGCCGATGATCGTGTTTTATTTTGCGGAGAATCAAAGGCAGGGAGCCGAGGCGCTGGGGGCGCTCACAGATATTGTCAATGCGGGCTGCTTTGCCGCGGAGCGCGGGGCGGTGGCAGACAGGGTGAGAGCGGCGCTGAGAAGATGTATTGATGACAGATCGTACAGGGAACGCCTGCACAGTCAGGAGAAAGGACTGATTGACGGCAGAGGGGCGCACCGCATCGCGGGGGAGCTGATGGAGCTAGAGCGTGACAGAAACGAGGGAGGACCATGGCTGCAGGAAGAAAAAGACAATTAAATTATGAGCTGCTGCGCATCATAGCGATGCTGATGATCGTATGCCTGCATTATCTTAGCAAGGGCGGACTGCTGGGAGATCCGGCAAGGGCAGGGATGACGGCGGCCGGATACACGGCATGGCTTGTCGAGGCGTTTTGTCTGGTGGCCGTCAACGTCTATGTGCTCATCAGCGGGTATTTTGGCGTAGATGCGTGGGGCAGCACGACAGACGGGAAACAGTTCACATTTTTTGGGGTACTGCGCAAACCGTTCAGGATATGGAAGCAGGTGTTTTTTTACTCGGTTCTTTTTGGCTGCGGCGCGCTTGTGATCGGCGTGCAGGAGATTGATCCTTATCAGATTCTCTCCTACTGCTTTCCGGTCGTGACAGAGCATTACTGGTTTGCGACATCCTATGTTATTTTATGTCTGATCATGCCGTTTTTGAACGCAGGGGTTGCCTGTATGGACCAGAAGGAATTGAAATATCTGCTGTCTGGTTTTCTGCTGCTATTCAGTATATCAAAGACTGTCATTCCGATGCAGCTTCCATGGGACAAGTACGGGTATGACAGTCTGTGGTTTGTGGTGCTGTATCTGACAGGGGCATATCTGAGGAGATATGGACTTGCGTGCGTGCGGACCAGAAGGAGGGCGGCCGCGCTGTATCTTGGCAGTGTGCTGGCGGTGTTTGCCTCCTTTGTTCTGATCAGGGGATTTTTTCTGAAAACCGGAAAACTGGAAGATCTGACGAACTATGGATACACCTACAATTTTCTGTTTTGCTATACAGGGGCGGTGGGACTGTTTTTGCTGTTTCAGGAGAATTTGAGAGGGAATTCGTGTGAAAGCAGGGCGGAGCGTGTGCTGGAGCGTTTCCGGAGGCCGATGGAACGGTTGTCGGGCGCGGCGTTTGGCGTCTATCTGATTCATGAGCACATCAATATTCGCGGTATGTGGGCGGGCTGGGTGCACAGTGAGACGCTGCTGCATGGTTCTGTCATAAGCTTTTTGGGGCATATGATCGTCAGTGTGCTGTGTGTATATCTGGTGTGCACTGTGATTGAGCTGATACGGCAGAAGAGTGTTCCGGCGCTGCTTCTGCTGTTATATCCGCTGCGCCATGTGTGTGTCGGCCTGGATCTGATGGACGCGGGTTACGCGCTGGGCAATTATCGCTTCTTTGACTCGCTGAACCCGATGTGGAAGCTGGCGACGTATCTGGCAAATGTGACAGGCGTTCTGCTGTCGAAGCTGCCGTTCGGGGACTGCTGGGTGGGCATGAATGTCTACTGCGGATTGTTGATCGGGGCTGTGGCGGCGGGCGTATATCTATTTCTGTGGAAACGCTATGGACAAAACCGCAGGTTATTTTGTATATTGCTGTTTGTGTCAGAGCTGGCAGCGCTCTCGCTCTGCTGGGCGCCGGGTGTTATTTTATATCATTATCTGGGATATCTTTTGATGACGATCGCTGTCATGGTATTGTTTGTGGGAATCACAAAGGAGCAGGAGCGACAGAAGAGAACCTGTTTTATTGTGGCAGGTGTTATCTTAGGGCTCTGTGTGGCGGTGAGAATGCCGAATATTACGTACATGGCGCTGATTCTGCCCGTGTGGTGCGATTGCTTCTGGAATCGCAGGAAATCAGAGGCAGGAAATAGCGCATGGTTTAGAACACTGGTAACACACACTCTGTACTGTGTGGGCGGTTATCTGGCGGGACTGCTCGTTCCGCTTTTGGTTATCTGTGTGCGATACGGCGCGGCGGCCTATCCGCAGATGATCGCCTCCCTGTTTGGAATGACGGACCACGCGACAGATTATAAGCCGACATCGATGGTCACGGCAATGTTTGAAGATTATATTCATTACAGTGTATGGCTGTTTCTGTTTGTGGGATATATGGCGGCAGGGCTGGTATTTTTTTATCTATTGGGCAAGGTGAAGAAAATAGCAGAAAAGAAAGCGATAACATATGCCTTTGAAGCGCTGTATGCGCTGGGATTGTTTGTGGTGCTCCGTTTTTGCTATGGCAGGGGAATGTTTAATTTCGATTACAGTGATTATTTTAGCATGTATAAGTGGTGTACCGTCTATCTGCTGATCGTGATTGCTTTGTGTATATGGGCGTTATTTTATAAAACAGCGCGGAGGGATATAAAATTATGGGCTGTATTTTTGTTAGTCATCATCTTTGTGACGCCGCTCGGCAGCAATAACGGGTTGTACCCTATTATAAATAATCTGTTTCTGGTGATTCCGGTGTCATTCTTGATGATGGAAGAGATGTTTAGAAGAAGCTGCAAAGCAGGAATAAACTGTTTTGCGTTTCGGATAACATTCGTTTTTATCCTTGTGTGTACAGCAGTACAGAGTGTCCTGTTTGGAATCGGGTTTGTGTTTCATGACAGAGGAGTTCAGGAAAATAACAACCGTGTCAGAATCGAACTGCAATGCAACGGTGCAGGCGCAGGTCTTGAGACGACAACGGATAAGAAAGATGCACTCGAGGAACTTGACAGGTACTTATATCAAAACCATTTAAATGAAAAGCAGGTGATATTGTATGGCGATATCCCGGCATTATCGTATCTGTTTGATATGGAACCGGCGATCTTTACAACGTGGGCGGATTTGGATTCGAACAGTATGGATACACTAAAGGAAGACCTGAACCGCCTGACAAACAATGCGGCATCGGATACACTTCCGGTGATCATATTGGGGCGTTCCTCTGTGGAGAACCTGACGGAGGCGGATGGACTTCCTTATCAGAAGTGGGGACTGATCACGGATTTTGCAGAGAAAAATGGATATCGGGAGTGCTTTGTCAATAAAGAGTATATAGTGGAAATAAACTACCAAAAATAGAATATGTCAGGAGTTGACTTGTTAAATTTTCTTGACATATATGGTATGTTGAACTAAAATAAAAACAATTCAAATAGTTGAAAGCTTGGAGAACACTTATGAAGATGCGGTTGACAAATAATATGGCTGGTATTGTTCAAGAGGTGGTGAATTTAACACCAGAGAAGATCACCAATATGAGTATCGAGGAGATTGCCAGACATGCGGACGTAATGAGAAAGAAAAACAGAATATTTTATAAGATTTGGAAAGTCTATCTGCCTAAGAGGAAAAAGGTTAAATTTTCTGAAATCTTGCCAAGAGGTTCTATGATTGCGGCGCATCATAGGTTTTCCTATCCTGAAAAGACGAATAGGCAAATAATGAAAATAAGGTAAGGATACTATGGATGCAAAAGAAAATCAGGTTGTAAAAGATGAAATTTTTACCAAAATACATGATTTGAATTACAGTTATGAGAATGTGGTAAAAGTTTTATTAGCAACGATAGAATCTTTAGACGAAAGAATGCCAATTTCCATTTTCAACGAGTCGAGAGCATTTACAGATCATTTGGCCAGGTGTTATGTTAACAGCACGGATCGAGAGTATATTAATGAGCAATTAGACAGGGCTGAGCGACATTTGAATAGAATGATAATGGATTGTTATAAAGAATTGTTTATTATCTATTATCGGAGAATTGAGGAATTTAAAAAATATATTCGGCGTGTAGATATATCGTATGTCAGTGACGGCAAATTTTATGTCACATATAAAACATTATTGGGTGATGCTGAAATAAAAAAGATTGAGGCAAAGAAATGTGTTTCATATGAAGAGGATTACCTTAAATTTGAAGAAGCCTGTGCAGCTTATAGCAAATTAGATGGGTACATACAAGAGCATCTGATTGACATACAGCGGATCAAACTTAAAAGTAATGGTAAGAAAATAATTGCTTTTTTGGCATGGCTTCTCACAACGATTTTAAGCGCAGTGTTAGTATCGTTGAATGGTTTAAGAGTATGTTATGATGTGGAGTAAGGGGGGCTGTTTTGGCAGCCCTTTTTAAAAATGAAAATAGTGGAAAGGCATGGTTACAGCATGATCAATTTTAATGTACCGCCATATACGGGCAGGGAGATCAATTACATCAGACAGGCAGTTGAGAACCAGAAAATATGCGGGGACGGGCCGTTCACGAAAAAGTGCAGTGAGTGGATTGAGCAGTACACAGGCATGGCAAAGTGCCTGTTGACGCCTTCCTGCACGCAGGCGACAGAGCTTGCGGCGCTCCTGATCGATATCAGGGAGGGGGACGAGGTCATCATGCCTTCCTACACCTTTGTGTCCACGGCGGACGCCTTTGTGCTCCGCGGCGCCACGGCGGTCTTTGTCGACATCAGGCCGGACACCATGAATATTGACGAGAAATTAATTGAGCAGGCAATTACGGACCGGACGAGGGCGATCGTGCCTGTCCACTATGCGGGCGTGGCGTGCGAGATGGATACCATCATGGATATCGCCAGGCGTCACAATCTGTTTGTGGTGGAGGACGCGGCGCAGGGTATCGCTGCGACATACAAGGGGAAACAGCTCGGAGCGATCGGAGATTTCGGGTGTTATTCCTTCCATGAGACCAAGAACCTGAGCATGGGCGAGGGCGGTGCGCTGTTGATCAAGGACGAACAGTATATCAACGAGGCGGAGATCATCCGTGAAAAAGGCACGAACCGATCACAGTACTACCGGGGGCAGGTGGACAAATACCGCTGGATGAACTATGGCTCCTCGTATCTGCCGAGTGACATGAACGCGGCTTATCTGTGGGCGCAGATCGAACTGATTCAAGAGATCACCGCAAAGCGTGTGGAGCTGTGGAATCAGTACAACGAACTGCTGCAGCCGCTGCGGGAGCGGGGAATCCTGGAGCTGCCCCATGTGCCAGAGGGCTGTGTCCACAACGGTCACATGTACTATGTCAAGACAAAAGATCTGGATGAGCGCACAAGACTCATTGATTTTCTGAAAGAAAATGGAATCTGGGCAGTGTTTCACTATGTACCGCTGCATTCCGCGCCTGCAGGACGAAAGTTTGGCAGGTTTGCGGGCGAGGATGTGTACACGACACGGGAGAGTGACCGTCTGGTGCGCCTGCCGATGTTTTATACGCTGACATCAGATGAGGTTGATTATATCGTAGGGAAAGTGAAGGAGTTCTATCACATATGATGGATGACCGCACAGGAGTGAGGGCGGTAAAGGTGTGTGGTGCTTTTGTTTTTGCTTTTTTGCTTGCGCTGCTTTTATCCGTCCAGTTTGATTTTTATTATGATCTGAATGACGACACCATGATCAAGGATATCGTATCGGGAGCCTATACGGGGCGGCCAAGCGGCTACTGCATCCAGATGCTCTATCCTCTGGCGTGGTGTATTGCGCTTTTTTACAGAGCCATTCCGACAGTTCCCTGGTATGGCTTGTTTTTGTGTCTGTGTCAGTTTGGCGTGGTGTTTTTGATCGCGGTGCGGCTTTTGTCCATCATGCAGAGCGCTAAGACGGGAGTCCTGGCGCTTGCGGCGGAGGCTGCTCTGGTGTATGGTCTGTATTTGCGGGAGTTTGTGGTCGTGCAGTACAGTGTCACTTCGGGAATCTGTATGGCGGGGGCGCTGTTTTTGTTCCTCGCGGCGCCAAAGACAGACAAGCCGTATGTATTTTTCCGGAGAAATCTGCTCCCTCTTCTCCTTGTGGTGCTGTCCTTTATGATACGGACGGAGGTCTGCATAATGCTGCTTCCGTTTCTGCTGCTCGCGGGGCTTGTGAGGTGGTGTGGTGAGGAACGTTTTTTTACCGTGGTGAATTTCAGAAAATATATCACGCTGATCGTGACGGCGCTTCTTTGTATGGCTGCGGTGTACTCGCTGGACATGGTGGCGTACAGGGGAAGCGAGTGGGCGGGCTTTCGGAATTTTTTTGACGCGCGGACGAAACTGTATGACTTTTACGGACTGCCTGGTTATGAGGATAACAGGGAGTTTTATGAGTCGATCGGTCTGTCGCGGGAGTCCTATACACTTTTGGAAAATTATAATTTTGCCCTCGACGAGTCGATTGACACATGGAGGCTTGAAGCCATCGTGGCCTATCAGGAACAGCTGGCAAAGGATGGAAGAGGACTTCATAGTACACTTTGTAGTACGTTTGGCTTTGTCAGCAGAAACAGTGTCAGGGAGGCGCTCTGGAAATATAAAGACCAGCTGACGGGCAGCAGTTCCATGGCCGGTGCGGCTGTGATCGTCCTGTATCTGCTGTATCTGATTCTGTGTGTGGCGCCTGTGAGAGGAAGACAGCGCGCGGGTGCAATTGCGAAGCTGCTGGGGATTCTGGCGGTGCGCAGTGTCTTGTGGCTGTATCTGTGCATGGTGGATCGGGTGCTTGACCGGGTGACGATGCCGCTTCTTGTGGCGGAGTTTGTCATGCTGGCCGGCTTTTTGCTCTGCGACAGCGCGGGGGAGCGCAATGGCAGGACGTATCGGGCAGCGCGGCTCGTCAGTTATCTGTTGTGTGTTGCCGGCGCTTTTGCGTCGCTTGCGGTGAGCCAGCAAGATGTACGGGCTGAGTATGACAGGCGGGTGGCGGCGGATGCGCGCTGGAACGCAATGATGGATTATTGCCGGAAAAATGGAAATAATTATTATATCATCGATGTGTATTCCTCGACATCTTATCAGGGCGCGCCCTACGCGGAAAAAATGTTTACGGATGTGGATAACTCGTTCAAAAATTTTGACCTCTGTGGAGGCTGGGCGGCAAAAAGTCCGCTGGCAAGGCAGAAATTGGAGCGGTATCATTTTAAGGATATTCAGAGCGCGCTTGGCGGCGCTGAGACGGGCAGGCAGGCAGGGGCATATTTTATCGCGGATGTGAACAAGAATCTTGACTGGCTTGTGCAGTACTATGCCAAACGCGGGATCGCGGTCAGTCTGGAACGCGCTGACCAGATCAGGACGGAGGCGGGGGAACCGGCATTTGATGTATATGAGCTGGTCGGAACGAAATAAAGAGGATGGGAAAATTATTATGGAACCGATGAAAAAAGATTTGGTGATCAAAGGACAGCAGATTTATCTGCGGCCGATCACGGCGGATGACACGGAAATGGCAGTGCGCTGGCGAAACAGGCCGATAGTAGTGGAAAACTTTATCTATCGGAAGCCTGTCAGCCGCGAGGATCACGAGAACTGGCTTGCGAACAAAGTGTTCACGGGACTGGTGCATCAGTTTATTGTGTGCAGAAATGAGGACGATATGCCGTTGGGCTCGATTTATCTTCAGAATTTCGAGGAGGAACATAAGAAGGCGGAGTGGGGCATCTATCTCGGGGAAGAACAGGCCTATGGAAAGGGAATTGGTACGGAGGCTGCAAAGCTGGTGCTGAATTATGCTTTTACCGCCCTTGGGATGCATAAGGTGGTGTCGCGCGTGCTGGCGCGGAACAAGGCGAGCATACGCATGAACGAGAAGGCCGGCTATGTGCAGGAGGCATATTTGAAGGATGAGCTCTTTCTGGAGGGACGATATGAGGATCTGATCTTGTTTGGGGCCATCAATCCCAACGAATAAAAGATTTTGATCAGTTTAAGGAGATCAGTTGACTATGAGTAAAATAAGCTTTGTCATCCCCTGCTATCGAAGCGAGAGGACGATCGAGGGAGTTGTGGCAGAATTACAGGATACAATGGCGTCCTTGCCCAAATATGCCTATGACATCTTTCTGGTAAACGACTGTTCGCCGGATGGCACTTACGAGGTGATCAAGGCATTGTGTGTAAAATATGAAAATATTACAGGAATCAGTCTGGCGAAGAACTTCGGGCAGCACGCGGCGCTGATGGCGGGACTGCGCAGGTCGGACGGGGATATCGTCGTCTGCCTTGACGATGACGGACAGACGCCGGCCAACGAGGTGGGAAAGCTGCTGGAGGGGATTGAGAGCGGGAGTGATGTAGTCTATGCAAGCTACGAGGATAAGAAGCACAGTGCGTTTCGCAACTTTGGCACATGGATGAATGATATCATGACAAGGACAATGCTCGGAAAACCAAAGGAGCTGCATGTGACAAGCTATTTCGCCGCAAGGCGCTTTGTGATTGACAGTATGCTGCAATACGAGAACAGCTACCCCTATGTGATCGGTCTGGTGCTGCGCGCCACCAGAAATATCACCAATGTTCCGGTAAAACACAGAAGCCGTGTGAGCGGGACGTCGGGATATACCATGAAAAAGCTGCTGGGATTGTGGTTTAACGGGTTTACGGCGTTTTCGATTTTTCCGCTCCGGGCCGCTACCGTGACAGGTGTTGTGTTTGCCGGCGCGGGATTTCTCTATGGGATTTATACCATTGTCAAGAAGTTTGTCAATCCGGTCGTGCCGCTGGGATTCAGTTCGCTGATGGCGGCTGTGGTGTTCATCGGCGGGATGTTGATGATCATGCTGGGGCTGATCGGGGAGTATATCGGGCGCATCTATATCAGTATCAACAATTCGCCACAGTATGTGATTCGGGAGGAGACGTCGAGCGGGGAGATGAGAGATGAGATTGGGACTGGGACTGAAAATGAGACTGCGCAAACCGGGAGGACTCAAAAATGAATAAAAAGAAGTCCGTGTCCCTGTTGCTGCTACTCGTGATAGCCTTTACGGCTATGTACATCAGCCTGATCTTTAACAAGAATATATGGACAGACGAGGCGTACACGATGGAGCTGGTGCGGGAAAACTCGTTTTGGGGGATTATCCGGAACACGGCAAATGATGTGCATCCTCCGCTGTACTATCTGATCGTGAAGTGCTTCGTGCTGCTTCTGGGCGATGCATTTCCTGTATACAAGGCGGTTTCTGTGATTCCGATGGCGCTGACCATGCTGCTTGCGCTTACGCATGTGAGACCATGGTGCGGCGGGCGGACGGCAGCGCTGTTTATCATTATGGTCAATGCCATTCCGTGTGTGGCTGAGTATGTGGTGCAGATGCGCATGTACAGCTGGGCACTGTTTTTTGTCACATGGGCAGGGCTTGCCGCGTACGGCATGTGCACGCAGGAGGATCAGCGGACAAGGAGGCGCTGCTGTATCCAGCTTGCGGCTGCGAGTCTGCTGGGCTGTTATACGCACAATTATGCGATGCTGAGCTGTGTGTGCATCTATCTGCTTCTGTGCGTCTATGCGTTGAGCTGTGGCATCAAAAATAAGAACTGGGCGCTGCTATGGGCATGCCTCATATCCGGTGGCGCAGTGGCAGTGTGTTATCTGCCCTGGCTTGTCGTGCTGTTTCGGCAGACGGCAAGCCGGATTGAGAATTACTGGATTGCACCAGTCACATGGCAGGTAATCCGCGCATATCCTGACTTTTTGTTTGCGTCGAGACTGCCCGGCTCCACACCGCTGTACCTGATTTTGTGCGGGGCGGCGGTGCTGCTTTGCATGAAGCGCTGTATCAGATGCCGGATTCATTGCCATACAGAAGGCAGCGGAGAGGGCATAAGGGATGTTGCGGCGCTGATGCTGCTCGCGGTTCCTGTGATGACGGCTGTGATCGGTATCGCGGTATCGCTGCTGGTGACGCCCTTTTTTATCGCGCGGTACCTGCTGCCGTGTATGGGTCTTCTGGCATTGTTTCTGGCGCTAGCGTTTCGGGAAAAGTCCGGAAAGGTCCAGATTCTGCTCGCTGTCTTTGGCGTGCTGATGGTATTCAACTCGTATCAGAAAAATTATGAGGAGGAGTATCATAGTACGCACACCGATGAGCTGCTCGCATATATGGAGGAGCATCTCGGACAGGAGGACCTGATTGTTTATAATTTTGAAATCTATGGATTTATCTACAATATCTATTTTCCAGATCGGGTGACATTTCTGGGGGATGTGGATTTTGCGGGTGATTTTGGTACGATCTGGTATTTTGACAGCTGTGTGTCGCCATGGCTTGATACACAGCTGCTGGAACAGAATGGTCTGGAAAAGGAATATGTCATGAGATCAGGAATCGAACAGAATGAATTTCAGCTTTACCGGATCAGTCATAAGGAATGAGCAGGGGGAGGGGCATATTGGAGAAGTGGAGAAGGACGGCGGTGATCGCCTTTGGTATTCTGCTTGCGGGTGCGCTCGCGGTGCTGTGCGTCACCGGGCGAATCACGCGGGAAGTGGTATCAGAGAGTGGAGTCGCATATGAACAGAAGGTCGATTCTGTGGCGTATGGATATCGGCTGGAACAGGATTTTATGCCACAGTATGAATATTTGGACAGTGTGAAGGTCCATGTGGACGCCTCAGGGTGCTCCAGGGAGCAGGGGGAGCTGCAGTTTGGCATCCTGGATGCATCTGGAGAGCAGGTATTCTCGGGCGCGGTTCCCATCGCCGAGCTGCCGCAGTATGGCTGGGTGGAGGCTTCGGTCCATACACGGCTGGCGCCGGAGCAGGTCTATACGCTCATATTGGAAAGTGTCGGCTGTGCGGACAATGGACCAAAGATATCCTTTGTGGATGCCAGACTGGCCGCTTCGGCAGAACAACAGGCGTTTCATCTGGTCTATGCGGGAATGGATGTGGAGCACTCGTCGCTGCAGGCATCATTTGTCTATGCAGTTCCCATTGAATGGTATGAATACCTTACGTATTATGCGTTTGGATTGCTTCTGCTCGTCATGGTGATTTCCTGATCGGATTCGTTGTATTCTGAATGGGATTGTGCTATACTGTGTTGGGTTAGATTTGGTAAGATTTGGAATGAAATAAGATTTGGAATCAGGAGGAGGGAGAAGATCGCATTGAGACTGTTTCAGAGGAGATGGAGCCCGAACTGCATAAAGCGAAACACGATGGTTCAGATCGCAATTGTGACTTTGACCTTTCTCGCGCTCATCAGAGTATGGCCGTGTGGTCTGGTCCAGAGGCATACGTATTCCAGGCAGCAGGCGGTCAGCCGGCATGGGAAGGATATTCTGGCGGGAGACCAGTTTACCTCCGACGACAAAAAACTGCAGGAGGTAACCTTTTCGCGGGAGCATATTTACCGGATACGACTGTATATGAATTGCGCGGTAGATGACGCGTCGGCCAAGGCAGAGCTCGTCTGCTTCCGGCTCTACGATGCCGGCTTCTCGTGTATCTATGAGGAGGATATCGATGGCAGGCGCATTGAGCGGGACGGCGTGCTGACAGCGACGCCTGATCTGGATGTTGATACTGGTGCGGTATGTTACTATGAAATCCTGATACCAGAGGAGAGCCAGGCGGTCTATGCGCTTCCCGTTGCGGACAAAAGCGCTCTCGCGCAGGCTGAGAATGGCGTGCTGTATATTGACGGTATTTACAATGATGCGGTAAGCCTGATTGCTGATTTTGACTATTCCAGACCGCTGACGGTTGTCGGAATCGTTTTATTTGATATTTTGATTATTGGCGCTGCCCTGCTGGTATATTTTCTCGCAGATTGCGCAATGATGTTGTATGATCAAAAGTTTGCGGGGAACACAGAGGCGGTCAGCAGATGGTTTTGTGTCGGAGTCAGCGCCGCGGCTTTGCTTGCAGCCCTGTTTTTGATCGCCTATACTGTGATATGGAACCGGTTTGGCGGGGAGCTGTGGGACAGGCTTTTTTATCTGGCGGGGATTGTGGCGGCTTTGCTGTGGGTGCTCTCTGCGGTGTGGATTCCGGTGCTCTATCCGAAAAAAAAGGAAAAGACAAGGATGTCTGCCAGGGGACAGGTGTCCTTTCTCTGGAGGGACTATATCCAGACAGTATGCTTTGGCCTGTTGTTTTATGCGCTGTGCCAGTATGTCAATGCAGACAGGAATTTTTATCACTACACAAATACCAGGTGGATGCTGATTTTTCTGGCAATCGCGCTGTTGATGAACTATAATGAGAGACAGCTGGTCAATCGATACAGCGTCATTTGGCTGCTGCTGGGACTGGCTGGCTCGGTGATTTACTGCAGAATGGTCGAGACAGATGAAAATGGACTCCTGCTTGCGCGCCTTACGTGTGGCGTCGTGGTGTCGTGGGGACTGCTGGTCCTGAATATTCTGCTTGCCCTGGTGCGGATGAGGGCAGTCCTTTTTCGCGATGTGGGGAAGCGGCTTGTCAGACAGGTGAGGGAACACAGACAACAGACGCTCCTGACAGCCCTGTGGGTGGTATTCGGGCTGCTGATGTACGCGAACCGGTATGAGAAGGTGTGGGTGTTTACGGCGACACTGCCGTTTCTGGCGTTTCTCTTTGTGCCAAACACATTTTCAATGGAATGCAGACTCCTGAAAAATTTCAGCAACGGGATTCTGCTCAGCTTTGCGCTGGTAACTGTGTTTTGCCTCGCTCACAGACCGCACCATTACTGGATTTATTATCGGTATGGAGGAATCTTTCATACAGTGGCGTGTACTGGCATGTATCTTGCGGTGGTCTTTGCCGTCGCGGTTGCAAAGCTCTATGGCAGGCTGAAAAACAGGAAGAATATCCTGCAAGGCTGCTGTTTTGAATATTTTGTGACAGCGTGTGTGGCGGGGGTTATCCTGCTCACGATGTCGCGGACAGCTTTTCTGACGGCGGCGGTGATTTTGATAGCAGTGGTGATAATGGCCGCGGCGGTGCACCGCAAGAGTGTCCGGAGGGTTTTGTCGGAGCTCGGCGTGCTGGCGGCGGTGTGCCTGCTCAGCTTTCCGATGGTCTACACGTCCGTCAGAATGATTCCTGCCGTCGTTGGCGATCCGGTCCACTATGATATCGAGGTGCAGAATGAGGCGGCCCTGATTTATAAAGGGGAACCGGTCAACTCGGATAAATATATCACTGTGCGGCGCTTTTTTGCCACATTGTTTGGCAGGTTTCAGGCAACGGGGCAGGAAGGCGGGGAGGCCGATGCGGGATTTACGGGTGAGCCCGCCTGCAGGGAACTCGGAGAACTTGTATACACGGGGGATGATCTGGCAGGGCTTGACATGTATCCGTTCTCAGAGGAGACTGACGGGAAGGAATCGGATGAGAAGGATATCTCGGATGAGAAGGATATTTCGAATGGCCGCTTTGAGATCTTTGGCGTCTATATCAGGGCGATTGGGTTCGGGGGACATCCAAAGATGGGGCCTCTGGATAAAAATGGCGATGAGTACAGTCATGCGCACAATTCCTATCTGCAGGTGGCATATAATTTCGGGCTGGCCGCGGGGATTTTGTTTGTCATACTGTGCGTGCTGACACTGTGGAGAGCCGTCCGGTTCGCCACATATTACGGAAAAAAGCGCAGCGTTGTGTTTGTCCCGCTGGCACTGGTGGTGGCGTTTGAGTTCATCAGTCTGACGGAGTGGGCTTATCATCCCTGTATTCCAGCGGGGTTTAGCTTTATATTGATGCAGATGGTCCTGATGCGCACAGGCGCGCAGGAGAGATAGTTATAAGGCCGGGAGGCAGAAACAGGATTATGAAAATGAGAAATCGTATCAATTCACAGCTGTTACAGAGAAGAATTGTGCTGGTGATACTTGACATCATGACCGTGTGTGTTGCGAGTATCGCTCCGCTGTGGATTCGCTTTGAATTGAATTATCGGGATATTCCACAGATATATCTGAACTCCGCGTGGGATTTCATGATCTTCAATGTGATCATGACGCTCGCAGTGTTTTACGTCTTTAAGCTGTATCACAGTCTGTGGGCCTTTGCGGGGACGGCGGAGGTGCAGAACATTCTGGCCGCCTGCATTTTGAGTGCGATCCTGGATTTTCTGGGAATGAAGCTGATGCGGTATCCGATTCCGAGGAGCTATTATTTTACGTACGCGCTGGTGCTCACGGGTATCACGACCTGCACCAGATTTTCGTATCGTATCATGCGCGGTATGCGCCACAAGGCCCAGAACAGGAAAAATGGTACGCGCGTGATGATCATTGGCGCAGGGGACGCGGGGAATACAGTGATCAAGGAGATCACGAACAGCAGCTACAGCACGATGACGATCAAGTGCATCATTGATGACGATGAGCATAAATGGGGCAGATTTATACAGGGAATCAAGATTGTCGGCGGGCGTGACAGGATTGTGGAGTACGCGGCGCTGTACGGGATCGACGAGATCTTTATCGCCATTCCGTCGGCAAACCGCGCGACAATGAAGGCGCTTGTCGAGATCTGCAAGGAGACGAGCTGCAAGCTCAGGACACTGCCGGGCATCTATCAGCTTGTGAATGGGGAGGTTAATGTCAGCAAGCTGCGGAATGTGGATGTCGAGGACCTGCTGGGGCGTGATCCGATCAAGGTTGATCTGGACTCGATCTTAAACTATGTCAAGGGACAGACGATCATGGTCACGGGTGGAGGCGGTTCGATCGGGAGTGAGCTCTGCCGCCAGATCGCAGGGCACAGGCCGGCGAGACTGATCATCGTCGATATCTATGAGAACAATGCCTATGAGATTCAGCAGGAGCTAAAGCACAGGTATCCCGGACTCGACCTGGTGGTGCTGATCGCTTCCGTGAGAAACACGAACCGGATCAACCACATCATGGAGGAATACCATCCGGATATTATCTACCACGCAGCCGCACACAAGCATGTACCGCTGATGGAGGTCAGTCCGAACGAGGCGATCAAGAACAACGTCTTTGGCACATGGAAGACAGCGCAGGCGGCAGTACAGAATGGCGTGAAGAAGTTTGTACTGATCTCGACAGACAAGGCGGTGAATCCCACGAATATCATGGGCGCGAGCAAGCGAATCTGCGAGATGATCATACAGACCTACAACCGCCATTATGACACAGAGTTTGTGGCGGTCCGTTTTGGAAACGTGCTGGGGAGCAACGGAAGCGTGATTCCCCTGTTTCGGAAGCAGATCGCGGCGGGGGGGCCCGTGACGGTCACACATCCGGATATCATCCGTTATTTTATGACGATACCGGAGGCGGTATCGCTGGTCCTCCAGGCGGGAGTCTATGCCGGAGGAGGCGGGGAGATCTTTGTCCTTGATATGGGAGAGCCTGTCAGAATTCTTGACCTTGCAAAGAATCTGATTCAACTTTCCGGCTATAAGGTGGATGAGGATATCAAGATCGAATTTACCGGACTGAGGCCCGGCGAAAAGCTGTATGAGGAGCTACTGATGAGCGAGGAAGGACTTATGGATACGGAAAATAAGCTCATACATGTCGCTAAGCCGATCGAGTTTGACGAGACGCTTTTTTATGTACAACTCAATCATCTAAAACAGGCAGTTGAGAGTGAGTGCGATGACGTGCGGGAAATGATTCAGGAGATCGTGCCGACGTATTCCCCCCAGAATGCAGACTCATCACAGGATACAGAGAGTAGGTAAGGTATTATAAATGTAGTGTAATTGCAGAGCAGGAGGAATATTATGGAAAACAGTGCAAAAAAGAGAATCTATTTATCAAGTCCGACAATGCACGGGGACGAGCAGCGGTTTGTGGCGGAGGCGTTTGACACAAACTGGGTGGCGCCGCTGGGACCAAATGTCAACAGCTTTGAGACAGAGACAGCAGCATATACAGATTGCGGCTATGCGGCTGCCCTAAGCTCCGGAACGGCGGCCATCCATCTTGGACTCAAGCTATTAGGAGTGGGAGAGGGCGATGTGGTGTTTGTGTCATCACTGACATTTTCCGCCAGCTGCAACCCGATCGTGTATGAGAAGGCAACGCCGGTGTTTATCGACGCGGAGCCGGATACCTGGAATATGTCCCCCAAGGCGCTTGAGCGGGCGTTCGAAAAATATCCGCATCCCAAGGCAGTCGTTGTCGTACATCTGTACGGTACGCCGGCAAAGCTGGATGAGATCATGCAGATCTGTGAGCGCCACCATGTTCCAATCCTGGAGGACGCGGCGGAGTCGCTCGGCTCCACCTATAATGGAAAGCATACGGGAACCTTTGGCCGCATCGGGGTATATTCCTTTAATGGAAATAAGATTATCACAACGTCAGGCGGCGGAATGCTTGTCTCCGCTGAGGAAGCGCTGGTGAAGGAGGCGCGGATGCTCTCGACGCAGGCCAGGGACCCGGCAAGACATTACCAGCATTCCAAGATCGGCTACAATTACCGGATGAGCAATGTCGTGGCGGGCATTGGCAGGGGACAGCTGATGCATCTGGATGAGCATCTGCGGTTAAAGCGGGCGATCTACAGGAAGTATCAGGAAGCGTTCGCGGACATAGACGCGATCACCATGAATCCCCTGAATCCAAAGGGAGAGGCAAATAACTGGCTGTCCTGCATGACGATCAGGGAGGGCAGCGGTGTGACGCCGGATATGGTGATGGATGCGCTGGAGGCGGAGAATATCGAGACACGCCCCATCTGGAAGCCGATGCACCTGCAGCCTGTATTTGCAGCGTATGATTTTATGAATTACAATGATGACGGGATGAGTGTCAGCGAGGATATCTTCAACCGCGGCGTGTGTCTGCCGAGCGATATCAAGAACACGGACGCGGACATGGAGCTGGTGATTGGCATCGTGAGACGACTTTTTAATTGCACACGGGTGTCCAAATGAAATATGTCAGCAAGCTGACGGACGCCCGGCGCGCGAGTAGGGGAAGATGGCTCTTCCCTACTCGATTGCACAGCCCCATGCAGAGGAAATATGCCGCTAAGGCGGCGCATGGGGGGCGCGGCGAGTAGGGTTCCTACTTGATTAGATAACAGGGGTTGGTGTACATGTATCAGAAATATATCAAACGGTTGCTGGATATTGTCATATCGCTTACAGCGCTCGTGATACTGAGTCCGGTTCTTATGATCGTCGCAGTGCTGGTGCGCGTAAAGCTCGGCTCGCCGGTCATCTTCCATCAGGACAGGCCGGGATATCACGAAAAGGTATTCCGGCTCTGCAAATTCCGCTCCATGACGGATGCGCGTGGCGCTGACGGCGAGCTGCTGCCGGACGAGGTGCGTCTGACAAAATTCGGGAAGGCGCTGCGGGCGACGAGTCTCGACGAGCTTCCCGAGCTGTGGAATATCTTAAAGGGCGACATGAGCCTGATCGGGCCGCGCCCCCTGCTGGTAAAATACCTGCCCCTCTACAACGAGGAGCAGCGGCACCGGCATGATGTGAAGCCGGGGCTGACAGGGTGGGCGCAGGTGAACGGCAGAAATGCGATCACGTGGGAGCAGCGCTTTGCGTATGATGTCTATTATGTCAGGCATATTTCCTTTTGGATGGACTTGAAAATATTGTTTCAGACAGTTGCGGTGGTCTTTCGCCACAGCGGTATCAGCAGCGCGACAGACGCCACGATGGAGGCGTTCACGGGAACGAAAAACAAAACTGAGGGAGATTAAGGTATGAATCTATTATTCTGCAGTGTGGGAAGGCGCTGCGAGCTTTTGAAGAATTTCAGAAAAACGCTTGGCGACAGGGTAAGGCTGGTCGTGACGGACAACAGCCTGTATGCGCCTGCGCTGGAGTTTGCGGATGTCAGCTATCAGGTACCCCTGATCACAGATCCGTCCTATATTCCGATGATTCTGGAGATATGCAAAAAGGAGCGCATTGATGCCGTCACGACGCTGATTGATCCGGAGATCGCCATTCTGGCGGAGAACCGGGAGGCGTTTGAGGCGCTTGGCATCACGGTGCTGGCCCCGTATCAGGAGACAGCTAAGCTCTGCTTTGACAAGTATGAGATGGCAAAATATCTCGTCAGCAGGGGAATTCCGACGATTCAGACTTATGGAAGCTTTGCGGAGTTTCAGGCTGCATATGATGCGGGCAGGATTGATTTTCCGGTGTTTGTCAAGCCGCGGACCGGCAGCGGCAGTGTCGGCGCCCGGCGCGTGGACACGTATGAGATGCTCGAGGAAGTCACAGCCAGCGACGCGTCGCTGATTATCCAGGAGCTGATGACGGGGGAGGATATGGACGCGGACATCTATGTCGACACGATCAGTCACGAGCCGGTGGCCATTTTTTCGAAGAAAAAGATATCGACGACAATCGGCGGGGCGAACAAGACGATATCCTTTAAGGATGAGCGACTGTTTGCGTTTGTGAAGGACGCGCTGCGGGCATTTCGCTTTAACGGCCCGCTGGACATGGATTTGTTTTATCAGGATGGGAGATACTATTTATCAGAGATCAATCCGCGGTTTGGAGGCGCCTATCTGCACGCGTATGGAGCGGGGGTTGACTTTCCGGCATTTATTTATCATAATGTAAAGGAAAAAACTGCCAACAGCGACCATATCGGAGCGTATGACGAGGAGGTTGTCATGATGATGTACGACAGCGTGGTGATCAGGAAACTGGGCGAGATACAGTCGAAGATGACAACACTGTGAAGAAATATATGAATGAGAAACATATGAATAAAAAGCGCATGAAAATATTAATATTGACCAACTATGCCAACGGACTCTGGCTTTTCCGCAAGGAGCTTTTGCTGGCATTTATGGAGGAGGGGCATACGGTGTATGTGTCCCTGCCGCCCGATGAGAATGTGGACAAGCTCAGGGCCCTGCGGTGCCGTGACAGTGCCGCCCATATTTGTATCATAGAAACGCCGTTTGAGCGCAGGGGGAACAATCCCATAAAAGATCTGAAGTTGTTTCGGACGTATCAGAAACTCCTGAGAAAATACCAGCCGGATGTCGTGCTGACCTACACGATCAAGCCCAATCTTTACGGGGGACTTGCGTGCAGGCTTGGGGGCGTGCCGTATCTGTGCAATATGACAGGACTGGGCACTGCCATTGAGAACGGGGGAGCGCTCAGCAGGATTCTGCTCCTGTTTTATAAGGTTTCCATGAAAAAGGCAAGGCGCGTTTTTTTCCAGAATACGGGAAACAGGGATTTCATGAACCGTCATGGAGTCGCGGTGCACAACAGCGCGCTGCTGCCCGGTTCCGGCGTCAATCTGGAGGAACATCGCTTTTCAACGTATCCGTCGGAGACGGAGGGCGTCATATTCCTGGCAGTGATCCGCATTATGAAGGACAAAGGGATTGCGGAGTATCTGGAAGCGGTCCGGATCGTGACAGAGCGGCACAGCGGGACGGGGACGCCTGTGAAGTTCTGGCTGGTCGGGGAGTATGAGGAGGAGTCGCGGGCGCAGTATGAGCCGTTGATTCAGGCGCTTGAGGACAGCGGCATGCTTCGGTATTTCGGTCACATCGACAATGTGGCCGAAGTCATGGCGCAGAGTCATGTCATCGTACACCCGTCCTATCATGAAGGGCTTTCCAATGTGCTCTTAGAGGCCGCAGCCTGCGGCAGGCCGGTGCTCGCAGGCAAAATCAGCGGCTGCGTGGAGACTTTTTCCGAGGGGGAGAGCGGCTTTGGCTTTGATATAAAGAGCGCGGATGCGCTGGTCAGCGCCATAGAACGAATTCTCGCGCTGTCCTGTGAGGACAGGGAGCGGATGGGAAGGCGCGCAAGAGCATGGGTAGAACAACATTTTGACAGGAAGCTTGTCCTGCAGGCATACAGGGATGAGCTGTCGGAATTAAACAGGATTATAAAAAAATAAAAAGACAAAAGGAGAGAAGAGGATGAGCTTATATGAGGACATTTTGAGCGGAAAAGAGAGAATATCGCTTGTCGGACTGGGCTATGTGGGAATGCCGATCGCGGTCGCGTTCGCCAGAAAGGTCAAGGTCGTGGGGTTTGACCTGAACGCGGCCAAGATTGATTTATATAAATCGGGCGTGGACCCCACAAACGAGGTGGGCGACGAGGTGATCAAAAACACGACAGTGGAGTTTACTGCTGACGCGTCAAGGCTGCGGGAGGCGAGATTTCACATTGTGGCGGTTCCGACGCCGGTCAACGATGACCACACGCCTGATCTGACGCCTGTTGAGGGTGCGAGCCGCATCCTGGGACAGAATCTTACGAAGGGTTCCATCGTCGTGTTTGAATCGACGGTATACCCCGGCGTCACGGAGGAGATCTGTGTGCCGATTCTCGAGAAAGAGTCCGGCTTAAAGTGCGGCGTTGATTTCAAGATTGGCTACTCGCCGGAGCGCATCAACCCGGGCGATAAGGTTCACCGCCTGGAGACGATCACAAAGATCGTGTCGGGCATGGACGCGGAGACGCTGGATGAGATCGCGCATGTGTATGAGCTTGTGGTGGAGGCCGGTGTGTACAGGGCCGAATCAATCAAGGTGGCTGAGGCTGCAAAGGTCATCGAGAACAGCCAGAGGGACATCAACATTGCGTTTATGAACGAGCTCTCGATCATCTTTAATAAGATGGGCATTGACACGAAGTCTGTCCTGGCGGCTGCCGGCACAAAGTGGAATTTCCTGAATTTCCAGCCGGGACTTGTCGGCGGGCACTGCATCGGTGTCGATCCGTATTATCTGACCTACAAGGCGGAGCAGCTGGGGTATCACTCCCAGATCATCCTCTCCGGACGGCGCATCAATGACGATATGGGCAAGTATGTGGCGGAGAACCTGGTCAAGAACCTGATCAGGGCGGATATCCCGGTGAAGAGCGCCAGGGTGGCGATTCTTGGCTTTACCTTCAAGGAGAACTGCCCCGACACCAGAAATACCAAGATCATTGACATCTATAATGAATTAAAAGAGTACGGCATCATGGCGCAGGTGACGGACGACAATGCGGACGCGGACGAGGCAAAGCGTCTGTACGGCATCGAGTTTACACCGTTAAAAGAGATCAGGGACTGTGACGCGGTGATTCTCGCGGTGGCGCACGAGTCTTATAAAAAGCTTGGCATGGCTGATCTGGACGCGTTGTATGCAAATACCGGAAAGGCGAAGGTACTGACGGACCTAAAGGGGATTTTGGATAAGAAGGCGTATCTGGACGCGGGCTATATTTATTGGAGATTATAGTATTGGGGAATTTGAGGCGTTTTGACAGACGAAATTTTATCTTTTTACTGATCTTCACCGTGTTTTTCGGGTATCTGTATGTGACGGGTGAGCCGGTGTACGCGGGAGATACCTTTCAATATGAAAACCAGATGATCATGCGGGAACCGGTGTATGCGCTGCTGATGCAGTTTTGCCGCTTCCTGTCCCCGCAAAATCACTACCAGCTGATCATATTGTTTCAAAATATCCTCGCGGCGGCGGCAAATACAGCAGTTCTTGCGTTCATGCGAAAAAGGTTTCGACTCAATATGGGAATTTCATTGCTGCTTGCCGGGATTTTGCTGGTGCCGCATGTCATGACGCCGGTGTTTGCGAGCACGCATCTGGTGCTGACGAACACCCTGATGACAGAGGGGATATTGTTTTCCCTGTATCCGCTTGCTTTTGTGTGTCTGCTGGACATGATGTGGTCGGGAAAGCCCATTGGAAAAAAAAGCTTTGGCACGCTCGCGTTTTTCTGGCTGATCTCCCTGATTCGCGGTCAGATGATGGTGCTGTTTGTCGTGTGGTTTCTGGCGGCATTTGTGCTGGCGGTGAGAAACGGCGCCGCTGTGACAAAAAGGACGCAGACGGGCGTCGATACATTTGTGCTGGCAGAGAATATCGGCAGGCAGGGGCTCGTTGCGATTCTGGCAGCAGTCGTCATCGCGTTTGTGGCAAGAAGCGTCGTGATCCATGTGTATAACTATTGTGAGCAGGGACTGTTTGTGGACACGGCGTCGGGAAAAGCGATGTCATTTGCAAATGTGCTGTATGTCGCCGACAGGGAGGACGGAGCGGCGATTGCCGACGACGGGATGCGGACGCTGTTTTATGAGATCTATGACAGGGCGGACGCAGATCAGATGAATTACAAGTATGCGCCGTCCGGAATCCTTGCCAGGGCAGCGCATCATGAGGCCTGTCACGATGAGCTGAACTTCACGTATTTTTCGGATGCGGCGAGGGAGTATGTGGGTGAGAGACAGGGAATCTATGCGGACACGTATCAGGAGCTGATGATCGCGCTCGATGAGGTCGCCGCCGCGCTCTCCGCGGAGCTGATGCCAGAGGTGCTTGGCAGATATGTGCTGAATTATATCAATGTGATCGCGCTCGGCTTCGTCAGGACGGTCGCGTATGAAAATACAGTTTTGGCATGGTATGCTGTCTGCATTTATATAGCGGCAGTGGCACTGACAGTCGTATTGTGGAGGCGCAATCCTGAGAGTATGGCGGCATCCTTTATGGCGGTCGTGCTGCTCACGATCGTGGGAAATGTCTGTGCCACGGCATTGATGATACAGTGTATATCCAGATATATGATATACAATCTGCCGTTGTTTTATATGGCGGGATTGTTGGAACTGAGGGAATTAAGGGAAAGGCATGGTGGACAAGATGGGATATAAGGAGTTAAGGTTTGATGCGGACAGCGTGTTTCTCGTGACAGGCGGAGCCGGATTTATCGGTTCGAACCTGTGCGAGGCGCTGACAGATATGGGATATCAGGTGAGATGTCTCGACGATCTCTCCACGGGGCGGGAGGAGAATGTGCAGATGTTCATGGACAGACAAAACTACACATTCACCAAGGGGGATATCAAGGATCTGGACACCTGCATGAGAGCGTGCGAGGGCGTTGATTACGTTCTGAATCAGGCGGCGTGGGGCTCCGTACCCAGAAGTATTGAGATGCCGCTGTTTTATGAGCAGAACAATATCATGGGGACGCTGAACATGATGGAGGCGGCAAGGCAGAACGGCGTGAAGAAGTTTGTCTACGCGTCGAGCTCATCCGTCTATGGCGATCATCCGGTGCTGCCGAAGAAGGAGGGACAGGAGGGCAGTCTGCTCTCGCCCTATGCACTGACAAAGCGCACCAATGAAGAGTATGGGAAGCTCTACAAGAAGCTCTACGGCCTTGACACATACGGCCTGCGCTACTTTAATGTGTTTGGACGCAGACAGGACCCAAACGGCGCCTACGCGGCGGTGATTCCGAAGTTTATCAAGCAATTGCTCGACGGCGAGGTGCCGACAATCAACGGGGACGGGAAGCAGTCGAGGGATTTCACCTATATAGACAACGTGATCGAGGCGAATCTGAAAGCATGTCTGGCGTCGGGCGATGCGGCCGGGCAGGCGTTTAACATTGCCTACGGCGGCAGGGAGTATCTGATCGACATTTATTATGACTTGTGCAGGGCGCTGGAGAAAGAGGTGGAACCGCACTTCGGACCGGACCGCGCAGGTGATATCAGGCATTCCAACGCGGATATCTCAAAGGCGAGGGAGCTTTTGGGCTACAACCCTGAGTATGACTTTGAGAGCGGTATTGCGCTTGCCATTGACTGGTACAAAGCAAACCTATGAAAATTAGTATTAGAATGGACGACATCACGCCGGATATGGACTGGGAGAAGTTTCTGCGGTTCAAGGAACTCTGCGATCGGTATCAGGTCAGACCGCTCGTAGGAGTAGTGCCCGACAACCGGGATGCATGCCTCCATATCACAGAACCAGAGGCAGCTCCGATCAACGATTTCTGGAACTATCTGACAGATTTGGAAAAGGAAGGCTGGTGCATCGCGCAGCATGGCGTGACGCACATTTATACGACAAAGAGGATGGGCTGTTTTCCATTGAACCGGCTGTCGGAGTTTGCGGGCATCGCGTACGGGAAACAGTATGAGGCATTGAAGAGAGGCCGTGATATCCTCCGGGAGCACGGCATCCGGACGGATATGTTTATGGCACCGGCGCACTCTTTTGACCGCAATACCATCAGAGCGTTGAAAAAACTGGGATTTCGCAGAATGACAGACGGTTTTGGGGACAGACCTTATCTCAGACAGGGAATGATATTTTATCCAATCTCGTACAGGCAGGAGAGCGTGCTTGCAAACAGGGGAAAAAAAGGATACACGACATTTGTCGTCCACACGAACACGATGAATGACAGGGATTTTGAGCGGTACGAACAGCTTTTTGCTGAAAACAGGGACAGACTGCTGTCCTATGCGGAGCTGCTGGGGCTGGAGCCGGCAAAGCGGGGGCTGTTTGGAAACGGAAAGGAATATCTGATGGCGATTGTGAAATATCTGTTGGTGTGCCTCAGAGGGAGCAAAAGATGACGGCGGCAAATCCGGTGCGGGTATTGAATGTGCTCGGCACGACAAATCTCGGCGGTGCGGAGAGCAGGGTGATGGAGCTCTACAGGGCGCTCGACAGGGATAAGGTACAGTTTGACTTTCTCGTGCACACAGACAGGGAAGGGCAGTACAGCGAGGAGATACGCAGTCTGGGGGGCAGGGTTTACAATGTCCCCAGATTCAGAGGATATAACATGCTGTCCTACAAGAAAGCGCTAAAGTCGTTTTTTCAGGAACATAATGAATTTGCGGCAGTGCATGGGCACATGACAAGCACGGCCGCGATCTATCTGCCGATAGCAAAGCGTGCAGGAATCCCGCTGACGATCGCCCATGCCAGAAGCGCCGGCGTCGATCGGGGCGTCAGGGGGCTGGTGACAAAGGCTCTCCGCTATCCGTTAAAGTACAGGGCGGACTATTGCTTTGCCTGTTCTGCCGAGGCGGCCTGGGCAGTCTATGGGAGGCGGTGGATTGCCGCGGGAAAGGTCTGGACGATTCCTAATGCGATCGATACGCGGCGTTTTGCGTATGATCCTGCGGTGCGCAGACAGGTGCGGGAAGAGCTCGGGCTCGGCGCAAGGTTTGTGATCGGCCATGTGGGCAGATTTGGCTTTATGAAGAATCACAGCTATCTCGTTGATATCTTCGCGGAGCTGTGCAGGATGCGCGACGACGCGGCGCTGGTGCTGATCGGAAAGGGAGAGCTGGAGGAGGACATCAGGGCGAAGGTCGAGCGGCTGGGGCTTGCGGATAAGGTTCTTTTTCTAGGCAACCGCTTTGATGTGGAGCGGTATTATCAGGCGTTTGACTATTTCGTCTTTCCGTCGACCTTTGAGGGGCTGCCGGGAAGCGTGGTGGAGGCGCAGGCGTCGGGGCTTAGCTGTCTTGTGTCCGATCAGGTGACGCGGGAGACGGAACTGACGGAACTGGTCACGTACAAGAGTATCGGGGAGCCGGCTGCAAACTGGGCGGCTGAGATCATGAGAAACGCGAAGGCCGCGCTGCAGCGGAGCGATATGCAGGCCGCTATCGCAGGCAGGGATTTTGACGTGCGGGAACAGGCCGTGAAGATGGAAGCGTTTTATGTCACAGGGAAGAACCCGCCGGGGGCGGTAACGCGTGTTCCGGACAAAGGAGAGTAGACAGTTTGGAAAAGAGGACAGACAGAAAATCAATCATGCTGATTACCCCGATGCTCCATCAGGGCGGCTTCGAGCGGATATGCGTGTTGACGGCGCGGCTTCTGCAGGAGATGTATGATGTATATCTGGTGGTGTTTACCACGGAGGAGCTTTTTTATGATGTGGAGGGGCTGAGGCTGATCGATCTGCGCCTGGGCGCCGTCGGGGGCAGTGTCGGCAAGCTTGCGAATATCTGCAGGCGCGCATGTCGTCTGAGAAAGCTGAAAAGGGAACTGGGCATCGATATCAGCTACAGCTTTGGCACGACGGCAAACATTGTCAATGTGCTGTCGAAGGGCAGGGATGTCACATGGGCGGGGATACGCGGCTACAGCGCGCTGAGCGACAGGGGAGCCCACCTGATCTTTCGCAGGGCGGACTGTGTGGTGAGCTGTACCAGGACAATGGAGGCGGCGATCAACAGTGCATTTAAGACAAAGCAGTCGAGGACACTCTACAATCCCTGTGATCTGGCACAGATCACAAAGCTCGCGGATACAAGACTACAGGAGGAGACGGGGAGCGGACCGCTGATCGTGTCGATGGGCAGGGAGGACGACTTAAAGGGTTTCTGGCATCTGATCAGGAGCTTTGCCGTCATAAAGAGCGCGATCGCGGATGCAAAGCTGATGATCATCGGGGAGGGCAGCTACGCGGAGTACAGGAAGCTGGCCGCAGATCTGGGAATCTCTGACGCGGTTCGCTTTACAGGCGCGCTCACGAATCCGTTTCCGCTGCTTGCCAGGGCGGATGTGTATGCGCTGACTTCCCAGAGCGAGGGCTTCCCGAATGCGCTGATCGAGGCGATGGCGTGCGGGACGCCCTGCGTGAGTGTCAACTGCAGGACAGGGCCAGCCGAGATCCTGACAGAGCATTATGAGCAATACAGTGATCTGAACGCGGTCTGTGAGGCGGAGTATGGCATACTGACGCCCGTCTTTGAGGGGGAGAAGGACCTGGAGCCTGTGATCACAGCCCAGGAGGAACAGTATGCGCAGGTGATTATCGATTTATTAAGGGACGATGTGAAGCGGAGGGATTACAGCGGCAGGGCGGTGAAGCGCGCCGGGGACTTTGGCGTGGACAGATATGTCGGACAGCTTGTCGACATGATTGAGGCTGCAGGGAACGGTCAATAAAAGGAAAGTGTGAGATGAAGAGGATAGTGTTCCATTTAAACTGCCTTGAGAGAGGCGGAGCAGAGCGTGTGGTGGCAAATCTTTCCGGGCAGTTTGCGGCGCACGGTTATGAGGTGTATATCGCGACGGAGTGGCAGGGCGAGGACGAATATGAGATTGACGCGCGGATTAAGCGCGTCCATGTCGGGCTTGACAGCAGACAGGAGAGGCACTGCCGCGTCAGAAAGTTTCTGGACCGCATTGGAAATCTGAGAACGTTTTTGCGGAATACGAGACCGGATATTGTGATCGCGTTTGCAAGACGTGCCAATTACAGGGCGCTTACGGCGACGCTCGGGATGCGGATGCCGGTGATCATATCGGTGCGCAACAATCCGATCGGATATTATGACGCTGTGTCGGACAAGATTCAGATCGCGCTGCTGTTTCGGCGGGCGGCGGGCTTTGTGTTTCAGACGCCTGCTCAGAGGGATTTTTTCCCGGAGTATGTGCGCAGGCGGTCGCGGGTGATCTTAAATCCGATTGGCAGTCAGTTTATCGGGAATGCCATACCGCAGGAGCGCGAGAAGGTGGTGGTCCACTCGGGAAGGCTTGTGCAGTTCAAGAACCAGTGTATGCTTGTCAGGGCGTTTTTACAGGTACATCAAAAGCATCCGGATTATATTTTGAAGCTGTACGGACAGGATTCGCTCGACGGTACGAGACAGAAGCTTGAGCAGCTGATCAGGGAACATGGCGCAGGGGAGTATGTCAGGCTGATGGGCAGCAGCAGCACGCTTGAGAAAGACATGGCCCGCGCCGCGGTGGCGGCATACTCGTCCAACTATGAAGGGATGCCGAATGTGACGCTCGAGGCGATGGCGCTGGGACTGCCGGTAGTGGCGACAGATTGTCCGCCCGGGGGCCCGCGCATGGTCATCACGCCGGAGGAAAACGGCCTTCTGGTGCCAGTTGGAGATGAGCAGGCGCTTGCGGCGGCCATCAACAGACTGATTGAGGACAGGGAGTTTGCAAAGCGGCTGGGGGCAAACGCGGCGCAGATCGGAAAAAGGGCTTCCTCGGAGGTCATATTTGGCGAGTGGCAGGACTATATCACAGAGATACTGGAGGGCAGGTAGACGTGTGCGGAATATGCGGGTTTATATCAAAAAAGAGCATCACATCAGGGCAGCTCAAGGCAATGAACGACACCATGTACCACAGGGGGCCAAATGACAGCGGTGAGGAGATCTTTGACGCGCAGGGCGGATACTGTGTGGGACTTGCGCAGAGGCGGCTGTCCATACTGGATTTGTCGGCGCTGGGACATCAGCCCATGCATTCCTGCGATGACAGGCTGGTGATCTCTTATAATGGAGAGATCTACAATTTCCAGGAGCTTCGGGAGGAGCTTTCGGACTATCCGTTTCGATCGCGGTGTGACACGGAGGTGATACTGGCCGCCTGGCTCAGGTGGGGAAGCGCGTGCGTCGACAGGCTCGAGGGAATGTTTGCGATCGCTCTGTATGACCGGCAGAAGGGGGAGCTGTATCTTGTCAGGGACAGGATTGGCAAGAAGCCACTGTATTACTGGCTGGACGGCGAAAATCTGGTGTTTGCGTCGGAGCTCAAGCCGATCATGCAGTATCCGGGGTTTGTCAGAAATATCAGGACGGATGCGGTCAGGCGCTATCTGTACCAGCAGTGCGTCAATGAGCCGGACTCGATCTTTGAGAATGTATATAAGGTAGCACCGGGGCAGATGATCCGGTTCAGGGACGGCGGGATATCGAAACACAAATACTGGGATGTCGCGAAGGTGTATCATGTAAAGAAGCGCGAGGGAGCCGGCACTTACGAGGAGGCAAAGTCAGAGCTAAAGGAGATACTAAAGGAGGCAGTCCGCAGGAGGATGATCGCGGACGTTCCGGTGGGAGCCTTCTTAAGCGGCGGTTACGACTCATCGCTTGTCACCGCGCTCGCGCAGGAAGTGGGCGGCGGGCCGGTGAGGACATATTCGATCGGTTTTGGGGACGAGCGCTATAACGAGGCGGAGTACGCAAAGGCGGTCGCGCAGCATCTGGGCACGCGGCACACGGAGCTCTATATTGATGAGAAAGCCATGTTCGATATGGTAGAGAGCATTCCGAAGTATTACGACGAGCCCTTTGCGGACAGCTCGCAGATTCCGTCGATGCTGGTGTCTGAGCTGGCCTCGCGCGAGGTGTCTGTCGTTCTCTCCGGCGACGGGGGAGACGAATTTTTCTGCGGCTACAATATTTATGACAGGGTGGCGCAGGCACAGAGACTGGACGGACTGGGGCGTCTGACATACGGGGTGTGCCATCTGCCGCTAATCCGGAGACTGGGACTTCTGGACAGGCTGCCCTTTCAGGTGCAGGTCGTGGCGGAAAATCACGACAGGGAGACCAAGACGCAGATCGGCGGAAAAAATTACATCAGGGTGATTGGGAGAATGCTTCCGGAGAGTTCGGCGGCGTTTAAATTCCCGTTTGAGTCCAGGTATCATGAGGACAGCTGGCAGGCGCGGAGGATGCTGCTGGATCAGGAGACTTACCTGCCCGGAGATATTCTCTGCAAGGTGGACAGGGCGTCCATGAAATATTCGATCGAGGCGCGGTGTCCGCTCCTTGACGTCAACGTGATGGAGTACGCCTACCGTCTGCCCCAGGAATACAAGTATGCAAACGGCGTCAAAAAGAGGATTTTAAAGGATATCGCCTATGACTACATTCCGAGAACGCTGCTTGACAGACCAAAGGTCGGATTCAGCGTCCCGCTCGACAGATGGATGCGCGGTCCCCTGCGGGAGCGGCTGCAGGATATGGCGAGTGTTTCTTATCTGAGGCGGCAGGGTATCTTTGACGCGCAGTATGTGCATGAATTTGTCGAGGGATATCTGCGGACGGGCGACAGGGGGCCGGCCTCGGGGGAAAATTATTCCAGGATCGCCTGGGCGTTTCTGGTGTTCCAGCAGTGGTATCAGACATATATGCCCATGGGGATGTCCACGGGCGCGTAAGGAGCAGATTGGCATGAAGAGAATAGCTTTGTTTATCAGTTCCCTCCAGAAGGGCGGTTCTGAACGAGTCATGGTAAATCTCGCGGAATATTTTCACGAAAAGAAATATGACGTGATACTTGTGACACAGTATCGAAGAGAAAACGAATACAGCATCTCACCGGAGATACGGCGCGTCTATTCCGAGCCGGACGAGTCCGCGCTGCAGGGCGGGAGGCTTCAGAACTTCCGCGTCCGCTTCGGCGCGCTGCGTGAGATCTGGAAGGCGTACAAGCCGGATGTGATTCTGTCCTTTCTCGGCAAAAATAATCTGATGGCTGTGGCGACGGCGGCGTTTCTGCCGTCAAAGACAGTAGTCTCCGTGCGGGGGGAGCCGACGATGGAGTATGAAAAAAAGCTGCTGCAGCTAATCGCGAAGCTTGTGTTCCGGTTTGCGGACGGGGTGGTGCTCCAGACGCAGGGTGCGCGCGCATTTTTTCCCAGATCAGTCAGAAATAAGAGCGTGATTCTCTCCAATCCCCTGAATCCGCAGTTCGTAGGCAGAAAGATCTGTGTGGAGCGGGAGGATTTGATCGTGACGGCGGGGCGGCTCGACGAGAACAAGAATCACGCCATGCTGATTCATGCCTTTGCCAGGATTGCGGAGGAATATCCCACGGTAAAGCTCGTGATCTACGGCGAGGGCGCGCTTAGGACAGAGCTTACAAAGCTTGTGGAGGACAAAGGTTTGAGCGACAGGATTACATTGCCGGGAAATGTGAGCGACGTTGCGGAGCATATCTGTAAGGCCAGAATTTTCACGCTGACCTCCAACACGGAGGGAATGCCAAATTCCATCATGGAGGCGATGGCGCTCGGTATCCCTGTCATTGCGACAGACTGTCCCTGCGGGGGACCGGCGGCTCTGATCGAGAATGGCGTGAACGGACTGCTCGTGCCGGTAGGGGATGCATTTGCCCTTGCTGATGCGTTTCGCAGAATCTTTGAGGACAGGGAGTTTGAGCTCAGGCTGCGTGAGAATGCCTGCACGATCACGGACAGACTGGCGCCCGACAAGGTGAATCGCGAGTGGGAAGGATACTTGAATAATATATAAAAAAATGATAAAATAAGGTAACTATTCAGGGACATTTGGAATAGTTATCTTTTTTTCATGCAAACGAGCAGGTCATTCCCCTACTCGATTTTATATTAAGAAAATATAAAAAAAGAAAATGACCATAAGTCATTGTTGAAAAAATGTGAATGTTGTAGTATACTACACTCTAATATCAAACTATTTGATGTGTAAAGGAGTGAAAGAAAAATGGACGAACAATCCAAAAAAGGCGGTGAGGATGGCGGATTTATGATCAAAGTCGCCACCTTTATCGTTGACAGACGCAACTTGTTTTTTCTGCTGTTTGGCATCGCGCTGATTTTTTCTGTGGTGTCCATGAACTGGGTGTCAGTGGAGAATGCGCTTTCGGCCTATCTGCCGGCCACGACAGAGACCAGTCAGGGGCTTGACCGCATGGAGGAACAGTTTATCACCTATGGCACAGCCAAGGTCATGGTGACGAACATTCCCTACGAAGAGGCTGACAGGATCTATGAGGAGCTTTTGGATTTTGACAGCATCATTATGCTTGACTTTGACAACTCGGAGAGCCATTACAACAATTTCTCGGCGCTGTACAGCATCACCTTTGGATATGAGGAGACGGATGACAGGGCGCTTGCGGCGCTCGATGAAGTCAGGGCGCTGCTCGACGGGTACGATATCTATGTGTCGACTTCCATGGGAGACGCGTCGGCGGAACAGCTGGCCAAGGAGATGAGCGTGATCAGCGTGCTGGTCGCGATCGTGGTGGTCTCGGTGCTGCTGTTCACCTCGCAGACATGGGCGGAGGTGCCGGTGCTGCTGCTGACCTTCTGCTCGGCGGCGCTGATCACCAAGGGAACAAATTTTATGATGGGAACGATCTCCTTTGTGTCGGACTCTGTCACGATCGTGCTGCAGTTGGCGCTGTCTGTGGACTATGCGGTTATCTTCTGTAATCGGTATAAGGAGGAACACCAGACGCTTGATATCAGGGAAGCAGATATTGTTGCGCTCAGCAAGGCGATCCCTGAGATCTTTTCAAGCTCTCTGACTACGATGGGCGGTCTGATCGCGATGATGTTCATGCAGTTTGGCATTGGCAGTGACATGGCGCTCTGCCTGATCAGGGCGATCCTGCTGAGTCTGCTCGGCGTATTTTTGTTGATGCCGGGGCTGATTATGCTCTTTGGCAAGGCGATGGATAAGACAAAGCATAAGAGTTTTATACCGGACATTCCATTTGTGGGAAAATTTGCGTACAAAACGAGATATATCATCCCTCCGCTGTTTCTTGTCGTGCTGGTGGGCGCCTATATCATTCAGTCGCATTGTCCGTATGTATATGGCTATACACAGCTGGAAACACCTGTGCAGAGCGATGCCATGGTGGTCGATGAGATGATCGAGGAGAGCTTTGGCGCGGAGAATTTCGTGGCGCTCATCGTTCCGGCGGGAAACTATGAGAAGGAGGCGCGTCTGTTGAAAGAACTGGACGCCAGACCGGAGGTCGACCACTCGCAGGGGCTTGCAAACACGGAGGCGATGGACGGCTATATGCTCACGGACAAGCTGACGGCGCGGGATTTCTCGGAGCTTTTGGAGCTTGATTACGAGATCGCGGAGCTGCTGTACATGGCGTACGCGGTGAACGACGAGAATTATGCCAAGATTGTGAACGGATTTTCGAACTACAGCGTTCCGCTGATCGACATGTTTATGTTTCTCTACGACGAGGTGGATGAGGGGTATGTGACGCTGGATGACGAGCTGATGGATACCCTCGAGGACGCCCACACCAAGATGCAGATCGCGCTTGACCAGCTGCAGGGCGAGGATTACAGCCGCATGCTGGTATATCTGACACTGCCGGAGGAGGGCGATGAGACGTTTGCATTTCTCGACGAGATGCATGAGATTGCGGGGAAGTACTATGACCAGTCGGAAGTGTTGGTTCCGGGGGAATCGACAAGCCAGTACGATCTGTACAAGACGTTCCAGAGGGACAACACGGTCGTCAATGTGGTCTCCATCCTTGCGGTGCTGGTGGTGCTATTGTTTACCTTTATGTCGGCCGGTATGCCGGTGCTGCTGATCGCGGTGATTCAGGGCGTGATCTGGGTGAATTTCTCCTTCCCGTCTGTGGAGCAGAAGAATGTGTTCTTCCTGAGCGCCATGATCGTGTCATCTATTCAGATGGGTGCCAATATTGACTACGCGATCGTTATATCAGGACGATTTATGGAGATCAAGGACAAAATGTCGAAGAAAGACGCGATCATCGAGACGATGAACTTCGCGTTTCCGACGATCGTCACATCGGGAACGATGCTTGCGCTTGCGGGTATCTTTATCGGGCAGATGTCCTCGGACGGTGCGGTGTGCGGTATCGGGCAGTGCCTTGGACGCGGCACAATCCTTTCGATCTTTACGGTTATGTTTGTGCTCCCGCAGATTCTCCTGCTGGGCGAAAAGATCATTGACAGGACTTCGTTTGCAGTGTCGATTCCGCTGAAGCTGGAGCGCGTGAGCGGTCTGATGCGCGTGGACGGTCTCGTGCAGGGACAGATCAACGGCACGATCGTGGGAGAAGTGCACGGTCTGGTGCGCGGCGACGCGAGCCTGTTTGTCAACATGGGCAAACTGGAGCAGCGTGAGGACGATGGCAGCGAATTGAATGAACTGATGCAGAGGGAAGAAGGTGAAGGAGATGCCTAGGTTTCATAAAAGAGTACATAAAAAGGTATTGGCATTGGCGCTGACCGCTACAATGGTCATTGGCATGGTACCGCCGCAGGGCATCCGCGCGGCGGAGGAGACAAAAGCGGTCTCAGAGGAGGAGATCAGGTACGAGCGCATCGATATCAGCACAGCGGAGGAGTTTGCTGACTTCGCCCAAAAGTGCTACATTGATTCCTGGTCGGAAAATAAATATGTGAGCCTTAAGGCGGATATCGACCTTGCGGGGACCGGGCTTCAACTCATCCCCGTATTTAACGGGATATTTGACGGGGTTGGCCACACGATCTCGGGATTTGATTATCTGGGTGACGGGTATGTGGTCGGTCTGTTCCGCTATGTGGAGAGCGACGGCGTTGTTCAGAATCTGACATTGAGGGGAAATATTGAGTCCGAGAATCAGAAGGAATGCATCGGAAGCATCTGCGGTGTGAACTATGGAATGATCAAGAACTGTACATTCCAGGGAACGGTGAGCGGACGGGACACGGTTGGCGGTATTGCGGGTATCAACGGCAGGACCGGCATCATAACAGGCTGTGCCGCAAAGGGAAGGATTACGGGTTACTACTCCACGGGAGGAATCGTCGGGATCAACCATGGCACATTGAACTACTGCTCAAACCGCGCGGGAGTCAACGATGACAGCGCGTGGGTTGAGGAGGACGATGAGATGGGAACCGGCATGGGAATCCTGGAGAGCCTTACGGCCAATGATGACAATGAGCTGTACAGCGGGGTTGACACGGGCGGTATCGCGGGATTTTCGGACGGTGTGGTCGCGAGGTGTACCAATACGGGAACGGTCGGGTATGAGCATACGGGCTACAATATCGGCGGCATCGTGGGGCGTCAGTCGGGCGTTGTGTCGCTCAGCACGAATAACGGCACTGTGTACGGGCGCAAGGATATCGGTGGCATTGTGGGGCAGATGGAGCCGTTTATAGAGATTGACGAGGCGGAATCCCTCAGAAATGCTGTCGACAAGCTGCATGACCTGATTGACAAGACGATCGATGACATGCAGGCGACGAAGGATGGTGTGAAACGGGATTTTGATACCCTCACGCTGTACAGTGACAACGCTGTGGATGCAGCCGATGTACTTGCGGAACAGATTGGTGATTTTGTGGACGACAACCTTGATCAGATTCAGGCGTTGTCTGACCGTCTTGATCATGTGATGGAGATGACTCCCGCGGTGTTTGATGACTTTGAGGCGGCTGAGAACAGCTTTACCAGCGCTGTCGATGCATTTAAGGATATTTCAGGCGATCTGGGCAGGATAACGGATATCGGCGACGAGCCGTATGACGCGTCGTCGCACAATCGGATCACCCTGCTCCACACGGTTGGGGGATATGTCGTCGCCGGAGCTTACAATCCTAAGAATGGGGAGGAAGTCAGGATCACAGCGGAGCCGGATACCTCGCAGGGAGATTACCGACTGTCACGGGTTGATGTCGTGAAGGTCACGAACGGTGAAAAAGTGGCGTCATCCACAACGTCGCCGTTTAACTTTACGATGCCTGCGGAGAATGTGCGCGTCGAGGCGTATTTTGAGCCCGGCGACGGAATAGCCGTTGTGGACTTTAGCACGTATACGATGGGACCGGTCGAGGAAGACGAATCAGAGGAGACGACGGAGCCAGAGAGCAGCACAGAGCCGGAGAGCAGCAAGGAGTCAGAGAGCGGCACAGAGCCGGAGAGCAGCACGGAATCAGAGAGCAGCACAGAGGACAGCACGGAGCCAGAGAGCAGCACAGAAAACGCGAGCAGTCCGGAGAGCAGCACAGGGCCGGAGAGCAGTACAGAGGCGGAAAGCAAGTCTGAGAGCAATACAGAAAACGCGAACAGTCCAGAAAGCGAGAGCAAGCCGGAGGGCAGCACGGAAAACGCGGACAGTCCAGAGAATGGCGCGGAAGAGGACAGCTCGTCGGATCAGCCGGAACAGATTATGCAGCAGTCATATTATGGCGCCGGTGCAGCCTTTTTGAGCGGTACGGTTGGTGATGACGCAGGTAGCGGCGATTCAGATGAGGCAGGCGAGGACAGCGCTCCTGACGAAACGGGCGCAGATAAGAACAGCGCTCCGGATGCGGACAACAAGGACGTGAATACGGATAAGGACACGAATGCAGATAAGGGCGCCAATACGGATAAGGACATAAATGCAGATAAAGACACGAATGCAGATAAGGATGACGCGGCAGATATGGGTGATGATGACAATACTGGCAGCGATGACAGCATTACAGATGAGACTCTGTATACAACACGCAGCCCCATATTGAATCCGCCGGCGTCGATCAGGATTACCTCCAATTTGTCGGGGAACGCCAGCTGTCTGGTCAGCGATCAGAAGGATGAGGCGGTAATCACAGCGGAGCCGTCGGGCGGGTACGCTGTGGATTATGTGACGCTGAATGGTACGAGGATTTCTCCCGACAGGGGCAATTCCTACTCCTTTGCGGTAGCGGCGGGCGGAGAATACAATGTATCCATACAGTTTCGGAGGATAACCACAAGGTCGGGCGCAGTCGAAAATGCAAAGACGGAGATCGAGAATGCGATCCGCGAGGCGCAGGACGCAGCGAGGAAAATCAACGACAGGATCAATAACAGTGACTCGGTAAGCGCGGCGGAATTGCAGAAAATGCTGTCCGCGACCACCACCATGATGGAAAATACGCAAGTTCTCGCAGAGATTTACGGCGAGCAGGCTGCGGATTCCCTCGAGGAGGTGAGCAGGGATCTCGGCAATGCGTCGGACCGCTTAAAGAGCGCGCTTGATTCCGTGAAGGCTGCGACGAGGCACACGAGGGATATTGTTGACTATGTAAATGGACAGCCGGAGCTCAGCTTTACGAAGCTTGGCGCAGAGTATGACTACAACAGGACAAACTTAAATAACCAGCTTCAGGGGATCAGCGACAGCTTAAAGCTTCTGAGTGATAATGCATCAGACTATTCCGATGTGGTCAATGCGGACCTGAAGGCTGTCAATGATCAGATCAATGTCGTGTTTAACCTTCTGGCTGACCGGCTGACCGATGCCCAGAAGCTGAGTCTTGAGGAGCTCTATGAGGATGTTGATGATGAGGATATTGAGTCCATCACGACAGGAAAGGCGGAGTCCTGCAGCAACAAGGGAGTCGTGAAGGGGGATATCAATGTCGGCGGTATCGCAGGCTCCATGTCGATCGACGATGAAGATCCAGAGGACAGTGCGGCTGGTTCGATTGAGTATGAGCTGGGCAGGCGCTTCATCACGAAATGCCTTGTCACAGACAGTGTCAATGAAGGCTATATTACCTCCAAGAAGAACGGTGCGGGCGGTATCTGCGGGTACATGAACCACGGCATTATCGTTGATTCGGAGAGCTATGGGAGCGTGGAGAGCACCGAGGGGGATTACGTGGGCGGCATCTGCGGCGAATCCCTCACGATCATCAAGAGATGTTATGCGCTGTGTTCTGTCGCGGGAAACAAAAATGTAGGCGGTATCGCCGGCTATGCAGACACGCTCAGAAACTGCTATTCGATGGCGGAGGTGCAGGCAGAGAACGGCAGGGCAGGCGCAATCGCGGGACAAATCGCAGGATATGACATTGCTGACACGGACACGGACGACGAGTCCGAAGGGACGGTCGAGCCAAAGGTCGTGGACAATTATTATGTGGCTGAGGGCGTCCATGGCATTGACAATATCAGCTATATTGGTGTGGCAGAGCCGATCAGCTACCAGGAGCTGCTGGCAGTGGAGCAGCTTCCCACACAGTTCTGGCACTTGAAGGTCATCTATAAGATAGAAGATACCTATCTTGGAGCCGAGGAAGTCAAGTACGGTGAGCGGCTGGATAAACTGAATTATCCTCAGATTCCCGCCAGGGAAGGCGTATATGGGGTATGGCCCGACGTGTCGGACAGGACAATGGCTGGAACCATGGTTGTCGAGGCAGAGTACCGGGATAATGTGACAGTCGTACAGAGCAATGCCGGTGACGGCAGTACAGAGGAGGGACAGCGACACAAGCCATATGCCCTGATCGAGGACATTTTTACAGAGGATACCGTGCTGGATGCCAAAATCAGCGATATGGCTCCGCCGGAGGAAGCGGACGGAAAACAGAATGTGGTGTACGAGGTGACGCTGGAAAACAGTGATATCAAAGAGACGGACTCCTTCGCGCTGAGAATCCTGAATCCTTATGAGGATGCCATCGTCTATGGCTACAGGAACGGCGCATGGACAGCGCTGGAGAGTAAGAGCAGGGGACAGTACCTGCAGGTGGAGATGTTTGGGACACAGGCGTATTTCTGTGTCGTGGAGAATCCATCGAACCTGGTGCTCATAATTGTCTGTGCGGCATCGGCAGCGGTTGTTGTGATTCTGTTGATCATACTGGTCAAGAGAGGTATGGCGCGCAGGAATAAACGGCGTCAGAAGAAGGCAGAGGAAAAATGAAAAAGGCGCGCAAGCGCCTTTTTCATTTTATGTAATTATTCAGCTTTGAGGATATTTTTTAAGGCGTTCATCAGGTTATTGATATTGATCGGCTTTGCGATGTGTCCGTTCATACCGCTTCTTAAGGCCTCCTGTTTATCCTCCTCAAACGCGTTGGCAGTCATGGCGAGGATCGGGATCGATGCAAGCTGTGGATCTTCGAGCCCGCGGATGGCCCGCGTTGCCTCGTAGCCGTTCATGACAGGCATCTGTACATCCATCAGGATCACCTGGTAATATCCGGGGCGGGAAGCCTTCAGTTTGTCGATTGCCACCTGGCCGTTGCCGGCGATATCTACCTCAAATCCTGCCTCCTGCAGGATCTCTGCCGCGATCTCCTGGTTCAGTTCATTGTCCTCCACGAGCAGGAGGCGTTCTGCATGAAACGGCGCGGATTCCACGAGACCGTCCGGTCTGTGCTTTTGTCCGGCGCTTGTGACGGAATGCAGGCACTCCCGGAGCTCGGAGAGGAACAGGGGCTTGCTGCAAAAAGCTGTGACGCCGGCTTCCCTCGCCTCATCCTCAATATCCTCCCAGTTGTACGCTGTCAGTACGATGATCGGCACATTTCCGCCGGTCTCCTTCTGGATTCTGCGCGCCACTTCAATACCATTCATGTCAGGCAGCAGCCAGTCAATAATGTAGACGGAGTAGCAGTCTTTGCGGGTGACGGCCTGGTGGGTGCGGAGCACTGCCTCTTTTCCGGACAATGTCCATTCCGCGCGCATACCGATCTGCTGCAGCATGTAGGAGACACTGTCGCATGTGTTAAAGTCGTCATCCACGACAAGGGCGCGGCATCCCTTTAATTCCGGGATCAGTGGTGATTCCATGCCATCTGAGCTGACGCGGAAAGTGAAGGAAACGGTAAACTCTGATCCGACGTTCTGTTTGCTGATCACGCTGATTGTGCCGTTCATCATCGTCACGATGTTTTTCGTGATTGCCATGCCGAGTCCTGTTCCCTGGATACCGCTGATGGTGGAATTGTGCTCCCGCTCAAATGGCTCGAAGATATGGGAGACAAATTCCTCACTCATGCCGATGCCGGTATCCTTGACCTGAAATTCGTATGTGGCATATCCTTGCTGCGCCACGACTTTCTCTGTGACCTTGATGCTGACGATCCCGCCGGCCGTCGTGTATTTGACGGCGTTGTTCAGCAGGTTTAACAATACCTGATTCAGGCGCAGCCTGTCGCAATAGATATTTTCATGCTGTACATCGATGGCGTCCATGTACAGCTCAAGCTGCTTGGAATGAATGTCTGCCTGTATGATATTGCGCAGTCCATGCAGGATTTCCGGAAGGCTGCAGAGCTGTTCTGACAGCTGCATCTTGCCGCTCTCAATGTGGCTCATGTCGAGAACATTGTTGATCAGATTCAGCAGATGGTTGCTGGAGGTCATGATCTTCTTGAGATATCCCTCAACCTGCTCTGTGTGATCGAGGCGGCTGAGCGCCAGTGTCGTGAAACCGATGATGGCGTTCATTGGGGTGCGGATATCGTGCGACATATTGGAGAGAAAGACACTCTTTGCCTTGTTGGCGCGGTTTGCCTGTATCAGCGCGTCCTCCAGGATGGTGTTTTTCTCCATCTCGCTGCGAGTTTCCTCGTCAATGCTGTGGAAACCGAGGACGATCCCACAGTGCTTACTCCAGTCTCCGGCACAGACAGTCTTCACCTGGAAGTAGCGCATTTCCTCATTGTCCGCATGACAGATCGTTCGAAAATTGACAACGTATGTAGTCTTTTCGGCGAGTTTCTGCATCAGGGTTTCACGGGAGAGCGCCTGCCGCAGCATTTCCCGATCCTCCTCATAGACGCATCGGTCGATGTAACGTCCGATGCTCTCTTCCAGGGACAATTCGCCGGTAAAAAGTTCATCAAACACTTGAGCCTTGCATTTGCCTTTCCGGAGGGCGGTTCCTTTACTGGTATCCAGGTCAAAGAAGCATACGAGGTTGTAGTCGGTGCTCAGCGCATGGATCAGCTCCATCTGCCGTCGTTCGTTTTCCTGCCGTTCTTCCTCCTCGCGCAGCCGCTGTGTGGTGCAGTCCAGGAGAAAACGCTGATAGAACTGTTCTCCGTTTTCCTGCATCAGCTTGATGTTTCCCATGATGTGCAGCAGATCTCCGTTGTCGTGCAGCACGCGGTATGCGACGTTGACGCTGTCCCCCTCTTTCTGCAGGGACAGGATGCTCTGGCGCAGGGATGCCCGGTCTTCCTCCACGACGGATGCTGCGATCATGTCAAATCCGGATTTCACGAGGTCTTCCTGTGATGTATAGCCCAGGATTTTGAGTGCGGCGTCGTTGACACTGAGGATTCTGGAGCCATCGACAGTGTGGCACAGGATGCCGCAGTCCATCGTGGTGAACAGCGTTTCCAGAGTCCTTGTTTTAGAAATGAGCTGCTGTCTGTACTCGTTTTCCTTCGTGGTGTCGATGCCCACGCCCACGGTGCCCATGACGCTCCCGTCCAGGTCGTACAGCGGGGATTTGTATGTGGTGAGCAGCCTGGTTCCATCCTTCGTCTGGACGGTTTCCTTGGCGATACAGGTTTTTCTCTGGTTCATGACCTCGCGCTCTGATTCGATACAGGCAGGATCATCCTGCTCGACATCCCAGATGTAGGCGTGGCGCTGTCCTTCAACCTGTGTTTTGGTCTTGTTGACCGTGATGCAGAAGCTGTCATTGACCTTCTCATGGATGCCGTCTCTGGTCTTGTACCAGATCAGGTTGGGCACGCTGTTGATGGTGGTTTCGAGATACTGGTTTGTCTGCCAGTAGTCCTTGCGCATTTTGTAGTGCTGCTGCCACCGTGTAAAGTGGAATCTCAGCTCATTGTCAGACAGTGGAAGCGTCCAGATATCATACACTGCGTCCAGGCAGTCCGGCAGACTGATCAGGGCCGCGGACTGTTCCTTGTCTGCGAGCACGATCAATTCCGCGTCATGCCGTTTGCCCGCGAGCAGTGTCCGGATTGTCTGGACGGCGTCCGTGCCGCTCAAATCCGCTATGATGACGTCGCCCTTTGAGATCATCGCCTCAGATGGTTTTGGGCTCTCGAAGTATTTATGTGTGAAGTGTTCTAATGGGGGAATCGCTTCAATCTGCTTCAACAGTCGGTGCTGACGTCCCCAGAACAGGAAGTTTATGTGGCAATGGTACATATGAAATCCCTCCATGGATGCGGTTTGTTTTCGTGTGTTTACAGTTCCTTAATATTTCTATGAATATATTTTAACAATCATGGAAATCAATGTCAATGTCTGTGTGGTGAGATCTATTTTTCGTTACGCTATAGAAATTGGAAAAAAATTATGGTATGATGGTTGTCATACGATAAAGATATTGCTTCATTATAGTGGCTTGCGGCAGAAAACGAGGTTGGAAATATGTGTGGAATAGCAGGTTTTTGCAGTAATCCTGTCAATTGGCAGGAAAATATTCAGAAGATGAATCAGCGGATGTATCACAGGGGCCCGGACGCCGGCGGCGTCTGGGCGAGCAGCGACGCGGAGGTGGTGCTGGGACACCGCAGGCTCTCGATCGTGGATCTGTCGGAGAACGGCGCGCAGCCGATGCACTCGGCGTCTGGCCGGTATGTGTGCGTTTTTAACGGTGAGATCTACAATTACCGCAGACTGCGGGACAAGCTTTTAAAAGAAAAGAAAGTGACGGCCTTTCGCGGCACCTCAGACACGGAAGTGCTGGTCGAGGCGGTCGAGGCGTACGGCGTGGCAGAGACCATCAGGCATTGTAAGGGTATGTTTGCCATCGCGCTCTTTGACCGTCAGACGGGGAAACTGACACTTATTCGGGACAGAATCGGTGAGAAGCCGCTGTATTATGGATTTGTAAACGGACATTTTGTGTTTGCCTCGGATATCGGCTGTTTCCGTGTGCTGGATGATTTTCACAATCCGATTGACACGAAGGTGCTGCAGCTGTATTTCATACATGGCTATATTCCGGCGCCGTATTCTATCTATAAAGATATCTACAAGCTGGACGCGGGGTGCATGCTTGAGCTGGACGCGCCATATCAGGAGCCCTGCATCAGCGCCTACTGGTCCGTGCGCGAAGCGGCAATATACGGTCAGGCGCACCCGTTTCAGGGGAGCAGGCAGGAGGCGGCAGATGAGCTGGAACGGCTCCTGAAGACCGCCATCAAAGAACAGATGGAGGCGGACGTCCCTGTCGGGGCATTTCTGTCGGCGGGGATTGACAGCAGTACGATCGTGGCGCTGATGCAGGCACAGTCGGAGCGGAAAGTCAGAAGCTTCACGATCGGGATGGATGATCCCGCTTACAATGAAGCGGCTTATGCCAGGGAAATCGCGCAGCGCCTCGGCACGGAGCACACAGAGCTCTACATCACGGCGGATGACGCGCGGGAGGTGATTCCCAGGATTCCATGGATTTTCGGGGAACCGTTTGCCGACTCGTCGCAGATACCGACGTATCTCGTGAGCAGGATGACGAGAGAGCATGTCACAGTGTCCCTGAGTGGGGATGCGGGGGACGAGCTGTTTTGCGGGTATCTGTCGTACTCGTCCATCGGCCGGATCTGGGGAAAGATGAAAAGCTGTCCCTACGGTATCCGGAAAATAGCCAGCAGCCTGCTGGTGGGGAATCCGCTGATCAAAAGGAATCAGATTCTGCAGACGAAGGCGTATCTGCTGGGGGCGAGGAGTCCGGAGCACTTGTATGAACTGTCCAATGCGCAGGAGGCGTCAAACCTTCAGATCGCGCTGGAGAAGGAGACCTATCCATACAAGCATAACAGCTATCCTTATGGGATGCTGCGGGAGCCGCAGAACAGTATCATGCTGATGGATATGGAGGTTTACCATCCGGATGACATCCTGGTCAAGGTTGACCGCACTGCGATGGCAGTATCGCTGGAGACGAGGGTACCGATGCTGGACAAGGACGTCGTGGAGTTTGCGTGGACGATTCCCATGGAGTATAAAAAGCAGGGAACTGAGGGAAAACTGGTCTTAAAGGATGTGCTCTACAAATATGTTCCCAAAGAGATGATGGACAGGCCAAAGAAGGGGTTTGCGATCCCGGTCACGCGATGGCTTCGGGAGCCGGGGCTTCGGGAGTGGGCGGAGTCCCTTCTGGATGACAGTCTGATCAGGCAGCAGGGGATACTGAATGCCGACGTGGTTGGATGGATATGGAGGGATTTTATCGAAAACGGAAACTGGCGGATACAGATCTGGTATACTCTGGTGTTCCAGGCATGGCTGCAGGATGAGGCTGTCAGGTGTGCCGCAGCCGGTGGTCGATCCGTGTAAGCAAAAGCTCCGTGCACCGTCCCATCACGTACACGACAAACACAGACGGCAAAAACATCAGTCCGTAAAGCAGCAGGTCATTGTAGGCAATGCCGTTTTGTGTGATCAGGTAAGTCATCGCTTTCATGCCGTACCAGCAGACGAGCGAGTGGCAGAGGTACATCCCATATGAATTCCGGCCGCAGCTTGCCAGAAAACGGCTCACCGGAGAGACAAATGGCCGCCTGCTTTCGGCGCGGATGAGCCCTGCGGCAAACCAGTATGCGGATAGTCCGGCGATGGTTGGCAGCACGGTGAACACAAAAGGCTTCGGCGGGTACACATACAGGCAGAGACAGATTCCGGCGGATGCGATGGACAGCAGCGCGGACAGCGCAAGGGGCGTCTGTATGTTATCTTTTCGGAAAAACAGCAGGATGCCAAGGCTGAAACAGGGGAGCTGGTTCATGAAAAAATAATACAGGAATGTGCTGTTGCCGACCGGAAGACTGCCCTCTGATAATACGGATACATTGTGCTGCAGGATACAGTTCAGGACAAGCAGCAGTGCGGGAACCACTGCCATACACAAAGGATGGACGGCGTGCAGCCTGCGGAGGATGCTGTACAGCAGCGGAAAGACAGCATAGAGCAGGAAGGCCGTTCCGATGTACCAGCCTCCCGGAAAGCCGTTATTGATATATTCCGGGAACAGTCCGTGCAGAAACAATACGTTTGTGAGCATGGCGCGCGGTTCCCTGTTTATGATGAATCCGGGCGGAAAGTGGAGAATGTCCATGAGCAGTATGTTGAGCGCCAGATTGACCGTCATGAAGATCAGAAATCCCGGCGCCAGTCTGAGATAGCGGCGCAGGATGAAGCGCAGCGCTTTGTGCCGCGAGAAATTCATATGTTCCCATGCGTAGCAGAGTGAAAAACCTGACACAAAGAAAAAGAGCTGGCATCCCATCTGTCCGAAGTTGATGACGGACCAGACCGTGGACATATTCTGCATGATAAAATGCCGGTTGTGGACGATGATGATCATGATGATGCCGATGCCCTTTATGATATCGAGGGATACTAATTTTTTGTTCATAGCTGTCTCCTGTCTGGATTTTTATAGTCTGTCATGGTTAGTTTATCATATTATTGCTGGGAATCAAATATTTTATGACCAAGGTGGGGAAAAAATGGTTTCAGTCCTTTTCAATTGGCTCTATATTGCAGTCACGGCTTTTCTGGCCGGAGTTGCCCTGTGCGCTTTCATCCGCAGGACAGTGGGATACCGCGTGACAGATGTCAGCTGTATCGTGGCGGCCGGACTGATGGCAGTTACAGTATACGCGCAGGTTTTTAGTCTGTTTGGCAGGGTTGGCGCAGCCGCGAACCTTGTGCTTGCGGCCGCGTGCCTTGTGGTCGCCGTGGCGGGAAGGCGGCAGATCGCCGGGCTGCTGTCGGGGGTGTGGGAAAACAAGAGTACGGCGTGGAAGCTTGTCATGGCGCTGAGTGTCGCGGCATGGTGCTTTTGTACCTCCCGAGGGTATATGCACTATGATTCCGACCTGTATCATGCGCAGGCCATCCGGTGGATTGAGGAGTACAGGGCCGTGAAGGGACTGGGCAATATCCATGTGCGGTTTGCTTATAACAGTTCTTTTTTTGCGCTGTCGGCGCTCTACAGCATGAAGTTCCTGACCGGCCGTTCGCTTCATGCAGTCAACGGATTTATGGCGCTCCTGCTCTGGATACAGGTGCTGCGTCTGTTTGACGCGCAGGGACGTACCGGACGGACGGTGGTGACAGGGTTTGCCAGGCTGGGTGCGTTTTATTATTTGACAGTCATCTACAGTGATATCGTGTCACCTGCTTCGGATTATGCCATTATGTGCGTGGTGTTCTTTATTGTCATCAGGTGGCTGGAACTGCTGGAGCAGGAGGAGGAGAGCGCTGCGCCGTACGCGCTGTTGTGCGTGGCGGGGGTGTATGCCGTAACCCTGAAGCTGACGGCAGGACTGATCCTCATACTGCTGGCAAAGCCGGCGTATATGCTGTTGAGGGAGAAAAGGCAGAAGGACATCGGCATCTATCTTGTGATGGGGCTTGTGACGATCGTGCCGTGGCTTGTGAGGACGGTGATACTGTCAGGCTACCTGCTCTACCCGTTTCCTTCGCTGGACCTGTTTGACATGGACTGGAAGATCCCGGCCGCGGAGGCGGCGCTTGACGCGGCGGAGATCAGGACGTGGGGCAGGGGGATCAACAATGCGGCGCTCGTGGACCTGCCTGTGTGGGAATGGTTTCCGGGCTGGTTTCGGGAGTCTCTTCCCGTGGTCGGCAAGGCTCTTGTCGCGGCGGATATCGTATGCCTGCCAGTATTTATCGCATTGCTGGCGGTACAGTTTCGCAGGGGGGATATGTCGGCTGCGGGGAGGATGCGGAAAGGGCAGCTTCTGGCGCTTGCCACGGTGCTTGCATCCTATGGTTTCTGGCAGCTCTCGGCGCCCCTTCTGCGCTATGGATATGCCTATGTACTGCTTGTGGTCATGATAACATCTGGTATTTTATGTGATAATTTGATAAAATACTTTGACAAACGGCAAAAAAAGGATATGATAAAAAAGGCGGCGGTTTTGGGCGTGTGCGCGCTGTGGGTTTTCTCGGCGGTCAAGCTGGCGTCGCTGGCGCGTCATATCCATGATAAATCAGCCGAAAAGGCGTATGTGTGGCAGCAGGATTATGGAAACTACACGCTGGAGAGCTATGAGGTTGAGGGAGTTCCATTTTACTATCCGGTATATGGTGACCGGACGGGGTATGACCATTTTCCATCCGTTCCGCGGCAGGTCCCGGTTTTATTCAGAGGTCAGTCGGTCGAAGAGGGATTTTATCCGAAAAAACAGGAGATGGAATAAAGGAATAAAAAGGAATTAAATAAAAAATAATAAAACAGGAAAGGAATGTAGACGAATGATGAGACGAAATATTGTGAAAAAAAGTGTGGTGGCAGCTTTCGCGGCAATGATGCTCACAGGCGCCCTGCCTGTGTCGGCGGCAGAGCTTACGGAGGTAAGCGCCCCGGAAGCGCTCCAGCCGGAGACAGCAGCGTCTGAGTCGGATTCGCCAGAGGCGCAGCAGCAGGCCATGCTGATGGCCCTGACGGCACAGCCGGTGGATCATGAGACTGCGCTGATCCAGGCGGAGCAGGCACAGATCGTCTTGCGGGGGCTTGCGCTCGACAAGTACCACAACATCAATGTGCTTGGGGATTCGATCACGGCAGGGACAGGCGCGAGAACGCCCGATAAGGCATATCCTGTGATCCTGTCGAGGCTCACGGGCGCGAACGTCAACAATTACGGACTGGGGTGTTCCAGGATTACGGATATTCCGCTGGAGGCATCGTACAATCCGCCCTCTTTTATCGACAGGATGTACGCGATGGACAAGACTGCGGACCTTGTCGTGGTATTTGGCGGTACGAATGATTTCTGGTATGGGGACTGCCCGATCGGAAAACGCACGGACAAGAGCGCGAATACCTTTTACGGGGCGCTCAACACGATGATTCCGTACCTCAAAAACGCCCATCCGGGCGCGGATATTGTCTTTGTGGTGCCTTATCAGCAGAGTAAGGACGCGGACGAGACGCATACGTACAAGAGGAGTACATACGGCGATTTTGGAACAGGCACGCTCAACCAGTACCGCATAGCGATGCTGGACAGATGTGAATATTATGGCGTTCCGGTGCTGGACCTGTACATGGACTATGATCTCAACACGGTAGACAACAGGGAAGCGCTCGAGAAGTACGGAAATTATCTGTGTGACGGGTGCCACCTGAATGATGCGGGCTACAACCTGCTCGCGCGCAAGATCTATCAGTTTATCATGCAGGACTTTTCGACGTATGTGCCGGCGTACACGGAGATCAATGATATGGTGTTTGAGACGGCGGCGCTCCCGGCACTGATCAGCGACGGGAATTTTGTCATGCCAAACGGGCAGGTGATCGTGAGCAAGGAGGGGCTTGAGGTCGATCCGTCCATGCCGCTGCAGTATTTGTATCAGTGCCTGATCATATCGGCGATGTATTGATAACGCGGGTATTTAAGTATAGGAAAAAGCATAGGAATAGGAGACAGAGGGATTATGGGGATGATTTTGAAGAAAGTGAGAGGAGTGCTGGAAGAGTACTCGATCGAGCTGATGGTGGGGATGTATCTGCTATATTCGCTCTACATCAACAGGGCTGGCGCGATATACGGCTATGTCAATGCGTGGTATGTGATCAACTACTCCTATGGATTTGGCTCCAGACTGCTGATCGGGAGCCTGATCAACCTGCTCACGGGCGGTTTTGTCACCGGTACGTTTGCGTACAATTTTGTGTTGTGTGCACTGTGCCTTATCTGTATCCTTCTGTCATTGGTGATAGGCAGGGTTTACAAGAAGATGCCTGACCGTCCGTCCAGGATGGCAGTATTATTTTTGACAGTGTTTTATCTGATGTCGCCGGCATCTCCGGAATACCTCTGGACATGGGAAAATATGGGACGGCTTGACACCTATCTGCTGCTCTTGTCGCTGGCTGCTGTTATAATGTTTTTTGCTGTCAGGGACAGAAGGTGGCGGTATCCGCTGTTTGCAGGGATAGGGTGTCTGTGTATCCTGATTCATCAGGTGTATGTCTTTTTGTTTTTCCCGCTGATGCTCGTGATGATGATCGAGGATATCTGGAGCAGTGACCGGAAACGGTGGGCAATATCCGGCAGCATACTGGTATCGGCGCTGGTCGGAATTGTGTTTATCATAATGCAGTTTCAGTCCGGGATTTATTATGATGACCTCGAGCTGTTGATGGAGGAGCTCGGCGCACATGCGGATTTCCTGGTGGACGCCGGACCGATGGAGGCTGAGTATTTCTGGACTATCGTTGAAAATTTCACCCGTAATATGGTTCCTGAGATTCCGCATCATTTGAAATACGGTTTTATGCTTGTGTGTATGCTCTGCCCGGTGTGGGGGACATATCTGTGGATCTGGATTCACGCGATCCGCAGCAGGGAGAAGAAAAGTGACAAGGCAAAATATATACTGATGCTGATGACAAACATGGCGTTTGTGCCGGTGTTTGCGCTCATGAACGATTGGGGGCGCTGGTTTGCAGCGCTGTTTATCGTGGGATTTCTTGAGATACTGGTTCTGGCATGGAAACAGGATGAAGGAATCAGAAGTTCATTGCGAATACTAGGGGGGAGTATAATGAAAAACCCCGCGCTGTATATCCTTTTGATATTGTATATCAGCACGTTTGAAAAATTTGAGGGACTGAATTTTCCAGATCAGGTCACGGCATTTTATCACACGACATATGACATAAAGTGCTGGCTTCTAGGTCTTTTTCAGTAAAATAAATAGCAATAAAGAGCGGGAGGAGGGCTACCAATCAAACCGGGAAATGTTATCAAGAACTGGGGGATGGAGATTGCGGCGTTTGTCTATTACTGGGTGATGGCGCTGTACAAGCTCACACAGGCGCCGATCTGGCAGGACGAGGCGATGGAATTTTACTGTTCGATTCCTGTCAGGGGGGCGATCAGAGGTGTGACAGAGTACGCCTCCATGTATGAGCGGATGGCTTATATCCAGCAGCAGCCCCCGCTGTACAACTGGGTGATGTGCCTGTGGCTTCAGGTCAGTGAGGGAGAGTGGTGGTACCGCCTTTCGAGCGTCGTGTTTGGTTTTATCGCTGCCCTGGGGCTGTATGCTGTCATAAGAAAGCTGTGCGACCGCTATATGGCGGCTTTTTGTGTTGTCATCTACTCCAGTATCTATATCTTAATGTACTATATCAAGGAAGCGTCCGAGTATTCCCTGCTGATCATGCTGCTGTTCTGGCTTGTCTATGCGTGGCTGCTCCTCTGTGAGCGGATGGGCGGCAGGCGGATTTTGCTGTTTACGCTGTTGTGCGTGCTGTCGGTTTTTACACATTACGGCGCGGCGTTTGTCGTGGTGCCGTTTGGAATCAGCGTTCTCGTGATGGCAGCGCGCAGCAGGGACTGGAAAAGTTTCCGGCTGGGGCTTGGACTGGATATCGCGGCGGGCGGGATTGGCGGCTTTGTGCTGTTATATTTTTTCATGATTCCGCAGTCCGCCAATCATGTATCGACGCTCTTCTCGGAGAAGGAGATCATGATCGAGCGGGGAAATATCGTGCTGGACTTCCTGAACAGCCTGATGTGGGTGTTTAAGTGGAGCACGATCGATATGGACAGGGACTGGGACAAGATCTGGTGGCTGATCATCGGGGCGATGATCGTGATCGCGCTGGTCATCGCGTATGTGGCAGTGAAGAGCAGGCGGGATGTGATCAGAAAATATCTGTACTGCAATATTGCGGTCTATCTGATTTATTACATCGTGACAAAGCTCAATATCTATGCCTATGGATGGTATGGAAACCGCTACAATATGTTTCTGTTTCCACTGTGGTTTGTGCTGATCGCGGTATCCTTGTATGAGCTTGTGATGCTTCTGCGGCAGAGCGGCAGCCGGTTTGTGGCGGGAAAAGGGGCGAGGCTTGTACAGACCGGACTGGTGCTTGCCGGAGTGGTCTATTGCCTTTACGGGGATTACCGCGTTCACTGCCACTGGGCGAAGATGGACCTGCGAACCGTCGTTGCCGAGTGGTATGCGCGCGACGGGTACGAGGTTCCGACGCTGCTTGATTTTCACCAGCGTTACGCATTTACGTATTATTTTACCCATGATGAGCGGTATGATGAATCGCAGTGGGAGCATATCCTCTACAATGATGAGGTGGAGACTTACTCCGCGCAGGGCACACAGGTGTGGCAGGATTATCTGAACCGTACATACAGCGGTCAGCTTCCTGAGGAACTGTACCTGGTGACAGGGCAGTGGAATGATTTTGTGGATGCCTTTGTGGAATTGGGATATGACGTGGAACCGGTTGCGGATACGACGGCGAAGCTTTATTATATGAAGAGGAATGGTTAAGAGTAACATGTCAGAAAAGAGCCTGTTCAATAATTTCATAAAGCCTGTGATCAGGGCGGTCATTCTGCTTCTGGCCGGTATAGCGGCAGGGTATCTTTTGCTGGTGCTCGCATATCTGCTGCCTGTGGGGCGGATGCAGGAGAAGCTCTTCCAATCCATGGACATCCTGACAACGGAGCGGGAGTATCACAGGGTGATCCCGGGTTATCCCTGCACACAGCTCGACAATTATACGGACGCGTGGATGATGGGGAACGCGGTCTACGACAATCCGCTTCCGGTGTGGAAGAGGGCGCTGACATGCACGAGTGCGGATTACGGAGAGGGGCCGCTCGATGGTCTGGTGCGCTATCTGAATCCAGAGGAGGGGGCATATGAGGAGATCGAGTATACCAGATATTGGCATGGCTATCTCGTCATATTGAAACCGTTTTTTCTGTTGTTTGATTATGCTGATCTGCGTGTTGTGAATGTCGTGCTGGATGTGCTGCTGGTGCTTCTGATATGGAACGCGCTGGGCGACAGGGGATACCGGGGGGAGGCCTGGGGATATGTCATAGCTGTGCTTTTTATGATGCCGATCGTGATTCCGCTCTCGATACAGTTTTCTGTTGTATTTTATCTGGTCAATATCGCGGTGCTGGTTCTGCTCAGACGATATGACCGGCTTGTGGAAAGAAACGGGATGTTATTTTATTTTCAGATTATTGGTATGGCGACGAGCTATTTTGATTTCCTGACATATCCGATCGCCAGTCTTGGCGTTCCGCTGACCTGTTTTCTGCTGCTTGCCGCGGACAGTGATCTCTGGACAAAAATCAAAAATATCATCAGTTATTCCATAAGCTGGGGCTTTGGCTATGGCGCGATGTGGGCAGGAAAGTGGGTTCTGAGCACGATAATACTGGGGGATGATGTGATCGCAAACGCGTTGTCACAGATCCTGCTGCGCTCGTCTCATGTGGAGAACGGTGAGGCGATCACGACGTTTGACACATGGTTTCGGAACATTGAGTTCTATCTGGAGGAACCATATCTGATTCTGATTGTGGTGTGTATCGCCGTCACGATAGCGGGTGTATTGCGAAACAGGAGACAGATCGTATCTGTTATCTGCGATAGTATCCCATTTGTGGTGGTCGCCGTGATGCCGTTTGTGTGGTATGCCTTAGCGGGGCAGCATTCTTATGAGCATCACTGGTTTACATTCCGTGGGCTGATGACAAGCGTGTTTGCCTGCATGTGCATCTGCGCCCGCCTGTGCAGGACGGAGGAGATCAGACGGCGGTGAAGATGGAGGAACGATATGGTTATCATACATGTCATGGGAGGGCTGGGCAATCAGCTGTATCAGTATGCCCTATATGAAAAGTTCAGATCACTCGGAAAAGAGGCGAAGCTGGACCTGTATGCGTACAGGGACGCGGAGGGCGCGGATCGGGAGTGGCGCGCGCTGGAGCTTGCGTGGCTGGATGGGCTGCAGTATGAAGTCTGCACGGCGGATGAGCGGCATCTCTTCCTGGATAACCGTATGGGGTTTGCGGACAGGGTAAGGCGCAAGCTCACAGGCAGGCGCGACCGGACAGTCAGGGAGCGCGGGGAGTACATGCCTGAAATCTTTGACATGGACGATGTGTACCTCTACGGATTCTGGGGATGCGAACGATATTATATAGATATAATACCACTATTGCAGGAGAAAATCTGCTTTCCCGTGAGCGCTGACGCGCGCAACCGCGCGCTGCTTAAGACGATGGAGCATACAAACGCAGTGGGCATTCACATCCGGCGCAAAGATTATCTCACCGTGGCGGACGGGAAACGGTACATGGGAATCTGCACGGATGCGTATTATGCCAGTGCGATCGACTATATTTCAGACAGGATAGAAAACCCGGTGTTTTATATTTTCTCGGATGACGCGGCATACGCGAAGGCACACTATGATCAGGAGAATATGCATGTGGTTGACTGGAACACGGGGCGGGAGAGTCTGCATGACATGGAACTGATGAGCCGATGTAAGCACAATATCTGCGCAAACAGCACCTTTAGCATCTGGGGGGCACGGCTGAACCGCAATGCGGACAAGATCATGATACGACCGCTCCACCATGACAACTATGAAGTCTCGGATGTACAGACCGTGCACGACAACTGGCCGGGGTGGCTTCTGATCGACGCCGCGGGAAGAATATGCTAGAAACTGTTCTTTAAATGGAATGTAAAACAGATGGAATGCAAAACGTAGGAGTGAGGCCGGATATGAAAACGCAAAATCAAGATCAAAATCAGGACGAGGCTGATCTGATCTCTGTCATAGTGCCTGTATACAATGTTGAAAAATACCTCGACCGGTGTATGAAGTCCATATTACAACAGACCTATCACAGACTTGAGATCATCCTTGTGGACGACGGTTCGACGGATGCTTCCGCCGCAATGTGTGACGCGTATGCCAGAAGAGACAGCCGCATCAGGGTAGTTCACAAGCAAAACGGCGGACTCTCGGATGCGAGAAACGCAGGGCTGGAGCTGGCGGCGGGTGATTATATCGGATATGTGGACAGCGACGACTGGATAGAGCCGGATATGTATGCGTGTATGCACCGGGCATGTGTGGAGCACGGCGCGCAGCTTGCGGTATGCAGGTATTTCAGTGAGTACAGGGACAGAACCGTGTCGGGGGGCGGCGGCGGCATCACACCGCTCTCGCGGGAGGAGCTCCTGAAAATATACATCAGCGGGCCGGATGAATATGTCATTTACAATTCTGTCTGGAGCAAGCTCTTCCGGCGGGATTTGGTGGAAGGGATGGTATTTCCAAAGGGGAGGAACTCGGAGGATATCATGTACACGACGCGCGCCTTCTGCAGGGCGGAGCGCGCAGTGTATATCGACCAGTGCTTTTATCATTATGTGCTTGACCGCGAGGGGAGCATCATGAATGTGGCGCGGGGGGAGCGGATGTTTGGCGATGAGATTCCGTTCTGGCGCGAGCACATTGCCTGTATCAGGGAGATGGTCTCGCCGCAGATGGCAGATCTGGCGGCATATTATTTTGTCAGACGCCTGTTATCATATTATATCGATGCGAGAAACGCGGGAAACAGGGAGATCGCGGCGGGACTTGTCAGGGAGCTGGAAAAGGACAGGACCGAGATGGACAGGGTATATGAGAGCGGGATTGTCTCAAGGGGGGACAGGGCGCGCAGGAAGCTTTTTTGCCTGTCGCCCGCATTGTACGCAGCTGTCGTGTGGCTGTATGACAGGATTGTGCTTCCGCTCAGGCAAAGAGGTTGATTATCATGCTTTTTAATTCCTATCTATTTGTTTTTTTGTTTCTTCCTCTGGCAGTGGCCGGTTATTACTGGCTGCACCACAGGAAGCTGGAAAAAGCTGCGCTGGGGTATCTGATCCTGATGTCCATGGTGTTTTATGGATACAACAGCGTCTGGTATCTGGTGATGCTCGTGATCAGCATTCTGGTCAACTATCTGCTGACAGGGCTCATGGACAGGGCGGGGAGGCCGGCGTGGCGAAAGCTTTTTCTGGCGCTGGGACTGTGCTATAATCTGGGGATTTTGTTCTGCTTTAAATACTATGATTTTTTTATAGAAAATGTCAATGCGGTGTTTCATACGGACTATCACTTTTTGCGTCTGGCGCTTCCTCTGGGAATCAGCTTTTACACGTTTCAGCAGCTGTCGTATGTGATCGATTCGTACCGGGGAGACTGCGAGCGGTATAGTCTGCTGGAGTACGCGGCGTATGTGTCCTTTTTTCCACAGCTGATCGCGGGGCCGATCGTGTACCATGACGAGCTGATTCCGCAGCTGCGCGTGCAGGAGAATCATCACATTCAGTATGAGAATCTGTGTAAGGGGATATATGCCTTCGCGCTTGGCATGGCTAAGAAGGTGCTGATTGCGGATACGCTGTCGAAGGTGGTGACAGCAGGCTATGCCGATGTGGAGGCGCTCAACAGCGTCAGCACGGTACTGGTCATGGTATGCTATTCGCTGCAGATTTATTTTGATTTCAGTGGGTACTGTGATATGGCGTACGGGATTGGATTTCTGTTTAATGTGGAGCTGCCTGTCAACTTTAACTCTCCATATAAGGCGGCGTCCGTCAGGGAATTTTGGGACAGATGGCATATGACGCTGACGCGTTTTTTTACGAAATATGTCTATATCCCGCTGGGAGGCAGCAGGAAGGGGACGCTGCGCACGTATGGAAATGTCATGATTGTGTTTCTGGTCAGCGGGTTCTGGCATGGTGCGAACTGGACATTTATCCTGTGGGGAATCGTGAACGGACTGGGGAATCTCTTTGACCGCCTTTTCGACCGTGTCTTGCGAAGGATACCGCATGTGGTCAGGGTGGCGGTCACCTTCTGCTTCTGCACGGCCGCGTGGAGTATGTTTCGGGCGGAGTCTGTAGGACAGGGACTGCAGATGCTCGGCAATCTGACGGTGGTTGGAGACGGGACGCTGAGCGGCGGGCTGGTCAGCGCCTTTGACAGGATTCTGGAGGTGCGGATAATCCGACGGATGGGGCTGGGTGGTCTGATGCAGGCCTGGCCGTGGATTGTGCCTGCGGCGTTTGCGCTGCTGCTGATATTGGTGTGTGTGCTGATGCGCAATACGCAGGAGAAGGTGAACGACGGCAGATACGGGGGCAGACGGATCGCGGTGACCGTCGGACTGCTTCTGTGGAGCGTGCTCTCGCTCTCGGATGTCAGTGAATTTTTGTACTTTAATTTTTGATTTTTATGATTTTGATATATGATTTTGATTTTTGATCGAGGTGGTCTGTATGGCGCATGCGAAAAAGTGGTTTGCCGCGTGCATGACGGTACTGGCGGGCAGCATCCTGCTTATGCTGGTCGTATTCTGGATTTTTGATCCGTACTTTCATTATCACAAGCCGTTTCCGTTTGTGTCTTACAGGATGTACGACGAGCGGTATATGAATGATGGGATTTCAAGGCATTTTGACTATGACGCGGTGATCACAGGAACGTCGATGGCGCAGAATTTTAAGCCGAGCGAGGCGGATGCGCTGTTCGGGGTGACATCGGTGAAAGAGACGTTTTCCGGGGCCTCCTACAAGGAGCTGTCGGAGAATCTGGAGCGCGCATTGCGGCGGAACGGGGAGCTTAGGACGGTCATCTGGACGATGGATGCCAATGCGATTCTCAGGGACAAGGACTATATGACATATGACGGATATCCGACATATCTTTACGACGATAATCCATGGAATGATGTGCGCTATGTGTTTAACAAAAATGTGTGGTACCACGGCGTGCTGAACAATCTGATCATGACGCTCACCGGGCAGCAGAGTACGACGCTCGACGAGTATTCCTCGTGGGAGAAGGAGACCGGCTATGAGAATGTGATGGCCAGCTATGACCGCTGGGAGGAGAAGGCGCCCGAAGCGCCGGGACTCACGGCGGCGGACGTCGAGATGGTGACGGGCAATATCCGGCAGAATTTTGTGGATCTTGTGAACAGATATCCGGATACGACATTTTATATTTTCTATACGCCCTACAGCATCTGCTGGTGGGATTTCATGAACCAGGAGGGCATGATCAACTATTATTTCGAGGCGGAGCTGATCGCGACAGAGATGCTTTTGGAATGTCCGAACGTAAAATTATATAATTTTCATGACAGATATGATATAATAACAGATCTGGACAATTACAGGGACAAGGAGCACTACGCATCCCACGTCAATTCCATGATACTGGAGTGGCTCGCGGCGGGGGAGGGGCTAGTGACGAAGGAAAACTATATGGAGCGCTATGAGCAGGAGCGGCAGTATTACCTGAATTATGACTATGAGGGGTTTTTTGATTGACAGGGATAGCGTCTGGGAGGAAAAAGATGGATATTATTAAGAAAATGCGGTATATTCTTGACAGGAGGCAGAAGATACAGATCTGTTTTCTGGGCATACTGATTTTTATAGGCGGTCTGCTGGAGACGATGAGCGTGTCCGGTCTGCTTCCTGTCGTGTGGGTGCTCATAGATCCTGCCAAGGCGCAGGAAAACAAATATATCCGCCTGATCATGGACATTCTGCATACCGGGAGCATCGAGGAGTTTATCGTGCCGCTCCTGGCTGCAATGATCGTGGTATATACGCTGAAAAATATTTTTATGCTCTTTCTAACGAATGCACAGAACCGGTTCATCGCATTCAACCGGAATAAGCTGATCAGCCAGGTGCTGCGGGAGTTTCTGAACAGACCGTATGAATTTTATCTCGACGCGGACATCCCGACGGTGTTTCGTCTGACAGACAGCGATATTCCGAATGTGTTCAACATTCTGATGGCGATGATATCCCTTGTCTCGGAGGCGGTCGTGTTCGCGCTGCTGTGCGTTGTGATGGTCGCGACGGAGTGGAAGCTGCTGCTGTTTCTGATCGTGGTGTTTGGGATTCTCTCTGTTGTGATACTGAAAATACTAAAGCCGCGGCTCGCCAAACTGGGAGAGAAGAATCTGGCGATCCAGTCAAGGATCGCGAAGTGGAGGATACAGGCCATCTATGGCATCAAGGATGTCAAGGTGCTCCACAGGGAGTCCTTCTTTGCGGACAACTATGAGGAAAGCGGTAAGATTGGCGCCGGCTACAGCAAGCGCTACGCCGTGATGAACAATATGCCCCGCCTTTTGATTGAGACAATCTTTATCGCGAGTATCCTGGGTTATATCATTCTCTATATCCTTGCGGGAAATGACGCTTCCACCCTCGTGCCGATCCTGACGGCCTTCGGCGTGGCGGCAATCCGCATGATGCCGAGTGTGAACCGCATCAATACGTATATGACAGATATTTCGTACTTTAAGCCGTGTCTGGATTATGTGTATGAGAACATGAACATCAATGAGATCAGCAGGAGGAACAATCAGACATTGCGGCCGGTCGATGCGTCAAAGACGATGCAGCTGCATGACCGGATTGAGCTGAGGGATATCGTGTACGCGTATCCCAACACGGATAAGCTGATCTTTGACAGGGCGAACATGGTCGTTCCCTGCGGGAAGTCTGTCGGCATCATGGGACCGTCAGGCGCCGGAAAATCGACGATCGTGGACATCCTGCTGGGACTGTTGAAGGTTCGGGAGGGCGCGATTCTCTGCGACGGCGTGGATATCTTTGACAATTATCCGGCGTGGCTTGCGCAGATTGGGTATATCCCGCAGTCGATCTATCTGGTGGACGAGCCGGTCCGGAATAATATCGCGTTTGGCATCGCGGACGACGAGATTGACGACGCGCGCATCTGGGATGCCCTGGAGGAGGCGCAGCTGGCGGATTTTATCAGGGGACTGCCCGAGGGGCTTGACACGGCGATCGGCGACAGGGGCGTGCGCATCTCCGGCGGACAGCGGCAGCGCCTCGGCATCGCGAGGGCGCTGTACCACAATCCTGAGATTCTGGTGTTTGACGAGGCGACCTCCGCGCTCGACAACGAGACGGAGGCGGCAGTCATGGAGGCGATCAACAGTTTTCATGGCAGAAAGACGATGGTGATCATCGCGCACCGGCTCAACACGATCGAGAAGTGCGATATCATCTACAAGGTGGATGAAGGGAAGATTACGAGGACGTCGCTGTAGGCAGAATTGGAGGATGACATGGAAAAAAAACCACTCATTGCAACAGAATTATTGAGGGGGCAGGGACTTGGCAATCAGCTGTTCTGTTATGTCACGACGCGGTGCATCGCGATGCGCAACCAGTGCGACTACAGCATATTGGGCAGCGAGACGCTGGCAAACAACATCCACAGCCAGTGTGGTCTGTATTTTATGGAGCTGGAATTTGGCGTCCCGGCGGAAAAGGAGGACTTTGCGAAGGTCTATCATGAGAGGGAGGACAGACTCTATCTGGCAAATTCCAGACATGACATTGAGCATGGGGCGTACATCACGGGCACGGACGAGACACTGCTGAACCTGAATGCGGGCGGCGTGGGGGAAAACGTCCTTGTCTATGGGAATATGCAGGCTGAGGACTACTTTCTGCCTTATAAGGATGCGATCAGGCAGTGGCTCAGGGTGAAGCCGGAGTACGACTGTTATGAATACAGCCAGGACGATCTGTGTATCATCCATCTGCGTTGTACGGATTATATGGATTCCCCCGAGCTGTTTCTGGAGAAGAGATACTGGCTGCACGGCATGAAAAACATGAGAAAGATTAATCCCAGGATGCGGTTCATGATTATCACCAATGATGTGAAAGAGGCCGAAAAGCTGATTCCCGGTGTGAAGGCATACAATTTTGACCTCGCAAAGGATTATTCGATCATCAAGAACGCAAAGTACTTGCTGCTTGCCAACTCTTCGTTTACGTATTTTCCGGCTTTTACGAGCACGACTGTCCGAATGATCATCGCGCCAAAGTACTGGGCGCGGCACAATGTCTCTGACGGATATTGGGCATCGGAGCAGAATATCTATGAGGGCTGGACGTATCAGGACAGGCAGGGAAGGCTGTTTTCGGCGGAGGAATGCAGGAAGGAGCTTGCGCGGTACCAGCAGAGCTCTCCGGTGTATGCGAGGCGCAACCAGCCGATCGCGGATGCGGACAAGGAGAAGGCATATCAGAAGGCGCAGCGCTTTTATAAGAGATATCAGATGCGGCATTACTGGAATAGCGCGAAGAGGAAAGTACGTAAATTGTTTGTACGATAGATGTATATGACGGAGGAAATATAAGAATGGAAAAGCGCAGGCTCGCGAACGTGACACTGGCTGCGATGACGAGTGTCAATGTCAGGGCGACGATCAAGGCAATGCAGTACAGTATGCGCGGTATCGATTTTGGCGATGTGGTGCTGATCACGCACAGAAAGCCGTTCGGACTGCCAAAGGGGATTCGCTACAGTCATACAGATGAGTTGACGAACATTGACGCGTTTAACTACAAGATGGTCTACGAGCTGGGAGATCACATTCACACGGATTTCGCGTTGATCGTCCATGCGGACGGATTTGTCGTGCATCCTGAAATGTGGCGCGATGAATTTCTGGACTATGATTATATCGGGGCGCCGTGGCCGCTTCCGCCGGAGGGGGATACGACTACGTACCGCGACAGGGACGGGAATATCTGCCGCGTGGGAAACAGTGCCGGTATCCGGAGCAAGCGCCTGATGGATTTCCCGAAGAAAGCGGGGATTCCGTGGGAGGGGGAGTATGCGTATGGCAAAATGTGGTATTATGAGGATGGTTTCATCTGCTGCAAAATCCGTCATCTGCTGGAGGCGGAGGGGATGCGCATCGCCCCGCTGGAGGTGGCGAAGTACTACAGTCATGAGAAAATGATACCGGAAGTGCAGGGAATCACGCCGTTTGCCTTCCACAAATGGGAGGGCACGAATGCGCAGTATCCAAATTTTATCAAAGAACCCGTCAAAAAACGGATGAAAAGGGCGGTCAGACAGATCATGGACAGATGAAATTACAGATCAGATGACAGATAAGGAAGATCAGAGAGGTGCGGTTGAAGGTGAAGAGTGTGTCAATGGGGAAGCTCAGACAATTTATTTTGGAATATAAGGGATTTAGCGTTTTTGTACTGTTTCAGGCTCTGATACTGTGCTTTGCGTTTGCAGGTCTCTTTGGAAGAGCCGTGGAGATGGAGTTCGATGCGGGAAATCTCAATATAAAGGACGAAGCAGTGGTTGTCAATGAGGACAATTCATTTTACATCTCTGGCAGAAATGACGAGGAGACTTTCGGAAGATGGATTGCCGGAACGGAATTTGATTTGAGCGATGGGATGTACGAGGTCTCCATGGATTACTGGTCTCTCCTGTATGATACGGAGGTGGGCGGCAACTGTGAGGATGGCACGGGAGCTTTGCAGATCATCCGGTCGAAGCTCACAGACGACTGGCTCTGCTACAATGAGCTCAGATTCCAGGATGGGCATACGCATCAGAGCACGCGCCTGTGGATTCGCGATATCGGCGGCGAGGAGGGGCTCCAGCTCATGGTGAATTTCTACGGCGTGGGCGAGCTGCGGGTTGACAGGATCGTGGTGCGTGAGCTTCCCATGTGGCGTCTGATGAAGCTTCTGGCATGGCTCCTTGGCTTTCTGACCGTCGATCTGATATATGGATATTTTTTTATTAGCAAGAAGGCGGCAAATAAACCGGTGGCGGCAATTCTGATATTCGCGTCCTTTTATGCGAGTCTGCCGCTGCTTACGGACTTTCTGTTCTGGGGGCATGATCTGGATTTTCACCTGAACAGGATTATGGCTCTTGCAAACGGACTGGAGGCAGGCCACATCTTTGTGCCGATTCAGACGGAGGTGTTAAACGGCTATGGTTATGCCTCGCCGTTGTTTTACAGCCAGCTGTTTCTGTATGTCCCCGCAGTCCTGTACAACCTGGGTGTTCCGATACAGATCTGTTATCAGATTTATGGGATTCTTGTGAATATCATGACTTGCGGAATTGCGTACTACAGCTTTCGGGGAATCGTGCGGGACAATCAGATCGCCGCAGTAGGCGCGCTGATCTATCTGTTGTCGGCATACCGCATCACGAACGTGTACATTCGGGCCGCGGTCGGCGAGTATACGGCGATGGCGTTTTTCCCGCTGATCGTATACGGCTTTGTGCGCGTCTACACGAAGGACGAGAAGGAACTGGGAATCAGGGATTACCTGCCGATTGTCATAGGGCTTGGCGGGCTGATCGAGAGCCATGTGCTCTCCTGTGAGCTGTCAGCCATGTTTATCGCGGTGGTGTGCCTCGTCAATTATAAGAAAACATTTCAGCGAAGGCGGTTTCTGACACTTGTGAAGGCCGCGGTGCTCACGTTATGCGTCAATATGGCGTTTATCCTCCCGTTTCTGGATTCCATGCAGATGAATATCAGGGTAAACAATGAGCCGGTCAATCACATACAGGTGCACGGAACCTATCTGCAGCAGGTATTCAGCGCGTTTCAGGTTTCCTCGGGCGACAGCCGCAGGTGGATGAGTTCGGAGATGCCGCTGTCACTGGGGATTGCCCTGGTATTTGGCGTGATCATCTTTGTCGTCTGCCGCTGTGTCCAGAATGAGCAGGGAACGAGAAAAAGCGGCACGGTCAAGGTCGGCGTCTGGTGCACGGTATTTACGATTGCAAGTGTTATCTTATCGATGCGCTTTTTCCCGTGGGACAGCCTTGAAAACGCGAGTAAGCTGCTTGCCAAGGTGCTGTGTATCGTACAGTTTCCATGGCGGTATCTGTCCATGGCGACGATCTTTGCGGCGGTGGCGACGGTCATAGGGCTCTTGTTGGTGCGGGAGATGAAGGGCACGCGCTATATGCAGGTGTTGGGGAGTGTGCTCTGTGTGGTCACGATTCTCGCAAACAGCCTGTTCATGGCTACTTTCACGAATAGCATCAATATCGAGCGGGTTTATGGCGACGCGGATGTCCTGCAGGCGATCAGCAGCGGGGAATACATCATTCACAACACGATAGAGGGGAATCTGCGCTGGCGCAATGTCAATATGAATCCTGATTTTGTCACAGTATCGGATTACCAATACGAGGGCGGCGTCACGACGTTTCGCTGCAGTAATACGGCGGATACGGAGATGGCCGTCGAGATACCGCTGATGAATTATGACAATTATCATGCGAGGGATCTCGGGACAGGCAGTGAATTCGGCATCATGAACGGCACGGACAACCGGGTGAGTATCGCGGTACCTGCGCATTTTGAGGGCAGTATCCGCGTCGCGTATGAGTTTCCGCTGTCATGGAAGCTCGCATACGCTGTCTCGGCAGTTTCCGTGCTCCTGACTGCGGCGGTGATTGTGCTTGACAGCAGGAAGCGAAAGAGGGAGGAGGCCTGACAGGGATGGTTTATGACTGTTTTCAGTTTTTTAATGAATTGGATATTTTGAAGATCAGGCTGAATGTGCTTGATTCTGTGGTGGACAGATTTGTCATCAGCGAGGCGACAGAGACCTTCTCCGGACTGAAAAAGCCGCTGTACTATGAGGAGAACAAGGAAATGTTCGCCGCGTTTGCGGACAAGATCATCCATGTCGTGGTGGATGACACGCCAAAGGGGGACAGATGGGGCACGCATGAGAGGGATACATTTCAGAAAAACGCGGTGACCAGGGGATTACGGGACTGCACGGACGAGGACATTGTGATATTCAGCGATCTTGACGAGATACCAAATCCTGATAAGATACGGGAAATTCTGCAGGATTTCCGGGAGGACAGGATTTATCACTTTGCACAAAGGCTGTTTTACTGTTATCTCAATATGGAGGAGGTATCCGGAAATCTGGTGTCCTACGCGGGGGAGTTTGAGGGCGTGGAGCACAGGAAGTGGATTGGGACGAAGATGCTCAGTTACAAGCTCTTAAAGGAACAAAATCTGCTCCTCGGGGAGCTGCGGTTTCCCGAGCGCAAGGAGATTGGAATCCGTGTGGCGGACGGCGGATGGCATTTCGGATATATGGGCGGCCACGGCGAGAAGGATATCCGCAGGCGCGTGCAGGAGAAGGTCATATCGGCAGCCCACCAGGAATACAATTCGAAGCATGTGTTATCAAATGTGACAGACCAGATCAAGGATGGCAAAGATATCTTTGGCAGAAACGCGAAATTCGTCCGGTGCGAGATTGACGAGAGCTTTCCGGCATATATCAGGGAGCATCAGGAGGAGCTGGATTTCCTCATCATGCATGAGGAAAAAGGAGTAAGAAAGGCGCTCCGCAGGGCGAAGGTTGCGGTGAAAAACGCATGTTATCAGATTCTTGTGGCAGTCAAGCGCGCGGGAAGAGCAATTTTAAAGAGATAAGAGATAGGTTTAGAGATAGATTTGGAGATGGAATACAATGGTTTCGATATGCATTCCCTGTTATAATAATGCGGACGAGGTGGCGCGTCTGTTACAATCAATATACAGTCAGGAGTACACAGACTTCGAGGTCAATCTGTCGGACGACTCGACAGACGACGAGACGCAGGAGCTTGTGCGGCAGCGCTATCCGCAGGTTCACTATCAGCACAATCAGAAACCATATGGCCATATCTATAACTGGAATGTGGCAATCAGGATGGCGGAGGGTGAGTACATTAAGATCATGTTCAGCGATGACTGGTTCACAGACAGTACGAGTCTTGGCGAATATGTGTCGCTTCTTGAGAGCAGGCCCGATGCAATGTTCGCGTTTTCCGGCAGCAGGCAGGTGATGCTTGACGGGCAGGACATTGGCGCGATGCATCATGTGGCCTCAGGGCATCACGGGGGATATTATGACCGCTGCGCGGAGGATGGTTTTATAGACAGGCTGGGGAGCGATTACCGGAACCTGTTCCTCGGCAACCAGATCGGCGCGCCGAGCTCCGTGATCTACCGCAGGGGCAGTAAACTGACGCTTTTTGACGAGCAGAGCAACTGGGCGTCGGACATGTTTCTCTATTTTGATCTGCTGGAGCAGAGTCCCGCTTTTGCGTATACGAGGAAGCCGCTCGTCTCGATCGGGGTTCACGAAAAACAGTACACGGAGAGCTTTTCCGAGCGGGATATGCGCATTTACAATGACTACAGGTATATGTACACGAAGTACCGGCTGCAGGAGAGCGCAGCGTGCAGGGCATATTTTACGAAAAAATTTATACTGAAATATCATATGGGATTTCGGGAGGCAAGGGCGCTGGGCATCAGCAGGGGGATGTGGACGCGCGGGTGGATCGCGGAGCAGGAGGCGACCGTGAGATGTTTCGTGCAGAACCGGTTTCGAAAAAAAGGGGATGCGCAATGAGAGATAACCAAATGAAAAAAATAGGCGAGGCCTGCTTCTGGCTTGGGCTGATGATAGAACTAATCCTTGTGATCATTGACAAGAGCGCATATACAAATCCGCTGGAAAGCCAGATGTTTCGCCTGACGTTTCTGTTATTTTGTACCAAGATCGCGATGACAAGGTACTCGGCGAAGGAGTGGCTGTGCATCCTGCTGTTTGGCGTCATCATGTCGGCGTCCTATCTGGTCAATGAGCGGGACGAGGCGGTGCGTGTGGTCGCCCTGATCGCAGCGTGCAAGGGAATGGACATCAGGAAGGTTATGAAGGCGGTATTCTGGGTGACGCTGGCGGGCTGCGTCGCACTCATTCTTTTATCGGTGACAGGAATATATGGGAAAATCTCTGTCACGGCTGATTATGGAAGGGCGTTTGAGGAGACGCGGTATGTGCTCGGAATGGGACATCCAAACGCCCTGCATTGCATGATCTGGATGCTGGTCGTGCTGGGTGTATACAGCTATGCAGATCAGCTCAGATGGTATCACTTTGCAGTATTTATGGCGCTGGACTTCGCGGTATATGCGCTCACAGATTCAAGAACGGGTGTTATGGTATGGGCATTCTTTGTTGCATTGGTCTTTGTGATGTGGTACAGTAAGAAATGCAGGGAAAGTATAGGCATTTATATCATAGGAGCCGCAGTTGTGCTGGGCTGTGTCGTGTTCGCGATGGTCGGCTCTCATGTGGAGAATACGTATTTTACAACAGACAGCCTGATGCACAGGCTTGATCAGCTCCTAAACGGCAGATACCAGAGCTGTTATGCGATCGAGGCGGCAAGGCTTGAGAACTGGAAACTGTTTGCCGCGCCGGAAAACACAGCGTATTTCGACGCCGGATTTGTCAGGCTGTTTTACTGGTATGGGATTATTCCCGGAATCCTCTATGTCGGGATGAATATGTACTTACTGTACCAGAGTTATAGGGAAAAGGACTATGCCCTGTTTGCGATGCTGGTGTCCTTCTCAGTCTATAATCTGATGGAGGCGCATTTTATTTCCGTCTATCTGCTGAGAAATTATCTGCTGGTGCTGATGGGATATTACTGGTACCGGCCGTTTGAGAAAGAGAACGCATATGCGGGGTATTTTTGGCAGGCTGGAAAGCTGCTGGGAAAGGTATAGGAAATGAAACTGGTAAGTGTAATCGTGCTGTCGTACCGGTCGGCTGAGACGATCGTTGAGACGCTTGACAGCATCAAAAGTCAGACTTATCCAAATATAGAACTGATCATCACAGATGACTGTTCCCCCGACAATACAGTGCAGGTGGTTCAGGAGTGGATTGCGGAGAATGAAGGAATCCTGACAGCGATCAAACTGGTCACATCAGACAGGAACACAGGGCTCCCCGCGAATATCAACAGAGGGCTTAAAGCGGCAGAGGGCGTATACTACAAGGGGATTGCGGGCGACGACTATCTGACCGCGGACGCCATCGAGCGCTATGTCCAGTTTTGTGAGGAGAATCCGGGCGCATTTCCGATCGCGAGGGTGCGGCTGTTTAACGACAGGAATCCGGATACGGTCTATCCGGATGTGCAGGAATATTGTGACAGGTGTTATGAATTTGCGCAGAAGGATTATCGGGAACAATACAGACTGTTATTGATTCAGAACAGGATTGTGGCACCATCCGCCACTTTTTATACGATGGACTTTATCCGAAAGGTCGGAGGCTACGATGAGCGTTACCGGTGGTTTGAGGATTATCCGATGAATCTGACAGCGATGCACGCGGGCTATCGGTTCGGGCTGCTGGACAGGCAGCTTGTATGGTACCGCATGTCGGATAAGTCCGTGACGGCATCCGGCCTGTCAAACCTGAAAAAGACCGAAAGGAAGCTCTTTTTTAAGAAAAAGTTCTGGTACATGTGGCAGAACGGCATGGGATGGGAGGCTGTGAAGCAGTGCAGGTATTGGATTAAGGCTGCGGATGAGCGTATTTGAGAGAAAGAGAAATATCTTAACGTAATTTGATGCGTGTGCGGTCGCTTTTGGGAAAAATAGAGGATAGTTATAAGAGGATAAATATAGAGGGGCTATGAATATTGTAATAATACCTGCTTTTTTTCAGACGAAAAAAAATCCTACATTTGGGAGTTTTTTTACCGATCAGGCAAAGGCATTACAAAAAAGCGGACATTATGTGAGCATTCTGTACTGTGATACCTATTCCGTGAAATGTATTAGAGATTATGTGGAATACGAGGAGGAGACAGTATCCGAGGATGAAGGAGTGCGAATTTTACGCAAACGAATTTTCTGTCCATTAAAACATGGCATGGAGGGGTATCGGACGCAGTTTGCCAAAATCATTGGGCAGCTTTATGATCAATATCTGGCGGACGAAAAAGTTGACATCATCCATGCACATTGCTGTGTGTGGGCTGGGTATGCGGCGATGAAGCTTTCGGAGAGGACTCGGATTCCTTATATTGTAACTGAGCATGCGACACTGTTTCAACTGCATAGGGATAAAATTGGTCATAAAAATAACATATGGATTCGGGAAGTATTTGGCAGAGCCGCAAGGTTGATCTGCGTAAGCCGCGCGTTTGCAAAGCTGCTCTCGGAATATCGCACAGATATTGATATTGTTGGAAATGTTGTGGATTGTGACCGGTTCGAGCTTGTAGAACCTGTTCAAAAAAGTGATACGGTCCGATTCCTTACTGTATGTTATATGGTGGACGAGGCAATGCTGTACAAAAAGGGAATCGATATCCTGTTAAGGGCGTGGAGGGATTTGAGTGCCAAAAATCCGAATGTGCGTCTTACGATTGGCGGAGGTGGACAGGGAGTCTCAAAAGTGGTAGAATGGTGCAGGGAATATGGCATAGAACAGACAGTGGAACTGACAGGGAAGCTGAGTCGTGATCAGGTTGCCAGCCAGATGCGTGGATGTGATGTGTTTGTGCTACCCAGCCGGTATGAGACGTTTGGAGTTGTTTATATAGAAGCGATGGCGTGTGGAAAGCCGGTAATTGCAGTGGCAAATGGCGGACCGGATGATTTTGTGACAGAGGAGAATGGGATATTGATTCCCGCTGGAGATCCGGAAAAGTTAGAGCAGGCTTTTGAGTGTATTCTGCAGAATTTAGAAAAGTATGATGCAACATTAATACGGAAGTTTGTTGCAGATCGTTTTGGCGCACAGGCGATCGCAGAACAGCTTGAACGTATCTATCAGGATGTACAGGTTCACAAGTCCTAAAAGGGTAAAAAGATGATTATAGCCGTAAATTATGCAGACAAAAAATTTCAGAGGGCACAGAAGCTCAATAGCAGGACTGCCAGACAGTGGGGGGCTGATAAAGTCATCGAGTATGGGCCGGAGGATATTGACGAAACATTTCGTCAACGGAATAAGGAAATCTTAGACACACCCAGGGGGGGTGGATATTATCTCTGGAAACCATATTTCTATCGAAGAGCATATGAGGAGCTGGGGGAGGGCGATTATCTGATCTATATCGATTCCGGTGCTGTCTATGTCAACAAAATACAGTACCTCATTGACTGTATGGAGCGGGAAAAGGTGTCTTTGATGATTTTTTCACTTGAACAGGAGAGATTGGAAAAGTGTAACACGAAAAGGGATGCATTTGTGTTGACTGGCTGCGATGAACCAAAATACACGGATACACCACAATCCATCGGAGGATATTTTGTCTGCAAAAGAGCGCCCGAGGTGGAAGCTTATCTCGATGAGGTGCTGTGGTATGCACAGGACATCCGCATTATCTCAGACAAGCCGAATGAGATGGGGCTGCCAAATTACAAGGAATTTGCAGATCACAGGCATGATCAGTCTGTGATCTCACTGATGTCTAAAAAGTATGGATTCAAGAGATTTCGCGATCCGTCTCAATTTGGAGAAGTCAACAGCTATGAAGCAGAGGTAGAGCAGAGGAGCAATTACCCACAAATCGTTGATTCACATCGCCTGAATGCGGGCAGCCTTTTGGAAGTCAGGCTTCGGCGAATCAAAGCTGTCCGCAGGATTTCAGCATTGGTTAAAAAAGTCGGACGCAGGTTGGGAGGAGCAGAATGACAAGGGAAGAAAAGTGGATTCGGTATGAAAAGCGATGGAAATGGCGAGACTTCTATTTTAATAAGTGTCTTAGACATCATGGAATTGTGAAATATTTTCATAGGGAGCCGGTCATGCCGCATTATGCACACAAATGGGTGTTATCGTCATCAAAGACAAATGATTATATATATCAGAGAATCATGGAGGGGAAGCCTTTTATGGCGTGTCGTTTTGGGAATACGGAGCTTCAGACAGTCGTGGGTTATCTCAAGGTGAAATATAAGGGGCACAGTGGAGATGATGATGCGTATCTGGACAAATGGTTTACCAGACTGGGCAAGGATTCAGGTTTTTTTCCTGTTGATTATCAATATCTGGAACGATTTGCCAATCTGATTCTCGATGCGGGCGGCAATGCGGATTTGCTTGCAATGTGGCATTTGAATATGGAGGATTTTGTGATTGAGGAGTTCGCGCCAAATGCGGATCTGACATTCCTGTTTCGATTAGAGCCATGGCTTGCGTCAAACAGACCGTGGACAGCGGCTCTGGCAGGAAAAAAGGTGCTGGTGATTCACCCGTTTGAGAAAACGATTCAGGAACAATACAAAAAACGAGAACTGATATTTCCTGATTCTGAAATATTACCGAAGTTTGAATTAAAAACATTGAAGGCGGTGCAGACATTATGTGGCGAGAAAGATGATCGTTTTGAAACGTGGTTTGATGCGCTGGATTATATGTATCGGCGGGCGTTGGATATCGACTTCGACGTTGCCATTATAGGATGTGGTGCCTACGGTATGCCACTGGCGTCTAAGCTGAAGGATGCAGGGAAGCAGGCTGTCCATCTGGGAGGAGCTACACAGTTGTTGTTTGGCATCAAAGGATATCGGTGGGAACATAATTACCCTACAAAGATCGCGACTTTTTTTAATGACGCATGGACCAGGGCACTCGCTGAGGAGACGCCCCAAAATGCAGGCACAGTGGAAAAAGGATGCTACTGGTGATGAAAAAGGAGAGAGCAGGATGTCAGAACAGTTGGTGACGATTCTCACGCCATGTTTTAATAGTGGCAAGACGATTGAAAAGACATTGGAGTGTATTGAGAACCAGACATATCAAAATATAGAATATATTATTGTGGATGGAGGTTCGATTGACAATACGCTGGAATTGATTGAGAGGCATCGCGGCCGGCTGCCCAAAAATCTGACGATTATATCAGAAAAGGATAATGGAATCTACGATGCCATGAATAAGGGAATCAGACTTGCGAGAGGGCAGTTGATTGGTATAGTGAACAGCGATGACAGCTATGAGAGAGATACTGTGGAACAGGTGATGAACCATTATAAAGGAAATCAGTATGAGGTTGTCTATGGAATGCAGCGGACGTATCTCGATGGAAAAGAAAAATCAGTCGTTATTTATCACCACGACTTTCTGCCGCGACAGATGATCACGCATCCGACCTGTTTTGTGACACGGGATGCTTACGAGAAGCTTGGAGTATTTGATACGCAGTATCGTTCCGCGGCGGACTATGATTTGATGCTGCGATATTATGAAAGCGAAGCAGTCATTTTTACGCCGGTATATCACGTGCTGTCTAATTTTCATCTTGGAGGTATGTCGAGCAGTCAGACAGGTGTGCGGGAGAATGCACTGGTACGTTACCGGCATGGTTATCTGTCAAAGAAAAGGTATTGGTTCATGGTGGCTAAAAGCTGCTTGTATGAGGCAATTTGTAAACTGATTCCAACACAAAGGAAAGATAATAAATGAAAGAGAAATTTAATTCAATTGATTTGTTTAAATTCTTTATGGCAATAGCTGTTGTTGCGATTCACACGAATCCGTTTGCTCACTGTGAAAGCACATTGGTTAATCAGGTAGTAATCGTTATAGAAGACATATCGGTGCCTTTTTTCTTCATGGCATCAGGATATCTGCTGGCAGTCAGGTGGGGTGATACATGTCAGCAGAGGAAAAAATGCATTCAAAAAAGTCTTTTTTCTACAGTCCGCCTGTATACAGTATGGACACTGTTGAGTCTGCCATTGACGATTTATGGGTATGTAATATCTGATAATAACATTGTTAGTTGCATTCTGTCATATATAAAATATTTTTTCTTTGTAGGCAAACTGTATAATTCGTACCATTTGTGGTATCTTTTGGCAATGATATATGCTTTTCTGGTGATGTGGGTATTGATTCATTACGAAAAAAATACATTGCATATTTTGATGATAGGTATATTCTTCTATTTCATATATTTAGTGCTTGCGTGGATCAGGCAGAGTGAGGAGGAGAGCGGACTGCTGGCAGGTGTCGGCAGGGCGTTTGACTTTGTATTTAATAATGGTGGGGTATTTACAGGACTGTTTTACATGAGTATTGGAATCTTTTTCAGAGAGTATCGCAGGAACAATGTGCCAGTCAGTGTGGTGGGGATTGTAACAGGAATTTTGATAAAATATGGTTTGTCTCAGGAATTTGGGAATATATTGGTTGCCGTTATGTTCTTTGCACTGGTATTAAATATCAAACTGAAGAACAGGAAAAGTTATATGATTCTGAGGAATCTGAGTAAATACATATATCTGTCGCATTTGCTCTGTTTCTCGTTTTATACCTTTGTCATTATCAGACAGCCCAATAAACTGGGGGTTGATTCGTTCATAGTGACGTTTGTGTTGGCTACATTGTTTTCAAGCGCGATCATATGTGGAAAAGAATTGACAAAAAGAGGAGCAGTAAAAGTGGCACTGTAACTGTAATAGAAGCAGTGGAGATGAGATTATGAAACTGGCAGTGATATCACTCAACACAGAACAAAAGAATCTGAGTCAGTACTACAATTCACAGGCAGAAGGGCTCGCGAAGGCGTTGGCCGGAATGGGACATGAGGTGTCTGTCTATCATCTGGTGCCGGACCTGGAGAGGGACGAGGAAATTGTCCAAAAGGGCAGAATCAGAGCGGTGTATCTTAAGTGCCGCCATATTGGAAAACACGCGTTTGTGGATACAAGTCGTCTGGACAGGGAAGTGGACTGTTACCTTACAGCCTCCGACAACTATCTGTTTCTTGGCCGGTTTTACCGGTGGTGTGTCAGGAATCATATCCTGTGTTTGCCCTATATCGGCGTGGTCCACAGCAATAATGCGTCGGCATGGAAGCGCAGGATTGTAGATATATTCTGTAATAATGTCAGATATTATAAAAAAATTCCGACGATCGTCAAAACGCCTGCTCTTGCGGAGGAGCTGAGGGCACAGGGGGTAAAAAAAATTGATATTGTCCCTGTCGGACTTGACAAAACACTTCTAAAAGAGGATTATTTAAGTTATGACAGGAGCAGCCTGAAGGAAAAATATGGTTTTTCGCCAGGCGACAGGGTAATACTGTTTGTAGGCAGGATGACAGCAGAGAAACAGCCGGTAAAGATGATTGACATATTTCATCAGGTTTATCAGCGCGATGACGACTTTCGGCTGATTATGGTAGGACAGGGAGAGCTTGCGGAGGCGGTCAGGGCGAAGCGGGCGGAGTATGGCCTCACACAGCAGATCGAAATTCACGATCGGGTACCCAATAACAGGATGTGGGAATTGTACAGGCTGTCGGAATGTTTTGTCAATCTGAATACCCATGAAATCTTTGGCATGGCGATCCTTGAAGCGATGTACTATGAGACTATAGTGATTGCTCTTGATGCTCCGGGACCTTCAATGATCATAGACAGAAATGTCTCGGGTTATATCTGCGACCGCGAGGAAGAGATTGTGGAGCAGGTGCTGTCTCATGGTCATGGCGGCACACAGGTTGGAGAGGCAGGCAGAAGGCGTGTCCTGGACAGGTTCATGTGGGACAGGTCTGCTTTGGAGATTCTGGCCGTAATCAATCGTTATGTGATGGAGTAGGGCCGCATAGGCGTATTGTGATAGAATATGAAAAGAGGAAAAATGATGCAGATCAAATGTAATGTGCTGGACAGGCAGTTTCAGATGTATCAGGAGGAGTATGAGGCCGCGGCGCTGCGTGTGCTGCGCTCTGGCTGGTATGTGCTCGGAAATGAAGTCAGGCAGTTTGAGGAAGCGTTTGCAGGTTACACGGGCAGGAAGTACTGTGTCGGGTTAAACTCAGGATTGGATGCGCTGATCATGACAGTGCGCGCGCTCGGCATCGGCAGGGGAGATGAGGTGATCGTGCAGGCGAACACCTATATCGCCACGGTGCTCGGCATTACGGAAAACGACGCGACTCCGGTATTTGTCGAGCCGGATGTATACTATAACATGGATGCGGACAGGATAGAACAGGCGATCACAGACAGGACGAAGGCGATCATGGTGACGCATCTGTACGGGCAGGCATCGAACATGAATTTGATTGCCGAGATCGCGCGGAATCATCATCTTGAGTTGATAGAGGACTGTGCGCAGTCGCATGGCGCACGCTTTGACGGGAAAATGACGGGAACTTTTGGAATCGCGGGCTGCTTTAGCTTTTATCCGACCAAAAATCTTGGCGCGTTTGGAGATGCGGGCGCCGTCGTCACGGATGATGCGGCCTTTGCGGAAAAGCTTCGCATGATGCGCAATTATGGGAGCAAAGTAAAATACCACAATGAGATTGAGGGTGTCAACTCAAGACTGGACGAGATGCAGGCAGCGCTTTTGTGTGTAAAGCTGGCACATCTGCAGGAACTCAATGATGAGAGAAAAATTCTGGCAAAGAGATATCATGAAGGGATCACGAATCCAGAGGTAGCGCTGCCGGGACTGCGGGAGGGCGCCGAGAGCATTTATCACCAGTACGTGATTCGATGCGCCAGGAGGGATGCGCTGCAGAAGGCGCTGGAGCAGGGCGGCATACAGACACAGATTCACTATCCGGTACCGCCGCATCTGGCAAAGTGCTACGCCCGTCTTGGACATCAAAAGGGAGAGTATCCTATTACGGAGACATACGCAAATGAAGTCTTGAGCCTGCCGATCTACACAGGCATGACATTTGCGGAACAGGATTATGTGATTGAACAGATCAATGCGTGGAGGTAACGAATGGGACGCCTGAAGGGATTGTACGAAAAATTATTTAAGAAACTGACATTTGAAGATCTTAAGGACTGGGACAGGATTTTTCTGTATGCGGGGGATATTTTGCACAAGAAGGAGTATGATATAGAGGGGATTGCAGGGCTTTCTATCAGGCGGGCTGACTACAGGACGATACGCCATGACATCTGCAGAAAATACCCGCTTCCTGACAACAGTGTGGACGCATATCAGGCGGAGGATGTGTTTGAACACATTGATTATGACAAGCTTCCCGGCGTCATCAATGAGATCTACCGTGTGCTGAAGCCGGGAGCGTATTTCAGGCTTTCCGTACCTGACTATGGCTGTGATATTTTGCAGAACAGAAGTACAAAGGACGCGAGCGGAGAGATTGTATTTGACAGGGACGGAGGCGGTTCCTATGAGAATGGGCAGGTTGTAAACGGCGGGCATGTATGGTTTCCGACTTATGGGCAGGTGCGCGATCTGATACAAAAGACGGATTTCAAGCGATATGAGTTTTACCATTATTATGATGAAAATGGCAATTCTGTCACGAAAAAGATTGATTACGCAAAAGGGTATATACAGAGAACGCCTGATCATGATAAACGGGTTCAGAATCCATACAGGGCGATGTCGCTGGTGGTAGATTTGTATAAGGATTGATGTACATGGAATTGTTAAAGAAGCACTATGATATAAAGGCTGCATTTTTGAGTATCTTTACAGTGACAACGCTTTCCATGAGCCAGGCCGTGGTTTCTGATGATGCTGTGAGGGAAATTTCACAGCATGCAGGGCATCTGACGAGTATGCTGATCAAGCTGTCCTGTTCGATTGAAGATTATTCGATTGCCAGCATACTGGCAGTCTTTTTCTGTTTTATTTTGTACAGATATACGTTGTCCCGAAGAAAACTGGAGCGGCATGAATGGGTTCTGGGTATTCTGATGGCGCTGACCTTTGTGTTTGGCAGGGCGTTTGAGGAATTTGACACCACAGCTGTGCTTGTCACGGGATTGGTGCAGACAATCAAGACATTGATGATGCTGGCAGGAGGCTGTCTGTTTTTTCCACAGATGATCAAGGCTGTGAAGTGTTATGCCAGCGGGCGTGTGAGTTGGGACAGCGGCTTTGATCTTTCGGATGCAGTCAGATACAGACGCGTCATCTTTGCATTTATCGTGATCGTGTGGAGCATCACTTATATCGCTTTTTTTCCAGGGGTGTTTCAGGGGGATACCGAGGACATCATCTATATGTCATACAACTACCACACCGGATTGGCTGATTCTGTCGTTCGCATCGATGAGAGCAGTATGTGGGTGGATCATCATTCGGTGCTCTATACGGTTATTCTGGGTGCGTTTGTAAAAGGCGCGAGGGCAGTATGCGGCGATGAGAACGTCGGGATTGCGGTATACAGTGCCATGCAGGGTATTTTTATCGCGTGGGTGCTTGCCTACAGTCTGTACAAGCTCAAGATATGCAGGAGGGGTGTGCCTCCGCTGATACGGACATGTCTGGCCCTTTTCTATGCGTTTTTTCCATGGATGCCGAGATACGCGTTTATGGCAACGAAGGATACACTGTTTGCAGGGGTTCTGCTACTCTATCTTCTGTTGCTCATGGATATCGTGCCCGTGGCGGAGGACAGGATGAGAACCAGTGAGATTGTACGGCTTGTGGCGTACTCTGTGGTGATATTTCTGCTTCGGAAGAACGGGCTCTATGTGTGTGTTCTCTCACTGCCCTTTTTGTTGCTGGTCAACAGGAAATGGGGAAAGCAGCTTGCGATTGTTCTGATATGTATTCTTGCGGCGAAGTTCGCCTATTCAGATATTTTGCTTCCGGCCTGCCACATTACGGATGGAAGCATACGGGCGGCGCTTCCGATACCGTTGCATCAGACAGCGCGCTACCTGCACTATTTTCCGGATGAGGTGACACAGGAGGAGAGAGAGGCGATCGGCCAGGTAATGGATTATGATATGCTCGCTGCAGAGTATGAGACAGACCGTTCGCTCCATGTTCAGGCGTGCTGGCGCAGGGAGGCTGACGGCAGTGATCTGGCGGCATATATGATGACGTGGGGAAAGATGTTTTTCAAACATCCCCTGACGTATGTGGCGGCTACGGCCAATAATAATTATGGGTACTTCTATCCTGTTGTGATAGAATTGTCAGATTTTGAAAAGGCGAGCATCGGAAGCTATCAAAATATTAACCGGGACCAGTACTTTGACTTTCATCCGGTGGAGAATGGTCTGACGAAAAGCGCGGGGGCGCTGCTCAGGGTGTGTGATCAGTGGATAGAGAGGGTTCCGCTGGTTAGTATGATGTGCACAAGCGCCGTCTATGTATGGATCTTAGTTTTTGTATGGACAGCGGCCATCGTCAATAAGGACCGGAAACTGCTGATGCCCGTGGTGGCGCTCCTTGTATTGATGCTTACAATCATTGCGGGGCCGGACAATGGAAACGGGTATCATAGATTTACCTACCCGGTAGCAATGTGTGTGCCTGTTGTCGTGGCATTTGCGTTCAGGGAAGACGGAGAAAGAGGGGAAGAGGATGACATATATAAAGGATAAAAAGCAATGGATGATAGTGGGATCGCTTATAGTTATCACGCTGTTGTTCTTTTATGCTTTTATGTATTCTGATATCCTGATTACGACGAGTTTTGGAATCAATTTTTGGGATGTGCTTTTTGGCGGTGATATCTTTCGCTTTTATGAGGTGTGCCATTCAGATGTCGAGACGGCGGGGTACCATATTTTCAATATGCCGGATTATGATTTCCTGATATATATTATTTTTGCGGTCTGGAATCTGCCGCTCTGGATTGCAAGGAAAGTGGCTCATATTAATATATGGGAGTCCGCATTGGCAATTGCGTGGGCGAAAACGATCGTGCTGTTGTTTACCTTGCTCACGATAAAGGCAGTTGTTGATATCTGCAAAACGCTAAAACTGGAGGAGGGGAACCGAAGGGATGTTGTGCTCTTATTTGCAACTTCGTCCATTCTTTACATGAGCGTGTTTGTCACATCGCAGTATGATGTGATTTACTTGTTTGTCATGTTGAAAGCGTTTGACGCGTATTTAAAAAACGATATGTGGCGTTTTACGGCGTTTCTGGCACTGACACTGCCAGTGAAGGCGTTGTCGGTTTTTCTGTTTCCGGCGCTTTTGCTGTACAAGGAGAAAAACATATTGAAAATCTGCTGTCACACGGCAGCGTTATTTCTGCCATGGATGTTATTTCAGGTCATTTTTCCAATGGGCGCGGAGAATGGCGGCAATACAAGTAATATTCTTGTGATCTTTGGACAGAAGCTGGTGTTTCGTGATTTGGAGATACCACTGTTTTTACTGGCGGCTATCACATTTTATATTGTGTGCTATGTGATGAAGGCACCAGATGACGAGAGGAGCGCAGGGCTCAACAGTGTGCGGATTGCATTTTTGTCATATGCATTGTTTTTTATTTTATGTGATACAAATCCGTATTGGTATATTCTCCTGCTTCCGTTTCAGTGTATCCTGATCGGATTAAATGAGGACAGAAAATATCTGAGCGCGATATTGGAGACGATTACTTCGATCTGTTATGTTGGTATGTACGTCTGGATGATTCCCTGGTGCTTTGATGTGAATCTGGTGAGGAGCACTTATGTCTCTCGAATTTGGGGACTGCGTGAAGATAGAACGAACAATATCCTGGAAATATTGCACACAATGCTGCCATCCGTGTACGAGATGGCGGAGGAGCGGGCGAAGGCGTATCTTTTTATGCTGTTTCTTGCGGGAAATATTGTATTTGTGCTGATCAATACTGTGCGGTGTGAGAATATCACACTCAGAAACGCAGAGATACCCCGATGGCTGTATGTCATTCGGTACGCTTTGGGAATAGGAGTGTGTATGCTCCCTGTGGCGGCATACATGTTCTGATTATTGGCTATGAGGGAAAGGATACGATAAAATGATACGCAGATTGGAGCACAAAGATGCAGAGTTCATGTTGGAATGGATGCATGACAGGGATACGACGAGAGCTTTTCGCTTTCCCTTTGAACAGTCCACAACAGAGAGCGTTATCAAGTTTATAGACGACAGTTTCACGGAGTCGAACAGGCATTTTGCTGTTGTGAACGAGATGGACGAGTATCTGGGTACGGTGAGTCTTAAAAATATTTCGCGGGTAAATCTGTCAGCGGAGTATGCGATTGTGGTCAGAGGCGTGGCAAGGGGTACGGGTGCGGCAAAGCTTGCGACAGAGAATGTGTTGGAGTACGCTTTTGATACATTAAAACTTCACAGGGTATATCTCAATGTGCTGGAGAGAAACGAGCGCGCAAGACATTTCTATGAGAAATGCGGCTTTGTGTACGAGGGAACTTTCAGGGATGCCATCGTGCTGAACGGCAGGTATGAGAGTCTCGCCTGGTATGGAATCATAAACGATAAGGAGCGGGATGAGGGATGAGTAAGATATCGATTGTTGTGCCGGTTTACTATAATGCGGATACGCTGATGATGCTGTACCATGATATGAAGGAAAAGATTCTTGGCGTGATCGGAGATTATGAGCTGGTATTTGTGGATGACGGATCGCAGGATGAGTCATGGAAGATTATCAATGAAATCTATGAGATGGATCAGGAACATGTGCAGTGTGTGAAGCTTTCCAGAAATTTCGGCGAGCACGCGGCGCTTCTCGCGGGGCTGTCAGTGTGCACAGGAGACTGCGCTGTGACAAAACAGGCTGATCTGCAGGAGGATTCCGCGATTATTCTTGAGATGTATGAGAGCTGGAAAAAGGGAAACAAGGTGGTGCTGGCAGTCAGGGCGAGCCGTGACGAGAATGCTGTGAAAAAATTTTTTGCCAATCTGTACTATGCGATTGTGAGAAAATTTATAGACAAAAATATGCCGGTAGGCGGCTGTGACTGTTATCTGATTGACAGGCAGGTGATCAGGGTGCTGGAACTTCTGGATGAGAAAAATTCATCACTGACGCTTCAGGTACTCTGGGCCGGTTTTCAGACCGACAAGGTGTATTTCCACAGGAAAAACAGGGAAGTGGGTAAATCGAGATGGACTCTTGGAAAGAAGATTAAGCTTGTGGTTGATTCGATGATGAGCTTTTCTTACGCTCCCATACGCTTTGTGTCCGGAATGGGTGTATTTTTCTTTATATGTGCAGTATTGATGGCTATAGAGGCAATTGTGGAGAAATTTACGACAGGGACGCCGATTATAGGGTGGGCTTCGCTGATGTGCGTGATATGTCTCTCGTCAGGAGCAATCCTGCTCACGCTCGGGGTACTTGGCGAATATATCTGGCGCACGCTTGACGCGTCGAGAAACAGGCCGCCATTTATTATAGATGTGGTGAAAAAGAAGGGAGAAAAGAGTCAGGAGGTTGACGAATGATAGAAAAGTGTAAGCTGATAGAATTTCCACAAAAAGGCGACGACAGAGGGCATCTTGTCATCGTGGAGGGGAACCGGGATATTCCGTTTGAGATTAAGAGAGTGTTTTACATCTACGGCTCAGACCGCGATGTCATCCGCGGCAGACACGCCAATTACAATACAGAGTTTGTGCTGATCAACGTTGCGGGGACGTCAAAGGTAAAGGTGGATGATGGGACGAATCAGAAAATATTCAGTCTCGACAGACCGCATACCGGAATATTTCTTCCAAAGATGGTCTGGAAGGACATGTATGATTTTTCGGAGGACTCCGTGCTTCTGGTGCTCGCCAGCGAACATTATGACGCGGAGGAGTATATCCGGGATTATGAGCAATATCTGAAAGTCGTGGAGACGTGGAAAGAAGAAAGTATGGAATGAGGACGATAATCAATGGATATATCAATCATTGTGTTTTCAAAAGGACGGCCAATGCAGCTGCACGCATATCTCGAGAGCCTGCTGAAGTTCTCGGACGCGGTGCAGGAGATGGTCACGGTACTCTACTGCGAGACGGAGGGTATCCGATATGAGAAGCTGATGCAGCGCTTTTCGCAGGTCACATGGGTGAAGGAAAGCAAATTCGAGACAGATCTGAAACAGATCATATCAGACGCGGGCGAATACATTATGTTTGGCTGCGATGATGTTGTGTTTACAGGGAAATTCAGTCTGGAAAAGGCAGGCAGATATCTGCAGGAGCATGAGGAAGTCTTTGGCTACAGTATGCGCCTTGGGGAAAACATAAAGCCTGTTCCGGAAAATCTGTCTTCGGACGCCGCCGTGCTTGAGTGGAGATGGGACTGCAAATGTCAGCATTACAATTATCCGTGGGAGCTAGACTGTACGCTGTACCGCAGGGAGGATGTGGTGCGGATGACGATGGAGGAGGAGTCCGCCATCAAAAATCCCAACTATTATGAGGCGATGATCACACCGGATAATAAAAAAGATCGCATCAGGCGTCCAAACATGGCGTCCGGCAGACAGGGATGTGCCATCGTCATCACAGTAAACAGGGTGCAGGAGACGCATCAGAATGGTTTTGATGACAGTATGCTCACGGACATCTATTCGTTGGACAGGCTCTACAATGATGAGGACAACACACTTGACATAGAAAAGATCGCGTCGATGGACAACAGTGTGATTCATGTGGGCGCAGAGTACTTCATACTCCGAAAGGAGACAAAGGGGTATTCACCTGATTCGTTGCGGTTCAGACTGAGGAAGGCAAAGGAGCTGGCAGATAAGTTCACGCGGTTTCCAAGGCGCGTCTACAGACATTTCGAGCGGAGAAGCTATGAGAAGGGCAGGTACGCGGGGAAGCTTTCCATTCTGAATACAGAGGAGACACTGACGCTGATGGAGAAGGAGCGGATCAGTTTTCTGCGGTACGGCGACGGTGAGATCGCGATCATGCAGGGCGGCTCCATTCCCTTTCAGGAGTACGATCCAAAGCTTGCAAAGCGTCTCAGGAAGCTTTTGCGGACCAATACTGACGGGCTCAGGATTGGGATACCGTATTACTATATGCATCCCGTAAAGCAGTTAAATGATTTCACAGCCCAGTTTGCGGGAGCGCTCGCGGCACAGCGGAGATTTCTGTGCAAAAACTGCAGCAGGGATATGGTCTATGTGGATACCTGTATCACACAGGTGTATCAGACTTACGAGAAGTATGATTTTAAGGGATATTACAGGCGGATGCAGAAGCTGTTAAGCGGCAGGCATGTGACGATCGTGTGTGGCGAGGGGGTGTTTGACCGGCTTGAGCACAGGGCGTATGATGTGTGCAAATCGGTAGAGTTTGTGACGGCGCCGAGCATGAACGCCTTTGCGGACTACGACAGACTGCTGCGTGAGGTTCTAAAAACCAGCAGAAAGCGACTGGTGTGTATCGTGCTTGGCCCCACGGCAAAGGTACTTGCCTGCGATCTGCACAAAAAGGGGTATCAGGCTTGGGATATGGGACACTATTTCAAGGATTACGATGCGTATATGAGGAAAAAGCCGAGAACCGCGTCAGAGATTGCGCAGTTCTATAAACCGGATTAATAATTGTGTTATGGAAGGATGACAGAATGTTAAAAAAAATCAGCTATGTCCTGGACAGACGGCAGAAAATCAAATTGGGGATACTGCTTGTCATTATCATCATCGGCGCTTTTGTGGAGCTGCTGGGCGTGTCAGCCATCATGCCGCTGATCGATGTTGCCATGGAGCCGGACAAGACAGTTGACAAGTGGTATTTTGTGTTGGTCAGCAGGTATACAGGGATCACAGACGCCAATCAGATGATTGTATTTCTGGCAGTTGCCCTGATCGTAGTCTATGTGTTAAAAAATATTTATGTGACGATGATGTACAGTCTTCAGTACCGCTTTGTGTTCAACAACCAGCAGCGTTTGTCCGTGCGCATGATGAAGAGTTACATGCGGCAGGACTATCTGTTTCATGTATCCAAAAATGTGGCAGAGTTCCAGCGCAATATCACGAGCGATGTCAACGGTTTTTTTACGGTGGCGTTAAACGCCCTGCAGTTTCTCGCGGAGTTCAGTGTGAGTCTGGTGCTTGTCATCTATCTGTTTATCCAGGATTGGGTATCCACGCTGGCAGTGGCCTCGCTGCTGTTCCTGTTTATGGGGTTTTTTACGCTGTTTTTCAAAAAAGTCCTTGTGAGGATAGGCGAGGAGAGCAGGCAGGCAAATGTACTGGTAACAAAGTGGCTGTTTCAGGCTTTTTCGGGCATTAAGGAGATCAAGGTAGCAAACAAGGAAAGCTTTTTTATTGACAACTATGACCGGAATTACAAGGATTGCGCCAGGGTGCAGAGGCAGCAGTCCATACTCACATATCTTCCCAAGCCTGTCATGGAGACGGTATGTATCTGCAGTCTGATGATCGCCATGATCATCAAGATTGTGGTGGTAAAGAGTGATATTGCCTCCTTTGTCACAACCCTGTCCATATTTGCGGTTGCGGCGTTTCGGATGCTTCCGTCCTTTAACAAGATCACAGGCTATATCAGTGGAATGATGTTCAACAAACCGGCAATCGATGCCGTTTACAGGGATTTGAAGGAGATCGAGCAGTTGATGGACAGGAGGGCGGCTGACCATGAAGATACTGTGAAGCAACGTCTCGGGACTGCGATTCGTCTGGAGAGCGTCTCATTTCGCTATCCGGAGTCCGAGAAGTGGATTTTGCAGGATGCCAGCCTTGAGATTCCAAAGAACACCTCCGTCGCGCTGATCGGCGCGTCAGGGGCGGGGAAGACCACGGCTGCCGATCTGATACTCGGAATCCTCGAACCACAGGAGGGAGCTGTCACGATCGATGGGACTGATATTCGAAAATGCATGTCATCATGGCATGAGGATGTGGGTTATATCCCGCAGGCGATTTATCTGATGGACGATGACATACGCGCCAACATTGCCTTTGGGATACCGGAGTCCGAGATTGATGACGCCGCGATCATGAAGGCGCTGCGTGAGGCGCAGCTAGATCAGTTTGTGCAGTCCCTGCCCGACGGCTTGGACACCATGATTGGCGACAGGGGCGTGAAGCTCTCCGGTGGACAGAGACAGCGGATTGGCATAGCGAGGGCGCTCTACCGAAATCCCAGTGTATTGATACTGGATGAGGCTACCTCGGCGCTCGACAATGAGACTGAGAAGGAAGTGATGGGGGCGATCGACGGGCTGCACGGAACGCGGACACTCATCGTCATAGCACACAGATTGAGCACGATCAGGAAATGTGATAAAATATACGAGGTCGGAAACGGGGGGTTTTCGGAGAAGAGGAAAGAGGAAGTGCTGGGGAATTATTAATGAATCATATGTTGCGATACAAAGTCGGATATCCTGAAAGGGGAATCCGGCTTTTTTGATTCAATTATAGTTCAATTTTAATGCAATTCGTGTAGCTTTTTGCGGTTTTATCTTGTATATATATTGAAAGGGGGAGAAATGAAGTCTATGCATAGAGAAAAAGAAAGAAAAAAAGAAGAAAACAACTTAGAATCTTTGAATTACGAGGAAGTCATCAGAAGAAACTCGGACACGGTCTACAGGCTGGCTTATTCGCTTGTCAGGACGCGTGCGGACGCAGATGACATTTACCAGGAGGTCTTTCTGCGCTATGTGCGGAAAACGCCAGTGTTTGACAGTGCGGAGCATGAAAGGGCGTGGTTTATGCGGGTGACGGTCAACTGCTGCAAGAATTTCTGGAAATCGCCGTGGACGCAGAGAAGGAGCGCATATGAGGGCGATGCGCTGGAGGTGGAACTGTCAGGGGACGGCATTTCCGGCGAGGCTGTGGACGAGGACTGGCTTTTGATTGAGATGGTCAAACAGCTGCCAGAGAAGTACCGCGTTGTCATTCATCTGTTTTATTACGAGGAACTGTCTGTTGAGGAAATCGGGAAGATCACGAAGTCAAAGGCGTCTACCGTGCGGACGCGACTGACAAGGGCACGGAGGGAATTAAAGAACTTGTTGGACAAAGAAGGAGGGAATCTGCATGTTTCAGGACAGATACAAAAAAGCATATAATACGATCACACCGTCACCAGAGCTTGTGTCAGACACGATCTGCAGGGCAGGAACGGGCAAAGGAGCGTCTGTCAAAAAAAGGTTTTCCGTGAGGATGTCGCTCGCAGCGGCAGTGGCAGTGGTGTGTCTCGTGACGGCGGTGCCAGTCTTTGCAGCACATATCCCGGCATTTTATAAGATTGTGGAGTACATCTCCCCTGCGATGGCAGACCAGCTGGTGCCGATCGAGAAGAGCTGTACCAGCCAGGGAATCACGATGCAGGTAGAGGCGGTTCATCTGGATGGAAATGAGGCGGACATTATCATATCGCTGCAGGACGCGGAGGGCAGCGGGCAGGATCTGGTGCATGGCGTGATGGATTTGTTTGACAGTTATGGATTGTCGGATTACACAAATGACAGTATTGTCGGCGGGTGCATTTTCCTGACATATGATGAGACGGAGGACAAGGCGTATTTTCAGGTGACGGTTCAGTCGGACAATGCATATCAGGGTGCTAAGCTTCAATTTTGGGTACATTCTGTCTTGTGTGACAAATACGAAGAGACAAAGGACGTTGACCTGTCAGGGATTGTTTACACAGCGGATACAAAACAGGTGACACTGAGCGGCGGTGGAGGGCTTTTCCCGGAGGAGGAACTGCCCAGTTCCCTGTGGGCGGAAGCCGCCACGGAGGATAATCCGCTTCCCAAAGCAAATGTGCTGGATGGAAAAAGGGTGGAGGACTGTGCGGCGGATGATTTTACGCTGCGGGGAATCGCGTATATGGATGGCGTGCTGCGTGTTCAGATCAGCATGGGGGACACTAGCCGCTCGGACAGGCATGTGGAGTTATATCTGAAGGATTCAGACGGTAATGAGCGGTATCCGGATCGTAGCGTGAGCTGGTTTGAAGAGGTTGGTGATGTCAGATATGATACTTATGAGTATTGGTATGTAGAGGATATAGAGGATATCGCGGATTATTCCATGTACGGTATTTTCCATGACTCCGGGGAGCTTGTGGAGGGCGATTGGAAAGTCACATTCCGCGTGCGGGAGGATTGACAAATGTTGAGATTATGGTAGAATGAATTGTATCGCACCGCGTTTGTGATAAAATGAATTGTATTTCACTGCGCTCGTGGTACAAGAATTGTACCGCATCGTGCTTGTGATAAAATGAATTTGATTTTGAAGGGAGGGAGCAGTATGAACGGATTGGGCTATGTACCTATTTGCAGCAGCAGTTCCATGTCAAAAACGTGCAGAAAATCACGTTTACGGGATTACTGCGCCCTTTTTTCGGCTTTGTGATAACATTAGTTTAGGAGTTGTAGAATATTTCTTCGGGGTTAAATGGCCAAAGCAACCGGAGAAATAGACAGGTCAGGATGTGTCAGTTATTTTTCTACAGATCCGTGTCAGCAAAGAAACAGAAAGACAGAATACCGCAGTAATTCCAGAACAGTTTGACAAATATTAAAGTCAGGCTGTTTTTATTATGCACACGGACGCGGAAAGGAAATATGCATCTAAGGTTGCCCGCGTCCGGCGCGCGAGCATGGGAAAGGTACATTTATATAGTAACAAAGAGAGGAATGACGGCCGGATTCTCAAGATCATTGTCTATTATTCCGTGGTGTTTGCGGCGCAGACATTGTTGTTTTTTTACAGCCAGCAGTATTTTTATGAGCTGGGGTACAATAAGATTCAGATCAGTCTGATTATGCTGGTGGTGGGAGGTGTCTCCTGCGCCGGGGCATTCATGAGCGAGCGGATTTTTGCCAGATTCGGCGCAAAAATTGGGGTAATTGGTGCACTTGCTATCGCCGGAGCATTTTTGGCATATGGTTTGTGCAATGTCTTTGTGTCGATTGCAGCCCTGGCTGTGGCGAGTTTCTTTAATTCCGTGCTCTATCCCGTGCAGTCAGAACAGCTCAACAGCCTGATCCCGTCGGGACAGCGCGCGACATTGATCTCCGTGAACAGCCTGTTTTTTTCGGTTGGAATGATCGTGCTGTTTCCGCTTGCAGGCGTATTGGCTGACCAGTGGGGACTGACAGCAGTGCTTGTGGGAATTGGGGTTGCATTATTTGGATTCACAGCGGGCTGGAATTTATGGGCAGGCAGAAAATGAGGGCGGCAGTTGACTTTGTTTTTAGATAATTATATAATGAAATAAGATTCAATGAAATATATTTCAATGAAAAATAAAATAGTAAGTTCCATGGAGGCAGTAAATGAATAAATTTATTGGCAGAAAAAAAGAATTGGAAGCATTTGAACGCCTTTATAAAGAGGAAGGATTTCAGATGATGGTTCTTTACGGCAGGAGACGGGTTGGAAAGTCCACTTTGATCAAGGAATTTATCAAAGGCAGGCGGGCAATCTATTACACGGCGTCAAAAACCGGTATCAGAAATAATCTGGAAAAATTGGGCAGACAGGTACTGGCGGAACTGGCGCCTGAACTGGAAGCGCTGGTGTTCCATGACATGGATACGCTTTTTTCGTTTGTTGGAAAGCGCTGTATGGATGAGCGGATTGTGGTTGTGATTGACGAACTGCCATATCTGGTGGAAGCGGACAGTGGTGTGCTGTCCGTGATCCAGAACCATATTGATGGAGAGTGGGCTTCGGGGCAGATGTTTCTTATTTTGTGTGGTTCTTCCATAAGTTTTATGGAAAATGAAGTGTTGAGCGAAAAGAGCCCTGTGTTTGGGAGACGGACAGCGCAGATTCGGCTGGAACCATTTTCTTATATGGAAGCGGCGGAGTTTGTACCGTCCTATTCGGAGGCGGACAAGGCGGTCTGTTATGGAATTACAGGCGGTATCGCAAAATACCTGTCGCTTATGGACGATTCGCTGAGCCTTGATGAAAACATTGTGAATCAGTTTTTCATGAAGTCGGGTTATATGTACGAGGAGACAAACAATCTGCTGATGCAGGAGTTTCGGAATGTCAGCGTTTACAATGACATTATAGAGGCGGTTGCGTCAGGGGCGAACAAAGTAAACGAGATTGCGGACAAGACGCATATCGATCCCACGGCGGTGTCGCATGCGCTGGCCAATCTTGTCGTCACAGGGATCGTTGTGAAGGAATATGCAGTGACGGACGAGGCAAACAGGAAAAAGGTCCGGTACAACTTTAAGGACAACATGTTCAAATTCTGGTATCGCTTTGTGCCCGATGCGGTCGGGGCGATCGAAATGGGGAAGGGCGATGTGTACTATCAAAATGTTGTGAAAAATAGAATCTCTGAATACATGGGGGAGGTTTTTGAGGATATGGCGAGGTATTACACGCTCAGACTTGGTCTGTGCGGGGAACTGGACTGTTTTGTGACACATGTGGGCAAGTGGTGGGGGACAGATCCGCGAAAGCGCGAGACGACAGACATCGATATCGTGGGACTGGATAAACAGTCCAAAAAAGCAGTGTTGGGTGAGTGCAAATATAGAAACGAACCGCTTGACAAAAAAGTGTATGATTCCCTTATGGAGAGAAACGGGTTGATTTCCAGTACGTATAGGGTTGTGCAGTATCTGCTGTTTGCAAAGAGCGGCTTTTCGGACTGGGTGATGGAACATGCGGACTCCGACAGGGTTAGACTGGTCAGTCTGCAGGATATGTATCAGGAATAGACAACATCCGATTGCAATGTTATTTCTTTCACGTTTTTGTGTCTGCCTGACGCGGCGGTGCAGTGCCTCAATATCATTCTGGGGTGCGTTTAATTAATTTTTTCACAAAACGTCATAAGATATTTTTGAAAAAAATGTTAAAATGAAAAATATGGCAGCCATTAATCAATCGATGAAAATCTAAGTTCGGAAAGGAAGGATTCGTATGCAGAAAGCGCAGTTGTTAAAATTGTATGAGGATTATCTGAAAGAGAATCCCCAAAATGTTTACATCAGAAATATACGGCGCACGTCATGGGGCGGGAACAGAGTGAATCGTCTGTACATACTCGACAATAAGAACTTGACAGAGGAGGAGGTTCCGGAATATCTGACGGCTCATCAGGTATTTGAACTGGATGAAAAGCACAACCATACGCTGACGTGGAAAATACTGGAATCCGATGTGACGGATGAGCAGATTGCAGCATTTGAACGGGAAAATCATGTTACGCTTCCCCGAATGTTCCGCGAGTATCTGCAGGGCTACACGGTTCTGCAGGAGCGTTTCTATCCGAAGTGTATTGTCTCAGAAGATTATGGTTATCAGGGGCGATATGACCAGTCTACAGGGGAATACATTGACTACAGCGACGAGGAACTAGAGCAGGACGAGGAACTGTGCGGAGATGTGCAGCTTGACTTCTTCTGCATCGATAATCTCAGCAAACCATCTTCTCTTTCGCTTGGATATTTTGAGAAGATTGAAAGGATGCATCTTGGGAATCTTGACAATGGCGACCTGGTGCTCCTTGATTGTGAGACAGGTGAGGTACAAAGCTGGGATCATGAGATGAATAATGCGTGGGATGCGGAATCACGAGAAGAATTTGAGGAAGAGAGCATGACAGGTGATTTCTGGTTTCAAGAATTTGATACGTTTCTGGAATGGGTGTTTGGAAAAAGAGTTTATGACTTTGAACAGGCAGAGGAAGAGCAGGAAGCGTTTTATCAAGCCCATAGCAAACCAAGGCAAATTCCGCCAGAGAATATTATTTATCTTTAATATATATAAATTGTTGTTTGATCTGTCTGTTGGTCATGTCTGGTAAAGAACTGTAGGAAAAAAGTGTTACCAGATAGACCGGCAGGCAGTTTTTTTTTACTGTTCAGACAGGACTTAGCATTTACTGCTAAGTCCGTGAGAAAATGTAGTGGTTGCAAGTAAAAATCCATTTGCGAAGCAAATTTTGCATGGATTTTTGCCTGTTACTGGGAACGGAGTGAACAGTAATGTTTTTTTGCGCCTGACAAAAGACATTCATAGATGTATTTGACTTTTTTCCACAATCGCTTTATGATAGGTATATTGAAATGAATGGCGAGGAGAATGCAAATGAAAAAAGTATTTATCGATGGAAGTGAGGGAACGACCGGGCTGCGTATCTTTGAGCGCTTTGAGGGAAGGGATGATATTGAGATCTTAAAGATTCCGTCAGAGCTAAGGAAAGATCCGGCGGAGATCAGAAAATATATCAACGCGTCGGATATCACATTCCTGTGCCTGCCTGACGCGGCGGCGCGGGAGGCTGTGGCGATGGTCGAGAATGACAACACGATCATCATTGACACATCGACGGCGCACCGCACAGAACCTGGCTGGGCATATGGTTATCCGGAGCTTTCCAAGGCGCACAGAGAGGCAATCAGAACGGGAAAGAGAATTGCAGTTCCTGGCTGCTATGCGACAGGTTTTATCACGATCGCATATCCGATGATTGCAGAGGGAATCCTTCCGAAAGATTATCCAGTAGCGGCGTTTGCGATGTCGGGCTATAGCGGGGCGGGCAAAAAGACGATCGCGGTGTACGAGGCGGACGGACGGGACAAGGAGCTCGACGCACCGAGGGAGTATGCGCTTAGCCAGAACCATAAACATTTGAAAGAAATGCAGAAGATCACAGGGCTTGAAAAGACGCCTTTGTTTTCTCCCTTAATCTGTGATTATTACAGCGGCATGGTGGTGACGCTGCAGTTTTACACGGATTTATTGAAGGACAAGCCGTCGCCGGATCAGGTGCAAACAATGTTCGCAGATTATTTTGAGGGCGAGCCGTTTGTCAGGGTGATGCCCTTTGGGAAGGAAGCGGACTATAATGGATTCCTGGCTGGAAATATGTGTTCCGGCTGGGACGGCATCGAGGTCTATGTGACAGGAAATGAGGACAGGCTGCTGGTCAGCACGCGCTTTGACAATCTCGGAAAGGGCGCGTCAGGCGCGGCGGTGCAGTGCCTCAATATCATTCTGGGGTGCGGGGAAAGTAAGGGATTGGTGTTATGATTCAGCTGCCACAGGATTTCAGGATTCGGATGCAGGATATGCTCGGGGAGGCGTATCCTGCTTTCCTGCGTAGTTATGATGAGGAAAAATATCAGGCGCTCAGGGTGAATACGCTCAAGGGCACGGTGGAGGAATTTCTGGAAAAAGCGCCGTTTGCGGGTTTGACGCCGGTTTCCTGGGAGAAAAACGGCTTGTATTATGCACACGGGCGCATAGGGAAATTAGTTGCTGACGCAACATGCGCTCGGCGCGCGAGTAGGGAAAGTCTCCCCTACTCGATTGCACACGGGTGCATAGGGGAATTAGAATCGCCCGGCAGGCATCCGTTTCACGAGGCGGGTGTCTATTACATACAGGAGCCGAGCGCTATGGTGCCAGCGGGGTACCTGGAGGCGAAGCCGGGGGAGCGCGTGCTCGATCTGTGCGCGGCGCCTGGAGGAAAGACGACGCAGATTGCAGCATATATGCAGAATGAAGGGATTCTTGTCTGCAATGAGATTCACTCGGCGCGGGCGAAGATTCTATCTGAAAATGTGGAGCGCATGGGAATACGAAATGCCCTTGTCACCAACGAGGCGCCGCAGCGTTTGTCAGAGGTGTTTGCAGGATATTTTGACCGTATTCTGGTGGACGCGCCCTGTTCCGGCGAGGGAATGTTTCGAAAGAACGAGGAGGCGTGCGTGGAGTGGAGTCTGGAGAATGTCCGGCTCTGTGCGGACAGGCAGGACGAGATACTCGACTGCGCGGACGGGATGCTCCGTCCGGGCGGGAGACTTGTGTACTCGACCTGCACTTTTGCGCCTGCGGAGAACGAGGGCAGCATCGCGCGGTTTCTGGAGCGGCATCCGGATTATCAGGTAGTAGCTGTACGGAAATATGAGGGCATGTCGGACGGTGTTCCTGAGTGGGCGCATTACAGTGAAAAAAGTCAGGAAGGAAATGCCATGCCAGCTGTCAGCACGCTTCAATATGACAATGACAGATATGGTGGTAGTACAGTGCCTGTATGTGAAAATGCACAAGGCAGCAGCGATCTGGCTAATATGGAAGATAGGTGTGTCAGTGATGGTGTGAGTACATTAAGACACACGATCCGACTTTATCCGCACTTGGCACATGGGGAAGGGCATTATCTCGCCGTACTGCAAAAGCAGGGAGAAGTGCCAGATGGATACAGGGCTTTTCCGGCAAACGGACTGCAGAAGGGGATTCGCGCGAAGGAGATAAAGGAGTTCCTGCAATTTCAGCAGGAGACGCTGCAGATCGATCTGACGGCAGGCGCGGAAGGGCGTTTGCTGAAATTCGGCGAACAGCTTTACCTGATGCCGGAGGATATGCCGTCAGTTAAGGGACTGAAAGTGCTGCGGGCGGGACTGCACCTTGGCACGATGAAGAAAAACCGCTTTGAGCCGTCTCACGCGCTGGCGCTGGCGCTGCGAAAGGAAGCTGTAAAGCGGTCGATGGAGCTTGGCAGTGAGGAGAATGCGAGGGCCTATCTGGGCGGAATGACGTTGAATCACGACGGGGAAAAAGGGTGGTATCTGATGACGTATCAGGGCTACAGCATCGGCTGGGGGAAGCTTGCGGGACAGGTTATGAAGAACCATTACCCCAGAGGGCTGCGCAAAAATTGAGGAGCCTGATCTGCGAAATCTGATTAGAAGAGCTTGATTAGAAAGTGTGATTGAGAAGGTGTGAATGTAATGAAAAACGCGAAAACGGCTCTGAATTTGACCGAGGGCAGACCGGTGAAGCTGATTCTGCTGTTTGCCATACCGGTGTTTCTGGGCAATCTGTTTCAGATCTGTTACAGTCTGGTTGACACAAAGATCGTGGGAAGGATTCTGGGGGAGACGGCGCTCGCGGCGGTGGGTTCGGTGTCTGTTTTGTACACGTTGCTGACAGGGTTTTTTAACGGGCTGAGCCTTGGATTTAGTGTGCTGACAGCGCGTTTTTACGGGAGCGGCGAGGAGCGGAGGCTGAAGGAGAATGTGGCGGGCGCGGTCACGCTGGGATTTCTGACTGCGGCTGTGCTCATCACAGTCGTTGCTGTTTTTATCCGGCCGATATTGACACTCTTAAATGTGCCGCCCGGGCAGATGGATATGGCGTTGTCCTATATCACGCCGCTGGTGTGGGGAATGTTTGTGACGCTGGCGTATAATCTATGTGCAAACACGCTGCGCGCGATCGGTGATTCGCTCACGCCGCTGGTCTTTCTGGTGATCGCGGCGCTGACAAACGTCGGGCTGGACTATCTGTTTATCCTTGTCTTTGATATGGGCGTGCGCGGCGCGGCGGTAGCGACGCTCGTCTCGCAGCTGTTGTCGGTGGTGCTCTGTCTGGTCTGGATTCGCCGCAATTTTCCGATACTGCACATCGTGCGGGAGCATTTTGTACTTTCGAGGGACAGGATCGTTTTGCTGTATCAGAGCGGGCTGTCCATGGGACTGATGTCGAGCCTTGTGAACTTCGGCACACTGGTGCTGCAGAGCGGCATCAACCAGTTAGGTACAAACATTATCGTGGCGCACACCGCGGCGCGCAAGATCTTTGAGATATGGGGACTGCCCGTGAGCGTGCTTGGCTCCTCGATGGCGACTTACTGCGGGCAGAATTACGGCGCCGGCAGGTACGACAGGATTCGGCAGGGAATGAAGAGCGTACTGCTCATAGGTGCTGTCTGGGACGGGATTGTCTTTGTCCTTGCGCATACTGTCTCGCCGTATCTGATTCGTTTTCTCACCAGTTCGGACAATGAGGAGATCATTTACTGGGGAACGACATACCTCAGGGTGGATATGTCCTTTTTGCTCGTGTGTCTGTTTATCGTGATCCTCCGAAACTGTATGCAGGGTTTCGGGGATCACAGGACGCCTATTTTGTCCAGCTTTATCGAGCTTGTCGGGAAACTGGTGTTTACGTTTGTGTTCGTGAGAATGTTTGGATACTGGGGAATCATATGGACAGAGCCTGCGGTCTGGTTTCTGATGGTGATACCATTGGTTGTCATGACGCTCAGGAATCCGGTTATAAAAAATCGCGGTTAGGAGGGACTGATATGAATAAAGAATACGAAATTGACATGTGTAGCGGTTCGGTATTTGGCAAAATGCTCCTCTTTGCGCTGCCGCTGATGTGCTCGAGTATCCTGCAGCTGCTGTTTAACGCTGCGGATATTGTCGTGGTGGGGCGGTTTGCGGGGGACAACGCGCTGGCGGCAGTGGGTTCCAACACGGCGCTGATTAATTTACTGACCAATCTTTTTGTGGGCTTGTCTGTGGGAAGCAATGTGCTGACAGCGCAGTATTACGGCGCGAAAAAGGACAGCGACTTAAAAGAAACGGTACATACTTCGATGCTGCTGAGCATCTGCAGCGGTGTGCTGCTCACCGTGGTCGGTCTGGTCGGGGCGCGCGGACTCCTGGAGCTGATGCAGGCGCCGCCGGAGGTGCTGGAACTGGCAGCCCTGTATCTGCGGATTTATTTTCTTGGCATGACTTCCATGATGGTCTATAACTTTGGCAGCGCGATCTTAAGAGCAGTCGGTGACACGAAAAGACCGCTCTATTATCTGCTGGCTGCAGGCATCGTGAATGTAGTGTTAAATTTGTTTTTTGTGATTGCCTGTCACATGGGTGTAGCGGGCGTCGGCGCGGCAACTGTCATCTCGCAGACGATCTCGGCACTGCTGGTTGTCCGCTGCCTGGTGAGGGAGCAGGGCGGCATTCATCTGGAATTGAAAGAACTTGCCATCTCGAAGGACAAGCTGGGAAAGATCATGCAGATCGGTCTTCCGGCGGGATTTCAGGGAACCGTGTTTTCGCTGTCCAACGTCGTGATCCAGTCCGCCGTCAATTCTTTTGGAAATATCGCGGTGGCAGGTAATTCGGCGGCTGCGAATATTGAAGGTTTTGTCTATATGGCAATGAACGCGTTTCACCAGGCGACCATATCCTTCACAAGCCAGAACTTTGGTGCAAGGCAGTACAGGCGCATTTACAAAATCCTGTTTGCGGGAGAGCTTTGTGTGGTCATAACCGGTCTGCTGCTTGGAAATCTTGCCGTCTTTTTCGGAAACGCGCTGCTTGGCATCTACTCGCCGAGCGCGGAGGTCATCGCGGCAGGGATGGTGCGAATGAAGTTTATCTGTACGGTGTATGCACTGTGCGGTATTATGGATGTGCTGGTTGGCGCGCTGCGCGGCATCGGGTACTCAATCATTCCGATGATCGTCTCCCTGATCGGCGCCTGCGGGCTGCGGCTGCTGTGGATTGCTACTGTGTTTCAGATTCCGGAGTATCACAGCCTGTCCACGGTCTACATCTCGTATCCGATCACGTGGACGATCACGCTGACTGTCCATGCGATTACGTTTGCGCTGGCGGCGCGGAAGGTGTTAAAACCCGACGTGGTTGAGGAGGCTTGACAGTGGATTTTCTTGCACGCGGAGGATGAGAATGGTATAATAATGGATACAAGGTCAAGAAGGAACCTGCTCAATGGGAAAGGTGGTGTTGAGATGACAGAAGCTATAGTAAATGTGGGAGAAATATTTGTAAAATATGGATTATCAGTGGAGAAAGTGGAGCCAATGGTATATAAGGTCTTAAATCAGGATAAAGAGGTTAATGTGTCCAGGCTTCAATGGGATTTGAGACAATGTTTTCTGATCACACCGGTGCGGCATAAAGCAAAACGTATGCCGGATGGATACACAGAATACTATTCCAAAGTCTATTATGTAATTACTGAGTGTGATTACAGCTTGGCAAATAAATATGAGGAGTCGCTATGTGGGGATGTCACATCAATGAGATACGATTATACAGATTACCTGGAGCCATATATGGGGACTCTTTATAGAAAGGAAGAGATTGAGACACATGGATAGCAACATACAAGAGAGACAAAATACAGGGCGGTCAGAGATCAAAAGGTACCGTCCTGATTTTTTAATAAACCAAATAAAGGATACCGCTAGGTTTTCTTATTATACTTTATTGAGTCTGAACTTAAATGGAAAAATAAAGAAGCTGCAGTTTAAGCTTGATACAGGTTCACCATATACAATTATTGGGTTGGATTTATTAAAAAGGAATGGCATTGATTTGACACAAGAGCTGGAAAATACAGGTTTTCAAGAAGAACTGTTTGACGCATCAGGCAGGAATGTCAGAATAGCGCCATACATCGTGCAAAGCTTTAAGCTTACAGAGGAAATCACATTGAACGATGTTCAGATCTACATATCGCCAGACATAGAAAACAGGGCTGTTTTGGGAATGGATTTGCTCAGTCTGTTCGATTTTCAATACCAGTGGGAAGTCAATTCCATGTTGGGAACGTTCTGGATCAATAACTACGTCACACGCAGGAGATTTATAGAGAAAATGCTTGCGGAAAAGAACTTAAAGATATTGGATTCAAAACAATTGTTTTTATTGGAGCGCAAATAGGTTTATAGACAACAGTTGACAGTAGTGGGGGGAATGTTCCCCCGTTTTTTTATGCGCAGCCCCGTGCAAAATGTGAAAAACCATATGTGGAAGTTTTTCACATAGAAGTATGCAGCTAAGGCGGCGCACGGCGAGTAGTGGAGAAGGACATTCCCCTACTCGATTGCATACGGGCACACAAAAAAGTTCAAATACAGCCGCACATATCAGGGCGCTGTTCCGTTATACTTTATGAGAGGAGGGAGGTGTTTCTGGAATGTCAGGCATGTCCATTGACATAGAGGAACAATACGATAAAATATACCGCTACTGTTATTTCCGCCTGCGCAGCAGACAGACGGCGGAGGATATCACGCAGGAAACATTTCTCCGTTATCTCGAAAAGTATCAGGGAAATACGGCGGAGCAGGCGCTCAGGTGTCTCTATACTATTGCGCGGAATCTGTGTGTGGACGAATACCGGAGGCGTTCCAGAGACCGGCTGCAGGAGGCGCAGCGCGCAGCAGACGACGAAGCGGCGGGTGTGTTCACGCAGGAAATTGCCAGGAACGAAAGTTTTGCACAGGAAAACACAGACGAGCATCTGCTGACCAACTTTGCAGTCAGGGCGGCGGTGGCGGCGCTTGAGCCAGATGAGCAGGAATTGCTGCTGCTCCGCTATGTGAACGAGGTGCCGGTCTCGACGCTGGCGCAGCTGATGGAACTTTCCAGGTTTGCCGTGCGCCGCAGGCTGCTCGCGGTGACAAAGAAATTCAGGGAGAATTTGAAAAAGGAGGGAATCGAATGAGGCAGGCATTAAAAAAAGAGTTAAAACGTGCGTTTGAAGCACCGCAGCCGGTGCGCAAAAAGGCGTTTCTAAGGACATTGGAACAGCCAAAGACCAGTGTTTTCGCGTTTGTCCTCTCGCAGCTTGGCTATATCCGCAGATGGGTGTGGCTTGTCTCGGCGCTTGTTTTTATCCTGTCCATGATGGGAGCGGCGGGGCTGCCTGCGGATACCGTCTGGATTGCTTCTGCGCTGATGCCGCTGCTGGCGCTGACGGTCGTGTCCGAGAGCGGTCGTTCAGAGAATTATGAGATGGCGGAGCTGGAGATGGCGACGCGTTTTTCTCTGAGGAGCGTCGTTCTGACAAGATTGGGGCTTCTCGGCGTAGAAAACTTGTTTATTCTCGTTCTGCTGTCGGTCGGAATCTGGCGGCAGGAGAAAGGTGCGCTGCATGGAGCAGGTGTTCTTACATGGGGCGCCTGCATGCTGCTGCCATATCTGTTGACGACATTTGCAGGGCTTGCGGTTGTCCGCAGACTCCGCGGGCGCGAGGCGGTCTATATCTGCGCCGGTATTGCGGTCTGCATCAGTTTTTCGGTGACGGCGTTGCATGGCAGTGTTGTTCAGTATTGCCGGGCGGGGGACGGTCTGTGGCGGACAGCCACCATGCTTTTGCTGCTGGTGCTGCTGATCGGTACGGCGAGACAGTGTGTGGGTATTGTAAGACAGACAGAGGCGGTATAAGGAACTGTAGAAAAGGAGGATTTTTATGGAACTTGTGATTGACCGGGTAACGAAACAGTATCAGAACCGGATTGCGGTAGACCGCGTCTCGGTAAAGCTGCAGAAGGGCGTCTACGGCCTGCTCGGGGCAAACGGCGCGGGTAAGACTACGCTGATGCGCATGATCTGCGGGATATTGAAGCCGACGGGAGGGACGATCGCCTATGACGGCATTGATGTGGGTGAGGAGGCGTATCGCGCCGTTCTTGGGTATCTGCCGCAGGATTTCGGGTATTACCCGGAGTTTGGCGCGATGGATTTTCTGCTGTATCTGGCTGCACTCAAAGGCATTCCAAAGTCACAGGCGAAACGCAGGGCAAAGGAGCTGCTCGAACTGGTGTCCCTGCAGGACGCGGGGCGCAGGAAGATTAAGACATTTTCGGGCGGCATGAAACAGCGGCTTGGCATCGCGCAGGCGCTGTTGAACGATCCGCGGCTGCTGATTCTGGACGAGCCGACCGCGGGGCTCGATCCCAAGGAGCGGGTGCGCTTCCGCAAATTAATCGAGAGTCTGGGCAAGGACAGTATCGTGCTCCTGTCGACACATATCGTCTCGGACGTGGAGCATATCGCGGACGAGGTGCTGATGATGAAGGACGGACAGCTCATCTATCAGGGGAAGTGGGACGAGGAAAAGGGGGATTTGGAGACGTTTTATCTGGAACAGTTCGGGGAGGAGGGTGCACATGAATAATTCGGGGACGTTATACCGCTATGAGGTGAAAAAAATATTGAGCCGAAAACTGGTCTGGATCGTGTTTCTGGTCTGCGTGTTCTGTATCATGTTGTTTTCGCTCGCTGACCTGTCCGGGAAATATTATGTGGACGGTGAGGTGGTTGACACGCACTACCATATGTTCAAGGTCGACCAGGGATACCGGAAAGCGCTGTCAGGGAGGGCGCTTGACCAGCAGCTGCTCGGGGAGATGGCGGCGGCATACGGAAAGATACCTGCCGGGGAGGAGCGTTATACGCTGACTTCAGAGTACCAGACCTATGCGCGCCCATACAGTGACATCGCTAATTTAGTCCGGCTGTGGACGCAGCAGTGGGATATCGACGAGCTGCAGGCGTGGGTTCCGAGTGAGGGGGCGCTGTATGCGGCAAGGGCGGAGAATCTCGAGAAGGAGTGGCAGGATTTGCGTCTGTCCGATGCGGAAAAGAACTATTGGAGGGAGGCGGAGGCACGGACAAAAACGCCGCTGGTTTACTATTATCATGAGGGATACCGCAAGATTATCAGCAATGGTCTGAATACGGTCGGTCTGTTGGTGCTCTTGTTTGTCTGCATCTGCATGTCGAGCGTTTTTACGGAGGAGCACGCGCGCAGGACAGACCAGTTGATTCTGTCAAGCGCGAAGGGAAAGGGCGTCGTTTACTGGACAAAGCTGGCGGCGGGCGTCAGCGTGTCGGGCATCGGTGCGCTGCTGTTGTCCACGTTCACGTTCTGCGCTGCTTTTGCCATCTACGGCGCGGAGGGGTTTGACACCTCGCTGCGATTCTGTTCTTATCTGTGGACGACATCGTATGATCTGTCGATTGGTCAGGTGTGTCTGGCTGCATATGGTATCCTGATCCTTACGGCAATAGTGGTCAGCGTACTTGTGCAGGTGTTGTCGGAGGTGCTGCACAACAATATCGCAACGCTGTCGTTTGGTGTGGGTGTGATTATAGCGGGTATGGTGGTTAAGCTTCCCTATCAGTACAGAATCCCCGCACAGCTCTGGGATTGGGCGCCGTGGCGGTATCTCAATGCGGAATACGTCTTTGATACCAGGATGCTTTCCGTGTTTGGGCACTGTCTGGAATCCTGGCAGATCGTGCCGGTTCTGTATCTGCTGGCAGCCACCGCAGCGGCGGTCGCGGGAAAATATGCGTACAGAAATTATCAGGTGTCAGGAAGGTGAAATTGCGAAATAAAGGGTGTGATATGCGAAGAAATGGACACTCGCGGTGCGTCTGGTCATGATATAATAAAAAAGGGACTGTGAGAACACAGGAAGTCCCCTCTAACCATCCGTCGAGGAATGTCTGTAACAGGGCATTCCTCATTTATGCACACGGGCAAGTTTTTCACATAAGGAAATATGTCATCAAACCGATAAATCGGTTGGCTGATGGATGCCCGGCGCGCGAGTAGTGGAGAAGGACATTCCCCTACTCGATTGCATATGGGCTATACAATACAGGGGGTGTCTGTTCCATGCAGAAAATTTTTACGAAATACATGGTCATTATTTTGACAACGGCGATCATGCTGATTCTTTTGATTAACTTTCTGATTAACTGGCGTCGGCTGGAAGACCAGCAGTTCAATACGTTTCAGATTAAAATAGACCAGATCATACATACGCTTGAGAGCAACCAGACAGAGCTTGAACTGATGAATGAAAACTTAAACGAGGATTATTTCACCAGGGCAAAGGCGGCAGCCTATGTGCTGGACAGGCAGGAGGAGGTCGTCATGGACGTGTCCGAGATGCAGTATCTGGCAAAACTTTTGGATGTGGACGAGCTTCATTACATCGACGAGGACGGTATTATCGCGTCCGCGTCCGTCGCGGAGTATATCGGCATGAATATGGCGGACTATGACCAGACGCGCCCTTTTCTTGCGATTCTGGAGAGCGACGATGAGGACGCTTATCTGATTCAGGAGGCGCGGCCCAATGCGGCGGCGGGCAAGATCATGCAGTATATCGGTGTGGCGAGGAAAAATAAGGGAGGCTTCGTGCAGGTCGGCTTCGAGCCCAAGAGGCTGATGGAGGCGCAGTCGAGAAATACATACGACTATATTTTTTCCAAATTTCCGACGGATGCCGGCGAGGAGCTCTTTGTGGTCGACTGTGAAACGGGAACTGTCTTGGGGCATTCCGAGGATATCGATCAGGATTTTAGTGCGGATTCCTATCAGCTTGCGGCGCTCCGGGAGTGCGTCAAAGGGGCGTACCAGACAGGGGCGGACGGCAGGAAGATCTATGTTGTGAGCCAGATGTATGGGGATGTCATGATCTGTGCGGCGCTGCCTGCTGCGACTTTGTTTCGAAAGCTTTTTTCTGACAGTGTGCTCACGTGCGTCTATCTGTTTCTGATTGAACTGGCGGTCATTTTTCTGCTGAATTATCTGGTCAGGCGCAGGGTAATCGATGGGATTCATCATATTATTGAAGATCTGTCCGCGATCACGAATGGCAATCTCGACACGACGGTGTCCGTGGGCGGCAACCGCGAGTTTGAGGAGCTGAGCCGTGGAATCAATACAATGGTGACAAGCATTATCAATATCTCTGCCAGAATATCAGCGATCATTGAGATCAGCAGGGTTTCACTGGCGGCGTTTGAGTATGAGAGCGGGAAAAACCATGTGTTTGTCACTTCCGGTATGGGCGCCCTGCTGGATATTTCTGACCAGGCAGTGGCGGAGTTTGGCAAAAACGCGGGCGTGTTTGACAACTATATCCGCCGGATTACAGCCAATCCCATCGAGGGGGAGACGAATGTCTACCAGATTCACGATGACAAGTATGTCAAAATCCAGATGTCAGAGTCGGCGGGCAAAAAGCTGGGCGTCATTACCGATGTCACGAAAGATGTCATGGAGAAAAGGCAGATGCGCTATGAGAATACGCACGATCCGCTCACAGGGTTGTACAAATTCGATCATTTTAAGCAGCTGGCAGCAGAGCGTCTGCATCGGTTGCCGGATGGCGAAGTCTGTGCGCTTGTCATGATTGATTTGGATTATTTTAAGGGGATCAATGACACGTTTGGCCACGATGCGGGGGATCGCTATCTGCAAAGTTTTTCGAAGGTTATGAGTGCGATGCCCGCGGATCACTTCCTGACGGCGCGGCGCTCCGGCGATGAGTTCTGCATGATGGTCTATGGCTGTCAGAGCAGGGAGGAAATCGAGGGGCAGATGGATGCCTTCTACGAGAAGATTAGGCAGAATCAGATCGCGCTGTCGGACACTGAGACAAGGACAATCAGCGCCTCATCCGGCTTTGCGTGGACAGGTGATGCCGGTTCCGATATAGCGGAGCTGCTAGGCCGTGCGGACGAGGCGCTGTATGTGGTGAAGCGGGATACCAAAGGGGTATACGGAGGGTACGGGGGCGCGTAAGGCAACACTATTCGGTTGGACGGTACTCCACTGGGATATGGATATCAGCGCCCTGACTGTTCCTGATATGGATTTCGGCAACCTCCTCCAATAGTATGGGTTCTGCGAAAAAAATGCTGGCGGCAAAGGAAAAGCTGGCATCGTCCTCACTGGTGTCATTCATCGTGTATCCGCCGCCGTTGGGGGATTTCTTGATGATTTGTCCGTCTTTTAATACGACCGTTATGGTGGCGGTCAGGATTCCTGGGTGTGTGCCTGTCCCGGAGTAGCAGAGGGACAGGGGGGAGAGGGACATTTTTTCAATAGATGCTCCCATATCCTTTAACGCAGCCGCGTTGTCCACGTCGAGCGTCAGTTCATGCTGCTTCAATGCCTTGCCGAGTGTAAATTCAGCATATAATTCAGCGGATTTGTCCGCAGCCGGACTGCTTTTGTCAGTGCTTTCCGCCGCCTGGTCAGTGGCGTCTGGATCTGCCGTTTTGACAAGCTGAATCACGGTTCCCTGTTCAAAAGATTTTGACATCTTGGTGCTGACCAGAAAACTGCCGGAAATCGTTCCATCCTCAGACAGAACCGGATTTGTCATGAGATACAGGCTGCCTGTGTCTGTCTGGATGGAGTCCTGTAGGGTGCGGAAACGTACTTGCCGGAGGAAGGCATTCGTGTCCAGATGATAGAGGCTCTCTGTTGTGCGCAGGTCTTGCTGGTTGAGATCAGTTCCGGCGGTGAGCGCTTCGTATCCCTCAACATCGGAGTGAAAGCGATAGCGGAAAGGGATAATCAGGTTGTTTTCGTCGTACAGGGCTGCGTCCAGTCTCAGGGTGCCGCTTTCTAATGCAATCTCACAATCTAACGCCTGACCGTACTGTTCATACAGATTTTGCTGTTCCGGTGTCGGGGGGTTCTCGCTTTGCGTCAGGACGTTTATGGCGTCAGACAGTTTGTCCATCAGGGAGAGTTCGCTTGCGGCAAAGACTGTCATGCCTGACATGAGGAGCGCGCCAAAGCAGACGGCGGCGCGTGTCGGAAGAAGCGCTCTTTTTCTGATGGATATGCGGTTGGACGCTGTCTCGATCTGTTTCCAGATTCGATCTTTTTGCTGTGCTGTGAGGTAAATGTGTTGGCATACGTTTTTAAATTGTTCTTGTTTCATCTTGATAATCCATCCTTTTTAAATTATTCTTGTGTTCTTGCTTCATCTTGATAACGAAATTTTTTCTTCATAAGCTTTTTTGCCCGCGATAGTCTGGCGGAGACGAGATTCGGCGTGATGCCTAGTAGCTCTGCGATTTCCTGCACCTGATATTCCTCGTAGTAGCGCAGGTACAGGACGGTGCGGTACTTGGGCTGAAGGCTCGACGGCGTGGATTATGTGCTGGTGATGCACGCGGTTCTGACAGAACAGGAGGGCGACAACCGCAAGGAGCTCAAAGATCGGAACGGCATCATGATCACGCAGTCGGTGGTCAGTGTCTGCAACAGTGCGGACAAGGGCGGTTACAACGAGTTTTATTTCACGAAGTCGGACGGTGTGACAGTAGCGCCTAAGATAGCGTATTCGCAGCTGTTTGAGCCGTGGGGCTGGGCTGTCTGCACAGGAAATTATGTGGATGATATGAACGCTGCAAAGGCTATTGTCAAAGAGGAGCTGGACAGGGAATACATGGGTGTCCTGATCCGCTCCAATGCTGTGTTTATCCTTGCCATTCTGATCGCGCTTGCCGTGGCGTTTGTAGTCGGCAAGAGGATTGTCGCACCGTTAAAGAAGATCCAGGGGCTGGCGCAGAAGCTGTCGGAGGGCAATCTGACCACGCATGTGGATGTGCGGACGAGAAACGAGATCGGGCAGACCGCGGATGCCCTGCATCAGGCGCAGGATAATATGCGTGCGCTCCTGCAGGGGATCACAGAGGTTTCCAACGGTGTCGGCAATGCGCTTGGCAATTTTGACACAGCCTTTAACAATATGAAGGAATCCATCTCGCAGGTATCTGTTGCGGTGGAGTCCATAGCGGAGAATGTGACGAAACAGGCTTCCTCCACAGACGAGGCGAACGGCAATGTTGTCACGATGGCAGATCAGATCGATCAGACCGGGACAGAGGTGACAAGCCTGAACCGGAATGCAGACGAGATGAACCGTATCAGCAAACAGTCTATGGAGACGCTCAAACAGCTGCTCGATATCAGCAGCAGGACACGTATGAGCATCTCTGCCATGGAAGAGCAGACTGCAAGCACCAACAAGTCGGTAGAGCAGATTCATGTGGCGGCGAACCTGATCAATGAGATCTCTGATCAGACAAGCCTGCTGGCACTGAATGCAAGCATCGAGGCGGCGAGAGCCGGGGAGGCAGGAAAAGGATTTTCTGTGGTGGCGGATGAGATCGCAAAGCTGGCGAGCCAGTCCACAAATTCGGTGGAGGAGATCGGCAAGACAGTGTTGGAATTGCAGGGCAATGCGGAGAAATCCGTGACCGTGATGAAGGAGATCAACGAGGCGGTGGAGCTGCAGGTCAATTCCCTCATGGAGACACAGCACATTATGGAGAAGCTGAATCAGGAGCTGGTAAATTGTTTTGCATCGGTACAATCCATTGATGCGATGACACAGGAGATTGACAGTCAGCGTGCCAATGTCACGGGAACGCTCTCCGTGCTGAATGATCTGGCACAGGACAACGCGTCTGTGGCGGAGGAGACTTCGGCGATGTCCACGGAGCTTGCGAGAATGGTGGATGATTCCAGTCAGATCGTGGAGGATCTGGAAGGAAAGGTTGAGATGCTGATCGAGGACGTGAATAAATTTTCATTGTGAGAATACATAAAAATGCCCTTTTCAAAGGGCATTTTTTATGCATTCCCCTACTCGATTGTGCAGTAGTTTATTCCGCATCATCGTCCTTCGGAAAAGGTGCGGCGGCGGTGTTTTCCTTGTCGTCGACGGGCGTCCATGCGTTTCCAAACGGGATATCGCGAAACAGCGCGGCAAGCCCGGTGATCTGTTTCAGGCGCAGGATCTCATCCCGCTCCATGCCGAGGTGTTTGGAGATCCAGGCGTCGGAGCGTCCCAGCTCGTGCAGTTCCTTGATGATATTGCTCATCAGATCGACGCTGTGGGAGCCTCTCGCCCGATTGTGGCGGATGGTGCTTGCCATGCGGTGATCAAGCGGCTTGTCGATGACGGAGACAGGCAGCATACCGTTCTCCCGCTCATAGATGTCGGGGTAATCCAGCATGATGCGGTAGCGGTGAAACCCGTCCACAATGATATAGTTGTCATCAGGTTCATCGTGGTAGCAGACGATCGGCATCGTGTAGCCGTCCTCCTTGATGCTGTCGTAGAGAAGCTTGAGCTCGGGCGGCGCCACGGAATTGGGATTGTATGTATTTGGCTTGATCTTCTCAACAGGAACTGAGATCACTTGATATACAGGACTCTGATATGTCATATGAAACCTCCCCGCTGTCAATCCCCCGCACACTGGGGGCTGGCGCAAATTAATTTACCACATTCTGGTATTTCTGTTTTAGCTGGTTGATATTTTCCTTCTGCTGTTTGGTCAGGCCAAAGCCCATGAAACGGCAGATATGGTCATTTTTCAAGATACAGTAGCACATGCGTTTCCAACTCGGAATATCCTTCGAGGATTTGATATCATCGGTGTGGTCAGGAATCTTTCCATCAAAGACAATGCGCGAGTTTTTCATGAGTGTATAGTTGGATACGCCGTTTCGTCGGACGTGGTAGCCGTGAGCGATCAGCTCCTCGATCGTGCTCTCCTCGAGACCGCCGCCGACATTGTGCCAGAAGTCAATGGAGGTTTGGAATTTTTTGATGTAATTGTTGCGGAGCCGCACCGGCAGCGTGTCCAGCAGAAACTTTGTGTAGGATTCCCATGTGTGTCCCTCCGGCAGCGTCAGGTTCCGGTAGCCGAGGGCCTTTGTTTTGCCATAGATGGCGCCGAAGTTGGCCCCGCGGACACGTCCGACGAGCTTTGCCCAGATCTCAGGATCGATCACGCGGTACAGGTTCAGGCTCTCTTTTGCATAATCGCCAAAAGGCGAGGCCACACGCATCTGGTCCAGCTTCAGGCCGGACATATAGTAGAGGTCATACAGATGGTTGTAATCATAGGAAAACATATAGTTGGCGTGCCACACATCATAGATGGACCAGTCGTACATCGGGGAGGCGCACCAGACATCCTTGAACTGCCTGCTGATCCAGCAGGTGTTGCCATAGCCGTATTTGCGGTTCAGGATACCGCTGTAGCGCTGCATGGACTCCTCGGCGCGGATGCCCAGCAGACAGATGGTTTTCCTGTTTCCATGGGAAATGCGGTACCACCGCCCGAATTGTTTTGCCAGCTCCTCCTGATGCATCCGATATTGGTAGGTTGTCATTGGATTATTTTTCAGATTGATGACGTATGGATGCTCCGGCATGGGGCGAATCCACAAGTCCTCCTTGGTATCATCCCAGGGATACCAGAACATTTCATAGCTGCTCAGAGCCGTGCGGGTTGCCATGGGAAGGCATATCCAGTAGGGCTCGACGTCGTTTTCAATTCTGCGGAAGGTGCGCTCGACATACTCTGTCGTGAGCGTGTACTGCGCCTCAAAATCCTGATGGAACACGCCGATTTTTTTCTTCGGATAATATTTTTTCTGAAAATCCAGGATCAGATTCAGCAGCAGTCCGCTGTCCTTTCCCCCCGAAAAGGAGACAAAAATGTTATCAAATTCGTTGAAGATAAAGTGAAACCTGTTTTGCAGTGCATCGTATACATTCTGACTGGCATATTTTCGTTTCGTTGCAATCACCACCTTGTTTTGTTTTATAACAATTTACCATATTTTTCCAATTTTCACAAGTATTCGACAAAAATCCTTCATATTTTAGAGCAGAGAAGGTTAGGAACTGGCATAGATTTTTACTTGCTTATTGATAAAGTCTGCCAATTATGTTGGTTTCATCGTATAATGGTGATATAATAGAAGGAGTCAAACTGTATGGAACAGTCTGATAATTTTTAGGTTAGAGCGTGTTTGAAAAATCATTCCCGCCATCTGCATTATGACGCGTATGCGTCATATTCACCACTTTGCGTGATATTTATGCCAAATTCAGGTTACATAGCCCGCTATGCGCCCTTCATTTGGCACAAATCTCCCACAAATTGTGACGCACATCTGGCAGAAAGCTTTTTTCAAACACGCTCTAGCGGAAAAGAGTTGATACAATGATTCGGATTGCGGTGTGCGATGATGATAAGAGTGCGGTTTCGATGCACAGGAAGGTTGCGGAGGATTGTCTGAGACAGTGCGGGTGCGTGGGGGAAATCACGGCTTACACGGGCAGTGAAAATTTGTTTTATGATATCGCGGAGGACAAATTTTATTATGATCTGATCCTGTTGGATATCGAGATGCCTGGCAGTACGGGCATGGAACTGGCGCAGAAGATCAAACCGTTTTTGCCCGACGTGAGGATTATATTTATCACGTCCCATATCGAGTACGCAATCGATGCCTTCGAGTTGTCCGTATTCCGCTATGTGCCAAAAAACGAACTGGATCAAAGGCTGCCGGGCGCGGTCACAGATGCGCTGCGGCTGATCCTGCTTGAAGATGGGAAGGTGTACACGATCTGTACAAACAGCAGGCTTGAGAAGATCCCATACAAAGATATTTTCTATATTGAGCGCGACGGCAAATATGCGAGCATCACGTCCGCCGCAGGCGTGTCCAGGGTGCGCAAAAGCCTGCAGCAGGTCTATGAAGAGCTCGGGGCGGAGGAATTTCTCTACATTGACCGCGGCTGTATCGTCAATATGATTCATCTGATGCAGGTGAAGGACGGGCAGGCGGTTCTGAAAAACGGGGTGGCGCTTCCCATCAGCCGTTCGCATCTGCAGGGCGTGAAAGAGCAGGTCAACATGTATTGGGGGAGCCACATATGATGTCGGCGAAGGTATTTTTGGACGCTGTCTGTGGGTGTGTGCGTGTCCTTGCGTGTATGGTTCTGATTGCCCGACTATTTGAGACACAGAGACCGCAGAGAAAGTGGATTGTCATGGGCGTGGCAGGCGCGGCGGTTATTGTGGTGCTTTTATTGCCGACGGGGCTGTCGGATTATGTTCAGATTCGTGCAGTGCTGGAAGTGCTTTTGATCGTTTTTTGCGCCAGCCGTCTGCAGAAGGCAGAGCTGCGAATGAGCCTGTTTGTCGGCGTCTTTTTTGAGGTTGCCGTCTCGTTTGGGCAGTTCCTTCTGGCTGCCGGAGCCGGGATTTTATTTCGCTCGCCGGAATTTCTGGATCGCGGGACATGGGGCGGACAGGCTGTCATCGGTATTTTTCATGTGCTGCTTGCCGTATTTACAGGCTGTTTCTATCTGCACAGACGGCGGAATCCGGCGGGAAAAGAGATGTTTCGGTTGACTTGCACAGTCATTTTGGCGGGATTCCTGGCGGTGGTCACGCTGTCAGAGCAGACGGTTCTTGAAATTCCTGAGGATCTGCTTGACCAGTGGACGCTCCTGGCAGTTGTACTGATGATGTCGGTTCTGGTATTTCGCATAAACCGCCAGTATGAGGTGGAGAAGGAACTGACAAGGCTCAAATCCGAGCAGACTGAGCTGTTGGAGCGGGATTACACGGCACTCAGTAATGCCTATGCCGTCAACGCAAAGCTGTTTCATGATTTTCACAACCATATCGGGGCGCTGCGCCAGCTGCTTTCCCATGAGCGTTATCGCGAGGCGGTGCAGTATCTCGACGCGCTGCAGGAGCCTGTGCGCGGTCTGGCGGATACGGTCTGGACGGGAGATGGGACACTGGACTATCTGATCAACAGCAAGGCTGCTGTGGCGGAAACAGACGGGATTGATTTTCAGATACAGGTTGAATTTCCGCGCCACACGAATATCAGGAGCGCGGATCTGTGCGCGATTCTGGGAAATTTACTGGACAATGCGCTGGAAGCCGCCCGTCAGGTGCCAGAGGATAAGGCGCGTTTTGTCAGTCTGGCTGTCCGCCGGATTCACCAGATGCTTGTGATCAGGGTGGAGAACTCTTACAGCACTGCGCCCATACAGGAAAACGGGGAGCTGAAAACGACAAAGGCAGCGGGCGGGCTGCACGGCTGGGGACTCAAAAGCGCGCAGACCGCCGCGGACAAATACGACGGCATGGTGCAGACAACCTGCGCGGACGGCGTGTTCCGCGCGGTAGCGACGCTGTCCTATCATGGGGTTGCGGTCACGGAAAATGAGAAATAATATTGTGACAGGAAGGGCTGCGGGATTATTTTACGGTGCAGATGCGGCGGAAAATAGTCCCGCATTTTTTGCGGTCAAAAACCGACCGATTGCGGACAGTCCGGCATTCTGTGTCTTTTTCGTATATGATAAAAACACAGGGAACAAAAATCGAGTTGCGTCAGCAACTAATTTCCTTATGTGCCCGTGTGCATAAAAAGTTTAGAAAATAGGAGGAAAAAAATATGCGTCATGTATATATTCGTGGGATTCTGGCTCTGATCTGGTTAGCGGCTGCTGTTATCAGCGGCTTGGGGGGCAACCTGGCGACGGCAGCGTTCTATGTCCTGCTCGGCGGGGTATGTCTCTACTCGGCTTACGCGATGTGGAAGAAGGAACAAAATAAGGATTAAATTTGGATTATAAAGGGGAGGTGTGCAAGGTGGGAAATCCATTGCTGCGTATACAAAATATGAGTGCATGGTATGACAGCGAAAAGCGCGTGTTGTCTGATCTTTCCATGGAGCTGCAGGAGCATGAGGTGGCAGGGCTGATCGGACTGAACGGGGCAGGAAAGACTACGTTTATGAAAGTGCTGTCTGGTCTTCTGGACTCGTTTCAGGCAGAGGAAGTCTGTTTTTGCGGGTATGACGTGAAATTCCGGGAAAATGCGTTCAAGGCATGCCGCTATACAGCATTTGCCGAGGACAATTCTTTTCAGTATTTTACATTTCGTGAGTATCTGTCCTATGTCTCGGCTGCGTATCATCAAAAGAATACGGACGCGGTGGCTGCGCTGATACAGGGTTTTCACTTTGAGGATTACACGGATGTCTTGCTGAAGGACTTATCGACCGGGAATAAGAAAAAGGCATTTCTGATCACGGCGTTTGCGATTCAGCCCAGACTGCTTTTGCTCGATGAGCCTGTGAACGGATTGGATTTCCAGAGCACCGAATTTTTATATCAGCAGATTGCAGCGTATAAAGCACAGGGCACTGTTTTATTTTCATCGCACATTCTGGAAAGTATTACGATGACATGTGACAAAGTGTATGTGCTGGAGGAGGGGCGGATTCGGCAGACTTTTGAGGGGGAGCAGATCGACGCCGCGAAGATTCGGGAGGCATTGCATTATGAAAAAGATGACTGAAATTTTTGCAAGAAAACTGTTTGGCGTGAAATGCGAACACTTAAAAAAGGTACTATTGATAGACATAATCGTGTTCTGGGGACTGCACACCGCCGGGTATAGGATAGCGGTATCGCCGTTTATCATATATTTCATGGTCAGCGCGTTCAGTTCCAGTGTGATGTGGCGCGCGCTGATGTCGGAGGACAATGCCGCCAATCTGAAAAATCTGTTCATGCTCCCGTTTGAGGAGCGGACGTTTGTGTTTTCCTATGTGTCCGTGATGGGAGGGTACACGCTGCTTACGAAAACTGCCGGACTGCTTGCAGTGCTGCTGGCAGTTTCGGCATGGAGCGGTGCTGCTGTCGGGTTCAGGCTGCTGTATGCAGTTGCCTGCGCTGCAAATGCGGTTTTGGTGACGGCGTGTGTCTTCACCTGGAGGAAGCGGCGGTTTCTTGGCATACTTTGGGGCGGAGTCCTCACTGCTGCCATCTTTCTGCTGTGGGATCAGGCTGTATTTTTTCCCGTCATGGCGGCAAGCTGCCTGCTGGCGGTCTGGCTCCTCTCAGGAACCAGTGCATATGCGTTTTACCATCAGGATAATACAAACAAATATTTATTAAAAAGTAGCGGGCAGCCTTCAATTGGGCGTTATCTGCTGCGCTATCTGATATCCCACAAGAATTATATGATGAATACAGTGGTTTTGTGGGGGATTGCCTGCGTGCTGCCTGTCTTTTTCAGGCAGATTTACGCGCAGGATCTGGCACAGGAAGCCTTGCAGGATTTTGCTCGGACACAGGGACAGTTTGTGCTGCCAGTCGGATTTGCTATTCTGTCCGTGAATACGCCGATCGGCATTCTGCTGTCCTGTGATCCGGCTTTGGAGCGGGCGGTGCGCTTTCTGCCCGGCCAGGGAAAGCGGTTCTGCATACCATATACTTTATTTATATTCTTGTGCAACATGACTGCAGATCTGATTTTTCTTGGCAGTTCCTGGTTCTGGCTAGGCGGCGTCCCTGCCGCTGCATTGATGGAGGCTGTTCTATTTGCCATGCTTGCCGCGGCAGGTTCCGTGCTGCTGGAATGGTTTTTTCCGATCCGAAACTGGAAGATTGAAAATGACCTGTGGCATCACCCGAGGAAATATGTCGTGCCCGCTGCGACGCTGCTGCTCGCGGGACTGGCGGCGACAATCTGCGGATTATAATTGCGGATGATAATGGTAAAATAAAGTATGACTTCCATAACAATCTATGCTATACTATAGGAAATGCAAAAGACAGCAGATTACGTTAAATAAGGTAAAGGAGGATTTAAACGTGCCGTTTACTGAAATCTGTATTTATCAAGTCAAGCCGCAAAAAGTGGAGGAATTTGAAGCACTAATGCTTGAAGCTAAAAGTTTCTTGGAAAAACAGGAGGGATTGCTTCTGCTTCGTTTGGTCAAAAGAGGGTATCACATCGATATGGAGCAAATCAGAGAGGGGCTTCCACCACTTCAAATTACCCGTATCGTAAAAAGTGTAAAGTATATGCTTTATTGGGAATTTGACACAAAAGAAAGCTATGGGGCAGCACAAAAAAATCTTTATGACAGTTATTGGAAGTCTATCGAAAAGTGCTTAATCGTTCCGCATGACAAATATTTGGGGGAGAATGTATTTTAATGGTTCTGGCATATTTGCAAGGTGCTTTCAGATCAATCAGAAACGCACATATGAGTACAGACAATAGGAGGGATACAAGGTGCGAGTCGCGATCCTGTCGGACACACACGGGCTGCTGCGCCCTGAAATTAAGGAAATATTAAAAACCTGCGAGGTAATCCTGCACGGCGGGGACATCAACAGCCAGAAAATTCTCGATGAGCTCAAAGAGATCGCGCCGGTGTACGTGGTGCGCGGCAACAACGACAAGGAATGGGCGGCAGCCCTCGAGTATGAACTTATGTTTACTCTGTCTGGGTTGCGAATCTGCATGGTGCACAACAAAAAGCACCGGAGAACCGACCTGAGCGGTATCGATCTGTTTGTCTATGGCCATTCACACAAATACGAGGAGAAAATGGTAGACGGCGTGTATTACCTCAATCCGGGCAGCTGCGGGGCGCGGCGTTTCCGGCAGCCAGTGACAATGGCGGTTCTCGAGATAGAGGAGGAATCCGGGAAATGGCAGATACACAAGATCGACCTGACAGAGCGCGGGGAAACGAAGGAGGACAAACCGTTTCAGGGAATCAATGAAAAGAACCTGAAAACCGTGGTGGAGACGATCGTCAGGGAAATGCGCGCCGGGCGCAAGGTGGAGGACATCGCGAAGAAACTGGGCGTTGACAGTGAATTTGTGGAGCAGGTCTGCCGCATCTATGTGACGCACCCCGGCGTGGACGCGCAGGGAATCATGGACAAGATGGAAGTCAGCGCACTGTTTGAGAGGAAATTATGATCAACCGGCTGTTAGGAATGATATATATATTGATGAAACAGGGGACAGTGACCGCCGCGGAACTGGCCGAGCGCTTTGAGGTCTCTGTCAGGACGATCTACCGCGACATGGATACGCTCAGCGCCGCCGGAATACCAATCTATGCGAAAAAAGGGAAAAACGGTGGAATCTGCCTGACAGAACAGTTTGTACTGAACAAGATGCTGATCACAAAAGAAGAACAGCAGGAGATTTTGTCAGGACTGATATCGCTGCGCGAGACCAGGGCGGACGGAGAGGAAACGATTTTACAGAAGCTCGGGGAATTTTTCAAGACAGATCCCGTCGACTGGCTCGCCATCGACCTGTCCGACTGGAGCGGGAGCCGCGAGCAGCTCTACGGGGATATCAAGACAGCCATATTGGCACGAAGGCTGATACGGTTTGACTATTATGGAAAACAGGGACAGATGAGCCACCGCACGGTCGAGCCGGTGCAGCTCCTATTTAAGGAATATACATGGTATCTCAAGGCTTTTTGCAGAGAGCGCAGCGCGTGGAGGCTCTTCAAATTATTCCGCATGAAGAGGCTGGAACTGCTGGAAGAAAGCTTTGTGCCAAGGGAGGAGTGCACCCAAAAGGAGGGCGACCACTCTAAAAATGAAAAGAAGAAGGACGAGCCTTTTACAGTCATTGATATCCGGATTGACCAAAAGGAAGCGTACAGGATTTATGACCGGTTTGACGAGGACGAGATCGAAGTTCTGCCGGACGGAAATTTCATGGTGCACATGCATGCCGTTGTGGACGACTGGGTGTACGGCGTTATACTGGGATTTGGCTCATCAGCGGAGGTACTTGCGCCAGAGGCGGTCAGACACGAGGTCATACAGCGCATTCGGGAGATGGCGGAGCGGTATGAAATAAGGGAATCGAAACGAGAGAGGTAAGGAATCATTCTTAAAAAAGCTGCGGAGGGGACATGATGCTGAACATTATCATTAACAGGGGCGTAAAGGATATAGAGGATGAAAATTATGTGTTTAGTCCGGATACTTATTTTAAATACAATTACGAGGACGAGTGGTTTGAGGATGAACTGGTAAAAAAGATGGTGCGTGACGTAGACGGTTCCACCGTATTGTCGGCGCATTCCATTGACAGCCCGATTCTCGGAATCATTGCGCCGGAAAGGCTCTCCGGCGGCGTAAAAGCGCTTATGATCATGTATAAGGAACCGCAGCTTATTGTCAATGCATCTGCCTGTGGGGATAATTGCGCCAAGTGGATACTGGAAATCGGAAAGAGGCAGGATCTCACGGTCAGGCTTGGGTATGAGATGCGGTTTGAGGAGCCCTTTGAGATCCGCATTCAAAACAGTGGCAGGGTGATTCATGAATATGTCGATTTTTTAAGGGAATTTCAGGAGGTGGAAATCCTTGAAGGGTAGTGTCAGAGTCTTGGTTTTTACAAAGAGATTGCGGTATGAGTTGAATCTGCACAGGAATATTACAATTATTCAGGGTGACAGCGCCAGTGGAAAGACGACTATGATTCAAATTATAGGTGACTATCTGTCCAGAAGGGCTGGGCCGGGAACAGAAGTAGTATGTGACCGGAAATGTGTTGTGTTATCAGGCGACGACGAAAGTGCGTTAGCACAGCTAAGCGTCCAGAAGAACGCTGTTGTATTTGTGGACGAGCAGGAGCGTTTTTTGTATTCCAAGTCTTTTGCAAAGGCAGTATTGGAATCGGACTGTTACTTTGTATTTATAACGAGGGATAGCCTGAATATGCTCCCATATAGTGTCAATGAGATTTATTATCTGAAAAACAGCGGATATTATCAAAATACCAGGCAGATATATAATTCCATGCATCAGGTATATCCAGAAATAAATGTGACTGATAAGAGCGTTCCCGCTATGGTGCTTACAGAGGATTCCAATGCCGGGTATGAAATGTTTCAGGCTGTTTGCCAGGATATGGAGATCATTTGTGAATCTGCGGGTGGTAAGTCTAACGTGGCTAAATACATTCTTGCCCACAAAGAGGATCAGATTCTTGCGATTGTTGATGGTGCGGCATTTGGCGCGGATATGCAGAGTGTAATGCATGCGTTGGAGATGAGTCGGCATAGTCATGTATGGACGCCTGAATCTTTTGAGTACTTAATTTTGCAATCGAGTATTGTTCAGGCGGAGGGATTGGGTGAGATATTGTCACAGCCGGGCGAGTTTATAGAAAGCGGCGAGTATCCTTCGTGGGAAAGATATTTTACCCATCTGCTTGAAAGCATGACAAAAAATACAATATATGCCTACAGCAAGCGAAGGCTCAATCCAAATTATCTGACAAAAGGAAATATTGGTAAACTAAAGAAAATAATGATGGAGGCACTGCAAAAATGACCTGTGTATTTTAAAGAGCCTTTTTCTCAGATAATGCATGCTGTTAATGAATATTTCTGACGAAAAAATAGAATATGACACGCTGTTGTCATATTCTGTATGATATCATGTCTGTAACCGACTGCAAAGTATATCACCTGGCAGCGAGGAACCAAGGCAGAAGTGTAAACAGGTGTGATCAAAAAGTAAATCACCGCGCAGGGGGTGCGAATAGAAATTTTAGGGGGAAGAGACATGTATACATACGGAAGTATTTACCTGATTGCAGAAGATTTTGACCAGAGCATTTCATTTTACAGGGCGCTGTTTGAAAGGGATGTCCTGAATCAGAACAAAAACCGTTTTGCAGTGTTTGACATAAACGGACTGACGCTGTCCATCATGAACGGAAAATTTGACAGGGAGCATTCTGACGAGGTGGAGACAAAAGGAGAATACTGCGCACTGTATGATGACCATACGTCGATTGTGAAGGCGCCAAACTGCGGGAAAGTGGTTATCAATCTCAGCGTGGACGATCTGCAGGCGGAATATGAGCGGGTGAAAGCCCTTGATATCGCGGAAAACCTGACAAAAATCCGCTATATCAACGCGGGGAATCCCTATTATTACTTCTGCCTCCAAGATCCCGATGGCAACACAATCGAGATCACAGGAAAGTACGAGGGGGAGGTATAATATGCTGGAACTGCCAGAAAGCGCCACCATTGCAAGACAGATCAACGAACATCTGACAGGTAAGATCATCAGTGAGATCAAAGTCCTGCAGACACCACACAAGTTTGCGTTTATAAAATGTGAGCATGAAAAATATGAGGAATGCCTCGAGGGGCAGGCCATAACCGGAGCTGTCTTTCAGGGCGGTATGGTGCAGATCGATATGGAGGACAGCATGATCGTCATGAATGACGGGGCTTATCCGCGCTATTATGACGATGTGAAAAAGTTTCCAAAAAAACACCAGTTTGCGATCTGCTTTGACGACGAGACAGGAATCTTCGTCTCCATACAGATGTATGGGGGTATCATCATATTTTCAAAGGGAAAATGCATGGACAACTATTACATCTCTTCTAGCACAAAGCCCAACCCGCTCACGGACGGATTTACCTATCCGTATTTTCGGTCACTGTATCCGTCGTCCGGCAAAAAGCTGTCCGCAAAGGCGTTTCTCGCGACACAGCAGCGCATCCCCGGGCTTGGAAACGGCGTGCTGCAGGATATCCTGTGGGACGCAGGTATCGATCCGCGCTTTTCTATGCAGGACGCATCGGAGGAGGATTTCCGTACATTATATGAATCCGTCAATAAGATCATAAAGGAAATGACGAAGAAGGGCGGGCGCGACACAGAGAAGGACTTGTTTGGACAAAAGGGAAACTACGTCACGCAGCTGAGTAAGAACTCGTTGAATGAGCCATGCATCCGGTGCGGACACGAGATCCACAAGGCAAACTATATGGGCGGGACAGTGTATTTCTGCGAGCGCTGCCAGAGGCGCTGAGTCGAATGATACAGTCAAAGAAATGTATTATCAATCAATAAGGAGATAAGATATGACAGACAGGGAAATCATTCAGCACATTGATGAGGGAGCAGACTATTATGTCAGCTTATTCGGTGAGGCTGAATATATGGAAAAAATGGACAAAGAATATTATTCCTATGTAAAACCAAAAGCTGGGGAACAGGGGATTACTTTTATTTACAATGTCCGTATTGAAAGTCTTGCGCCGGAACAAAAGAAAGCAGTCATCGAAGAGATGAAGTCAATGAATGCGCCCATCTGGCTGAGCCTGCTTGTATCAGATGAGACAGCAGTTCTCTATTCAGGAAAGGAACCCGCGCACGGCCAGTCGGAACCCAGTGAAGAGGGTGAGCGTTATATGGCAATGCTTGCGGAAGAAAAAAGAGAATATAATGGAAAGAACCATGAAATCATCAAAGTTAAAACTGCCAGTGATTTTGCCCTGTGGGCGCGAATAACAAATGACATTTTTTTCGATGGATATCCCGAGATCCATCCCATTCATCATTATATATGGTGCGAAGAGAAGGGCGTGAAGTGCTGCATACTGTATCATGACAGCGTTCCGGCCTCTGTGGCTGCCATCATGGATCATCAGGGCGCTGCGTCCCTTGAATTTGTCGGTACGGTTTCTGGGATGCGCCAAAAGGGATTTGCCAGGGCTGTATGCGAAAGAGCCGTGTCCGAGGCTTTTTCCGACGGCGCGTCCATCATTACCATTCGCGCGGTCAATGCGGCTGCGGCAAGACTGTATCAGTCTATTGGATTTAAGGAATATTCAGTATGAAAGCTATGAACAGAAACACACTAAGGCAGTCTGTACTCCTGTTTATGGCTGCCACAATATGGGGATTTGCGTTCGTCGCGCAGAGCGTCGGCATGGACTATGTGGGCCCATATACTTTTATCGCGGCGCGGAACGTGATTGCGCTGGCGGTGCTGCTGCCGTGGATCGTGGTCACGGATAACCAGCGCAGAAAAAAGAACGGTCAAGAACGGCAAAAAAAAGATCACAAATTATTGCTGATCGGAGGCATATGCTGCGGCATATGTCTTTTTGCCGCGAGCGCGCTGCAGCAGATCGGCATGAAGTACACGACAGTGGGAAAAGCCGGATTCATCACCGCGATGTACCTGGTGCTCGTGCCAGTGTTTGGCATCTTCCTGAAAAAGAAAACGGGTGTGAGGGTGTGGATTGCCGTGGGGCTTGCATCGCTTGGACTGTATCTGCTGTGCATCACCAAGGGGGACTTTCGCCTGCAAAAGGGCGACATCTACATACTGGGCTGTGCGGCGGTGTTTGCCCTTCATATATTGTTCGTGGATTACTTCTCTCCGCTGGTGGACGGCGTGAAACTCTCCTGTGTGCAGTTTGCGACAAATGCGGTGCTGGGGACGGTTCTGATGCTTTTGCTTGAAAAGCCGGAATTCTCTGATATGTGTGCGGCATGGCTCCCGATCGTGTATGCGGGCGCGCTCTCGAGCGGTGTGGGCTACACGTTCCAGATCATCGGCCAGCGGGGCATGAATCCCACGGCGGCGTCCCTGATCCTGAGCCTGGAATCCGTGATCTCCGTGCTTGCGGGCTGGCTGCTTTTACATCAGACACTCTCCGTGCGGGAGCTTGCAGGCTGTGCCCTCGCGTTTGCGGCGATCATTCTGGTGCAGCTGCCCGCCAAGGAGCCTGAATGAAGGTTTTGACGAAAATTGGACCAAATCAGGTAAGGCATGGTTACAGAACGACGTGAAAACGACTTGAAATTGAATGAAAAATCCTCTATACTGATAGTATGTAAAGATATGAACGGCAGGGTGAATGTCAAAAAAGAATATTAAACAACGATTAGGGGGACAGGTCCATATGGAAAACAAAACTTACAAGAAAGTGTCCGTTATAGTAACCATTACTGTTTTTATGTTTATCATTCTCATCTTTGCGTTTTCGATCAACAATGTCATAGCCTGCAAAATGATGGAGAAGGAAGTCGTGAGAGTCGCCGGAATCACCATGGCGGAGGCGCGGTCAGAGATCACAGGGACGATCGCGATGACAACGATCGTGAGCCTTACGGTGGGGATTATAGCACTGGTGTTCCTGGCGCTGCTCATGGAGTTTCTTGTGGTAATGCCGCTCAAGAGGGCGGTGGCTGAAATACACCGTATCGCGCGCTATGATCTGACGGAGGGAGATATGGCAGGGGTGCGTGCCATGAGGACAAGAAAAGATGAGATCGGGAGCATCAGCAGGAATATTATCCTGATGTATGACAACCTGCGCGGAATCGTCATGCAGATCGAGCAGTCGTCAACCACCGTTTCCAACAATGCGGGAACACTTGCAGACCAGACGATGCAGCTCAAACGCTCGTCCGATGAGATCAGCACGACGATGAATGACCTGAGCAACGCGGCGATGTCGCAGGCGGGCGACACGACGACCAGCGCGAACGAGGTCGCAAAGCTTGACGGACTGATCGTGCGCAATCTCAGTGACACTGAGAACCTCAGGAACAATGCGGAAGAGATGGACAGGGTGAAAAACAACGGTCTTGCCGCGATAAAAGATTTAATAGAAAAGACGGAAAAAAGCCGCGAGAGTATCGCCACCGTGCGGGAGGCGATGCAGCAGAACAATGAGCAGGCGCAGAAGATCGAGGCGACAAGCCAGAAGATCAACGATATCGCAGACCAGACCAACCTGCTGTCGCTCAACGCGGCGATCGAGGCGGCGCGGGCAGGCGATGCAGGAAGGGGCTTTGCGGTTGTCGCGGAGGAGATCAGGGGACTTGCGGAGGAGACTAACAGCCTGACCAACGAGATCGGTGCGATTATCCAGGAGCTGCTTGAAAAGACAGCCGACGCGACGCAGAACATGGTGAGCATGGAAAAGATCTTTGAGGAGCAGGAGCGCAGTGTGGGCGATACGAAGGAGAACTTTATCCAGATCGAGCAGTGTCTTACGAGTGTGCAGGAGAGCGTCAACATGCTCTATGAGTCTGGCAACAACATGACAGGCAGCAAAGAAGTTATTGTAGAAATGATTGAGGGTATATCAGCGACATCGCAGGAGAACGCGGCGGGAAGCGAGGAAGTGCTGGCGGCAGTGGAGACGCAGGACAGCGTGATCACGGATATCACGGGCATGACGCAGAACCTGTCGGCAGTCGCTGAGGAGCTGATGGAGCAGGCGCACAAATTTAGTCTCTGATAGGTTGTCAGTCAGTACATATAGATCACAAGGTTGTTTGAGAACTGTAAAGAAATGCTTTACAGTTCTTTGCTATGCGCAGTGCGCGGAAAGGGTGTAATCAGACAGTATGAAAAAGAATAATCTCTGGCTTAAATATACAAAGGAAGATCAAAAGAAGGCGGACGAGGTCTGTGAGCGGTACAAAAGTTGTCTCGACCGGGGCAAGACGGAGCGCGAATGTGTGGCGCTCGCCGTGGAGATGGCTAAGGAGCGGGGATATAGGGAATTATACAGTGTGATCGAAAAAGGAGAGCCAGTCAGGGCAGGTGACAAACTCTATGCCGTGCAGATGGATAAGAGCGTCGCGCTTTTTCAGATCGGGAGGAAACCATTATCTACAGGAATGAACATTCTCGGGGCGCACATCGACTCGCCGCGGATTGATATCAAGCAGAATCCGCTGTATGAGGAGGACGGGTTTGCCTATTTTGACACACACTATTACGGCGGTATCAAAAAATACCAGTGGACTACAATCCCCATGGCAATCCATGGCGTGATCGCGAAAAAGGACGGCACGGTTGTAAGGGTTTGCATCGGCGAAAAGGAGGACGATCCGGTGTTTGTGATCACAGACCTGCTGGTGCATCTGGCGGAAAAGCAGATGGCGAAGAAAGCGACGGAGGTTGTCGAGGGCGAGAAACTGGATCTTCTGATCGGAAACCGCCCGATCGAGCAGCATGAAGAGCTGGGGAACACGGAGAAAAGGGCAATTCGGGCGAATGTCGTCAGTATTTTATCTGATCTGTATGGGATTGAGGAGGAAGACCTGCTCTCTGCGGAGCTCGAGATCGTTCCCGCGGGAAGGGCGCGGGATTTGGGATTTGACAGGAGTATGATTCTCGGATATGGGCATGACGACAGGGTGTGTGCTTTTACGTCCCTCTTTGCAATGCTGGATATGGCGGAGGAGATTACAGATAGGACACTGTGCTGTCTGCTCGTCGACAAGGAGGAGATCGGGAACGTGGGTGCTACGGGGATGGCCTCCCGCTTTTTTGAGAACACGGTGGCAGAGCTTGTCGCAGTGACCGAGAAGGACTCCCAGCTTCTGGTGCGCCGTGCCCTTGCAAATTCCCAGATGCTCTCATCTGATGTCAGTGCGGGTTACGATCCGCTGTACGAAACTGCTTTTGAGAAAAATAATGCCGCATTTTTGGCAAAAGGACTTGCGTTCAACAAATATACAGGCTCAAGGGGAAAGAGAGGCGCGAGCGATGCCAATGCAGAGTATGTGGCAAAGATCAGAAAAATGATGGACGAAGCCGATGTGATGTACCAGTTCTCGGAGCTGGGAAAGGTTGACGTGGGCGGCGGGGGAACCATAGCGCATCTGATGGCAGAGTACGGGATGAACGTGATCGACTGCGGTGTGTCCGTGATGAACATGCACGCGCCATATGAAGTGGTCAGCAAGGCGGATGTGTACGAAGCCGTGCGCGGTTACACGGCATTTTTGAGGGCATGAATAAAGCAATGATATAAGGAGGAACCGATATGGAGTTACTGGAACCGAGGAAACAGGAAGTGATCTATGGCGTGGTGTACGACATGTCGCCATCGCCAGGCCGAAAGCATGCATTGATAGACGGAAATATTTTCAACAAGCTCAAAAATAGTTTTAAGGACAGCAGATGTGAGGTCTTTATGGAGCAGCTTGACTTTTATTTCCATTATCAGGAGGACAGGAATGATTACATCATACCAGATATTGCCATTGTCTGTGACTGGGGGAAAAATGATAAGCACTACCATGGCACGCCCCGTTTCGTCGTGGAGACGCTGAGCCCGTCGACAGGGCATAAGGATAAGACCGTAAAGAGGGAAATTTATCAGAAATGCGGCGTGGAGGAGTACTGGCTAGTGGAACCTTTTGGATGCAGTTTGGAGATCTATTATCTGAAAGGCGGCGTTTATGTGCTGGAGCAGAGTTACATTTACGATGATGACCAGGAGGAGGAGACTTACAATGCGAATACCAAAATTAACCTGCGCTGTTTCCCACATGTAGAGATGACGCTGGCAGAGATTTTCGAAGTGTGAGAGGCTTTGTCTAAATAATATCAATGGTTGCCAAATTAAAAAAGTCAGTGTACAATAGCATGTAAGAGCTTACATAGTTTCTTACATGCTTTTTACATTGAAATCAGTCTTTGTGAATCGCGCGGGGAGATTACGTATGGATACAATTTTCACAAAAACGAGGAGGTAATCAATGAGCAGACTTGAGATACCCATGCCGAATAAAGCGCAGGTCGTTGTGGAGCAGCTTTATAAGGATTTGGAGAGAAGGATTGAGGCAAGCCCGTCAGGACTCTGTCCCATAGACATGTCAAAGGCATTTCTGGAGCTGTGTCATGCACAGACATGTGGAAAGTGCGTGCCCTGCCGTGTCGGTTTGCGGCAGCTGAAAAAAATGATTTCGGATGTCCTGAATGGAAGGGCTTCCATGGAGATTCTGGACGAGATGAAGGAGACGGCGCTCAGTATCATGGAGTCCGCAGACTGCGCCATCGGCTATGAGGCGGCCAACATGGTGTACAAGGGACTGATCGGTTTTCATGATGAATATGTGGCGCATATCGAGCTGGGACGCTGTAACTGCAGTTATCATCAGCCGGTTCCGTGTGTGTCGCTGTGTCCCGCCGGTGTGGATATACCTGGATACATAGCGCTTGTGCGCGAAGGCCGTTACAAGGACGCGATTCGGTTGATCCGGAAGGACAATCCGTTTCCGACAACGTGCGGTTTTATCTGCGAACACCCCTGCGAGGCGAGATGTCGCAGAAATATGATCGACGACGCCATCAATATCAGAGGTTTGAAGCGCATGGCAGCGGACCTCGCCGGAAAGGTCGAACCGCCTAAATGCCAGCCGTCCACTGGTAAAAAAGTAGCAATCGTAGGCGGCGGGCCGGGTGGATTGAGCACTGCATACTATCTGCAGCTGATGGGGCATCAGGTTGTCGTGTACGAGATGCTGCCAAAGTTAGGCGGTATGCTCCGCTATGGCATTCCAAACTACAGGCTGCCAAAGGACAGGCTCGACGATGACATCAACGCGATATTGGAGACGGGCGTGCAGGTGAAGCACGGCCTTCGGATTGGTATTGACATCACGATCAACGAGCTGCGCGAGCAGTACGATGCGGTGCTTATCACGATCGGCGCGAGCACGGACAAAAAGCTCGGCGTAGAGGGCGAGGACGCGGACGGCGTGATCTCAGCGGTACAGTTTCTGCGCGATGTGGGCAAAGGAAATGCGATCGACCTCAAGGGACAGGAGGTCTGCGTTGTCGGCGGCGGCAACGTGTCGATGGACGCGGTGCGCACAGCGGTGCGGCTCGGTGCAAAGAAAGTGACCATCGTGTACCGCAGGCGTGTGGCGGACATGACGGCGCTGCATGACGAGATCGAGGGCGCGATCGCAGAGGGCGTGGAAGTCGCGACACTCAGGGCGCCCGTGCGCATCGAGACAGACAATGATTACAGTACAAGAGGTCTGTGGGTGAGGCCGCAGATGATCAGCAGTATCAAAAACGGCCGCGCGAGCGTGAAGGATACCGGCGAGGCGGATCTGCTGATTCCGTGCACGACGGTGATCGTGGCGATCGGGCAGGATATTGAATCACAGCATTTTGCGGATGCGGGCGTTCCGGTAAACAGGGGCGTGATACAGACAGGGCGGCACGGCGGATTTGACCTGCTGCCGGGCGTGTTTGCGGGCGGTGACTGCGCGACAGGACCGGCGACGGTGATCAGGGCGATCGGCGCGGCGAAGGTGATCGCGGCAAATATTGACGAGTATCTGGGATTCCATCATGTGATCCAGAGTGATATCGATGTACCGTCGCCCGACATGTCCGACAGAAATCCCTGCGGGCGCGTCAACATGACGGAGCGCGAGGTGTGTCAGAGAGTATGTGACTTTGACGGTGTAGAACTTCCAATGTCGGAGGCAGAGTGCAGACAGGAGGCTTCAAGGTGCCTTCGCTGTGATCATTTCGGATATGGAATATTCAAAGGAGGGCGAGAGACAGTATGGTAAAGCTTACAATCGACCGGAAAGCAATCGAAGTGCCAGAGGGAAGCACCATTATGGATGCGGCAAACAGCGCGGGTATCCCCATTCCAAAGCTGTGTTTTTTGAAGGATATCAATGAGATCGGCGCGTGCCGTGTGTGCGTTGTGGAGATCGAGGGCAGGGAGAAACTTGTCACCTCCTGCAACAACAAGGTGGAGGAGGGCATGATCGTCTATACCAACAGCCCCAAAGTCCGCAGAAACCGCAAAAAGACGGTAGAGATGATTCTTTCACAGCACAACAGCAACTGTGTGACCTGCGCCAGAAACAGGAATTGTTCCCTGCAGACGATCACCAGGGATCTGAATATTCTCGACGTGCCATATGAAAAGGAGCTGACGCCGCTTCCGTGGAACAAGAACTTTCCACTGATACGCGACAATGACAAATGTATCAAGTGCATGCGTTGTATCTCTGTCTGTGACAAAGTGCAGGGGGTTAAGGTATGGGACGTGGAGGGAACAGGTTCGCGCACCGGCGTGTACGTGTCTGGAAACAGGAAGATTGAGGAGTCGGACTGCGCGCTGTGCGGACAATGTATCACGCATTGTCCAGTGGGGGCGCTCAGGGAACGCGATGATACGGAGAAAGCCTGGTGGGCGATCGAGAATGAGAAGAAGGTCACCGTCGTGCAGGTGGCGCCTGCAGTGCGTGCCGCGTGGGGCGAGGTATTTGGATTGTCCCGTGAGGAGGCCACGATGGGAAAGATTGCCGACGCCCTGAAAAAAATCGGTTTTGACTATGTGTTTGATACTGTATTTTCCGCAGATCTTACGATCATGGAGGAGGGCAGCGAGTTCGTGGAACGCTTTGGAAAAGGCGACACGAAACAGATGCCGATGTTTACCTCGTGCTGTCCGGGGTGGGTGCGCTTCGTGAAATCACAGTATCCGCATCTGGTGTCACGGCTCTCCACGGCGAAGTCGCCGCAGCAGATGTTCGGCGCGGTCATGAAGACCTATTTCGCGAAGAAAATCGGCGTTGCGCCCGAGGATATGGTAACGGTGTCCATTATGCCCTGTGTGGCGAAAAAGGGCGAGCGCAATATGGAGCTCTTTTATGAGGAGTATGCGGGGCACGATGTGGACGTGGTGCTCACAACGCGGGAGCTGACGCGCATGATTCGCATGGCGCACATTGATCCTGGTACCCTTGTGGATGTTCCGTGTGACGATCCCATGGCAGATGGTACGGGCGCCGGCGTAATCTTTGGTACGACAGGTGGTGTTATGGAGGCAGCGCTGCGGTCGGCGTACTATCTGATCACAGGCGAGAATCCGGATGCGGATGCTTTTCGGGAGGTCAGAAGTACAAGAGAACAGCCAAAGTGGAAGGAAGCGGAGTTCCATATCAATGATATCGCGATCAAAACCGCGGTGGTCAACGGTCTGGCAAACACAAGAGAGCTGATCGGGGCAGTCGAGCGCGGCGAGGTGCACTACGACTTTGTGGAAGTCATGGCGTGTCCGGGCGGCTGCGTCGGCGGTGGCGGACAGCCAATCAGGGACGGCTGCGAGCTAGCGACGGAGCGGAGCCGGAATTTGAGGACGCTCGACGAGACGGCGCCTGTCCGGTTCTCGCATGAGAACAAGGCGGTACAGCGGCTCTATGATGAGTTTATGGAGAAACCGTTGTCCCACAAGGCGCACATGCTGCTGCATACGGACCATATGGCGTGGGAGATGCCATAAGATATTGATTGATTAAGAAAAAGACAGCCTTTTGGCTGTCTTTTTCTTAATCAAGATGTTTAGATAATAATTTATCCGCAAAGCCGACCTTGATCATGTCGTTGGAAAGCGCCTTGAATCCGCTCATGAGCAGTACAAGGTTTTGAACCAATGAAATGATATAGTCCGCGATGCTGTCCAGTCCAAGCGGGAAGCTGAAATGTAAGTGCAGAAATGGAATCCAGCCCAGGATACCGTTGACGACGCCCCAGATTTCCTGAAGCATGTCGACTCCGATATGGAGTAGGTAAAATCCGACTACGATAATGACCATTCTGACAGCATTTCTTTTTAGCCACGCGTTCTCCTCGCACAGCAGAACATACGCCGCCAGCAGAAAAGCGGGGATGAAGCTAAATACTCCGAGAAAGTACAGTCCGGCGCCCATGAGGGCAACAGAGATTCCTAATTTTGTCTTTGGCATTGTGCAAATCCTCCTATGATTATATAATAATATGTAGAGCTTGTTTTATACTTAGGAATAGTCGCAAAATAACTTGTGCAAATGACGCATAGGCTAGGCGGAAGAAGGAGCCGTAGTGGGCTACGGCGACTGATGACAACGACGACTATGGGAATTTAGGCAAGTCAGATGCACAAGTTATTTCAAGACTGTTCCTTACGCCAGCCGCAGCCACGAAGTGGCATATTTCCTTATGCGGCTGTGCGCATCAGATTATACTGAGTGGTCAGCCTTTTCGACCGCCAGTATAAATACGCTCTTGTGTGTCAGTCATTAGACACACAACTTTCTAAGACTAACACAATATGGGTATATATGGCAAGTGTTTTTTTAAAGGAGATAATAAGCATGTCTGTTAAAATATTTGCAATGACACATAAGCGTTTTGAGGTTCCGGACGATCCGATGTACATACCGCTTCACGTCGGTCATAAAAATGCGAAGGAGGATTTCGGCTATCCGGGGGACGACAGCGGTGACAACATATCAGATTTAAACTGCTATTACGCGGAGCTTTCCGGCGTGTACTGGGTGTGGAAGAACTATTTTGAGGCAGAATATGTCGGAGTCTGCCATTATCGGCGATATCTCACGAGTGAGGAGGGCTATGTATTCTCGGAGGCACAGTACGAGCAGATTCTGCAGGGGTATGATATCGTCACGACAAAGCTGTTGGAGCTGCCCGGCTCGTACAGAAATGGATTTGGCGCGCATCACAAGGTTAGTACACTCGATGAAACCGGGCGCATCATCGCAGAGCTGTATCCTGAATATTATGACACGTTTGTCACTTTAGTGCACCAAAACAGGACTTATTTTGGCAATATCATGGTGGCAAAAAAGGAATTGTATGACGCATACTGCGAGTGGCTCTTCGCGATATTTTTTGAGCTGCAGAAACGCATCGATCTCACCTTTGAGGACGACTATCATAAGCGCGTATTTGGATTTATCTCCGAATTTCTGCTGTATGTGTGGGTGACGGCAAACCATCTCCGTGCATACGAGTGCAGGGTTGCGATCATCGGAGAGAAGAAAGAAACAGGCGAAGTGATAACCAAGATGGCGGAATTTTTTCATGATAAAGATGCGGCGGGGGCAAAAGCATATTTTGAGACTGTCCTGAAACAGCGGCCGGACATTCTGATGGAGGCATCTGACATCAATGGCGAGTGCAAGCTCTGCCTGCAGGCGGTGTCGACGGCGAATTTAGAGCTGGCAGAGTACGGGAACTGCTTTCTGGATTCTGTCAATGAATATGCAGAGGTCATTGCCTATTTCAGCCAATTAAACAGCTTTGCAGCGGCCGCAGTCAAGGCCGTATCGCCAGAAAATAAGATGCGCACTGCAAATGCGGCAGGGAAGCTGACCGCTCCATGGACGACGGAAATAGCGCTGCGGGCGGCGATTCGTATATTTGCTCCCAATCCGGTGATTGCGGAGGCGGCGTATCGGCATTGCAATGAGAGTATCAATACTGTCGACAGGGAGTTGCTGTTTGGAGATTCTCCTTTTTGCTTGTAGGTTTGACAGGCGAGTGGTATAATGAGGGCTGTATCAGCAAGTATAGATACCTGAAGAGATTTAGGAGGTTTTTTTCTATGGCAGAAAGTCAAAACATCGAATATAAGGAGTCATGGCGGGATGAATATCTGAAGTGGGTGTGCGGCTTTGCCAATGCTCAAGGTGGAACGATTTATATTGGCATTGATGATACTGGAAATGTGGTGGGGGTTCGGAATGCTGGGAAGTTGATGGAAGATATCCCCAATAAGATTCAGTCTGGACTTGGGATTATTGCGGATGTCAACAAACTGACGAAGGACGATATGGATTATATTGAGATCAAAGTAGAGCCAAGCAGTTATCCTGTCAATTATCATGGCGAGTATCATTATAGAAGTGGTGCTACGAAGCAACAGATACAGGGGGCGGCCTTGACTGAGTTTATTCGGGAGAAAACAGGATTTCTCTGGGATGCCATTCCAGTAGATAATATTGGTGTGGATGATCTTGACCGGGACAGTATTGAGATATTCAAGCGGGAGGCTGTGCGTAAGAAGCGGATGACAAAAGAAGATTTGGACATTCCCAACAGTGAACTGATGGATCACCTTGATCTTTTGGATAACGGCAAACTGAAACGTGCCGCAGTAATGCTGTTTTATCGAAAACCAGGTAGAATTATCACGGGCAGCTATGTCAAGATTGGAAGGTTCGGAGCCGGTTCTGATCTGCAGTACCAGGATACTGTGGAAGGTTCACTTTTTAATATTGCGGATAAGGTGATTGATCTGATCTATACAAAGTATCTGAAAGCTAAAATCACCTATGAGCATGATGTTCGGATTGAAACATATCCATTTCCGCGTGAGGGTGTGAGGGAAGCAATCTATAACGCGTTGGGACATAATAATTACGCTGCAAGCATACCGATTCAGATCAGGATAGAAGATGATGTCATGTACATCAGTAATAGCTGTATTCTTCCGAAGAACTGGACGGTGGATACGTTGATGAAACCGCATAAATCGGAACCGTTTAATCCGTCTATTGCGCATGTGTTTTATCGGGCAGGATATATAGAGGCATGGGGACGCGGGATACAGAAAATTTGCGAAGCATGTCAGGAACTGGGTACACTAAATCCTGAATATATAGTGCTTGGGGATGACATTACAGTTAAGTTTTTTGCCCTTGAGAGCGCCAAAATATCAGATTTTCAAAATTCAAAACATCAGGCTGATGTTTTGGCTGATGTTTTGGAAGATAGAATTTTGGATGAATTAAAAAAAGATGCAGGATTAAATCAGAAAGAATTGGCTGAAATACTGCAGACATCAGTTCCTTCTGTTCAAAGGGCAATGAGCAGGCTAAAGGATAATGGGCGTCTTGTCCGTAAAGGCGGCAAACGATTTGGATATTGGCAAATACAGGAATAACCTGTGAAGATGACGCTGAGTTGTGAAAGAGGGACTGATGAGATGGAGACATTTTACAAATTATTCGAACTATTTGGCATGTTTATCAGCTTTGTGTGCTGTGTGGAATTTTTGCGGGTGAAGTCGTCGGACAATCAGCGCAACCTGATGCTGACCAGTCTGTGCGGCTTTATCGCCTGCGTGGGCAACGCGCTGGAGGTGTATTCGACCTCTCCGGAAGAGGCGATGGTGGCGATCAAGGTGGCATATATCGGCAAATGCTATATCATGACTTTTGGCGTCCTGTTTGTGAGCGGCTACAGCAGTGTGAAACTGCCAAGGAAATTGTTTCAGTTTCTGGGCGCCGTCAATACGCTCGTGCTGGCGTCCATCATGACCTGCGAGAGACATTCCCTGTATTACAGTTCGATCGAATATGAGATCCGACCGAGTGGAAGGGCGGCCATGATCCTCGGAAAGGGGCCGCTCTTTTACGTCTGGATCGGTCTTTTGCTGCTGTCTGCGCTGCTGTATGTGATCATCGCATGGCGGGAGGTAAGACGGGGATCACGCATTGCCAAGATGCGGATGAGCCTTATCTTTCTGGCAGTGGCGTCGCCCATGGTGGTGGGGATTGTATTTTTGATTCTGCGCCCCCGGTATTTCGATCCGGCGTCGTTTACGATCGTGATGTCAGAGATCTGTTTTCTGATCGCGGCGGAGCGGTATGGGCTCCTGGATACACTGGAGCTTGCGAGGGAGCGCATTTTGGAAGATACGAAGGACGGCGTCATCGTTGTCGACAATACCAAGAGCATGATATTGTATGCCAATCCCGTGGCGGACAGGTTTGTGAAAAGAGTCTCGGAGCTGAACGGGGAGCTGAATTTTGACTTGTTTCACGGAAACAGTGAGTTTGTGTATGAGTTTGAGGAAAAACACTATGAGATTCGCATCTCAGAGATTAAGCAAAAGACCGGAAGCGATGATATACAGGGCTATATCATATGGCTGTTTGATATGACCTTCATCGACCAGTACACCAATGAGATGATACGGTTAAGGGAGGAGTCTGAGAAAGCAAACCAGGCAAAGACACAATTTCTGGCGCACATGTCGCATGAGATCCGCACGCCCATGAACTCAATTGTGGGTTACGCGGAGATGGCGTTGCGGACGGGGGACGAGACGCTGATTCATGGCTATGTCAGAAATATTAAGGATTCGTCGCGCACGCTTTTGCACCTGATCAATGAGATTCTCGACATTTCCAAGGTTGAGACAGGCAAGATGGAGCTTGTCAGGGTAAATTATCGCTTCGCAAAACTGGTTGCGGAGGTGCAGTCGATGATGGAGGCGCAGGCAGGGAATGCGGGGCTTGCGTTTCGGATGGAGATCGATGACGCGATACCCGAATACCTGTATGGCGACCGCGTGAAAATCCAGGAGATCGTGGTCAACCTGATCAACAACGGACTCAAATACACGCGGGAGGGAAGCGTCACGCTGCGCGTTCAGCAGAAGGAGACAGATGGGAAAAGGGTATTATTAAATATCGAGGTGGAGGATACGGGAATGGGAATCAGGGAAGAAGATTTTCCAAAGGTATTTTCCAAGTTTGAGCGCTTTGACAGGCAGGAGAATTATCATGTCGAGGGGAGCGGCCTGGGACTTTCCATCGTCAAAGGGTTTGTGGATATGCTCGGCGGAACCATCACGTTTGAGAGTACATATGGAAAGGGCACGAAATTTATCGTCGATATCTGGCAGGAGATCGGATATGAAGACACAGGCACCGAGACGGAAGAAAAGACTGCAGATGAGGATATTCCGATCAACAGTGGACGCGTGCTGATCGTGGACGACAACGAGCTCAACTGCGACGTGGCGTCGGGCATCATGGAGCTTCTGGGAATGCGCACGCAGACGGTCATGTCCGGCTTCGAATGTCTGGAGCTCCTGGAGAAAGGGGAGCGCTTTGATATGATCTTCATGGATCACATGATGCCGGGAATGGACGGGCTGGAGACCATGAAGAAAATACGGGCGATGGATGATGACATAGCGCTGCTGCCGATCGTGCTGCTGACGGCGAACGCGGTGACCGGCGTGCGCGAGGAGATGCTGCGCGAGGGATTTGATGATTTCCTGTCAAAACCGATCGATGTGGATGAGCTGCGGAGGATTCTGATCCGGTTTCTGGGCGTGAAATAAAAGCAGAGGGAATCATGCGCCAAATTGATGCCCGTTATCAATTTGTGTGCAATAATAGTTATTTTTTACGCCAACAGCATCTTAATTGCATTGTAGTCTTATAAAGGCGTAAAGAATAACGAAATGTAAAAATTCGCACTTGTAATAAAATCCATTTTAGCATAAAATAATGAGTGGGTATGCATAGAGGGGCTCTGAGAGGAGTATGTGATATCCATGAAAAAAGAAAAAAATAAAATATTCAGTAAAAAGTCCGTATGTGCAGCATGCATATTTTTGCTTGCGCTGTTTGAGCCGGTATTGCTCTGCGGGTGTGCGTCCGCGCGGGACGAGGTCACGATGGCGTTAGAGACAGAGGGTGAGGCGTCTGCGGTGCAGGAACCTGTCAGCATCGTTGCGCCGGAAAATCATATGTCAGAAGTGTCATTTTCCGATCCAGTGACAGGCGCGGCGGAAAAGAATGCATATGAGAGCGGACAGTCACAGGTGTATATCTATGTGTGCGGGGCAGTCGAACTTCCGGGAGTGTATAGCCTGAGACAGGGAAGCCGTCTGTATGAGGCGGTGGAGCTGGCTGGCGGACTGACGGCGGACGCCGATGAAAACTGTCTGAATATGGCAAGGCAGATCACGGACGGTGAACAGGTCGTGATTTTTACGCAGGAGGAGGCTACGGCGCGCAAGGAGGCAGGCACGTACACCTATCCGTCAGGAGAGACTCCACAGGAAGCCGCCACACAGGGTTCCGGCCTTGTCAACATCAATACAGCCACCGCCGCAGAACTGACAACCGTGTCAGGCATCGGTGCGAGCAGGGCGCAGGCAATCGTTGACTACCGGGAGAAAAACGGCAGCTTTGGCAGTATTGATGACATTAAAAAGGTAGATGGCATCAAGGATGGACTATTTTCAAAGATAAAAGATAAAATAACGATATAACATATATGAGTTGGGAGATTCAGGAGTAATGGGAAAAAAGGTTTTGGTGGTAGATGATGAGAAGCTGATTGTGAAAGGGCTGCGCTTTAGTCTGGAACAGGACGACATGGAAGTGGACTGCGCATACGACGGGGAGGAAGCACTTGAGATGGCAAAGAACAAGAAGTACGATATCATTTTGCTCGATATCATGCTTCCGAAACTGACCGGACTGGAGGTTTGCCAGCAGATTAGGGAGTTTTCTGATGTGCCGGTCATCATGCTCACCGCAAAGGGTGAGGATATGGACAAAATCCTCGGACTCGAGTATGGGGCCGATGACTATATCACCAAACCATTTAATATTCTTGAAGTGAAGGCAAGAATCAAAGCGATTATCCGAAGAACCAACTCCAAGGCAAAAGAGCCGGACGAGAAGAAAACCCAGATCATAGAGACTGGAGACCTGCGGCTCGACTGTGAGGGCAGGCGCCTTCACGTCAGCGGAAAGGAAGTCAATCTCACAGCGAAGGAGTTTGATGTCCTGGAGCTTCTGGTGCTCAATCCAAACAAGGTTTATGGCAGGGAGAATCTGTTGAAGCTTGTGTGGGGAGAGGACTACCCGGGTGATGTCAGGACAGTGGATGTGCACATCAGGAGACTGCGTGAAAAGATCGAACCCAACCCAAGTGAACCCAAGTACGTACACACCAAATGGGGTGTGGGGTATTATTACAAATAGTAGGAGATAGCAGTGGCAAAGCTTTGGGAAAAGATAAAAAAGGGAAAATTATTCACAAGCTTCAGAAGCTTAAAGACGAGGATATTCTGCATCATCATGGCAGCGGGAATTGTTCCCTGCGTCGTGCTTCATGCCGGCATTCTGGAACGATATCTGGATAACACGATCGCGACGAGAACGACTGAGGTGCAGACACAGGTGCGGATTATCGCGGATCATCTGATCACATACAATTATATGCTTGACAGCAGCAACGACGTAGTCAATGCGGAGCTTTCGCAGCTGTCAAATCTTTACGACGGGCGCGTGCTGATCATTGACAGCGGTCTGAGGATCATAAAGGACACCTACGCAGTCAGCGAGGGAAAGATTCTGATTTCCGAGCCGATCATCAAGTGCCTCAAGGGCGGGGGTGCCTCCAACGATCATAAGGATGCGGGATATATTGAGATCATCGTACCGATAGAGGAGAAGCTGGAGGAGAAGCCGCATGTTGCTGGGGCGATGCTCACCAGTGTGTCGACGGACAGTATCATGAATGGCTATGAGTATATACAGAGCAGGGCTTTTCTGCTGGAGATCGTCGCTATGGTGGTCATATTTGGTTTTGCCCTGCTGCTGAGCCGCAAGATGCTCAAACCCTTTGAAAAGATTACCGATGCGATCAATGATGTAAAGAATGGATTCACGGACGAGGAGATCAGCGTGACGGACTATATCGAGACGGAAAACATCGGAGATGCGTTTAATCAGATGATGGGAAGGATGAAGACGCTCGACGATTCCAGACAGGAGTTTGTGTCCAACGTGTCCCATGAGCTGAAGACGCCGCTGGCCTCCATGAAGGTGCTGGCGGATTCCCTGCTCACGCAGGAGGATGTGCCGGCGGAGCTTTACCGCGAGTTTATGACAGATATTGCGGCGGAGATTGACCGGGAAAATAAGATCATTACAGACCTGCTGTCCCTTGTAAAGATGACAAGGACGTCGACGGATATCAATGTGGATGTGGTAGACATCAATGCAGTGCTGGAGCTTCTGCTCAAACGTCTCGGGCCGATTGCATTGAGGGCGGAGGTCAAGCTGATCTTTGAGAGTCGCAGACCGGTGAGTGCGGAGGTAGACGAAGTGAAACTGACGCTGGCGCTGTCAAATCTGGTCGAAAACGGGATTAAATATAACAACAAGGGCGGCTGGGTGAAGGTGATACTCGACGCGGATCATCAATATTTTACGGTTGAAGTATCTGACTCCGGAGTGGGTATTCCACAGGAGTCGATTGAACATATTTATGAGCGCTTTTACAGGGTGGACAAATCCCACTCGAAGGAAATCGGCGGTACAGGTCTGGGACTTGCGATCACCAGAAGCGCGATCCTCATGCACAGGGGCTCGATCACTGTGAGCAGTGAGGAAGGGGTAGGGACGATCTTTACAGTCAGGATACCCCTGACCTTTATTGCGCAGTCATGAGGCACAATAAAACGATAGGAAAGGCGTTTATATGGATTGTAAGCCCTGGAGGGGATACCGTAAGGTGTGGTTTTTGCTGGGATTGATGCTTCTTTCGGCTGTCGTGACGGCCGGCTGCAGCAGTGAGGAACCGCAGGGGACACCGATCGATATCTCTTATCTGAATAAAAATGAGACAAAGCTTGTGACGGAGACACATTATCTCACAAGCACTGACACGAAGGATAGGATTGTGGAGGTACTGACGCTGTTGTGCTCGGTGCCCGAAAATAAGGAATTGAAAGCGACACTCACAAGCGGGATCAATATCATTACCTACTCCTATGACGGAGAACAGGTGATCCTGTCGCTCGGGGAGAAATACAAGGAGCTTTCGCGGACGACGGAGGTGCTGACGCGGGCAGCAGTTGTTAGGAGTCTCACCAACATACCGGATGTCAATTATGTGATGATTACGATAAATGGAGAGTCCCTGACAGACGCGTCGGGAGGTGCAATCGGAATCATGACATCGGATATGTTTGTGAACAATGCTGGCGCGCAGGTGGAGACAGTGAACAGCACAGTGACGCTGAGGCTGTACTTTGCCAACGAGGAAGGAGACGGGCTGGTTGCGGTCAACAGGGAGCTGGCGCACAATGCGGACGTGTCGAATGTACCGATGGAAAAACTGGTGGTCGAGCAGCTGATCAGCGGACCGGTCAATGACGAGACGTATCCGACCATCAGTCCGGATACGAAGCTTGTCAACATTACGGTCAGGGACAATATCTGCTATCTGACTTTTGACAGCGCGATACTCACAGCGGTGAATAATGTGACAACGGATGTGACGATCTATTCGCTTGTCAACTCCCTGGTGGAGCTGAGCAATATCAACAAAGTACAGATATCCATCGATGGCAACAAGGATGGGAAGTTTCGCGACAAATATGAAGCTTCCACTGTGTTTGAGCGCAATCTGTCACTAGTCAACTAAGGAAGGAAAAGGAAATTAATAACAATGAGGAGACCACTGTGCTGCGTCTGCGTGGCATTTGTGGCGACTGTGTTCTTATATCTAAGTGTCAGCCCGCCCTCAGAGCCGGTACGAGATTTGCCGGAGGGAGAGAGGGTGACACTGATCGGGGAAGTATGTCAGAAAGAATACCAAAGCGTATATCAGAGGAATACATTGGTCATCTGGCTGAAAGATATCCGGAGATGGAGTCCTGATTCCGGGCAGGCCGCTGAGAAGCTGGGGAACGGCAGGGTAATCTGCTACATTGATGCTGAGGAAGGCATGGAGGAGCCCCGCGTTGGATGCACGATTGCTGTGGAGGGAGAGACAGCTTATTTTGACCGGTCGGGAAATCCAGGGGAGTTTGACGCGCAGGAATATTATCAGATTCTCGGTGTGGATTTCAGACTTTACAAGGCCAGGATACGCGCGCAGGGCAGCGGATATTCCGCCTATCGCGAGGGACTGTATCAGCTGCGGCGTCACTTTGAGGGGATATTGGAAAAGGCGCTTGCGCCGGAGGATGCATCGGTCATGAAAGCAATCCTCCTTGGAAACAAGTCCGAATTGGACGCACAGAGCAAACAGCTCTATCAAAAAAGCGGCATAGCGCATATTCTGGCGATATCAGGACTGCATATCACGCTGCTGGGCATGGGGCTGTACAGGCTGCTGCGCAGAGGATGCATTCCACAGCCGGTTTGTGCGGTCGTGTGCGTTGGTCTGATGATTGCCTATGGGGATATGGTGGGCATGAGCAGCTCAGCGTACAGGGCGGTGTTTATGTTTGCCATGCAGCTTGCGGCGCAGTTAATGCGGCGGACGTATGACATGCTCACGGCGCTTGCACTCGCGGCGATGCTGATTCTGCTGGAGCAGCCGCTGTATCTCTATCACGCGGGATTTCAGCTCTCTTTTGGGGCGATTCTGGGTGTGGGGTGCCTGTGCGAAGTGGTGCAGCCCGTCATGCGTGACGGAAAGCGGTGCCTGACCGATCAAATAGTTCTGTCCCTGTGCGGGAGCATTGGCATCTTTCTGGTACATTTTCCTATTATGCTGTGTGTGTATTATGAATTCCCGATCTACTCGTTTCTGCTGAATCTGGTGGTCATCCCTGCGATGTCCTTTCTGATGGCAGCGGGACTTTTATGCCTTGGCGCGGGAAGTCTGCCTGCTGTGGCCGGATTGGGCATTGCAAAGTTGATGGGATTGGTGTGCCATGTCATCCTCTCGGTGTTTGAGCGGTTGTGCGTGATATCGTTAAATCTGCCGTTTGCAAACTGGATTGTTGGGCGGCCGCAGAACTGGAGAATCTGTATATTTGGTGCGGTCGTATTGTATCTGTATGCGTCGCATCACTACGGAAAGCGTCTGTCAGGAAACAGAGCGTGCGAAAAGTGGGGAATCCATGTGGGACTGCCCCTGCCGGTCAGGTTGATGACAGCGCTTGCGGCGGTCACTCTGCTGTGTGATTCTCCGGTGGGCGGTGTGTCCATGACTTTTCTGGATGTGGGACAGGGGGACTGCATCTGGATTGAGAGTGCGGGGGGAGAACATTTTCTGGTGGATGGCGGCAGCACTTCGGAGAGTGGGATTGGGACATATACGATTATCCCATATCTGAAATACAAGGGAGTGTCGAGACTGGATGCGGTTTTTCTGACACATCTCGACAGCGACCATATATCCGGCGTGATGGAGATGCTCGAGGGCAGCACTGCAGTCAGTGACAAAATGGAAATCGGGATCAGCAGGATTTGCATATCCGAGACTGTCATTGAGGATGCGGCGTATGAGAAGCTGACAGCGCTGTGTGCCGAGAGAGAGATACCGGTCTACCGATTAAAAGCCGGCGACAGGATCGAGGCGCGCGGCCTGTGTTTCGAAGTGCTTCATCCGCAGGGGGCGTATGAGCCCGATACGCGCAATGCGTACTCTCTTGTCATGAAACTGGAGACCGGGGATGGCGTGACTGCGCTCCTGACCGGGGATGTCGAGGCTGACGGGGAGCAGGCGGCAGCCGGAAGGCTTCGCGGCGCATCGGATTTTGCGGGCATTGATATATACAAGGCGGCGCATCATGGCTCGCGGTATTCCAATACGGAGGAGCTGATATCGCTGATCAGACCAAAGCTTGCCATCATATCCTGCGGAGAGGACAACAGTTACGGACACCCGCACGAGGAGACAATTGAGAAGCTTGAGGATATCGGAAGCGACATACGGATAACGAAGGACACAGGAGCCATTATGATACAGATTAGAAATGGAACCTATAAGATAGAGAATTATATTGGCGGTCATAAGGACTGACCTGAGGGGTGACAGTATGAAAAGGATAGCACAGGACATCAAAAGCGGGCAGATTGGCAGACTTTATCTTCTCTACGGGGAGGAGGCCTATCTGCGCAGGCAGTACCGCGATAAGTTAAGGGCAGCGCTGGCGCCACAGGAGGACGCCATGAACTGCAGCGTGTATTCCGGCAAGGACATCAATACAAACGAAGTCGTTGATCTGGCGGGAACGATGCCGTTTTTTGCGGAGCGCAGGGTGATTATTGTCGAGAACAGCGGCTGGTTTAAGAGTGGGAATGAGCAGATCGCCTCACTCGTAAAGGCGCTTCCGGACACCACCTGCTTGATTTTCGTGGAGGAGGAGGTCGATAAGCGGAGCAGGCTGTTTAAGGCGGTAACGGCAAACGGCTATGCGGCGTTGTGTGAGATGCAGGACGAGGCAACGCTCAAAAAGTGGGTTATGGGACTGTTGAAAAAGGAAAATAAGTCAATCACGTCCGATGCGCTGAACCTTCTGCTTGATAAGACAGGCACGGATATGGAGAATATCAGGCGTGAGGTGGAGAAGCTGGTCTGCTATAAGTATTATGAGGAGGGGATAACGGCTGCTGACGTGGAGGAGCTGTGCATTGTGCAGATACAGAACCAGATCTTTGATATGGTGGAGGCCGTCGCGCAGAAGAGGCAGAGGCAGGCGTTGAAGCTCTATTACAATCTGCTTGCCCTGAAGGAGGCGCCCCTGAAGATATTGTCGCTGATCGCCAGGCAGTTCAACATGCTTCTGCTGGTAAAGGAGATGAAGTCAAAGGGATATCATGAGAGTGAGATTGCCGGACAGACCGGTCTCAATCGATATTATCTGGAGAAGAAGTATATCCCGCAGGCGGCGCAGTTTAAACTGTCACAGCTTGAGGCCGCGCTGAAAACCTGTGTGGAGGCGGAGGAGAACGTCAAGATGGGGCGTATGCCCGATGTGCTTAGCGTTGAGCTCATTATAGTAAGCCTGAGCGCATAGAATAAAATGAGAAGGAGAGTGTGCTATGATACCAAATGATCCAATGATGCTGCTAAGTTATATGAACCTCAAACTCAGGGATTTTTATGCAAGTCTCGAGGCATTCTGCGAGGATACAGGAGAGGATATGAAAAAAATAGTAGACAAATTGAGTCAAATCGATTATCATTACGACGAAGAAAAAAATCAGTTTGTATGACAGCTTGAAAGTGGAGGCTATGAGTGTATGAGGAAGAAAATGATGAAAAAATGGATTGTTCCCACCCTGGCGGCCGTTATTATGCTGCAGGGGTGCGCGGACAACGGGGCGGAGCTAAAGGCGGTGGCAGGAAGCACTGTCGAGGCCGCCGAGGAGGAGCAGAGCGAGGGGGAATCAAGGAGTACAATACTCGAGGAAAGGTTGGAGAAGGAAGTCGAGAAGCAGGAGGAGTCCCTGCCGGAGGAGGAGTCAGGGGTTACGTTTATCGACGATAACAGCAGAAATGTCACAGTGGAGAGCTGTGACAGGGTGGTGACTCTGATCGGAAGCTTTACAGATATCTGGCTGCTCGCCGGGGGTGAAGTGGTGGGCGCTGCGAATGATTCATGGGACAGCCTGAATCTGGATCTGGGGGCAGATGTGGTGAATATCGGTTCCCACGTGGAGCCGGATATCGAAAAAATTATCGCCTTGAAGCCGGATCTGGTCATCGCGAGCGCAAACACGGACGCGGATGTGAAAATGGAAAAGCTTCTCACGGATTCCGGTATCACCGTGGCCTATTTCTCCGTGTCCAACTTTAACGAGTACATGAATATGTTGGAGATCTGTACGGACATCACAGGGCGAAAGGACCTTTATGCCAGGTACGGGACAGAGGTGCAGAAGCAGGTCGACGCGGCGAGGGAGCTCGTGAATCAGAGAAATCTGGAGGGAAAGGAAGCGCCGAAGATCGTGTTTTTGCGCGCGAGTGCATCGAGCATTAAGGCCAAGGGCAGCTATGGAAATGTCGGCGGCGAGATGCTTGCCGATCTGGGCTGCATCAATATTGCAGACGATGATGACAGCCTGCTCGATGATCTCAGCATGGAGGCGATCATCGCCGCCGATCCGGATTTCATCTTTGTGACGACACAGGGAAAGGACGCCGACGCAGTACAGCAGAATATTGAGGAGACACTGCTGAACAATCCCGCATGGAGCAAGCTTTCGGCAGTGAAGAGCGGCAGATACTTTGTACTTGAGAAGGAGCTGTACAATCTCAAGCCCAACGAGAGATGGGGGGAGGCTTATCAAAAGCTTGCAGATATCTTATACGGTGAGGAGAGGGAAGCGAATTAATTGAAAAAGTAGTAACATCCTTCTTCGTCAGAAAATACTTTGACGCGAACGTCAAATACCTTCTCGATAATGTGCTGCTGCAGACACTCCTTTGGGGTTGCTGTGGCAGCTATTTTTCTGTCCTGCATGATGACGAGTGTGTCAGAGATGCGAAGCGCCTGCCCGAGATCATGGAGGACAAGGATGACTGTCTTTCCCTGCTTTTTCAACTGCAGAATCATTTCAAGAAATTCGCGTTGTCCGCTCAGGTCAAGGTATGTGGTGGGTTCGTCCAGTACGATACAGCTGCAGTCTTGCGCGAGCGTCATAGCAAAGAAGGCGCGCTGACGGATTCCTCCGGACAGTGTGTCAGCGGACTGCGCAGCGTAGGGACTGACACGCGAAAAGTCCATGGCGTCCTCGACGATCGCAATATCCTGCTGCGACTTCCTGCGCGAGAACCCCAGATATGGGAAACGACCATGTTCGACCAGCGTCCTGACAGGCAATGTGGGGATGATGGAGCGCACCTGCGGCAGAAAGGACAGCCTGCGCGCGCGCTCCCGAAGAGGCATGGCGAGATAGTCCCGATCATCGAGCAGGATACTGCCCGAGGTGACCTTTGAGGAGCCGTTCAGGCATTGGAGCAGGGTGGTTTTGCCGCAACCGTTGGGGCCGATGACGGTCGTGATCTCCCCTTTTTGAAAAACTGCGGAGATATCGCGCAGTATTGAGACAGGACCACAACTGACGTCGACATGTCGAAATTCAAGCATTGACTCTGCGCCCTCCCTTCTTTTTGAATAACAGATACAGAAAAAACGGACACCCGACCAGGGACATCAGGACCCCGGCGGGAAGCTCAAAGGGCGCAAACAGCACACGCCCCAGGATGTCGCAGATCAGTACGAAGCAGGCGCCAAGCAGGGCGGAGCAGGGCAGCAGATACCGCGCATCGTTTCCAAACAGTCTGCGGCAGATATGGGGGACGATCAGCCCCACGAAGCCGAGAAGCCCGGCGAAGCTGACCACGCAGCCTGACAGGACGCTCGACAGGATCAGCAGAATAAACCGCACGGCGGTGACATTCAGTCCGAGTGAGCGCGCGATATCATCACCGAGTCCGAGCACATTGATTGATTTTGCGAGGGCAAAAGACAGCAAAAGAGCTGCAGTGATGGCAACGGCAGGAAATTGCAGGCGGTCAAAGGTAATCCCTGACAGGGAGCCGATCATAAAGGTCGTGAGATTTACCGTGATGTCGGTGTCGAGGAGTTTGATCGTGTTGATGCCCGCATTCAGAAAGCTTGACACGGTGATGCCGGCCAGGATGATCGTCGTGCGGGAGCTGTCAGCCATGTACGCCAGCCCGAAAATGACGAGTGTGGTGACGAGGGCGCCCATAAAGGCGGCAGCCGGGACAGCGGACGAGTAGCTTCCGCTCGCTAGCAGCGCGAGCATCACCGCAAATCCGGCGCCTGAGTTGACGCCGATCGTGTTTGGACTTGCGAGGGAATTGTTCATGACACTCTGCAGGATGACACCCGCGGCGGCAAGTCCCATGCCGGCAAGGCAGCAGCCGACAGTGCGCGGCAGGCGCACCGTGTTGACAAGGATACTGGCGGTGGAATCCCTGTCAATACCGATCAGGCATTTGAGGACACTGACAGGGGAAAGCGGTACGCTTCCCAGCATAACGCCTGCGAGGATACACAGGATCAACAGCAGGACAAGGAAAAACATTTTTTTTCGCATGGTAAGTATTCTCCGATCGTGTGAAAATGATATATTTATAATGACATATTTCCTGCGATTTATCAAATAATATTTTTTGAGGAACCTTTTTGGCCAATTTGCATATTATATTTATGAATGTTGTGGATTTTGGCGGTTCTGTGTATGAAGCATTATCAGCGTATCTTTAATATATTGTATTTCATATGTGCGTGTCTGACTCTGACAGCTCTGGTGAGACCATTTTTGTCCCCTGAGACGATTCCGGCAATCGCATCCGCAACTCTTGCCGATTCCGCGGATGCACCGGCGGACGCTGACAGTATGCCTGCTGAGATCCGGCGTGTCGCGATCACTTTTGATGATGGTCCCCATCCGGTCTACACGCAGCAGCTTCTTGACGGATTGAAGGAGCGGGGGGTGAAAGCGACCTTTTTTGTCACGGGAGAGCACGCAGAGCTGCATCCGGATATTGTCAAAAGGATGGTGGAGGAAGGCCATCTTGTCGGAAACCATACGTACAGCCACATCCAGCTGACCAAGACCAACCGCGAGACTTACAAGAAGGAGTTGATCAGGACAAATGAGCTTCTCAAAGAGATTACCGGACAGGAGGTACAGTATGTGCGTCCGCCCTATGGCTCATGGGATAAGTCCTTTGAGAAGGAGCTCAATATGTTTCCCGTGCTCTGGAATGTGGACCCGCTGGACTGGTGCTCTGAGAATGTGAGCCACATCACAGAAAAGATTGTCAGAAAAGTAAAGGAGAACGATATTATCTTAATGCATGATTATTATGAAACATCTGTTGAGGCAGCGCTCAAGGTGGTTGACGAGCTGCAGGGCGAGGGGTATACGTTTGTGACAGTGGAGGAGATCCTGTTTGACTGACAAAAAGTCCTTTGTCAGTCAAACAGGCAAGCGAAATACAGGGAATCGGCCGATACACAAATGTTTTGTTGTGAGAACCGCCGATTAATGATATACTATGATAGGAAATGTTCATTAGACAGGAAAGGTATAAATCTATGGAAAAAAACAGGAAATGGCATACATTTGAAGATCTGACTGCCAAATGTTACAAGACACCGGACAATAACAGCGATGCAGTCAGCGAATGCTGGTACAGCGCGTTTGACACGCTTCTTGAGATCATAGAGGAGGAGCGGGAGAAATACTCCGGCTGTTATGAGGAGCTGGCGGAGATCGATCAGAATACAGAAAATAAATATAATGTGCAGGGATGGGTTGACGATTACTTCAGAAAACTGAACGCACATAAGGATTACGACAGGGTTTACAGGGATGGCCTGCGGCTGCTTGACGCTTTTCAGTGGCAGAAACAGTCGCCGGTGCAGATCAGAATGCGGGTGGTGAACGCCATGGAGCGTCTGGGGATGCATGAGGCGGCCAACAGGTACAGCGAGGAGTGGGTGGTACAGGAGCCGGATGACATGAACGCACTCTTTGCGGCGCTGATTTTTGGGAAAAGGGAGAAAGGACAGGGAGAATAAAATGCTGGCTAAAAATATCAAGCTTGACGCAAAGACGATACTCGTGACAGGCGCCGCTGGTTTTATCGGCGCAAACCTTACGCTGGAGCTTCTGAAAAATACGGAAAATGCGCACATTGTAGGGATTGACAATATGAACGCCTACTATGATGTGTCCCTCAAGGAGTTCCGCCTGAGACAGATAGAGGAGCTGGAAGCGTCTGTGTCAGGAAAGTTTACCTTCATCAAAGGAAACATCGCTGATCAGGGACTTGTGCATGAGCTTTTTGACCGATACAGGCCGCAGCTGGTGGTCAATCTCGCGGCGCAGGCGGGCGTGCGTTACAGTATCGAGAACCCTGACGCCTACATTGAGTCCAATCTGATTGGCTTTTATAACATACTTGAGGCCTGCCGCCACAGTTATGACGACGGTGCGTCAGGGGTGGAACATCTGGTATACGCAAGCTCCTCATCCGTGTATGGGAGCAATCAGAAGATTCCTTATGCGACAGAGGACAAGACAGATCAGCCGGTGTCGCTCTACGCGGCAACAAAGAAATCGGACGAGCTGCTGGCGCATTCCTACGCAAAACTTTATCAAATCCCGTCAACCGGACTGCGCTTCTTTACCGTGTACGGTCCCGCAGGACGCCCGGATATGGCGTATTTTGGATTCACCGACAAGCTGGTGAAAAATCAGACGATCAAAATATTCAACTATGGAAACTGCCGGCGTGACTTTACGTACATTGACGACATCGTGACAGGCGTGCAGGCTGTCATGCAGTGTGCACCACTTCCCAATGAAAACGGCGTGCGATACAAAATATACAATATCGGAAACAACCATCCGGAGAATCTGCTCGATTTTGTGGAAATCCTGCAGGATGAGCTCAAGCGTGCCAAAGTGCTGCCAGAAGACTATGATTTTGAGGCGCACAAGGAGCTTGTGGGGATGCAGCCTGGGGATGTGGAGGTCACATATGCGGATGTAAGCGGACTGGAGCGTGATTTTGGATTCAGGCCGTCGACGAGTCTGCAGGACGGCCTGCGAAAATTTGCGCAGTGGTATAAGGCATTTTACTGATTTTATCTGATGCGCGTGTAAAATAATTGAAAATCCTAATTCATGGCATACAAACAAATCTATTGGACAGACCGGAGGCGGTCTATGTGGAGTCGGTGCTGCAGATAGCATCAAAGACAAACAGAAAATTATTCAACGAGTTAAAGAAAGAGGATAAGAATATGTACAGTGCATTAGTGGAGCTTATGCAGCCGGAGATTGACGAGGCAGTAAATAAGGCGGTAAGTGAAGCAGTGAGTAAGGCAGTAAGAGAAGCAGTACAAAAAACGAAAAAAGAAACATGGAATGAGGCGTCAGCCCAAAAGGCTGTGGAGGCAATAAACAATGCGATGATGAAGCTTGGTATGTCTAAGGAAAAAGCCTGTGCATTTATGGATACGACGCCGGAGCAGTATGATGAGTACAAGCTGTTAATACAAGGCTTTGATTTAGGATCTGTAGAAAAATAACTGACGCATCTTGACTTGCCTGTTTTTCCGATTATAAATTTCATATGCAAAGGCATATGAAATTGTCATAAAGCCTCGCCGTATCCCGCTACGCCTACATTTTTTGACAATTGCTTTAGCAATTTCGTCTTGAAGAAATATCCTGCGCAAGTTGCATCACTTATTTTCCTACAGCTCCTTAAAAGACAAAAATAGCAATGTATAAAATGAAATATGGTTAAATGAAAATCTTGGTTTGAAGTATATAGACCGGGATTTTTGTATTTTAGGATTGATTCAATAGATTTTAGTAGATATTTTTGGTATTGTATGGTAGTATATACAATGTAAGGGCTTACATGTACTTTTGTAAGATGATAGAATAAGAACAGAGTAATCATGTCACTGTTAACAATTCACATGTGAGGAGCTGAGCATATGGATACAAACAAAGAAAATTTTAAGAGAAGAGGATTTGACTTACTGGCGCTTGGGGAGATTCTTCTGCGGCTGTCGCCGCCGGTGAACGAGAGGCTTACGAGGGGGGATGCGTTTCAGAAGCAGGCTGGGGGCGCAGAGCTCAACGTCGTGTCGGGCACGTCGCTGTTAGGCCTGAGGACGGGCATTATCTCCAGGGTTCCCGCAAATGATCTGGGCAGATACATACAGAATCGTGTGCGGTTCTGCGGTGTCAGCGATGACTATCTGGTGTATGACAAGTCGAAGGATTCCAGACTGGGCATCTACTATTATGAATACGGCGCACACCCGAGAAAGCCAAATGTTGTCTATGATAGGAAGAACACGGCGTTTACCGAGATATCGATCGACGATTTTCCGGAGGAGATGTTCACGTCGGCGCGTTGTTTCCACACGACGGGCATCACACTTGCCCTTGGGCAGAAGACAAGGAACACTGCGATTGAGATGATCAAGCGCTTTAAGGAGAATGGGACGCTGATTTCCTTTGATGTCAATTTCAGGGGCAATCTGTGGACCGGCGACGAGGCAAGGGAGTGCATTGAGCAGATTCTTCCGTATGTGGATGTGTTCTTCTGCTCGGAGGATACAGCCAGGCTGACATTCAAGAAGGAGGGGACTGTGCAGGATATGATGCGCAGCTTCACGAAGGATTACAAGATCAGTGTGGTGGCGTCGACACAGCGCGTCGTACATTCGCCAAAGGTTCACTCTTTTGGTTCCTGCATCTACGACGCGATCAATGACTGCTATGTGCAGGAGCCCGCGTATGAAAATATTGACGTGGTTGACCGTATCGGAAGCGGCGACGCGTACATATCCGGCGCGCTATACGGACTGCTCGCGCACAATATGGACTGCACAAAGGCGATGGAGTACGGCAACGCGACAGCAGCAGTCAAAAATACGATTCCGGGCGACCTGCCTTCATCGGACTTGAAGGAGATCGATGGAATTATCAAAAATCATCACTCGACAGGGCCGCAACTGGAAATGAACCGGTGATCAACGGCATATGGCATTGCGTAAAAAATGAAATAGGAAAATGAAATAAGAAGTTGAAAAAGGGGACAATGATGTGGTGTTGTCTTCTTTTTTATGCACACGGACGCGGAAAGGAAATATGCAGCTAAGGCTGCCCGCGTCCGGCGCGCGAGTAGTGGAAGATGGCTCTTCCCTACTCGATTGCACACTTTTGCGCGAGGTATTGTATAAAAGTGCCAAAAATCAAACGTTATTTTCTCACACATAGATTGCAGTCTGTTGTATTGACTTATGGAGCGTTCCTTGTTATGATAAATACAGGTGCGCAAGCGGTTGCGCAAAATGTAGAAACGAATCAAATATAGAAAATGGAGAGGGAATATGCTGAATTATATCAAGGGAATGGATATCTCATCATTAGATGAAATCGAGAAACTCGGGGCGAAATTTTACGACCATGGAAAAGAGGACGGATTGATTCAAATCCTGAAAAACTATGATACCAATTACATTCGTCTGAGGCTCTGGAATGATCCCAAATCTCCCGACGGAAAGCCATACGGTGCCGGCAATACGGACTATGAGACGACGCTGCGTATGGCAAAGCGCGTGAAGGAGGCAGGGCTTGGATTTTTGCTCGATTTTCACTACAGCGATTTCTGGGCAGATCCCGGCAAGCAGAGAAAGCCAAAGGCGTGGGCGGACTACAATACCGACCAGCTCGAGCAGGCAGTGTATGACTTTACGAAAGAGATGATGAACGGCTTTATCAGGGAAGGCGCTGTTCCCGATATGGTGCAGGTTGGCAACGAGCTGTCAAACGGACTGCTCTGGCCGGAGGGACAGGTTCCGAATTATGCGAATATCGCGCGTTTTGTCAGCGCGGGCATCAGGGCTGTGAAAGAAACCTGCCCGACAGCCAGGATTATGATTCACCTTGATAACGGCGGCAACAACGCGCTCTACAGGGAGTGGTTTGACCAGTATATCAATGTCAACAAGGGCGAGGATTGTGATATTATCGGACTTTCATACTATCCGTTCTGGCACGGCACGCTGGATGATCTGTCAAACAACATGAATGATATCGCCGTCCGCTACGGAAAGGAACTTGTCATCGCGGAGGTTTCGATGGGGCACACGACAGAGGAATATATCGACTATGAAAAGCTTGCGCCGGAGAACAGGAAAGGCATGGCGACAAGACCGGCGCTCTGCGAGAAAGTGCCGTTTCCGATGACGAAAGAGGGGCAGTGCGATTTCATGAGGGCGTTTCTTGAGGTGCTTGAGAAGGTTCCCGGGAATAAGGGAAGAGGCTTTTTCTACTGGGAGGCTGGGTGGCTTCCGGTCGCGGGAAGCGGCTGGGCGACAGATGAGGCGCTCGCCTATATCAAGGAGGCAGGGCCGGGAGGAAACGAGTGGGCAAACCAGGCGTTGTTTGACTATGATGGAAACGCGCTTCCGGCATTGGAGGTTATCAGGGATTATCAGCCGAAATAAATGTTTGCGACTGCGGCTGGCGCAATACTAAGTATATAATATACAAAATATGGGGGTATCACAATGATCACAGAAAATATTGCAGCACTTGTAAACTATGGCATTGCAGCGGGACTGCTCGAGGAAGCGGACAGAATCTATACGACGAACACGCTCTTAGAGCTGTTTGGACTGGATGAGTATGAGGAGCCCGAAAATCCGGCAGTGATCGCAAATCCCGCGGAGTTTGACCTGGAGGGGCTTTTAGGGCAGATGCTCGACTATGCGGCGGAGGCGGGGCTGATTCCCAACGACAGCATTGTGTACAGGGATTTGTTTGACACAAAAATCATGGGGCTGTTAGTACCGCGCCCGTCAGATGTGACACGCAAGTTCCGGAAGCTCTACGAGGAGGAGGGTGCGAAGGCTGCGACAGACTGGTATTACACATTCAGCCAGAATACGGATTATATCAGGCGTTACCGCATCGCGCGCGATATGAAGTGGAAGGCGGACACCGAGTACGGCGAGATGGACATCACGATCAACCTGTCCAAGCCGGAGAAAGATCCCAAGGCGATCGCGGCGGCAAAGACGGCGAAGCAGAGCGGTTATCCGAAATGTCAGCTCTGTATGGAAAACGAGGGGTATGCCGGGAGAGTCAATCACCCTGCGAGACAGAACCATAGGATCATTCCGGTCACGATCCAGGGGAATAAGTGGGGATTCCAGTATTCTCCGTATGTGTACTACAATGAGCACTGCATTGTGTTCAACAGCCAGCACATTCCGATGAAGATCGAACATGACACGTTTGTTAAGCTTTTCAACTTTGTGGAGCAGTTTCCGCACTATTTCGTGGGCTCCAACGCGGATCTGCCGATTGTGGGCGGCTCGATTTTAAGTCATGACCATTTCCAGGGCGGAAATTATGAGTTTGCGATGGCGAAGGCGCCGGTTGAGAAGGCGTTTCAGATCAAGGGATTTGAGGATATTGACACCGGCATCGTCAAGTGGCCGATGTCTGTCATCAGGCTTTCGCATCAGGATTACAACAGAATCATCGAGCTTGCGGACGTGATTCTTGCAAAATGGCGCGGTTACACGGACGAGGCGGCATTTATCTTTGCGGAGACGGACGGGGAGCCGCACAATACGATCACACCGATCGCCAGAAAGCGCGGCAACAAGTATGAATTAGATTTAGTACTGCGAAACAATATTACGACAGAGGAGCACCCGCTTGGTGTGTATCACCCGCACGCGGAGCTGCACCATATCAAGAAAGAGAATATCGGTTTAATAGAAGTGATGGGGCTTGCAGTGCTGCCGTCGCGTTTAAAGTCGGAGCTGGAGCAGCTCGCGGACGCGATTGTCGCAAAGGAGGATATCCGCAAGAATGAAGTGCTGGAAAAGCACGCTGACTGGGTTGACGAGTTCCTTCCGAAATATGCCATTGACCGGCAGGACAATGTGGTCGCGAAGGAACAGGTGATGGACATTATCAAGAAGGAGACCGGAATCGTGTTTGGCAAGGTGCTTGAGCACGCGGGCGTGTATAAGAGGGATGATGCTGGAAAGGCGGCGTTCCAGAGGTTTATAGACAGTATATAGGCACATTTAGACAATAAATGGTTGCGGCGCGTGTGCCTGAAAAGCAGTGAAGCAGGAAGGGGGGTAGCGGAATGATGGAGACATTGTGTAATCACCATAAAAAAATTACAATTGCAGATGTGGCAGATGCGCTCAATGTTTCCAAGACGACCGTCTCCCGGGCAATATCGGGCAAGGGACGCATCAGCGAGGACACCAGACAGAGGGTTCTCTCCTACATTAAGGAGAATGACTTTAAACCCAACGTGATTGCAAAAGGACTTGCGCAGCAGAAGACGTACAACATCGCGCTGGTGATTCCCGGGGACTGCAATCTCGTGGATATGCCCTTTTTCCAGAACAGTATGCAGGGCATCTGCGAGGAGGCGTCCGCGAACGACTATGATGTCATGCTGGTGACGACGACGGGAAGCTCCTCTGCCAATCTCGAACGTATGATTGCAAATGATAAGGCGGACGGGGTAATCTTAAGCCGCTCCTTGATAAAGGACAGGAATGTCTCGTTGTTAAAGGCGCAAAGCATTCCGTTTGTGCTGATGGGAACATCGCGGGACACAAAAATCCTGCAGGTAGATAATGATCACAGGGCGGGCTGCTGCGAGCTGGTGGGGCGTATGCTTGGCGAGGGGCTCATAAGAGTCGGACTGATTGGCGGCAGCAAAAACTACGTTGTCAACCGGACAAGGCGGCAGGGATACGAAGACGCCTTCCAAAATGCAGGAATGCGTCTGGAGACGGCATTGATTTTTGAGGATTGCGATACACCGGACAAAATCAGGGCTGCTGTGGAAGTTCTGATTCAGAAAAATGTGCAGGGCATTGTCTGCATGGACGATGTGGTATGCTCTGTGGTGCTGCAGATTCTGGCGGAGAGAGGGATTTCGGTTCCGCAGCAGATTCAGGTGGCATCCTTTTATGACAGCACGCTGTTAAAAAACAATAAGCCTGCGGTCACGTCGCTTTTGTTTGACGACAAGGCGCTTGGGGCGCTCACCTGCAGCGTGCTTCTGCGCTGTATTCGGGGCGAGACGGTCGGGGCAAGGACACTGCTTGGCTATGAACTGGTTATCAGGGAGTCGACATTGTTTCACTGATTTTACTACAGTTCCTATACATCTGAGGGAGAGAGCAATATGCCTAAGAAGAAAAAGAAACCGGCGGAGTTTCGCTTTTACGAGGTTCCGCAGGACGAGTCCGTGCTGGCGCTGATGGGCAGCAAATGGATACAGGTCTACGGCGAGAACATTGACAACCTGCATTTTCACAACCTTCTCGAGATCGGTTACTGTCATTATGGGGACGGCGATCTGGTCATAGAGGACGATCTGTACCGGTTCGGTGCGGGCATGATTTCCTGCATTCCGGCTAATTTTCTGCATGTCACCAGGAGCGACGCCGATGTCAAGGCATTCTGGGAATACATATATATCAACCCCGAGGACATACTAAGGCAGTGGGGCAAATCCACACAGGAGATTCGGGATATCATGGAGGCCGTCGGCAAAAAGTCCTTTTTTATCAAGGCGGAGGAGAATCCCATGATCGTGACGATGATACGCGCCATCTTCGAGGAGATGCAGCAAAAGGGTGCGCATTACCGGGAGTGCGTCAGGGGAATCGCCTATGCGCTGCTGTTTGAGATCGCGCGGTTTAACGGCAGGGAAGCGTGGCAGACGATCGGGAAGGGCGTCAGCCTGCAGCTTGAGAGCGCGATCGAGTATGTGGAGAAAAATTATCCAAACGACTTTAAGATCGCAGATCTGGCAAATGAGTGCCACATGAGCGAGACGCATTTCAGGCGTATATTTCAGGAGAAGATGAACATGACGCCCGTTGAGTACGTGAACTTCGTGCGGGTGCGCAAAGCGTGCGAGCTGATCGACAAGACGGATATCAGCATGGAGGACGTGGCGGAAAAGGTCGGGTTCATCACGCCGTCCACGTTCAACAGGAATTTCCGGCGCATCATCGGGACATCGCCCTACCAGTGGAAGAAACGGCCAGACAACCATGAGGGAAAGCTGCTGGAATATAAGATATCGGCGTTGAAAGGGTGGTAGTGAATATCAGGAGGATTTAATGAAAACGCTGTATGTATCAGACTTAGATGGAACATTGTTACGGAGCGATGTCAAAACTTCCGAGTATACGAATCAGGTGATTAATCAATTAACATCAGATGGGATGCTTTTTTCTTATGCCACGGCCAGGTCCTATCTGACAGCTGTAAAGGCAACAAAAGGGCTGAATGCCAAAATACCGATCATTACATACAATGGCGCTGTCATTCTGCAGAATGATACGTTTGATATTATTGCAAAAAATACATTTTGCCAAAATGAAAAAGAAGAAATCTTAAACGAATTACTGCGTCGGGGCATTTATCCTATTGTTTACGCTTTTATATCAGGCAAAGAAAAATTTTCCTATCTTGTAAATAAATGTAATCGTGCTACAATTGATTTTTTATTGACTCGTAAGGGAGATATCAGAGATACGCCTGTTGCATCTGATAGTGCGCTGGGATTTGGAGATGCTTTTTATTTCACTTGTATTGATGCATACGAAAAATTGGAACCGCTATACATTCAGTTCAGGGAAAAATATCATTGTATTTTTCAGACAGATATCTATAGCGGGGAGCAGTGGTTGGAGATTGTACCTAAAAGTGTTTCAAAGGCAAATGCAATTTTACAGTTAAAAGAGCGTTTGGGAATCGAGTACATTGTTGCGTTTGGCGATGGGAAAAATGATATTGAAATGTTTGAAATAGCGGATGAATCATATGCCGTGGAGAATGCGGTAGACGAATTAAAAGTTATCGCTACCGGAATTATAGAAAGCAATGATTCTGATGGGGTAGCGAAATGGTTATATTATAAGTTCTGCGCGATAAAATGATAAAATAAAGAAAGGGCGGGTATCAGAGCCCGTCACAGGGACAAAGTGATATGTGGGAAAAGATAAAAAATCCTCTGTTTTATGAGGAAAACAGGGTGGCGGCACACTCTGATCACAGGTATTATACAAGCGAGGCCGAGCTTGTGCAGGATGTGCAGAGTTTAAAGCGCTCCCTAGATGGCGTATGGAAGTTCCGGTACGCGAAAAACGGGGAGGATGCGCCGCGGGAATTTTACAGGGATGAGACAGACTGCAGGGATTGGGAGGATATCCGGGTTCCGGCGCACATACAGCTCGAGGGCTATGACAGGCCGCAGTATGTGAATGTGCAGTATCCGTGGGACGGACACGAGGTCATAGAGCCGGGCGAAGTGCCGTCACGCTTTAATCCGACCGCGAGCTATGTGAAGTATTTCACAGTCCCTCCGCAATTTGAGGGAAAGCGGGTGTTTGTTTCCTTTCAGGGCGTTGAGAGCGGGTTTGCGCTGTGGTGCAACGGCAGTTACATCGGCTACAGCGAGGACAGCTTCACGCCGTCGGAGTTTGAACTGACGGACGCATTGCGGCAGGGGGAAAACAAGCTGGCGGTGCAGGTGTACAAGTGGACGAGCGGGAGTTGGTGCGAAGATCAGGATTTCTTCCGGTTTTCGGGGATTTTCAGGAGTGTTTATCTATATGCGATTCCTGACACGCATGTCAGCGATATCAAGATCAGGACAGACTTGAATGCGGATTATACAAAGGCAGATTTGGTTGTCTCGCTTACGGTGATGACGAATCAGGTATCGCCGTCAGCATCTGAAATGCCGTCGTCACAGGCGAGGGCAGTTCTGACGCTCACGGACGGCGTGGCGGAAATCGCAGAGACGGAGGTCTCGCTTGTGGACGGCGAAAACGAGCCAGTCCATATGGCGGTTGACACGCCTATGTTGTGGAGCGCGGAGGAGCCGTTTCTGTATGAACTGATGATTACAGTATATGATGCGGACAAAACGGTTGTGGAGATCATTCCGCAGAGAGTCGGGTTCCGGCGGTTTGCGCTTGACGACGGTATTATGACCATAAACGGAAAGCGCATTGTGTTTAAGGGTGTCGACAGGCATGAGTTTGGCGGACGCTTCGGCAGGGTTCCCAATGAGAAGGAGATGCTGCAGGATATCGTCACGATGAAGCGGCATAATATCAATGCCATACGTACCAGCCATTATCCGAATGATTCCAGACTGTACGAGCTCTGTGACGAGTATGGTCTGTATCTGATTGATGAGTGTAATCTGGAGACACATGGGACGTGGGCTGCAGGTGGTGAACAGGTGGCTGAGACTGTGATCCCAGGCGACCGGAAGGAATGGGAGCCGATGCTGCTCGACAGGGTGAATTCCATGTATCAGCGCGACAAGAACCACCCGTCGATTCTCATCTGGTCGTGTGGAAACGAATCGTTTGGCGGTTCGGTGATTCATGCAATGTCGCAGAAATTCCATGAGCTTGACGATACGAGGCTTGTCCATTACGAGGGGGTATTCCAGGACAGGCGCTACAATGACACGTCGGACATGGAGAGCCAGATGTACCCGAGCGTGGCGGCGATCAGGAAGTTCCTGTCGGAGCACAGGGAGAAGCCGATGCTGTTGTGCGAGTATACCCACGCGATGGGGAATTCATGCGGGGCGATGCACAAGTACACCGATCTGACAGACGAGGAGCCGCTTTTCCAGGGCGGATTTATATGGGACTATGTGGACCAGTCGATCTATCACAAGGACAGGTACGGCAATGAGGTGCTCGGTTACGGCGGCGACTTTGACGACCGGCCGTGCGACTATAATTTCAGTGGAAACGGCATTGTCTACGGCGGCAACAGGAATCCGTCGCCCAAGATGCAAGAAGTGAAATTTAATTACCAGAATATACAGATTCGTGTGGAAGGCGACAGTTTTGAAGTCATCAACAAAAATCTGTTTACTAATACATCGAAATACCAGTGCATTGTCACACTGGCGTTAGAAGGCAGGGAAATTGCAAGGGCGACGGTGGTTACGGAGGTGGAGCCGCTCTCATCAAAAGTTTACAAATTGCCCGTATTTGGCTATATGACGCCGTGGAGTGATGACGAGCGGTGGAAGGCAGTCCGGGGCGGCGAGTACGTTGTGACAGTGAGTTTCGTGCTGTTATATGATACCATCTGGGCAGAGTGCGGTCATGAGGTCGCATTTGGGCAGGGTGTGTATGAGATCGAGGCTGCGGGCGGCGCGGATGACGCGGTGAATGCCGGAATCCCTGCCATAGCAGAGTCCGCAATGTTTGTGGTCGCGGACGGCACATTCAATATCGGTGTGCGCGGCATGCATTTCGAGGCACTGTTTGACAAGGGCGGAAAAGGTCTGGTTTCCTACGTGTATGCGGGCAGGGAGCTGATCAGGGCGATACCAAAACCAAACTTCTGGCGCGCGCCGACGGACAATGACTGCGGCAACCAGATGCCATTCCGGTATGCACAGTGGAAAACAGCGAGTCTGTATCAGCAGATCAAGCCGGCTATTGTCACAAAAAATGACACAGATGTCACAATTCGTTACTGTTATACACTGCCGACGACACCGGAGTCGGAGTGCTATGTGACCTACAAAGTCACAGGCGATGGAACTGTCAACACCACTTTGGAATACACGGCGCCGGATGGCATCACGGATATGCCTGAGTTTGGCATGCTGTTCAAATTTGATGCGGATTTGGAAAATCTGACGTGGTACGGATATGGACCGGAAGATACCTACTGCGACCGTGAGAAAGGCGGGAAGCTCGGTATTTACCATAAAAAAGTAGAAGAAAACCTGGCAGAGTACCTTGTCCCGCAGGAGTGCGGCAACCACACAGGAGTGCGCAGCGCAAGCATTACGGACAAAAAGGGAAGGGGAATCACGTTCACAGGAAAAGACCTGAGTGTGAATGTACTGCCGTACACACCGCATGAGCTGGAAAACGCCATGCATGTCTATGAACTGCCGCCAGTATACTACACGGTGGCGCGCATTGCTTTGAAACAAATGGGAGTGGCCGGCGATGACAGCTGGGGCGCGAGAACCCACGACGAGTATCTGCTGGACGCAACCCATAAGTTAGTTTTATCATTTAATTTTAAAGGGATTTAAGATAAAGATCCCAGATAAGGAGGAATGAAAGTGGATAAATTTGTAGTGAACATTATCCATCGTCCGGAGATGGTTCCGGAGTATTCTGCGACTGTCACAGGACAGGGCAAGGAGGAGGATATCGGAGATAAGGCGCTTTTAACAGAATCCCTTGATATCTTCAAGACACAGCAGAGGCTGGCACATGAGAATGGTCTGAAGGTGACAATCCAGATGACCTACGCTTCACTGTTCAACGATGAGGCGGTGGAGATCGCAAAGCATGACCATGAGGAGTTTGGCGATGAGATCGCGCTCTCTTTGCTGGGACTGCCCTGTGAGGAGTTTCGCGAGAAGTACAAGACAAAGGATTTCTGTATCTGGATGTTCTCGATGGAGGACAAGAAGGCGATCGTAAACGATGTCTTTGAAAAATTTCATGACAGGTTCGGTTTCTATCCCGAGTCGACAGGTTCCTATTACATGGATGCAGAGCTCACAAACTACATCAAGGAGAAGTATCCGACCGTGAAATGTGCGGTTGCGACCTGCTGGGAGGAAGGCCCCAAGGCGTACCACACCTGCAACAACTCCTGGTACACCCTGTTTGACGGCGGTCCGTGGGCACCGTGGATTCCGTCGAAGCAGAACACCCATGCGCCTGCTGCGAACGCACAGGAGGATTCCGGCATCGTTGCGATTCCGCATCTGTCAAGGGACCTGATCGCGTGCTATGACGGAAATGGTTCAAACTTCGGCACGCACCCGCAGAACGTGCTCCGCGGCATGATCTACGATACCAAGACATGGGAGTACCCATATCTCTACAACCTGATCGACCAGTACCGCGACCTGGCAAAGTACAACAACGGCTATTCCTACAACATGATGTTCGTAGGGCCGGGCTGGATGAACAAGATGGGGCGCTGGGAGCAGCCGTATGAGCTTTTGTATAAGTCCTACAGCGACGGCTGTAAATACTACGGTGATCTGAAAAAAGAGGGCAAGCTCATTGACATGACAATGGCGGAGTTTGCAGACTATTATAGGGAGAAAAAGGGTGTCAACGCAGGAAACTACAATGAGCCGGAGTGCGCACCGTGGCGTGATATCCTCTACGGTTCAGGCAAACAATTGTTCTGGTACTGTGATCCGTACATGAGGGCCTGTGTGAACATGGACCAGGGCGGCGCGATCGTCGACCTTCGTCCCTATGTGGCAAAATTAAACTGGCCTGTTGGCATCGGCACGCCGCATGTGCAGGACGCTTCCTATCCGTTCCTGATTCAGGAGAAGTACCGCGCAGGTTACTTTACACACTATGCCGGAGCCGGTACAGTGAGAAGCGCAAAGCTTTCCTACAAGGGAGAGGAAGTTGACCTCTGCCTCTGCCCGACACACTGCCATTTCTCAGAGGAAGTGGTCGATGGCAAAAAGACCCGTATCCTGACGCTTGATCCGGTTGAGATTCAGTTCAACGGTGTCACTGTGAAGCTCCAGACAAAAGAATACTTTGAGGAGGGCGCTTCCAACATTAAGATCGAGAGAAATATCCTCGAGATCAGCGATCCTTCCGCGGAGATCACACTTGACGAGTATATCACGGCATGCTACGGCACGACAGAGTATCCTGAGGATATGACAGGCATTACGCTCGCATGTGAGGGCGAGAACGGCACGACGATCAACTATGAGTACAGATGCCGCGACGCGAAACTTGATGGCGCGAGTGCAGTGAGTGCAGTAATTCCGGCAATCGAGACGAAAGTTTCCCTCACCGCGTCCGACAAGGCGCTCGGATACATTGAGGAAGGCTATGCGTTCTCCCCGATGTTCAAGCTCGGCTACAAGAAGACTATTTCTGATAAGGAGGTATTTGCGACATGGCTCAACTTGGAAAAGGCAAATTAAATTACAGATGTCCATCCTGCTTTATGCGGGATCTTGACATCGATATGTTCTACAATAAAGACACTGGCATCTACAGCTGTATCCGCTGCCAGTACAGGGGGACGGAGAAAGACGTGCTCGAGAAAAATGAGATGGTGCGGTTCCGCTACCTTGACAGGGCGAAACGGTTTACGAAGTTTGATTTTGATTAAGATATAAGCAGATTCATATTACAGCTCTACGGAGGACGTTTCATGCGATGAAGCGTCCTCCGTAGAGTTTTAGGCATAGTTCCTCAATGTGATGGGGATATCAGGTGCCAGTTGACTGACAATTACTTCCAGTACAGTTTTATCAGTTCGTCCGCTTCCTGGGGGGTTTTTCCGTATTTGGCCATGATGTAATCTTTTGCGTCCTGCTGGGAATGTCCCATTTCTTTGCATGTAAGGATTGAACCTTCTACTCTGCCCTCGATTTTACTGTCCTCCATCATGCCCTGTATTGCTACACACACGTCTACCATCTCCTCTCCTTTGGTGAATTTCATTTTGGAATTTGTGGCGGCGTTCATGATCTCCATTGCTTCACGCTCCACACTTTTGAACCTGTTTTCTGAATTGATTACTTGTTGCAGCTTTTTCTTATCCTTAGAATACTTGATGTAACGCATGATCTCCCGCAGATTGGTCTGGAATCCATCAATTTCATGATCTGACAACGCATAGGGCGCAATCAGGTTGATACGATAATCTGCCGCGTATTTGAGGATTTCATCATCACAGTCTGCGTACATTTCCCTTAAACTGAGCGGTCCGTCCCAGTCCTCAGCCCCGAAATATACGACAACTGTTACGACGGGGAGCAGTCTGTCACTTTTCCAGAAACCACTTAAAAATTCATCAGATGACGGTTTGTATTCTTTTGATTTGGACTTCCTGTGCAGGCTTGCCGCCGAAGTAACCTGATGTGATAATTGTAAAAAATCATACAGTCCATCCTTTACAGGCATCGCATAATTAATTTTTCCTTCATTCTCTACGGCCAGAATGCAGTAGGCCGCTGTGCCATCTGTCATTGCCATGAGCGTCTTGACCGCATCTCGATACCGCTGTTCTGGCACGAATGCGTGGTCTGTTCCATATGGAATTGCGATTTCCGTAGTGTCCAGTTCGGTCAACCTGGCTGGTACGATGATCTGCCTGCCATGGTATAGGAACTGGTTGAATACGTCCGCAAATACGGCTGGCTGACGCATGTACTCCTTTGCAAGTATATCCAATTTTCCCATATCTCTGCCTCCTTTGTTATTTTGGAGAATTATTTTCTCCTGTGTCTAGAGCGTATTTGAAAAATGCTTTCCGTCAGATGTGCGTCACAATTTGTGGGAGATTAAATCATCTTACAGATGATTGGCCAAATGAAGGAGGCGTAGTGGGCTACGTCGACTGAATGCGGTGCAAATATCACGCAAAGTGGGGCGTGCAGATGGCGGGAATGATTTTTCAAACACGCTCTAGCATATCACATACCACGCAATTTTTCATTGGACGGATAATCCAAAATTGTGTCAGTCTGTGTGTCGGCAGGTCATTTTGCTTCAGAAAGTCAATAGTTTTGAGAATTGCACTCATCAATATCGTGACCGTCCGCAATGAATTTCTGCCCTTTCATGCTTTCAATCATAAAACGCAAACTGTCATCTGAAAGCCCTTCCAGTGATTGTGTAATTTGATTTTGTAATGTTGACATACCAGTTTCCACCCTTTAATCTGTAAATTGACATTAGAGCGTATTTTTATTGTAACAGAAAATCCTTGCATTTACACTATATTTTTCACTTTTGTTTGATTGCAGGTTACAGTTTAGCACAGACCAAGGTTTCTGTTCGTTTTGTTCCGGTATAGTGACAGCATCTTTTAAGGATTGTTAAGGTTTCCGGTAAAGACAGTTAAGATTTTAAATGGTATTATATGTGGCATAGGGAGGAGGAAATCAAATGAACCAATCAATAAATGTTATCATCAATACAAAAAAACTATGCAAAACCTATACAAATGGCGAGGTGCAGCAGCATGTTATCAAGAATATGGATATCGAGCTGTTTAATAGGGATTTTACCGTTTTCATGGGGCCGTCCGGTTCCGGCAAATCGACTCTGCTCCATATGCTTTCGGGAATGGACAGGGCGAGCATGGGGGAAATCTACTTTAAGGGTACGAATTTCACAAAGTACTCTGAAAATCAGCTGGCGAAATTTCGGAGGCTTCACTGCGGTTATGTTTTTCAACAGATTTACCTGATTAACAGTATGAATCTCATGGATAATATACTGATGAGCGGTCTGCTCGCAGGTAAAAATAAAAAGCAGATTGTTGAAAAAGGAAAAGAATTGTTTATGGAAGTGGGGCTTACAGAGAAAGAGTGGGTAAAATACCCTTCACAGATTTCAGGCGGGCAGATGGGGCGGGCAGGGATTGTCAGGGCGCTAATTAATAATCCTGAAGTCGTATTTGCGGACGAGCCGACAGGAGCGCTTGACTCTGCGTCCGGGAAGGCTGTTTTAGACCTGCTGACAGAATTTAATCGTAGAGGCCAGACGATCATTATGGTAACACATGATCTGAAATCCGCCTTGCGGGGGAACAGGATTCTTTACCTTAAGGATGGGCGGATTGACGGTGAATGTGTGCTTGGGGTATATGAAGGCGAGTCGGAGGAACGGAAAGAGAAATTGATTTATTTCCTCGAAAGGATGGGGTGGTAAAGTATGACGGCAAATACAGTATTGCGGATCAGATCAAATATCAGGAAAAGCAGAAGAACTTCCATCGCCTTTTTCCTTTTCATTATGCTTACGGTATTGTTGTACCATACAGGAAGCCAGTTGACGCAGGGCTTCCAAAGGCTGTATCAGGAAAAGGTTGTCGAGACAGACAGCGCTGACTTTGCGGCAACGCTGCCTTATGACTTTTGTGAAAAATATCGGAGTGAAATCATTCATTTTGGGCAGACGCATGAAGAAATATCAGAGACAGAAATAGAAGAAATAGAGACAGAAGAAACAAAAATAGAAGAAATAAAGTTAGAAAAAATAAAAGAAACAAAAACAGAAGAAATAAAAATAGAAATAACGGACGCAATATTATTAAAAAATGCAAATATCCAGGACGGCGATGGGGATTTGATCAATGGGGCGTGGACGTTTCGCAACGCTGACAGGACAGAATCGTTGTCCCGTCTGAAACTGGCTGAGAAATTAGAGGAAGTGCCAGAGAATGGTATCTACGTGCCGTATGTGTGCAAGACATTCTTTGGCTTTCAGCTGGGAGACACGCTGAATATTTTATTTGAAAATAAGCAGGAAACCTTTATTATTGCAGGATTTACGGAAGATGTGCTTTTTGGGAGCAGGTCGTATATTGCCTTTGATTTGCCAGAAAGACAGTTTTATTCTTTCAGGGAGAAGGCAGGGGCAGCGGCCAGGGCTGCGATTGTCTTAGTCAGGGCAGAGGGGAAAGCGGGCGAGGTATCAAATCAGTTTTCGGAACTGATAGCCGATAAAGGAAATGAACTGGACTTTTATTCCAATTCAGATCTGGAATACGCCGAGAACAGCAGGAGCAATAATATTCGTATTTATGTCGCGGTTATGAATGCCGCTTCGCTGATCGGTGTCCTTGCCTGCTTTGTTGTCATTGGATTTCATATGAAAAATACACTGGATAAGGATGCAAAAGAATTAGGGGCATTAAAGGCGATTGGTTATACAGGGTTTTGGCTTGTCAGGACTTATGTGATACAGTTTCTTCTGCTTGGGCTGCTTGGCTCTGTGGCCGGTATCGCTGTTTCCAAAGCCGTCATGCCTGTGGTTGTAGGCAGTATTGCGACAGATATTGGGTTTGTGTGGAACACTGTGTTTTTAGGGCAGACTTTGATCAGGGATATTCTGGCAATTCTGGTAATAATTGGCGCGATTACATCGTTTTTGTCAAGGGGAGTCATCAGGCTCAGGCCAGTGGAGGCTTTTCAGGAAAGAACTGTGATATCCCGTTGCCAGAAAAGCAGGCTGACAGTAGAGAAAATGCCATTTTCCGTCAATTTAGCCATTTCATTAAAAATGATGGATTTCGAGAGAATGAAAAGTATATTCATAAGCCTTACAATCGCTGTAATCATGTGTGTGGCTGGTTTTGCCGTGATTTTATATGCAAGACTGGTAAGGGATGAGGACGGGCTTCTGCAGATCGTCGGTGCGGAAGTGTATTCCGTCAATGTCCAGGCGGTTTTGCCGGAAGAAACAGGGGAAATCGCAGGTGCACTGGAGAAGCCTGGAGTGCGCAAGGTTATGACTGCCATAGAGCCGGGTTCTTCAAGACTTTTATGTGAGGGGACTGTATATGCTTCATTAGGTGTGTACAGCGATTATGCGGCGTTAGAAAATCCTTCCATATATTCAGGCCGTTATCCAAAGCATGAGAATGAAGCCGCGATTTCAGGTAATCTGGCGGGTGCGTTAGACAAGAAGATTGGAGATACCATCAAAATAAGTCAGATTTTTCAGGAAACGACAAGAGAGGAAGAATTTCTGATTGTCGGACTGACGCAGGGAACATATACGGGAGGAATGGATTTATACCTTACGATGGAGGGGCTCAGGCAGATCGAACCCGACGCAGAGTGGCAGACAATCCATGTCTATCTGGAAGTAGGCGCCGACACTGGGAAATTCTGTGCTGAATTGGAAGATGAACTGGAAGGCAGGCTGTCATATGTCGGAAGCTTCGACCAGATATTTTACGCACAGTTTTCTCCGATCGTCAGCAGTGTGTCGGCAATTGTGTTTTTTATCATCATGATTCTATTTTTCATTATTATCATAATGGGATATTTTGTGACAAACTCTATTTTGTTGACACGAAAAGGAGATTTTGGGATAATGAAAGCGTTGGGGTATTCTACCGGACAGATCGTCGCTCAGACGGTGATGACATTCATGCTCTATATTGCGGCAGGAAGCATCATAGGCAGTGTTTTTCTATACTGTTGTTCCAATACCCTGATCGCAATCTTGTTTAGCGGAATGGGCGTTCATAAGATTGCGTTTTCGTTTCCAATAATCTGGATTGTTTCACTCATATTATGCGCAGAGCTGACCGGCGCCCTTACCGCGGTTTTATCGGCGCTAAAAATTCGAAAAGTCGTTCCGTGCAATCTGATAAGGGCGGAATAAGACGTTACCGCATCTGCTATAAATTGAAGTGAGACGTTGTCGCATCTGCCATAAGGGGCTGCAGGAAAATAAGTGATACAGATTGTGCAGGATATTTTTTGAGAGTGCAGTGCAAAAAAATGTAGTCGTAGCGGGCTACGGCGAGGCTTTTTGCGCTGTGTTATCGAAGAAATAGACAAGTCAAGATGTGTCAGTTATTTTTCTACAGATCCTAAAGGGTGAAGTGATAGGAAAGGATATGATATATTTGACATATGATTGTCTGATTGTCGAAGATGAGAAGCCTTTGGCAGAAAATACCTGCAAATACTTAAACCTGTCAGGAATTCATGCAGCGGCGGTATTTAGTGCAGCGGAGTATTATGAATTTATAGCTGCCAACACCGCACGCATGATTTTACTTGACATCAATCTTGGGGATGGCTGTGGATATCATTTATGCAGGCAGATCAGGGAGGAAACACAGGTTCCTATTGTGTTTATCAGCGCCCAGACAGGGGAAGAAAATATATTACTGGCCTTAAATGTCGGCGGGGATGATTTTATATGCAAACCGTATTCATTGCCGATTCTTCTGGCGAAAGTCAGGGCTGTATTGCGAAGGTATCCTATAAAGGAAGAAAACGGGATTCTTTCTTTTGGGGAATGTGAGGTAAATATCGAGGAAGAAACGGTACGAAGAAAGGGACAGCTTGTTTCCCTGAAAAGGATGGAAAGAAAACTGTTGTTTTATCTGATAAAAAACAGGAACAGGCTCATTGAGAAAGACGAGCTTTTCAGGGAGGTGTGGCAGGAGGAGTATGTCGGTGATGGTACATTGAATGTCCATATCAGAAAGCTGCGGGAGAAGATAGAGGAAAATCCTTCCACGCCCGCCCATATCATTACGGAATATGGAAAGGGCTATATTTTCGTGTTAAAGGAGAAATGAAGTGAAGCGTTTTATTGCCGGAACGGCCTGCTTTTATCTTTTGGTCTGTGTGTTGTTGATCGGTTTCTTTTCTGATGATTCAGAGAGTAAAATGAAAAATGCAGAGGTCAATGATATTATTTTTACGATAAAAAAATATTATCCCGATGTAGATTCTGCAATAAAAATCTTACAGGGATATGAAACGGATTACATCGTGATCGGGGAAGATGGCAGGGAAATAGGGGCGTCAAGGCAGGGGCTTGTTACGGATTATCATTATGACTATATACATAGGGATTACAGTGTTGAAATCTTAAAAGATGGAAGGGAACAGGGAAAGATCATATTTATCAACACAGAGCCTGGCACACAGAAGAAATACTGGCTGTTTTGTGTCATAATGCTGATGCTTTTCCTGCTCAAAGACATCGTTACCGTTTGGTACCTGAGAAAAAATATATTGTATCCGGTGAGGAAAATAAATGAATTTGCAGGGATGATTGCAAAAGGAAATCTGGATATTCCGGTCGGCAGGGTTGACAGCAGCTTTTTTGGGGCGTTTTCAGAAAGCTTTGATATTATGAGGGAAGAATTGGCGTATGCGAAAAGGAAAGAGCGGGAAGCTGATCGGCAGAGACGGGAAGTGATCGCGTCAATCAGCCATGATATTAAAAATCCGGTTGCCTCCATTCAGGCTATTGCAGAATACCAGTTTTTTACGAACGATTCGGAGGAGCTGCGACAGGAGTTCCAGACAATCATAGAAAAGGCAGACCAGATTAACAGGCTGGTCATAAACCTGCATACAAGTATGATGAACGATTTGGAAAGGCTCGAAGTAAATCCGGAGGCAGTGGAATCTTCCGTCATCGAAAAGCTTTTGCTGCAGGCTGATTTCAAAAAGCGCATAGAAAAGCTTGCAACAGAAAGGCTTACCATACCGGAATGCCTGATTATGATGGACAAAATACGCTTTTCGCAGGTCGCGGATAATGTTATATCAAACAGTTACAAATACGCTGATACTAAAATCGAGGTCGGAGCTTATTTTGAAGATCAGTACTTATGTGTCTGCATCAGGGATTTTGGAAATGGCGTGCAAAGGGAAGAGGAAGTTTTCCTGACACAGAAATATTTCCGGGGGAAAAACGCCAGGGAAAAGGAAGGTTCGGGAATGGGGCTGTATATAGCGGAATACCTGATGAAAGGCATGGGTGGAAAGCTGATCTGCCGTTCTAAAGAAAACGAATGGTTTGCGGTGGAAATATGGCTGGCGCTGGCGGTTTAGGAATTGTCATCTGCAGCTTGCTAATATTACCCGTTTCCCTTATAATAGAGACATCAAATGCGCAAGGGGAGGTGCCTTTATGGGAATCTATCTGAATCCCGACAACAGGGGCTTTATGATAGAGTGGGTAAAGTACAGATAAGGATAAAGGAGGACATGCTGGAATATTTTAAGTTACATGATCATACTGTTTGCGCGTCTGCTAATTCCATAAACAAGGATAATCCCTGTTATGACATTAACAGCAATTCCCAATACGATCATTTTGCCTGTTAACTCCACTCCGTTATAACCAGAAAAAGCATACAGATAATACATAAAGTCTATAAACGATATGTAACTGCCAAAAAACTGGCTAAATAAATTATTGACTAATAAAATGATCAGAGAAGCGCACATCATACTGGATATATTCGATAGATATAAGGATAAAAGCACTAAAAACAGAACCAATGTTATCTGTGGAAAAGCTAATAACAACATTTGTAACAAATATTCCTGTGCGTGATCGAAGATATGACTGCCCCATAAAAAGAAACCTGTTACAATGCTGACGATTACCACAAACAAAAAACAGATCAGCGCAACTGTGAAAATACTGACGGTTTTTGCGATTAAAAGCTGTTTTTTGGAAACGCCATTCAACAAAGGCTGCCGAAACATACCGTTTGCCTTTTCCCCGCAAATCAGTACTGCGCTGATAAAGCTAAGGAATAGTGTACCGACAATATCAATATAGGACTGCATACACATGGTTGGAAATTTACCGCCTGCATAATATCCCGCGGCGAAATTCGCCGTGCCATTATCTTCTTGAAGCGCATTGGAGATGATAATCACTGCCATTACCACCAAAAATAAGTGTAATATCTTTTGCCTTTTCAATCGTGCAAATTGTATCTTTACTAATCTTATAATCATTATTCTGTGTCCTTTCTTACAATCAGAGGAATGCCTGTTTTAAAAATCGATTCTTTGTGTTCTGTATAGGGATATTTGAAAAAAGGCCATTCCGTACAGCGCCATAATGAATGTTCCTATAAGCAGTTCTCTACATGGTATTTTCTGATACTCATAGGTAAACGTCCAAAGGTTAATGTAATACCCAACCCATATTTTTTGTAAGAACGCAATATTGGAACCGTAAATAAATTGGTCAGCCAATAGATAAATAACTACAAAAAATATGGTTTTCCATGCGCTGCGGGTACAGATGCAAAGTGTAACGATACCAAGCGTGATAACTGACATATAGATACCCGATAACAGATATTTTATAATGGTTCTGATAAAGGCTGCCTGTTCAAAGATTTCATAGCCCCAACGCATAAAGGCTGTTATGTAATTGATAAAAGCCACGAACAAAACAAAAATCATTGACATACTGACAGCAGTATCGATTTTTGAACGTATCATTCTGCTGCGGTTTTCCCCATGCAATAAAGGCTGGTAAAGCATTTTGTTCCGATCTTCTTCACAAATAAACAGTGTCAGCAGAAATGCATGAAAAAGAATACCCACTGTCCCGACATAAAACCGCATCATAAATTCGGGGAAATTTCTTCTCCCGACAATTCCAATATTGATATTCAGCATTTCTTCCATTTGCGGCGTTGATATAAGAAAAGCATAAAAGAAAGAAGCTGTAAAAAAGCAGGCAAAAAAAATGTAAATCAATTTTTGTCTGTATAGTTTTCTTGCATAGAATCTTGTTAATGGATACATGGATTAAGCTCCCCCTGTCAGTTTTAGAAAAAGATCCTGCAATGAGTGTTTCCGCATGGAAAGATAGTGAATATGCAAATGGTTTGCTACAAGGTTTTTAACAAATTCATCAAAACAGATATTTTCAAGTCTGATCGTAAACTGATTTCCTTTCTGTGAAACCAGACTGATTCCTTTACACCCAGAGAGGACACTCTGTGCAGCGTTTGTTTCTTCCAGTATGCAGTCCACGATATTTGTTGTTTCGGATAAAATGTTTTCCGTTTTTCCCTGC
>VSNM01000019.1 GCA_009774245.1 Lachnospiraceae bacterium | reverse complement strand
TGCGTCCATTGGTTCAATCCTTTTGTATATCTGCTGGAAAAGGAAGTGAATAAATCCTGCGAATTGTCATGTGATGAAAAAGTCATAGCTGTACTTGATGACAAAAGAAAGCGTGAATATGGGGACACATTGATTTCCTTTTTGAAGTCAAACAATCTCTACAAAAGTTCTTTAGCTTCCGTCACTTTGACAGAGGGAGCAGAACAGTTAAAAGAAAGGTTAGGTGCGATTATGAAATTTAGAAAAAAATCAAAAGTTATTACTGCTATCACTGCTATTTTTACGGTTATTGTTTGTGTCTGTTTTTTTGTAACCGGTGCATACGCCGCCCCTTCTGTAGCTAATGATATGAAAACATGGAAGGACAGCGAAATACTGAATGAAATATTAACAGAAGATGGAGTATACTATATCTTTTGTGATGGTGCAGGGGAAGATGACAAGCCACTTTCTTCTGTTTCTGCCGGAAGCATTAAGTTTGTATTGGTACGAAAAGATAGTTATACCTCTATCGGACCATTTGACAATATGGAAACGCTTATGGAAGAAGTCACAGAACAATGTAAATATATGAAAAATCTTACGGAAGAAGAAAAGGGATTGGTTATAGAAACTGCGTCAAGAATTGTTGAAGCAAATGTAGAAGTATCGCTTAGCGGTATTACCAAAAAAAATGAAATGACTATTTATCCTAAATGTATTTTTCCCATGAGCAAAGGAAATGTTTTTTATATTGAGTATGGTGATTCGGTATCAGGAACATTCCATGTAGGACTTATTGATGAAAATGGTGAAAAATTAGAAGCGGAAACTACTATTTGGCAAGAGGGCGATACGGCTTCCATAGAAGTAGAGAAAGATGGGAGTTATTACTTCTATGTGGAGGGTTTCAATGATGATGCCGGGTGGTTAAATACAACTTTTAAGTTTATTGTGTCTTATGAGTAGAAACTGGGCGTAGGAACATTGAATAAATTTTTTTATCAGCTAATATTTTGTAGAGCTAACGCAACTAAAGGGCAATAGCCTAAAGTGCTGTCGCCCCTTAATTTATAAAAACGTAACCGTAAACCACACACCGCCCTATGTGGGAGAAAGGGGGAATCATCTATGCCTTGCACAGAACCGGGAAATCATTTTTCTTTGCTTTTTCGGGCATTACACACAGCAGGAAAAAAGCTATAAATAGCTTGGGAAAATGTACGGACGCTGCCGGAATAAGGAGAACGAGCTGCTGTTCCTGCATGATAAACGCGTTCCCGCCAACAACTCCCTGTGTGAAAGGCTGGCCAGGGTATATAAAAGAAAGCAGAAACAGGCGGTTCACGAGTTTAATTTCTGGATGGAGTACTAGAGCGTGTTTGAAAAATCATTCCCATCATCTGCATTATGACGCATATGCGTCATATTCACCACTTTGCGTGATATTTACACCAAATTCAGGTTACATAGCCCGCTATGCGCCCTTCATTTGGTGCAAATCTCCCACAAATTGTGACGCACATCTGACGGAAAGCATTTTTCAAACACGCTCTAGTTTACGGATCATCCTAACACTCTTTTCATTTGTGGATGCCATAAAAAGACAGTAATAGTCTTTTATTGAATCGCTAAGTAATTGAAAACAAAGACTGCTGATGATATAATGTATGAAAATAAAAGATAATTTTGAGTGCTACATATGCAGGTCTAAGGAGTGATGTTGTATGCGGAAACTGAAAGTATATTTAGATACATCTGTTATTAGTTATCTTTCACAGGAAGATGCACCAGAACGAATGAAAGAAACATTGGAACTATGGAAAGATTTTACGAATGGAAAATATGATATATACCTTTCACAGGTGACATTAGATGAAATAGAGAAATGTCCAGAGCCAAAAAGGAATGTACTATATGATTATCTAAGTGATATTGAATATACTAAGCTGGAAATTACTGCGGAAATATTGGAACTTGCACAGAAAATCATTGATATGGGAATATTAACACCAAAGAGCCATGATGATTGTCAACATATAGCTGTAGCTATTGTCAATGCTTGTGACTGCATCATATCATGGAATTTTAAGCACATTGTAAATATTAAGACAATCAGGGGTGTAAGGGCAATTACGAATCTGGAAGGTTACAAAGGAATAGATATAATAAACCCATCTGTATTATTGGAAAGTGAGGGATGATTATGGAAGCGTTGGTTATTAGTCCTGATTTTACGATTGAGGATATTCATAAAATCAGAGAACAGAATTATGAACGTACAAAAGATATGACAGTGGCGGAAAAAGTTGAATATTACAATAATTCTGGCAAAGAAGCAGAAAGAGAGATTGAACGGAGAAGGGCATTAAAGCGGAAATTTGTAGCGAGTATGTAAAAAACTTAACATTTTGAAAAACAGGTTTACTTTGATGCTTTAAAGTGGCATAATGTTTATAAATGTGCCATGCAGAAGAGAATGGGTATGCAGGGCTGTTAAAATAATACAGATAAAAGGAGTAACCGCAATGCCAATCACAGACATTTTAGAGAGAAACTGCAAACTATATGGAAACGATATCTGCCTCGTGGAGATCAATCCGGAAATCAAAGAGACGCGCCGCGTCACGTGGAAGGAATATGAGCTGATGGAGCCAAATCCGGTGACACACTATCGCCGGGAGATTACATGGAGTGTTTTTAACGAGAAGGCAAACCGTTTCGCCAACCTGCTGATTCAGAGAGGCATCAAGAAGGGGGACAAGGTAGCGATCCTGCTGATGAATTGTCTGGAGTGGCTTCCGATCTATTTTGGCATTTTAAAGACGGGGGCGCTGGCGGTACCACTCAACTTCCGCTATGCGCCGGACGAGATCGAGTACTGCCTGAATCTGGCGGAGGTCGATGTGCTTGTATTTGGACCGGAATTTATCGGGCGTGTGGAGGAGATCGCGGAGAGTATCAGCAAAAACCGACTGTTATTTTTTGTGGGGGACAATTGTCCAAGCTTTGCGGAGGACTACAACAGCCTCACGGCGAACTGTTCCAGCCAGACGCCAATGATCGCCCTGACAGACATGGACGATGCCGCGATCTATTTCTCTTCAGGTACGACAGGATTTCCGAAAGCAATCTTACATAATCACGAAAGCCTGATGCACTCGTGCAAGGTGGAGCAGAACCATCACGGTCAGACGAAGCAGGATGTATTTCTGTGTATACCGCCGCTTTATCACACCGGCGCGAAGATGCACTGGTTCGGAAGCTTTCTGGAGGGCGGAAAGGCCGTTTTGCTAAAGGGAACAAAGCCGGAGTTTATATTGGATGCCGTGTCAAAGGAAAAGTGCACGATCGTGTGGCTGCTGGTGCCGTGGGCGCAGGATATCCTCGATGCGATCGACAGGGGCGATGTCCGGCTGGAGGATTATGAGCTCTCTCAGTGGAGGCTGATGCACATCGGTGCGCAGCCGGTTCCGCAGAGCCTGATACAGCGCTGGAAAAAGGTGTTTCCGCATCATCAGTATGACACGAACTATGGTCTCAGCGAGTCAATCGGGCCGGGCTGTGTTCATCTCGGCGTCGAGAATATCCACAAGGTAGGTGCGATCGGAAAAGCGGGCTATGGCTGGCAGGTGAAGATTGTCGATGAGAACGGCGCACAGGTGACGCGCGGCGAGGTCGGCGAGCTGGCGGTGAAGGGACCTGGTGTCATGACATGCTATTACAATGATGAACAGGCGACAAACGAGGTGCTGCGCGATGGCTGGCTGTTTACAGGGGACATGGCGCAGGAGGACGAGGACGGTTTTATCTTCCTGGTGGATCGAAAGAAAGATGTCGTGATCAGTGGCGGCGAGAATATTTATCCCGTCCAGATCGAGGATTTCCTGCGCACGAACGACAAGATCAAGGATGTGGCCGTGATCGGGATTCCTGACAAGCGCCTCGGAGAGATAACGGCTGCTATTATTGAGATCAAGGAGGGTATGGACGCTACGGAAGATGAGATCAATGCTTATTGTATGAAGCTTCCGAAGTATAAGAGACCGCGCAAGTTGATTTTCGCGGATATCCCGAGAAATCCGACGGGCAAGATCGAGAAGCCAAAGCTTCGTAAGATGTACGGCGGTGAGAGTCTGGTTGCGGCGCAGAACAAATCATAGAGAAGGTTTAGTTGCAGTAGATAAGTCAGACATACATGTGGGTGGGAAAAGTGATTCCTGCCCACATGTATGAGTTTTGGGAGAATGTCAGATGGATTTATTTGAATATATGAGAACGATGACACAGGAGAAGGAGTCCCCATTGGCGGCAAGACTCCGCCCCACGACCTTGGAGGAGGTCGTGGGGCAGTCGCATATTATTGGAAAAGACAAGCTTTTGTACAGGGCGATCAAGGCAGATAAGATAAGCTCTGTTATTTTTTATGGACCACCTGGGACGGGCAAGACGACGCTGGCGAAGGTGATCGCGAATACGACGAGCGCCGAGTTTACGCAGATCAATGCGACTGTCGCGGGCAAGAAGGACATGGAGGAGGTCATTGACAAGGCAAAAGAAACGCTTGCTATGTATGCAAAACGCACGATTCTGTTCATTGACGAGATCCATCGCTTTAACAAGGGTCAGCAGGATTATCTGCTGCCTTTCGTGGAGGACGGAACGATCATTCTGATCGGTGCAACAACGGAGAATCCGTATTTTGAGGTGAACGGGGCGCTGATCTCGCGCTCTGTGATCTTTGAGTTAAAGCCTCTGGAGAAGGGCGATATCAAGGAACTGCTAAAAAGGGCCGTGTATGACACAGAGAAGGGGATGGGCAGTTATGACGCCGAGATCGACGAGGATGCGTTGGAATTTCTGGCGGATTTATCGGGCGGTGACGCGCGGCATGCACTCAATGCCATAGAACTGGGTATCATGACGACGGACAGGAGTGAGGATGGGAAAATTCATATCACGATCGATGTGGCGCAGGAGTGTATCCAGAAGCGGCGTGTGCGGTATGACAAAACCGGAGATAATCACTATGATACGATATCGGCGTTTATTAAGAGTATGCGCGGTTCCGATCCGGACGCGGCAGTGTACTATCTGGCGAAGATGCTCTACGCGGGAGAACAGGTTGCGTTTATCGCGCGCCGCATCATGATCTGTGCCGCGGAGGATGTCGGAAACGCAGATCCCATGGCGTTAACGGTGGCGGTGAGCGCATCGCTTGCGGTGGAGCGCATCGGTATGCCGGAGGCGCAGATCATTCTCGCGCAGGCGGCTTCCTATATGGCGTGTGCGCCCAAGAGCAACGCGGCCTGCAACGCGATCTTTGCGGCAAATGAGGAGATTGGCCGGAGCGGGAACCTGCCCATACCGACGCACCTGCAGGACGCACATTACAAGGGGGCGGCAAAACTGGGACATGGAACGGGTTATAAATATGCCCATGACTACAAAAATCATTATGTGGAGCAGCAGTATCTTCCATACGAGCTCACAGGAAAGAAATTCTATGAGCCGTCGTGGAACGGTTATGAGGCAAAGATCAGGGAGCATATGCAGCGGATTAAGGCAGAGGCACAGGGGAACGAAAAAGAGAATGAAAAGGAGAATGGGGACGCTTAGAAAAGCGTCTCCATTAAATATTTGTAGATCTGTTCATTTTTGTCGTACCAGTTCTCACAGATGGATTTTGCCATTTCTTCCGCGGGGACGGAGATCTTGATGTTTACAAGCTCGATCTCCTTTTCTCTTGCGATCAGTTCCGCCTCATACTCTCCGGAGGTGGTCTTATAGTATTTCGCGATGATCGACGCCTCGTTTTTCAATTCGAGATGCCTCTCGGCGAGAAACGAATCAATGTCATCGATGATGGCGTCTCCGATGCGGTTCTCAAAATAGGACAGTGTACTGCGTCCCTCATCAGTGATAGAGAAGAAGGTGCGGTTCATGGAAGTGTCTGTCTTGATCAGTTCCGTCTCCTGCAGGTCAGAGATCACTTCCTGCAGTGTCATGAAAGAAGTGTACTCTTTTTCGAGGAGAAAGCTGCTGATCTGTGAGTAAGACAGCTTGAAATTCACTTTATTTAGCATATATAAGACAATCAGTTTGTATAATGTCAACGGGTCTTGTGTCATGGATTACCGCTCCTTTGGGTTTGTGCTTTATGCGTTCTTTTTTGTTTCATAGGTTCTGGACTGCCAGGTGCCGCGCCTTTGCATTTCCTGGTGGAGTGTGTTGAGGACACGCCTCTTGTCAAGGCTCCACAGAGGTGCGAGCAGCAGAGCTCTAGGACCATCACCAGTTACGCGGTGTATCACCATATCGGGAGGCAATACTTCGAGACAGGAGATGATGATATCAATATACTCCATCATGTCAAGAATATCAAATGTTTTCTTCTCGTATAATTCGACTAAATCCGTGTTTTTTAAGACGTGTAGCAGCTGCAATTTAATTCCGCTGATATCTCTTTCGGCGAGAAAACGGCAGGTTTCAAGCATCATGGATCTGTCCTCGCCGGGAAGACCAATAATAACATGTGCTATTGATGGGACAGCGATTTCACGGAGACAAATGACTGCCTGTTCAAATACGGAGAGCGGATACCCGCGCCGGATAAGCATGGCCGTGTCCTCGTGAATGGTTTGCAGCCCGAGTTCAATCCAGATGAATTTGTCCGAATATTCCCTGTTTAACTGGTCAAGCAGCGAGAGTACATTATCGCCGAGACAGTCTGGTCTTGTGGCGATGGATATTCCAACGACAGAGGGTTCGTCCAGCGCCTCGCGGTAGAGCGCTTCCAGTCTGGCGGCCGGTGCGTAAGTGTTTGTGTACGCCTGGAAATACGCGATAAAATGACGTCCGATATTTTTGCCGCGAAAGTATTGTTTTCCCTGTGCAAGCTGCGAGGCAGCGGAGGTCTTGGTGGAAGCTTTTCTGGCTGCAAAGTCACCGCTTCCTCCCGCGCTGCAGAAGATACAGCCCCGGGTACCGCATGTCCCGTCACGGTTCGGACAGGTCATGCCGGCGTCGAGGGCAATTTTGTATATTTTCTCACCATAGATTTGTTTGAGTTCATAGTCAAGAGAGTGGTAGGGCTTGTCATTCCAGAGCATCATTGATCGCGTGTCCTATTTGGTAATGTGGGATTTGACGGCTTCTGCAACAAGTTCTGCGACCTTTGGATTAAATGCCTCCGGCATGATGTTGTCCTCGCTTAGCTCGTCGTCGGGCACAAGTCCTGCGATCGCGTTCGCGGCAGCCAGCTTCATCTCCTCGGTGATCTGTGTGGCGCGTCCCTCGAGAGCGCCTTTGAAGATGCCCGGGAATGCGACGACATTGTTGACCTGGTTCGGGAAATCGCTTCTGCCAGTGCCAACGACGCGCGCGCCTGCTGCCTTTGCCACGTCAGGCATGATCTCCGGCGTGGGATTTGCCATGGCAAAGAGAATGGAGTCGGCAGCCATGGAACGAACCATATCAGGTGTTACGATATTCGGTGCGGACACGCCGACAAAGATGTCCGCGCCTCTCAGGGCGTCGGCGAGTGTACCGGTTTCGTTGTTTGGGTTGGTGATCTTTGCCATCTTTTCCTGCATCCAGTTCAATCCTTCGGTGGAGGTTGACACGATGCCGACTTTATCGCACATAATTACGTTTGAAAAGCCGTATGTCAGCAGGAGTTTTGTGATGGCGACACCCGCACTCCCGGCGCCGTTTACGACAACCTTGCAGTTTTCTTTCTGTTTTCCGACGACCTTGAGCGCGTTGATAATCCCGGCGAGAACGACGATCGCAGTGCCGTGCTGGTCGTCGTGAAACACGGGGATGTCGAGGATTTCTTTCAGGCGTTCTTCGATCTCAAAGCACCGCGGCGCACTGATATCCTCGAGGTTGATGCCACCGTAAGCCGGTGCAAGCCATGTGACTGCCTTGATGATCTCCTCCGTGTCCTGTGTGTCGAGACAGATGGGAACCGCGTTCACGCCGCCAAATTCCTTGAAGAGAACTGCTTTTCCTTCCATGACCGGCATCGCGGCGTAAGGACCGATATTGCCAAGGCCGAGGACGGCGCTGCCATCAGAGACAACAGCCACGGTGTTGGCCTTCATGGTATACTGGTAGGCGGCCTCCTTGTCCTTTGCGATTACTTTACAGGGCTCTGCCACGCCGGGAGTGTATGCGAGCGACAGCGCTTCCCTTGATTTGACTGGTGTTTTGGACACTGTCTCGAGTTTTCCGTTCCATTCTTTGTGAAGGGCTAACGCCTGTTCTTGAATTGTCATTTGAGTTGCCATATGTAAAATCTCCTTTTCATAAATCATATAAAATCCTTTTGCGAAAAGCATTCTTAATATAATGTATACTAAAATTTTGTAAATCGCAATAAATTCTTCTTCCTATTTTGAGAAAAATGAGTTATAATGAATTTACAGTAAAATCTTAGGACAATGTCTGTTCATTTTTTGTATGGCTGTATTGGGCAGCGATACGGAACAACAATTCCAAATATTTTCCATAATAATAATAGAAATATATAACAGTGTGAAGTTTTTTATTTTTATGATATATTTTCATGATAAATTTGCTTATTTTTTTAAATGAAATAAAAATATAATATTAAGAAAGGAAAAATCTGGTACATTTTATGAGGGAGAAATACGAATCGCTGGCGCTTGCCGAGCTGAGAGAGATCGCAAAGGCACGCGGAATGAAACGCATAAGCGGACTAAAAAAGGCAGAATTGATTGAACTAATGCTGGCTGAGGATGAGAAAGACAAGGAGGCGGGGAAGGACGTCGAGCCAAAGCCTGTGCTTCGCGGTATGAGAGAGCCGTCCTTTGCGGCATCTTCAAACAATTCCGGGGACAAGGTGAACCGGCATGAGCGCAGGGAGAGAACGCCGAGAGAGCAGAATGGGGGGAACAATGCAGAGAGGACGCCGAGAGAGCAGAAGGCTTCTACGGCTGACAATAATAACGGTAATAACGCGGAGCGTCCGGCGAGGGAACAACGGACAGCGCCGGAGGGAGTTGAGAACAGGCAGTCGGATGAGAAGTTTCCGTCTGAGCTTGACAGCGGTATGACTGCAAGGGGGATTCTCGAGGTGATGCCGGATGGTTTTGGCTTTATCAGAAGCGAGAACTTTCTGCCTGGTGAGAATGACGTGTATGTGGCGCCGAGCCAGATTCGCCGTTTCGGACTGCGCACGGGGGATATTATAGAAGGAAATACGCGCATCAAGACGATGAATGAGAAGTTTAGCGCGCTTTTATATCTGAAGAAGGTGAATGGATTTCCGCCCGAGCTTGCCACAAGGAGGCGCAGTTTTGAGGATATGACGCCAGTCTTTCCGGATAAGCGCATCAAATTGGAGACGCCGGGCGCCAGTGTGGCGATGCGGATTATGGATCTGATGAGTCCTGTCGGCAAGGGGCAGCGCGGTATGATCGTGTCGCCGCCAAAGGCCGGCAAGACAACACTGCTAAAGGAAGTGGCAAAGTCGATCCTGAAAACGGCGCCGGATATGCACATGATCATTTTGCTGATCGATGAGCGGCCTGAGGAAGTCACCGATATCAAGGAGGCGATACAGGGGCCGAATGTTGAGGTCATCTACTCGACCTTCGACGAGCTGCCGGAGCATCACAAGAGAGTTGCCGAGATGGTGATCGAGCGTGCGAAGCGCCTTGTGGAGCACAGAAAAGATGTCTGTATCCTGCTCGACAGCATCACCAGACTGACACGCGCCTACAACCTCACCGTTCCGCCAAGCGGGCGCACATTATCCGGAGGACTTGATCCGGCAGCGCTGCATATGCCAAAGCGTTTCTTCGGTGCGGCGAGAAACATGCGCGAGGGCGGGAGCCTTACAATCCTTGCGACAGCGCTCGTTGATACGGGCTCCAAGATGGACGATGTGGTGTACGAGGAATTTAAGGGAACCGGCAACATGGAGATGGTTCTTGACAGGAAGCTCTCCGAGAAGCGGGTATTTCCGGCGATCGATATCCCCAAATCCGGTACGAGGCGCGAGGATCTGCTGCTGACGCCGGATGAACTCGATGCGATCAACGTGATGCGCAAGGCGCTCAACGGGATGAAGTCGGACGAGGCTGTGGACAAGATACTTGACATGTTCTACCGCACGAAAAACAATGCGGAATTTGTGGCGACCGTGAAAAAGATGAAATTTATATAGACATTTAAAAAATCAATAAAAAGTGCTTGCACAGAAAGAAAAGCTGTGATACAATAAAAAAGCTGTTTATGCAGACAAGTATAGGAAAACAAATTTGATTGATTTATAGAGAGGTGAGAGCAATGAGAGAAGGAATCCATCCAAATTACTATCAGGCAACTGTTACCTGCAACTGCGGAAACACTTTTGTGACAGGTTCTACGAAGCCTGAGATCCATGTGGAAGTTTGTTCAAAGTGCCATTCATTCTACACAGGACAGCAAAAGGCTGCATCGGCGCGTGGACGTATTGATAAGTTCAATAAGAAGTACGGCGTAGAAAGCAAATAAGTAGCGGAAACAAGGTTGAGGTAAAGGATATCTCAACCTTTCGTTTTTGCTACCATACTTGATTATTTTTAAAGGGGTAAGATGAATGGCGAAGAAGAGACAGGCACAGTACTCTGGAATCGGCGGACAGGCGGTTCTGGAGGGCGTGATGATGAAGAACAAGACGAAATATGCTGTGGCAGTGCGTAAGCCTGACGGAGATATTGATGTCCAGGTTGAGGAATATCAGGGAATCTGTGGGGATAAGAAGTTTGCAAAACTTCCGCTGATCAGGGGGGTATTTGCTTTTATAGATTCCCTTGTACTGGGGATGAGGGTGACGATGCATTCAGCGTCGTTTTATGAGGAGGAAGAAGATACGGCAAGTCAGCCGACGGCAAAAGAGCCGGAGAAAAAGGCATCGGGAGGCAGAGCAGATGACATTATGATGGGAATCACAGTCGCCGTCTCTGTCGTCATCGCTGTGGCGCTCTTTATGTTACTGCCGTTTCTGATATCAGATTTGTTGGGAAAATATATCCGAAATGCAAGCCTGGTGGCGATATTGGAGGGCGTGTTGCGCATAATGATCTTTGTGGGATATATCGCAGCGATATCGCTCATGAAGGATATCAGGCGGTTGTATATGTATCACGGGGCGGAGCACAAGTGCATCAACTGCATCGAGAGAGGGCGTCCGCTCAATGTAAAGAATGTCATGAGGAGTTCGAGGCAGCACAAGCGCTGTGGAACCAGCTTTCTGTTGTTTGTCGTGCTTGTGAGTGTGATCGTATTCTTTTTTATCCGCGTTGACAATATGGTGCTGAAGCTCGTCCTGCGGTTGCTTCTGGTGCCTGTGATCGCGGGAATCTCCTATGAGATCATCCGGCTTGCCGGGCGGAGCAACAATGTGCTGATCCGCATTATTTCCGCGCCGGGCATGTGGATGCAGCGGCTGACGACCAGGGAGCCCGACGAGGATATGGTGGCGGTCGCCATCGCGTCTGTCGAGGCGGTGTTTGACTGGAAAGCTTATCTGGAGGAGACATTTGGGTACGAGGCGGAGGATTTATGACGTACGGGGAATTGTATGAGTATGGAAAGCACGCGCTCGAGGCAGCAGGCGCCGCGGAGGCTGCACTGGACGCGAGGCTTTTGCTCGAGTATATCTGCCGCACGGACAGAAATGAGCTGATCGTCCATGCAGACCGTGGGCGCAGTAGCATGGAGGAACAGTTTTACAGGACAGTCATAGAAAAGCGGGCAGAGCGTGTTCCGCTGCAGCACATTGTCGGCGGCCAGGAATTTATGGGGCTCTGGTTCAAGGTGAACGAGCATACGCTGATACCGAGGCAGGATACGGAGATTCTTGTCGAGGAGGCGATGCGGCACCTCGGCGACGGCATGCGCATTCTTGACCTGTGCACGGGTTCCGGCTGTATTCTGCTGAGCCTGCTCAGGTACAGCAACGAGTGCGAGGGCATTGGGATTGATCTTTCCGGGGAAGCCCTGACAGTTGCGCGGGAGAATGCGCAGCAGCTCCAGCTCGAGGCTTCTTTTCTTGAGGGTGATCTGTTCGCACCGCTTGCGGATTTTGTGTCAGATAGGACGACGGACAGGCTGTTTGACATGATTGTGTCCAATCCGCCCTATATAGAGACGGCTGTGATTGACACACTGATGCCGGAGGTGCGTGAATACGAGCCGGTAATGGCGCTCGACGGAGGGGCGGATGGACTGGATTTTTATAGAAGGATTGTCACAGAGGCGCCTGCGCATATGCGAAAGGGCGCGCATCTGCTGTTTGAGATTGGCTGCGGTCAGGGTGAGGCTGTGGCGTCCCTCATGCGGGAGGCAGGTTTTGTGCAGGTTGAGGTAGTTAAGGATTATGCCGGACTGGACAGGGTGGTCAGCGGCGTGAAGGGATTTTAGTGCTGCCGCGCAGCGACTTTAGATAAGAGTAGGAGGAGGTTTTGTGATGTTTGATAAGTTGGAGGATTTGCTTCACCGCTTTGAGGAAATCTTAAATGAGCTCAATGAGCCGACGGTCACGGAGGATCAGAAGCGTTTCCGTGCGCTGATGAAGGAGCAGAGCGACCTGACGCCGCTCGTTGAGGCGTATAAAGAATACAAGAAATGCAATGAGACGGTGGAGGATTCGCTGTCGATGCTGGATTCCGAGAGCGACGAGGAGATGCGGGAGATGCTCAAGGAGGAGCTGAGTGATGCCAAGAAACGCATCGAGGAGCTTGAGACTGAGATGAAGATTCTGCTGCTCCCGAAAGATCCAAATGACGACAAGAATGTCATTGTGGAAATTCGCGCGGGCGCGGGCGGTGACGAGGCGGCTTTGTTTGCAGCAGAAATATATAGAATGTATGTTCATTACGCGGAGAGCAGGCGGTGGAAGGTCGAGCTTGCGGAGTGCGAGGAGATCGGAATTGGCGGCATGAAGAGCGTGACATTTACGATTTCGGGACAGGGCGCGTACTCCGTCATGAAGTATGAGTCGGGCGTGCACCGCGTACAGCGCGTGCCGGAAACGGAGTCGGGCGGACGGATTCATACTTCCACGATCAGCGTGGCGGTGATGCCGGAGGTCGACGATGACATCGATATTGTGATTGAGGACAAGGATATCCGGATCGATGTCATGCGTGCGTCCGGGAATGGCGGACAGTGTGTCAACACGACGGACTCCGCGGTACGCCTGACGCATTACCCGACGGGAATCGTCGTGTACAGCCAGACGGAGAAGTCGCAGCTGCAGAACAAGGCGAAAGCATTTGCGCTGCTCAGGGCAAAGCTGTACGACATCGAGCAGCAGCAGCGCCACGACGCGGAGGCGGAGCTGCGCAGGAGCCAGATCGGGACGGGCGACCGCTCCGAGAAGATTCGTACCTATAATTTTCCGCAGGGGCGCGTGACGGATCACCGCATTAACCTGACGATTTACAAACTGGACAAGGTGATGAACGGGGACATCCAGGAGATCATTGACGCCTGCATCGCCGCCGACCAGGCCGCGAAGCTGGCGAAGATGAATCAGGCGGGCTGACCCCCTTGATTTTAGGGCATTCTTGGAAAATATCAGTAAAATGAAACAGAGGAAAAAGACGGTTTTTATCTAAAATGAGATGATAGACTTCTTTGTAAAACGTATTATTCATCGGTCAAATCTTTTGTAATATCCTTGGAGGAATGCGGGGAGTTCTGTCAAAAGGTCGTACATCGGGTATATAAGCAAGCCTACTGGCAGCAGATTACCGTGAAGATAGCCATTAAATAAAATAAGGTGTTGCTGATAAAGTTTTTTCTCAAATACTTTATCAGCACTTTTTAGTTATGCTATTTTAAAAGTTGATGTATGGGGTGAGTATACGAGAAATAACTTGCAACTTCAACAATTGAACTATATAATGTAGAAAAGGAAGGTGATTCAATGAATGCAGCAATAGCAAAGCAATCAGATTGTTATACAATTGAAGACATCTATAATTTGCCAGATGGTCAGCGAGCGGAATTAATTGACGGTGAATTATATATGATGGCAGCTCCTGGTAGGATTCATCAAAGAATTGTAATGGAATTATCATTTAGAATAAGGGATCATATTGGAAGAAACGGCGGAGACTGTGAAGTATATCCAGCGCCATTTGCAGTATTTTTGGATGAAAACAATGATATTTATGTAGAGCCTGACATATCTGTGATTTGCGGTAAGAATAAGCTTACAGACGAAGGCTGTAAAGGTGCGCCAGATTGGATTATTGAGATAGTATCACCGTCTAGTCGAGCAATGGATTATAACAAGAAATTATTCAAATACAGGACGGCAGGCGTTAGAGAGTATTGGATCGTTGACCTGATGAAACAACTGATAATGGTTTACAATTTTGAGCATGATACATTTGAGGAATATTCTTTTTCAGATAAGGTAAAAGCTGGAATATATGAAGATTTTGAAATTGATTTTTCAGGGATAAGCATTGAGTAATGTAGCAAAAGGATTGGTGTTCCAGTTCTTTTTGTTGTCTAAAGAAATATCTGAAAACTTGCGTGGGTTGATTGGATAGTATGATCAGGGACAGGTAAATACAAATTGTAGATGAAATATTTGGATTAAAAGAGAGGGCAGGGATATATGACAGAAAAAAAGCAAAAATTTTTACCAGAGCATTTCTTTATGGCGATAACAGTAATTTCAGCATTATTTTCCGTTTTTTGGCTTGCGAAGACAGGAGGAAGATGTCTGGACACAATTATATCAGGCAGTGGAAATGATAAGTTTATGGATTTTTTTAATCATATTTCATATGTGCGTGAACCGACTAAGGTTTACTTTACGAGTCAACACGCATGTTTCCCTCCGCTTATTTATTTTATGTATTATCTATTCAGTATCATATTGTCGGCTGATGCTACAGTCATGTATGATTCTTTTGCAACATCTTCTTTTGCAATGTTGCTGTATGTAAGTTATTGTGCGTTTTTGGCGGTTCTTTTGTTTTACAGTATACTCAAACTTATGAGAAGAGAAAATCTGGAATTTTCGTTAGTCATTACACTGATTGTTGTAATATCTAATATTTATATATTTGGTATTCTTGAAAGAGGAAATTCTGCGATTATTGTTTGTATTCTTCTTTTAAGAGCAATGGAATTGCGGGAAAGAAAGAGTCCTATTGCACAGGAACTTGCGCTATTGTTCATTGCCATGGCGGCAGCGATTAAGATATATCCTGCAATTTTTGGATTTATTTATTTGAGAAGAAATGGAAAGAAGCTGGAAGACTGATTTTATATGGTGTGTTGTTTTTCTTTCTCCCCTTTGTGTTTTTTGGCAGATTTGAGGGAGCATTGCAATTTGTTAGAAATCAAATTATAATTCAGACGGAAGTTTATAGAGGAATGGGAAGTATCCATGCATTCTGGAATCAGATAGCAATGGAATGGCTTCACTGTGAACCTAAAAATGTGGGGACAGTTTTTGTAGTTGTGTATGTTTTTATAGCAATTCTGGCAAGTTTTTTGGTGAAGGATGTTTGGAAAAAGGTATTCTTACTTTCCAGTATTATGATAGTTGCACCATTTTGGAGTGGCAGATATGTTGGAATTTATCTCGTGGTTCCTTTGGTTTTATTTATTAGACAGAAGCAAAATGGAATGATTAATTATGTATTTGCCGGGCGTTTTGCATGTATGTTTTTACTATTTACATATACCAGGGGGGGTAACCCGATTGCTAGCAACAAATTTACCATCTGCAATTGAGTATTCAGCAATATATATTATGAATATTATTTTGATGATTGAAGCAATATGCAATTTATGTAAAAAGGGATAGGATAATTTAACACGTCCTAGTACTCCATCCGGCTAGAAATTGAAGTCTGTGGCTGCCTGTTTCGCACCATACTCCAATTTCTGACTTGATGGACTACTAGATTGGCTTTACCATATATATTCTACAATGAATTTGTCAGCAAATATCAATTTGGAAAATCTTTGGCAGATTCGGAAAAATACAATATTGATACCATGTCCTTATATGCTCAATGAAGTAAAGATGCGTTTGCCCTCAGAGATTTATAGTGATTTGAGTACTTTGTGTGAGTTGACATACAAAGGGGAAATTTTGATGATATGAAGTTGAACACTTTAATATTGAAATATCAGTATATGTGAAATAAAAACTCAGACTGGAAGGAGGGGCAGTGTAGGTTGAGGATGTATGAGAAAGATGGATTGATTTTCTAAAAGAGCAAAATCTGCATTATTTTGATAAAGATAAGCTGTTTGATGAGTTGATCAAAATGAATAAATGGTATGATACCTGTAAATATCTTCATAATATTCCAATAGATTATCGGAATAAAAGCATTCAGTCAGCAATGTGTACTCTCTGTGATAATTATGAGGATATATTGGCACTACAGACATGTAAAGGGATTCGCGTAGCAGATTTGTCTAATGGAGAATCAAAAGATGATGGCTATAGAGGTGTGCATGTATATTTTCAACTCAGCAGTTTTCACTATCCCATAGAGATTCAGTATAATACATATTATAAGAAACAAGGGCAGTTTCTTATAATCGGATGCACGGCGCAAAGGGCGCGCCTTTTATCAGAAGTAAAGGGCACTTCTGATAAATTATATTATGACAGATAGATTAATAAATGGCTTCATAAATATGTTTACAAAAGGGGATATGATAATCGGATTGGCTGCATGCTGCGTCAGACATATGAGAATGCTAAAATAAGGAATGAGAATGAGTTCAGGGAGAGGTTCAATGATGTGTTATCTGATAGCGAAAAAATTTAGTGAAACAGGGTGTCTTGCTTTGCAGATGACGCATGGTCAGCATTTGGCGGATTTTAAAGAGCGGTTAGTGCAGGCTGTGGGATATGAGGATATCCAACTGGTAACAATCAGCCGCCCATCTGCGTATGGTGAATATGAACCATATCATTTTGTGGATACAGAGCAGGAATTTGAGGAAATGGTAGTACGAATGAAATAGAATTTAATCGAATATGAGTAATAGGCATTTGCCTGCAGTCCAACAAAACAGTGCAGAGGATATTGGCATATGCTGGCAGCCTGAAAGATAGCGGCATATGCCTACAGCCGCCGACCAGGCAGCGAAGTTGAATCAGTATTAAGGTGGGAGAAAACAGTAATAACCAGCTAACAGATCAGAACATTGACGGCGTCTTTGGCTTGTATAAAACAACTGTATCGTGTATATTGTTATCAGAAGTAGTTCTGTAAGTCAGGGGGAACTTTTAGGGATGACGGTGCGGATATCGCGGAAGGGAAAGTGAGGTGTGGGAATATGTTTATGCAGGCAAGGAAGGAACTGCCTTCGAATAAAAAATTGTCTTCCAATAAAAGACAGTCCCAGAATAAGGGATTGTCCTGCCAAAAGGAGTTACATCCTGCGGGCGGCCTGTATCCGATACAGAGAAAAGTGCGCATTGTCGGGTTAGTGGAACTGAGAGATGAACAACAGCAGGAAATCGCGGCCGATATGGGGGCTTTTTTGCAGAATGGGCAGATGCAGCAGTGATTTTCGCGGCTGTATACCCACTATATCAATGACAGGGAGGACCGGCAGTTCGATAATCGACAGGGATTTGTCAATTTTATGCAGCAGCAAATCGGTCTTGCCGCCATCGGGGAAACTATGGAACAGCAGGTCAACCATGCTGTTGCGGGAAATCTGGAACAGGAGATTGGCGGTACCGCCGTCGTGGGAAATCAGGAAAGACAGAGCGCTGCACAGAGATGGTTTGACCATCCGGATACGCAGGGGGTTATTGAGTTGAATCCGCAGGATCCGCTGTTCCTTTCTATAAAAAATGCGATTATGCTGAATGCGCAGAACGCGCCTTATCCGACCGACCCGAAGCATGAGGTTGTACCGTCATCACCCAGCCCGAATATTGAAATTAGTAGAATTCAGATGATAAAGAACCCGACACAGCTGCGTGAATATGAAAATGCGAGACAGGATATCAGCAGGAGGGGAGAAACCAATGAAGCGCATCTGTTTTCCGGTCACCGGAAGGAAATCGTGGATGCGATCGCCACACAGGGGCATCGGCCGGATATCGGCGCATATGGAGCCGGATCTTTCGGAAAAGGACATGGTGCGCTGGGGCGCGGTGCATATTTTACAGACAACGTGTCCAAGGCAGTAAGTTATGCCAGGGCACATAACAGGGGACAGGCAGCAGTGCAGCAGCCGGCATATCCGATTACACAGGTTGGGGATATTGCGGTGAGACAAGATGCAGTCCACCTTCCTGAGAGGCTGGGAAAAGTGCAGAGTACAGTAGGTGAACCAACAATTATTTAATGGGAAAGTATCGCGCGTGCCTTGCCTAAAAAGTGTCTGACATAAAAATATGTGCAGGCACTTTTTGTTTGTTTCCGTGTTTATCAAAGACCTGTCGAACAGGCGGGCAAGGCAAAATTTGCAAAAACAGGATATTGATGATACAATGGAGTATAACAAATACACAGCGGTAAAGGAGACGAATCATATGAATATACAAATGCAGGTCTGCGGTTTGATTATTTTGCTATTGATATTGTATTTTTACAAGAGACAGGATACGGTCGGGCTGTATACGGAAGCCCTGTTCCGGCGGGCGCTGTATATGTGTATGTGCTGCCTGGTGCTTGATATCGTCTCGGTGATTCTGATCGTGAAGCAGGATTCCTTTCCGGGAGTGCTTGTGAGGGCAGAGTGCAAGATGTACCTGCTGTCCCTGGGCGGGACAGGATATGTGGCGCTGGTGTACGCCTGTGCGGATGCTTTTGGTCTCACGCATATCAACAACTTTGTAAAGAGGCTGGGAATCGTGGCGGCGGTGGTCGGTGTGATCATCTTCTCGCTGCCGATTTATATTTACTGTGAGGGAAGGGACGTGTATACCTACGGGCCGTCCTGCATAGCTACGTACATCAGTGCGGTAGTGCTCATATTGGCAACGCTGTATTATACGACAAAACGCGGAAATGGCATGAATCCCAGGCGGCGGAGGGCGATTCGGATCTGGATGACCATCTGGCTGGTCTCTGCGGGAATCCAGCTGATGAACAGCCAGATGCTGCTGGTTGGATTCGCGGGCGCACTGGGAATCGTGATCCTGTTTTTTGAACTGGAAAACCCGGAGGCAAACATTGACAGAAAGACAGGGTTTTTCAATGGCAGGACATTTACGGATTATATAAAATACAAGTATAACAGCGGTGAGGACGTTTCCGGTATCGTATTATCGCTCGACAATGCGCATTCCAATGATATTCGCATTGAACATATGGACGATATCATGCAGGAAGTGACAGAACTGATCAGGAGGGTTCCTGAGGTTAAGAGATTTAAAACAGACGACAGGGAGTTTACGCTGGTGTTTGACAGCGGAGAGCAGATGGAACGCGCTTACAATATGATCAGCAACCGTTTTCAGCGGGAATGGCTGGAGGATATGGAAAATGTCACCCCTGTCAGCCTGCAGCCGTATTACCTGCTGGTCCCTTCGGGGCGGGTGGCTGACGATGCGGATGAGATGATGGGGTTTATCAGGTATTTCCGGTCACACTGCATGGATACCCCCGAGAAGCATGTCATTGTCATTGATGAGGACAGTGTGGCGAAGAAACGGGAACGGGATGTGATGCTCGCGACGATCATCAAGGCGATGGAGGACGACAGGGTGGAGGTCTTTTTCCAGCCGATTTACTCGACACACACGAAAAAATTTGTCTCGGCTGAGGCGCTTGTGCGAATCCGCAGGGAGGACGGGAGCATTATCCCGCCCGGTCTGTTTATACCGATCGCCGAGGAGACTGGGCTGATCGTAAAACTCGGTGAGCGGGTGTTTGAGAAGGTATGCCAGTTTATCACGGAGCACACGCCGGAGCAGTACGGCGTGGAGTATATCGAGATCAATCTGTCCGTGGTGCAGTGCGAGGCGAAGTCGCTGGCGAAGTGCTACAGCGATATCATGGACCAGTACCAGATCAATCCCGCGTTCATCAATCTGGAAATTACGGAGTCGGCGTCGATCGTTATGCGGAAAACGCTGCTGGACAACATGAGGGCGCTGATCAATTATGGCGTGAGTTTTTCCCTTGACGATTTCGGAAACGGACAGTCCAACTTAAATTATATCGTGGACATGCCGGTGCACATCGTCAAGTTTGACAGGGACATGACACAGGCGTACTTTGAGAGCGAGAAGGCAAGGTATGTGCTGCAGGCCGCGACGGACATGATACAGGGGCTGGGGCTTGAAGTGGTCGCGGAGGGCGTTGAGACGGCGCAACAGCTTCGGGAGCTTGAGCGGCTTGGAATTGACTACATACAGGGGTACTATTTCTCCAAACCGATTGAGGTGGACAAATATCTTGTGTTTTTGAAAGAGAAAAATAAGTAGGTCGATTTCAAGGGGAATGGTGAGATAGAATGATGGGTGTTGCGTTTGTAGGGATTGAGATTTTTGGCATCGGTATGGTCATCGCGGCGCTGATGCTTGTGCTCAGGGGCGACGGGGCGCGTGAGCAGAAGCTGATGCAGTGTTTTCTGATGGGCGCGCTGATACAGAATGCGGGGTATCTGTTGGAGCTGACGGCGCCTGCACTGGAGGCCGCCGTCGTCGCGGTCAAGGTACAGTATATCGGGTCGCTGACGATTCCGATCAGTTATTGTTATTTCATATTCAGCTATTGTTATGAAAAGACGCCGAATGGGGTTTTTCGTATTTTGAAGATAGCTGATGTCTTTATTATTTTTCTTGTTTTCACGTGTGAACGGCATCGGTTGTACTATCGTAACATAGAATGGATAGAAACGGTAAGCGGACAAGGCTATCTGCGGCTGGATTATGGGCCGGGGTACTGGGGATTTATGCTGTGCGGAACGATTATTCCGTATCTTATGTCCCTGTATGCCTTGACACAGGTCTGCATCAAAAAGCCGGAGTATGCTGCGGACCGCAGGTGCAGGCTGATCCTTGCCCTCTCGTTTCTGCCAGTAGGGGCGCTGGGGATTTACGCCTTGAAACTGACGCGGGCGTTTGATCCGACTCCGGTTGTCCTGGGGCTTATGCTTTCTGGTGTGGCGATTCTTATCTGGAGTCAGAAGGTATACGATTTCAGCAGCCTGGCATATGGAATCCTGCTCGACAGCATGAGCGACGCCGTGATCGCGCTGGACGAACAAAGGCAGATCACGAACTATAACAAGGCGGCGACAGAGATTTTTGCAGATTTGAATGGTCTGATGATCGGAAAGTCGATTGAGACGCTGGCTGGTTTCCCGGAGGATATGTTCGGCGAGGACGCGAAGGGCGAATTTTGTCTGAACAACTATTTTTATCAGTGGCATGTCGAGCTGATTCTGGATAAATTCGGTAAAAATAAGGGGTACGTCGTCCTTATTTTTGACGTGACGGAGACGCGGGAGTATATAGAAGAAATCAAACGGGTGCGGGAACAGGCGGAGCAGGCCAATATTGCGAAGAGCGCGTTTCTGGCAAATATGTCCCATGAGATCCGCACGCCGATGAACGCGATCGTGGGACTGAGCGACATTATCATGGAGGAGAGCAGGGGGCGGAAGGTGTATGAGTATGCCTGCGACATCAAGTCTGCTTCGTGCAACCTGCTGGCGCTGATCAATGACATTCTCGACCTGTCCAAGGTGGAGGCGGGCAAGATGGAGCTGGTGCTGACGGAGTTTCCCGTCAAATCCATGCTGGACGAGGTACTGAACATGATGGATGTCGTTGCATCACAGAGAGGACTGCCGCTAAAACGGGAGTTTGACCAGGCGATTCCCTGCGTGTATCTGGGCGATGAGGGCAGGATAAAGCAGATATTGATCAATATCCTGAATAACGCGCTGAAATTTACAAAGAAAGGTCATATTGCATTCACTGTCACCGGCGAGCGCGGAACGGCAGAGGATATGGAACGCCTGTTTTTTAAAATTGCGGATACGGGGTGCGGCATCAGGGAGGAGGATCTGGAAGGGATATTTGACAATTTCAAACAGGTTGATTCCAGACAGAACCGCACTGTGGAGGGAACGGGGCTGGGGCTTGCCATCACAAAGCGTTTGGTTGAGATGATGCAGGGAACAATCCGCGTGGAGAGCATGTACGGTGAGGGGACGACGTTTACAGTGGAAATCCCGCTTAGGATTGTGGACAGCAGGCCGCTGTCCGAGGCCGTGGAGATGGAAGTCAGGCAGGAGGAGGAGTTAGAGCCGTTTATCGCGGAGGACTGCAGGGTGCTGGTGGTGGATGACAACCCGGTCAATAGGAAGATTGCGCGGATTTTCCTGCAGTCGTATGGTCTGGCAATCGATGAGGCGGAAAGCGGAATGGTGGCGGTCGAGCTTGTACGTGGGACGCAGTACGATATTATTTTCATGGATCATATGATGCCGGAGATGGACGGAATCGAGGCGGCACAGATTATCCGCGGCGAATGTGGGGAAAACGGGAGTCGGGCGGTGATCATCGCGCTGACGGCCAATGCGATGGAGGGCGTCCGCGAGACTTTTTTACAGAGCGGTTTCCAGGACTTTATCACAAAACCACTGGACAGGCGGTCGCTGCATGAGGCGCTGCTGCGGTGGATTCCGGCAGAAAAGCGGACGGCAGGTAAGGTTTGGCTGAATATACTGGGAGATGACGAGGACAGGCGCAGGGACTTTGAGTCAATCGTCATAGAGGGAATCGACACGGATGAGGTTGTCGGGCATTCCACGGGCAGCGTGGCGGATTACTTCGAACTGCTGGATCTGTACTGCCTTGACGGGGAGCGCAAGCTCACAGTCCTGCGCACGCTCTGGGAGCAGCGGGATTATGAAAATTACAGGATTGAGGTGCATGGGTTAAAGAGCGCGTCCGCAAACGTCGGTGCAATGAGCGTTTCCGCCAACGCCAGTGAACAGGAGCGGGCGGTAAACCGTGGGGACACCGGCTTTGTGGATAAGCATGTGCAGCAGCTATTGGATGAGTATGAAGCGCAGATTGCGTACATTTCCGAATTTCTGGAAAAGAACCGAAAGGAAAAGTGCGTGGATGAAAATCGGGGACAGGAGCTGGAACGGACGCTGCTGGTACAGGAAATACAGGATGCGCTGGAGAGTCTGGAAAATTTTCATGCCAAAGACTGCGCCCATAAGATTGAGGAAGTTTTGCGGTATCGTCTTTCGCCCGACGTGGAGACAAAGCTGGTTCAGATACAGGGCTTGCTGAAACTGTACGAGGACGAGGCGGCGGAAAATGAACTGCGGGATTTGTTAAAAATATTGAAAACAAATATATAATGTAAAAGGAGAACAGGAACATGATGGATAAAAAGAAAATTTTGGCGGTGGACGACAACAGTATCAGTCTTGCCACGATCGAGCAGGAGCTAAAGCGATATTATGAGATTATTCCGGTCAATTCCGGCTCGCGCGCCTTGCAGTACCTGCGGCGGGAACAGGCGGACCTCATCCTGCTCGATATCCAGATGGCGCAGAAGGACGGGCTGGAGACGTTAAAGGAAATCCGTGGGATGAGCAAGTGCAGCGATATTCCTGTAATCATGATCACGTCAAAGCAGGACAAGGCGACCGTCGTGCGGAGCTCCAAGCTTGGGATTTACGACTATGTGCTCAAGCCATTCCAGGGGGACGACCTGCGCAGGCGCATCGAGCGCGTGCTGCAGCAGCATAAGGAGCACAAACCGGTAGCAGTCAACGTCAGCATGGAGGGAATGTCGCTGTTAGAGGTCGAGCGCATGATGAAGAATTAGGCGTGTGCTGGGAGCTTCAAATGGATAAAACGCAAAAAACACTTTAGTAGACTAAAGTGTTTTTTTCTTACGACTCTATACAACACTATATCATAACTCAAAATATAAGTCTAGTATTTTTTTTATTTCAATATATAATATTTCTTGTAACAATCACAACATGCAACCCTGTCAGTACACGGATGTTTTTTGGTGGGAAGTACATGTACAAACCTGGAATCGCACCGGGGAAAGCCTTTCCCGATGCGCATAGACAGGTAAGGGACGATTTGTGTCCCTGGAAAGGTATGGGTAAACGATGTCGGATAACAAAGTATTAGAAAACAAAGAATGGCAGAAGGAGGAACTTCACCTAAAGGAATGCAGGTCGCTGATCGCCGCCAATATCGAAGAGTATTCGCAGCAGTATGAAGCGCGCCGCAAAGAGACGAAGGAATTGTTTGACGCGGTGCAGAGCGGCAATGTCGAGCTATATGACCAGATGATGACTTCCAGGAGCCTGGAGGAGCACAGCCTGAACCAGTTGAACAAAAATCAGGCGGCATACGACAAGCCGTTTTTTGGCAGGATCGATTACCGCAATATGGACGAGCGGCTGTTTGAGTCCATTTACATCGGAAAGCACGGCGTCCTGCGCGATAAGATCAACGTCGAGATTGTGGACTGGCGGGCGCCGATTTCCAGCGTGTATTATGAAAATGAAATCGGGCAGGGCACGTATAGCATTCCCGACAGCAGCAGTGATGGGAAGGGGCGGGAATATCGCATTGACTTAAACCTGAAACGCACGTATGATATTGAGGAGGGGCGCCTGCAGGGCTTTTACGACAGCGACGTGGCGGCAAACGACGAACTGCTGGTAAAGTATCTGAGCAAAAACAGGGACGCGGTGCTTGGTGACATCATTGCCACGATCCAGAAGGAGCAGAACGAGATCATACGGGAGAGCCCGTTTCACAACGTTCTCGTGCAGGGCGTCGCCGGAAGCGGTAAGACTACGGTGGCGATGCACAGGATTTCCTATATTATGTACAATTACAAGGAGCGTTTTATGTCCAATGAGTTCTGTATCGTGGGTGGGAGCGATATCCTGATCGACTATATCACGGGCGGGCTGCCGGAACTGGACGTGTATGACGTGAAACACATGCGCATGGACGAGCTGCTGATGCATCTGCTGCATAGGGAGTGGAAGAAAAAATATAAGGTCGTGCCGCCGTCGCCTGGTTTTGCATGGAAGAGCAAGATGCTGTTTGCGTCGGAGCTCGAGCAGCACCTGCAACGGCTGCGTGACCACATTCTTGGAAACTGTGTCGTGTGCGATGAGGAGATCGGCATGCTTTTGTCCCAGAAAAATAATGACAATTTCATTAAGGGAAATCCCAGCTTTTCAATAAACCGGCTGCTGGTGACGCTCGATGAGCGGCTCAGGCATCGTATCAAGCTGCAGTGTCAGGACCGCGAGGAAGTCGGCATTTACAAAAAGAAGCTTGCGCAGTACAAAAATTATTTTTCAAAATACTGTTACAAGGGCAGTGTGGTGAGTCTGTACCTGCAGTTTCTGGAAGTGTACGGGAAAACGTACTATATTGACATGGCACCTGTGGCGGAGCAGATTTCGCGCGGTGTATTTGACGTGTATGACATTGCGGCGATGCTTGTCATTTACTATAGAACCCTGCAGAGAAAGCCGGACGAGGAGTTCGGGCAGATGTTTATCGACGAGGCGCAGGACTTTGGGGCGATCGTGTACTATGCGCTGCGGACAGTGCTGCCAGACTGCTTCTTTACGATCATGGGCGATGTGTCCCAGAATGTCAATTATGAGTGCGGTATGAATGAGTGGCATGACATGCGGCAGAAGATTTTTGGCGGCAGCACGGACAGTTTCCGTGTGCTCGCAAAGAGCTACCGCAACACGATCGAGATCTCGGACTTTGCGGGAAAGATCTTGAGCAGCGCCTCAAAGGGGGCATACAAGATCGAGCCGGTCATCAGGCACGGCGAGCCGGTGCATTTTGTGGAGAGCATCTCGATGGAAGAGGCGGCAGGCCTGTCCGTGGAGATTCTGGCAGACATGCGGCAGAAGGGGTATGAGACAATGGCAGTCATCTGCTTTTCCGACGAGGACAGGGAGTCGGTCACAAAACGCCTGGGGCGCCAGATCGCGCTCACGGACTCGGACAAGAGCGGATTCAGCAAGGGTGTGATGGTGCTCACCGTGCCGGAGACGAAGGGGCTTGAATTTGACTGCGTGCTGCTGTGGAAGCCAGACCTGCGGGGGTACAAGGAGAATCCAAAGCTCGCCAAGCTTTTGTATGTCGCCGCCACGCGGGCGCTGCACGAGCTGTTTGTGGTGCAGTGAACGATAAGGATCTGTGAAAAAATAACTTTACCATCTTGCTTGTCTCTGTCTCCAATCGCACAGGTCAAAAAGCCTCGACATAGCCCGCTATGCCTACGTTTTTTGACCTGCACGCTTGAAGACATATACTGCGCAATCTGGCAATGTTATACTCACGACAGATGAAATCTGCCGTGAGTATCGCGCCAGCCGCAGCCACGAAGTGGCATATTTCCTTATGCGGCTGTGCGCATCACATTATACTGGCGGTCAGTCTTTTCGACCGCCAGTATATTTATTCGCAGCTCCTAAAACTTGTGTTGTGAAAAAAGTTGATATCATGTATACTGATAACATAAATCAATTCATTTCAGACAGGAGGGCGTCATATGAATGAGAACAGGGCAGGACTCGGTTATCAGGACTTTGAGGAAGTGCGGACACAGCACATATTTTATATTGACAAGACAGATTTCATCAGGGAATGGTGGGAGAATGCGGACAAAGTGACTTTGATCACGCGCCCACGCAGGTTTGGAAAGACATTGAACATGAGTATGATGGAGTGTTTTTTCTCAAAAAAGTACGAGGGCAGGAGTGATCTGTTTGAAGGCTTGTCCATATGGGAGGAAAAATACAAAAAGCTTCAGGGGACTTTCCCGGTAATCTTTTTGAGCTTTGCGAATGTCAAGGCGACGACGTATCAGGAGATGCTGTTCAAGATAACAGAAGTAATTACTGATTTGTATAATAAAAACAACTATTTATTAGAAGGAAGTATGATAAATGAAAGGGAACAAAAATATTTTCAGAAAATAGAACCCGGAATGAACAGTGAATTAGCGGCTGGTGCAATATGTGCAATGGCTAGTTTCCTGTATCGTTATTATGGTCAGAAAGTAATTATTATCCTAGATGAATATGATACGCCAATGCACGACGCATGGATTTCTGGCTACCGGGAAGAGACTGCAAGCTTTTTTAGTGGTCTGTTCAATTCCACATTCAAGACAAATGAATATCTCGAGCGAGGTCTTATTACGGGAATAACAAGGATCTCCAGAGAGAGCATCTTCACAGGCATGAATAACCTCAATGTCATCACGACAACCTCTGACAAATACGCGGCGGCTTTTGGCTTTACAGAAGAAGTCTTTACAGCGCTTGACAATGCGGGACTGGGAGATCAGAAGCAGAAGGTAAAGAGATGGTATGACGGGTTTACATTTGGCGCCTGCACAGATATATACAATCCGTGGTCAATTGTGTCATTTATAAACGAAAGGGGGAAATATGATGCCTACTGGTCTAACACAAGCGGGAATGGGCTTGTGAGCCAGTTGATCAAAAAGGGAGCCCCGGACATAAAACAGACGATGGAAGCTCTTTTGCAGGATAAAAGCTTCGAGGCGAAAATAGACGAAAAAATTGTGTTTGACCAGTTGACCGGCAGCGCGGACGCAGTGTGGAGCCTGCTGCTGGCGACGGGTTATCTGAAAGTACTGGAAGTGAGAACACTGGATACGGACGAGGATGAAATAGGCGAGGAAGGCGATATATGGTACACGCTGGCAATAACGAATTTTGAGACAAAACGAATGTTCCGCAAAATGATCAAGGACTGGTTTGGCGGTAATGCGGAAATGTCATACAGTAATTTTATCAAGGCGCTCCTCATGAATGATGTGGATATGATGAATGAGTTCATGAACAAAATAGCGCTGCACAGTTTTTCGAGTTTTGACATCGCAAAGGGCGTGTCAGATGATGATGCGCCGGAGCGATTAGCCTCATGTCGCGACCGCAAGGGAGCGGCTAATGGCTCAAGTTTGCGCTCGTGCGCAAACTTGCAAGGCGAAGCAGATGCTTCGCCATTTTATCATGGATTTGTGCTGGGACTGATGGTTGAGCTTGCCGGGCGGTTTGAGATTACGTCCAACAGGGAAAGCGGTTTTGGGCGCTATGATATCATGCTGACGCCCAAAAATAAGGAAAGGGACTGTGCCTATATTATTGAATTTAAAGTGCATAAGCCCCTGCGGGAAAAAGATCTGGCACAGACCGTCGCAAACGCCCATGCGCAGATCGAAGAAAAGCGGTATGACGCGAAACTGATCGCGGAAGGGATTGCACCGGAGCAGATCAGGAAATATGGGTTTGCGTTCAGGGGCAAGGAGTGTCTGATCGGGTAGGGAGCTGTAGCAGGATGGATGTATGTCAAGGGTTGAATGAAGGGGTAACACAAAATGAAGAATACGGTATACAAAGTACACAAACCCGCCGCACCGGTCGACTGGGTGGTCGAGGTGCCGGGCTCTAAGAGCATGACCAACAGGGCGCTTCTGATGGCGGCGCTTGCGGACGGAAGGACAACGCTAAAAGGCGTGCTGTTCAGCGATGATTCGAGGAATTTCCTCGGCTCACTGCAGTCCCTCGGCTTTCGGGTGGAGATCGACGAAGCGGCAAAAATTGTCACGGTGGAGGGACTTAATGGAAAGATTCCTGTGACGGAGGGCGAGATTGATGTCGGGAGTGCGGGAACTGCTGCGCGGTTTCTGACGGCGATGCTCGCGATGGCGGAGGGAACATTTATTGTCAACGCCTCGGAGCAGATGAAAAAGCGTCCCATGAGACCGCTGTTTGAGGTGTTGGAAGGCATGGGGGCGGAAATCACCTGTCTCGAGGGGGAAGGGTACCTGCCTGTACGAATTCAGGGAATCGGCGGCAGACTGCCCGCACACGGAATGCGGCGGTTAAAACTGGATATCAGTGAGAGCACGCAGTTTTTGAGCGCTTTGCTGCTGGTTTCCCCAATGGTGAAGCAGGGGCTTCACATCGAGATCACAAGTGAGCGTAGAGACGGCGCATATATACGCATCACGCGAAGAATGATGGAACAGTTTGGCGCAAAGGTTGATTTTGACGGCGTAAGTTACATGGTACAGAGAGAAACGGCGTATCATTCGGGCTGCTGCCAGATCGAGCCGGACGTGTCCGCGGCTTGTTATTTCTATGCCGCGGCAGCGCTCACGGGTGGAAGGGCTGTGGTCAGGCATGTTACACGGGAGTGCATGCAGGGGGACTTGAAATTTCTGGAAGTGCTGGCGCAGATGGGCTGCACTGTCGGCGACACGCCTGATGGTATCGAGGTACAGGGAGCTGCGGGGGGCAGGCTAAAGGGCGTTACGGTGGATATGAAGGATTTTTCAGACCAGTCCATGACGCTTGCGGCGATTGCGCCCTTTGCGGACAGCGCTGTCCGAATCGGGAATATAGGGCATATCCGGCTGCAGGAGTCCGACCGTATTCATGCGATCGTGACAGAGCTTGCGCGGCTTGGCATCGACTGCGAGGAGGAGCAGGACGCTGTCACGATACACCCCGGTGCGCCCAAGCCCGCAGTCATTCAGACCTATGATGACCACCGCATGGCGATGGCGTTTGCGCTGGTCGGACTGCGGGTGGAAGGGATCGAGATCGCGAATCCGTTGTGCTGTCGAAAGACATTTGAGGACTATTTTGAGGTGCTCGACAGGCTGACAATGAAATAGCTTGGGAGGTTTTCATGGGACGGTTTTTAAATAAAGGAAACGGAAAATTTGCGGAGCTTGCCGCATCAAAATATTTTGTCGATAAAACTGAGTTGATCAACAAACTGCTGGAGAAAGATGGAACGGAAAAATTTATCTGCAACAGCAGGGCGCGCAGGTTCGGAAAATCCGTGACGGCAGACATGCTTGTCGCGTATTTCAGCAAAGGGGCGGATTCCAGGGAACTGTTTGCGCCGCTGAAATGTGAGAAGAATGAGCTGTTTGTGGGGAATATGAATCAGTATGATACGATTTTTATGGATATTCAGGCGCAGTTTGGAGCGGCGAGGCAGCGGAATGCAAATCCGATTCAATACGTCAGGCAATGTGTAATAAAAGAATTACAGAAGGAATATCCAGAGATTGTTTCAGAAGATGACACGATGGCAGAAGCCCTTGCAAATATATATAACGAAACCGAAAACCAGTTTGTGATTATTTTCGATGAGTGGGATTATCCGATCAGGGAACTTGACGAGGGCTGTCAGGAGAGAACGGACTATGTTGAGTTTCTGCGCGGCCTGTTCAAAAACAGTGATGCCAAAGAGTATGTCCGTCTGGCATATATGACAGGAATCATGCCTGTTGTCCGGACAAAGGGACAATCCGCTGTCAATAATTTTGTGGAATATACTATGACCAATCCGATGGATTTGGCGCAGGATATCGGTTTTACGGAAGGGGAAGTCCAGTCCCTTTGCGAAAAATTCGGCGCCAGCTTTGACCAGATGAAGGAATGGTATAACGGATATAACTTAAACGGTATTGCGATGTATAATCCGCTGTCAGTCGTGAGGGCGCTTTTGGCGAAGCGGTTCCAACCGTACTGGACGACGACAGGTACGTATGGGGATATTGACGATCTGATCAATAAGAACTTTGACGGCCTTAGGGAAGATATCATTAAAATGCTTTCTGGGAACAGAATACTGGTGGAGGTGGATAACGGCATCAATGACCTGCAGACCTTTGAGGATAAGGGACAGGTGATAACAGCACTGATTCATATGGGTTACTGCGCCTATGATGCGGATACGCAGGAGGCGTATATACCGAACAAAGAGATTCAGGCCGTATTCTACAAATCCGTCAAAAAAAGTAAAAATGACGGAATGCAGCGGTTTATGGAACTTTCCGAGAGGATTTTGGAATCCGTCATGGCTGGCAGCGGGGAGCAGGCTGCCGGATTGATCCAAAACGTACACAATGATTTTACATCCAGCATTGAATACAATGATGAAAATTCACTGTCCTGTACGATTATGATTGCGCTGATATCAGCCTTTACGTATTATCACCAGCCTATTCGGGAATTTCCATGTGGAAAAGGATTTGCCGATATCGTATACCTGCCATTGCCAAACCACCCGAACCGCCCGGTGATCGTGGTTGAGTTAAAATGGGATAAGAGTGCGGACGCAGCAATCTCACAGATCAAACAAAAGCAGTATCCAGAGTCGCTCCAAGGGTACGCAGGCGAGATCTTACTGGTAGGAATTGATTACGACAAAAAGACCAAGGAACATAGTTGCGTGATTGAAAGTATCTGCTCAACAGGGAAAAGACAGGGCGGCAGTCAATAGCCACCCTGCTTTAATTTTGCCACGAGCTGTACATAAAATTCCCGAATATCAAACTCCGGAATATTCTCGCGGTTCAGGTCTATCATATCGCCGTGGGAGATGCCACGCGTCCCGTTTACGGTGAGCATCTGAAAGGTCTCGCCCCACGGAAAGGATTTTTCACCGACAAGACCGTCGTTTGCCCCGTCAAAATACTTGGCGAGGTGATAGGTAAAATTCAGCGGGAAGCGCCCGCCGCCTGCCTTATTGAGCTTTGAGCCGACGCTCTGGTACAGGACGCCGGGCACATCGGGATACTTTTTGTTAAAATCCTGACAAAAGGTGGCGGTGAGGTTGTTGACTGCCGCTAAAAAGTCAGGGTTGGGATCGCCCAGCTTTCGCAGGGCGGCATTGTAGGTCTTTGCCACGGCGTCCTGCTCCGCCTGCGGGATTTTCGTGAGCAGATAGTCCGCAAACTCACAGCCCCGGTGTGGTGTGTTGACAGTCGTGAGCGTGGCGACATGCTCTGCGATGCCGGGGAGGGACAGCGCGCATCTGCAGTCCAGGCCGCCCTTGGAGTGCGCGATGATGTTCACTTTGTCACAGCCTGTCTCCCTGACGATCGCGAGAATCCGCGCCGCGATCTCATGTCCGCTGGTCTCCACGGCGGCCGCGGACTGGTGTTCCCCGTAAAATACTTTTGCGCCGTTTGCCTCGAGAGCCTTTGGAATGCGTCCCCAGTAGTTAAAGTAGCGGAAGTCGCGGAAAAAGACACCGTGCACCATGAGAATGGGGTATTTCGTGGCGCAGATTCGCTGTGCGCGCCGCTTTTCGTCGGTGAGGAGCTTCTGGTTCTCCAGTGTGATTTCGTCGGAGACGAGCCGGATCATTTTTCCGAGGACGAAGAGATGGACGACGGGTATCATGCCGCAGACGACGGCAATCACGCGCGTCTTGATGCCAAGTTGTTCCGATGAGAAGAAGATGCGGAGCATGCCGTTCCAGAACACGATTGCCTCCAGCACGATGGCAAGCAGGGTGTTGATGATCCAGAGCCGGGGATTTTCGAATATATTTTCGACAGTGAGCAGCCGGGTAAAGCCCAGAATGAACAGGAGGACGGACAGCACAGTGGAGCCCAGAAATTCCATGAGCAGGGCGTTTCCTCTTGCGCAGGTTTTAAGGCGTCTGGTGCGGGGCAGTGCAAATGTGGGAAAGATGTTGACTACTATATATAGAAGGAGAAAAATCCAGTACAGGCTTGTCACATTTTTGATCACAAAAAAATTGGATGCCATGAATACAATCAGCGAGTAGACGAGGCAATTGAGGGTGTTTATAAATTTGTTGTTCATTTGTTTGATTTCCTTTCGGGTTTATCATGAGTTAGGAATTGTCAAGAAATAACTTGTTAATTTGACGCTGTATAAATGTTCAGCTGCAAAGAAGATAATCGCAGGCGTAGCGGGCTACGTCAAGATTATCTGATGCCGCAGATGGACATTTAGACAAGTCAAATTGATGAGTTATTTATTGACAGTTCCTTAGCCTAATTATACAACCTATGTATGATACTGGCAATTTATATTGAAAATGTTTTAGCGGCTTTCTGCACATAACACTTACTATTTCAAAATAGCAAAGATAAAAAACGACAATACACGCCCCAAACGCACCAGTTAATTTGAGCAGAATATGATTCAAAGAAGCTGGCAATATCGAGTTCATTTTTCCATTTAATAACGGTATGCAGAATAACATAATCAATAAAGCCATGATCATTGGAGAGGTTAATTTGATTGCGATCTGCTGATTCACGAGTCTTGTTATCTGTTTATCACTTTTTCCCATACAGCGCATGATCTGATTGCTTTTTGAATTTTGCCTGGTCTCTATCATCTGCTGTAAAGATAGTATCGAAAAATAAATGACCAAAAACACGATACAGATACTTATTTGTGAAATTCCCATCCACTGGCGCATAGCCGTATCAAAAAGCTGAAATTCCGGCTGTAATAGCAACATTCCAGTCACAAAAGAACACTCGCAAAACAAAAAGCAGATGCAGAAAACAGCATGAACCATAACGGTCGTTTTTAAATTGGATGTTACGTTTGCCGTGATATACAGCTGGTCTTTCTGATATATCCTGACGGATTTCATTCGCCTGTACGCATATAAACAGCCAAATGCCCATCTGTAAAAAGCAAAAACAGATAGGAGCAATGGGATTGCTACAACAGATGTGGGATAAACAATGTAATCTTCCGGCAAAAAAACAATGCCGCAAACACAGCCAATGAGGCACACAAAACACAGGCAGAAAATAACACCCCATATTTTATGGTTTCCTATATTGCTTGCGCCTTGATTGCGGTGCCTTTCATACATCAGCTCCCTTATTTGCAGCTTGTATAAGCGCCCTCTCAACTGAAAAGAACACACTGTTTCAATAAGGCAGAAAAACAGAAACGTATAGAACATACTTTTACCATAAAGGAATCCCCAATGTGTCATTTCGTGTAATGGCTCATGGAAATACCAAAATCCATATATCGAAAAACCGATTGTTGTTCCCGTGATATAGCAGCAAAACCCAATCAACAGGACTTCGCACAGGAACAGCCGGGTTAATTTCTTTTTTCCCATACCCAATAATAAATAGCTTGCAAACTCCTTTGCCCGCTGTTTTAGCATGAAAGTATCTATATATCCAACCAAAACGATTTGAATGGCTGCGATCAACAATGGCAGGGAAATCACTTGAAAACCGGCTGATTCCCCTATGATGGCGATACAGTTAGATACCTCTATAACCGCCAGAAGGACAGTCATTGTGGCAACATATAAAAGATAATTGATAAAAGACCGTCTGGCATTACGAATTGACAATTTCAAGTACATCATGGCTCTCTCCCTCTATCCATTCTATTTTCTTCAAAATGTTTGCAAAAAAGGTCTGTTTGTTTTCCTGTTCCCGGTTTAAGGCAGCTTTTATTGCGCCGTCTTTCATAAACAGAATCCTGTCACAATAGCTGGCTGCCATGACATCATGTGTGACCATCAATATTGTTGCGCCGTACTCTCTACAAAGCATAACGAGAGTGTCTAAAAGCTGTCTGGCAGCGTGGGAATCCAATGCCCCGGTAGGTTCGTCCGCAAGGATTATATCCGGATTTACCACAATCGCACGGGCGCAGGCGCAGCGCTGCCGTTGTCCTCCCGATACTTCATATGGAAATTTGTCTAATATTGCTGATATATCCAGCTTTTCTGATAAACTTTGAATCGTTGGGCGAATGCTTTCTTTGGAAACTTCTTTCATTGTCAAGGCAAGCGCAATATTTTCATAGATCGTCAACGTTTCAAGTAAATTGTATTCCTGGAAAATAAAGCCTAAATGTCTGCGGCGAAATTCTGCGGCAGCTTCGTCTGGTATATCCACGATATTCTGCCCGCTTATGCGTATCGTCCCATTTGTTGGCTTGTCTATGGTGGCGATTAAATTGAGCAATGTTGTCTTCCCAGAACCGGAAGCTCCCATAATTCCAACAAAGCTGCCGTGCGGTATTTGAAAACTAACGTTATTTACAGCTAATACAGAATTATTATCTATTTTGTGGTTTTCCATAATATTTTCATAGCGCTTGGAAACATTTTCAACTTCCAGAACATTTTCAGGGATTGTGTCATTTTCTTTTGTTTCCTGGGAATGCCTTGTTTCCCTATTATCAAGTCCTAACCAATTTGCAATCACATCCATAAGTATCTCATCTGCTTTTTCTTTCAAATTTTCTTCCGCAATGCACTCGCCCGCAAATAGTTCATTCAACGTAATGCCTAAAAGAGTGCATAAAGGCATAAACAGAGACAAATCCGGCATAGACCGTCCTGTTTCCCATTTTGAAATCGCCTTATCGGTGATTTCCAGTTTTTCTGCCAACTGGCTTTGCGTCCAGCCTTTTGCTTTCCGGCGCTCGGAAATAAAAGCGCCAATCTTAATTTGATTCATCATTCAACCCTCCTGCGATAAATTATATCAATCCGGCATAAAAATGAACACCTACCAACGGTAGAGTTGGATAAAACAGGGATTTTTAACTAGATTATATCATTTGGCTGTCTCTAAATCTATCTTGTTTGTGGTATTCAAAAGGTGTGGGAGGGATTCTGTAGTCGTCGGCTTTCTTCTAGCGGTCGGGATTGTTTTTGATGTGAAGAAGTGCTATACTTTTTTCAGTATTTGAGCTGTTGCCAAATCGACACTATTATTTGGAACAAGATAAAGTGGAAGAAGTTTATGAATTTCCCGAAAGAAAAGATATATTGTACTATTTCGTTCTGGTCAAATATTACTGGTATTATGAAGAGAATGGAAAAATCGTGTATGCTGATTCTGATGAAGCCCGAAAAAAGCGGGAGTCATTTTTTCAAGGATTATTTGACTGTATTGGATTTCCTGTAGAACTTTTGTATACTTATCCTAAAGATTCTAAAGGGATCTTCGACAAGTCCTAACCATTCTTGCTCCATATCCTGCGGGTGTGCTGCTCCCGCAGGATACTGAAAATTTTTTTTGATTTTCTCGACTTCTTTCAACTCCTTTTTCAATGCAAGATACCGCTATTGGGTGCTTTTTATTCGACGGACAGTCGCAACGGAAAAGTTATGTTGGAATTGATTTTTCATATGAAAGGTACTATAATGAAAGTAGGCAGCAGGAGATATTTTGACAGGCTGAAAAAGAAGGTGGAGAAGAATCAGCTTTTAAATGACAAGGAGCTGATGCAGTTCATTATCCTGCCGTTATCTTACCGGACAAAGAAAGAAAAGCAACAGAAAGTCTGCGAGACCGTGGAGCTGGCAGCAAAAATTCAGGATAAAAAACAGCAGATTTTCACGCTGGCTGGCATACTGGTTTTTACAGACAAAGTGATTGACAGGGAGACAGCTGGCAGAATAAGGAGGGTGATCGAAATGACACAAGTAGCACAGATTTTTGAGGAGGAAAAACAGCATTTTTAATATGTACGGTGAGATTGCCAAGTAAAAATCCGTACCTTTTCTCATCAGACTGGCAAGTAATGGTCAGTCTTTTTTCGTGCTTAATTTCTCCCGTATCCCCTGTATGCAAGAAGCAATGAAAGCGCATTGGTTTCAGATTGTATATCACCAATACAATGGGGGGATGGCGTGTACAATTTATGAATTGTGCTGAAAGGAAAAATCGTGTATACTGTCTTATATCTATACTGAAACAGTTTAAGACATTTTATGCGAAAATAATGTACAAATAATGTACAATCAGGAAAGGACACACAAAAATGACCAACCGTCAGAAAAACCCATTGCTATATAAAATAATCCGGACAATTTTTTATGCCTTGTTTATGATCGTATACCACCCTAAGATCGTGAACAAAGTGTTCATACCAAAGGAGGGAAGGGCAGTGCTGGCGGGCAATCACAAGCATGCGCTAGACCCGATTTTAGTGGACTGCTGTACGAACAGGACGGTGCATACGCTCGCCAAGAAGGAGCTCCATGATGGGGCTTTCGGCTGGCTGTTTCGCGGTGTGGGAACGATTCCGGTCGACCTTCACGCGGCGCACAACCCGGCGGCGCTCGACCAGTCGGTGGCGTATCTTAGAAATGACTGCATCATCAATGTGTCGCCGGAGGCAAAGCGCAATTATACAGACCAGGTTCTGCTGCCATTCAAGTACGGGGCGGTCGTGATGGCAAAGAGGGCGCAGAGCAGCATCATTCCGTATGCGATCACGGGGGAGTACCGGTTTCGCAGCAGGAATCTTCAGATAAAATATGGGGAGCCTCTTGACGTGGCGAATCTCACAGTGGAGGAGGCAAACACGCTGCTTTACAATACGATTAAAGAGATGCTGCTGCAAGAGATGAATACACAGGGGAATCAACCTGTGGACAAAGCAGATGTTGGCACAGTAGAGGAAGGCACAGGGGAATAAATATGCAGACGAATCAGATTAAGACACCGTGGTACGCTTTTTATGGGGGAGTCAGCGCGCATCTTGACTATCCGCGGGAGCTGTCTTTGTATGAGTTTATGAAGTGCAGAACGGTCTCGTTTATGAATAACTACTGTTATGACTATTTTGGAAGAAAGGCGACTTACGCGCAGCTGCACAGGGACATCCAAACCTGCGCGGATGCCTTTTTGCGGCTTGGCGTGCGGCGCGGCGACAGGGTGAGCATCTGTATGCCGAACACGCCGGAGGCAGTCATAAGCTTTTATGCGCTGAATAAGATTGGCGCGGTGGCAAACATGATTCACCCGCTGTCGGCGGCAGTGGAGATCCGGCATTATGTGACAGTTTCGGAGAGTGAATATATTGTGGCTGTCGATCTGTGCCTCCCAAAGATTCGTGAAATTATGGGGGAGACAGGTTTGAAGCAGTGCATTTTGGTATCTGTGGCAGATTCCATGCCATTTCATATGAAATTCAGCTATTATCTGACAAAAGGCAGACGTGCGAAATCCGTGCCAGGCTGCCTGTTTTGGATGAAATATCTGACAAAAGGCAGGCTTGCGAAATTTGTGTCAGGCTGTCTGTCCTGGAAGCAATTTATGGCGATGGGACGAAAGGGCGCGGGGAACCTCAGTGACACAGGGCGCCGAAGCAAGGGAGACGATGTGGCGGCAATTCTTTACAGCGGTGGCACGACAGGCTCTCCCAAGGGAATCGAGCTTACCAACCTGAATTTCAACGCGCTGGCAATGCAGGGGGAGGCAATGTGCGCCTGTCTGCAGCCGGGTGACCGCCTTCTTGCCATCATGCCCGTATTTCACGGGTTTGGACTTGGAATCTGCATTCATACGGCACTGTGCGCGGGCTACATGGATATTCTGCTGCCACGGTTTGACGCGCGGCATTTTGACAGGCTGCTCAGGAAGCATAAGCCCAATATCATAGCGGGCGTGCCAACTCTGTACGAGGCGCTGTTGAGGAGCGGTTCGCTTGAAGGATACGACCTTTCCTTTCTAAAATGCGTCATATCAGGCGGGGATTCGCTGGCTGTCGCACTCAAACAGAAGGTGGACGAATTTCTGCGGCAGCATGGTTCGGACGCGCAGATCAGGGAGGGCTACGGGCTGACAGAGTGTGTGACGGGGAGCTGTCTCACGCCGCTGCACGGATACAGGGAGGGGAGCATCGGCATACCCTATCCGGACACGTATTATAAAATCGTGAAGCCGCAGACATACGAGGAAGTGCCCTATGGTGAGGAGGGCGAGATCGTTCTGAGCGGTCCGACGGTCATGAAAGGATATCTGAATGACAAAGAGGAGACGGACAAGGTGCTCCAGGGACATGGGGACGGCAGGCTATGGCTCCACACAGGCGATCTGGGGAGTATGGATTCCGACGGTTTTGTCTATTTCAGGCAGAGGATCAAGAGGCTGATCATCAGTTCGGGCTACTGCCTGTATCCGCAGTATATCGAGAGCGTGATTGATTCGCATGAGAAGGTGCTGGCATCCTGCGTCGTCGGCGTCAGCCACCCTTATAAGGTACAGGTGGCAAAGGCGTTTATCGTGCCAAAGGACAATGTGCAGGACGCAGAAAAGCGGGAGCGGCTGCTGGAGGAGATCCGGGAGCACTGTGAGAAAAATCTCGCAAAATACTCGTGGCCGTATGTATATGAGGTATTAGACGAACTGCCCAGAACCCTGGTTGGCAAGGTGGCGTACAATGAGCTGGCAAAGGAGGACCAATCTGATGAAACGGCGTAAGCTTACGTTTTTGCTAATCCACCCTGAAATATCAAGGACGCGGTACAATTTCGTTGGTGTTATCGAGAATGAATGTCTGGAGCTTGAGTACATATCCGCCCTGCTGAAAAAGGAAGGGCATCAGGTCGTACTGTACGATGGCCAGATAGAGACGTTTGGCGCAATGCCTGCGATTCAGGAGACAAAAGCCGATGTCGTGTACATATGCGGCAGGGCGCGGCAGGAAAATTTTATGCTGGAGTACTGTCAGTACGCGAAGGAGTGCGGTGCGGTGACAATACTCGGAGGGCTGCACGCGCAGCTTTGTTATGAGCGCATGTACCGGCCTTACGTGGATTTTATCCTCACCACATTTAACATTTACAGGCTTCTGGATATCGTGAATTATGCGGTGTATCACAAGAAGGAGGCGCTGGCGCGGATGGCGGGGGTATGCTATCAGTTGGATGGGACGTGGCATTATCAGGCGGGGGAGCCGTTTGACATCAGGCGTCTGCCCAGACCGGACAGAAGCTATTTTGACGCCTTTCCGCACCGGTATCAGTATCTTGAGCTTGGCCATGCCGCCTGGGTGCGGACCGCCTATGGCTGTCCATACAGGTGTTCGTTCTGCCACAGGAACAGGATGAACATGGGACAGCTCAGCTGCCGCGATATCGACGATGTGGTGGACGAGATCGCGCAGATCAGGGCGGAGAATATCTATATTGCGGACGATGATTTCCTGTATGACACGGACAGGCTGAACCGGTTTGTGAAAGAGGTCAAAAGGCGCAGGATTCGCAAAAATTACATCTGTTATGGAAGGGCGGATTACATTGCCCGCAATCCCGACATGATGAAAAAGCTCAAGGAAATCGGGTTATATTATGTTCTTGTGGGGCTTGAGGCGATTGAGGATTCTTATCTGGAGCGTTATGAGAAGCGTTCGGGTATGGACGACAATATACAGAGCATTTTGACCTGTAATGAGCTGGGAATCCACATTATGGGAATGTTTATCATCGATTTGGAATTTCGGGCGCGGGATTTCAGGGCGCTTTACCGGTGGATTATGGAGCATCAGGTGCGGCATGTGGCGTTGTCCATCTTTACGCCGGAGCTGTGCACACCGACCTACGAGCGATACAGCGACAGGATGATCACGGACAATCCCTCCCATTTTGACTATCTTCACCTTGTCGCCCAGCCGGAGCATATGAGTGTGAGAAGCTTTTATTTTCATTATTATGTGCTGCTCATACGCCTCTTTCTCAAGGCGAAGCGGGAGGGCGTGTACGATTTTATCGATTACGGGGATTATATCAGGTCGTTTGTGGCAAACATGCTTCGTAGTAAGGATCCTTAAAGAAATAACCTGACATTTTGCTTGTCTTTTCCTCCGATAGCACCAAGCAAAAATTTGTTACATAGCCCGCTATGCGCCTAATTTTTGCTTGGCACTCTCGAAGAAAAATTCTGCGCAATCTTGTCATGTTATTTCTTTAAGGCTCCTAGCGCCGCAATGACGATGAATAACGGATGATATTGAAAGAGGGAAAACAATGAAAAAGATTATACCGAGCAGGCTGGAAACGGGTGTGCAGAAATTTCTCTACAGGACGATCGGGGAGCGGATTCCGGCGCGTGTGACACCAAACCAGATCACGCTGGCCGGGGCATTAGGGGGGCTTGCGGGCATTGTCTGTGCCGCGCTGTCTGTGTTGGACAGGTGGTTTCTCATCGGAACGATCTGTGGACTTGTGTGCCATCTGGTCTGCGATGACCTGGACGGGTATGTGGCGAGGACGAGGAATATGAGTTCTAAGGCGGGTGGGTACTTTGACCTGCTGACAGATATCCTGCACATCACGTATCTGATTATCGCGCTCGCATTTGCGGGGGTGATTCATTTCCATGTCGCGATTTTGATGGTGCCAGTGTATGCGCTGCTGATGTTTACAGCCATGAACTATATCCTGCATCTGGACGAATTTCTGTTTCCGCGGCTGGGGCCGATTGAAACACACCTGTTTTTTGCCTTGATCTGTATCATGGGAATCGTTTGCCGCCGCGGGGCGGGTATCGAGTTTTATGGATTTACATACAATCTGGCAGATTTCGTTGTCCTGGCGGGCGGGGTGCTGATGTATTATGAAATGATAAGATTACAGGCGCAATTATTTCAGAGGCTAAGGCAATGTGACAGGGAACGTGATAAAAAATGATTTTGTATGTAAAGTGATTGCTTTTGGAGGCTGAGTGAATATGGCAGGGAACGCGGTAAAAAATGATTTTATTTACATTGTGCTGGTAAAGGCTCACACGGGGCTGGGAAAGGTGTCGCGTGTTTTGTCTGGGGGATATGAGTACTCGCACATCGCAGTCTGTAAGGATGACCGTTTTGAGGATTTTATCACGTTTTCGCGGAGGCGGCACTATGCGCCGTTCGATGCGGGTTTTATGCATGAGACGCGCGGCTGTTACTGTTTTGGTGCGCATGACAGGGTGAAGCTTAGGATTTTCAGGCTACCGGTGGACCTGCGTGGAAAGAGAAGGGTTTATCACTTTCTAAGGCATGTGGAGCGGCAGCAGGATCAGTATTTGTTTAACCTGTACTCCATGGTCACGATGCCCGTCCTGCACGGATTTGTGATCGATGGCGCGCACAACTGTATGTCCTTTGTGGGAAAAGTCGTGGAGTTGAGCGGGGCAGTCAGACTGGAGAGACCATATTACCAATATGATATCCGGGCGCTTGACACTTTGCTGGCACCGTATCTGTATACGGAGCGGTATTTTTCTGACAGGAGCCTGGTACAGCATTGCGCAAATAACGGTGAATACAGCACCTGCTATTTGCGCCAGTACCGCGTTGTCGTCAGTCAACAATGCCACCGCATTGACTCCTTCCTCCGCCTTGTCCTGACACAAATATCAGGCACTGTTTTTCAACGTTATTTAGGCAATGCTGTACTAGGCAATCCACTTTCTGGCGGGTGTACTTCCGGCAGGGGTGCACAGATGTCGTCAGGATATATGGACAGGGATGTACAGACGCCGCCGGGGTATATGGATAGTTTTTCACAGACGCCGCCGGGGTATATGGACAGAGTTTCACTGTGGGAGAATATCAGGCTGTTTTTGCGTCTCAACAAGGAGCTATTGAGCAGAATTAGGAAAGGAGGCCGTGATGCGGGCTGTCATATTTAATTCGGGAATGGGAAGCCGTATGGGGCAAAGCGCCCGCCTGCAGCCCAAGTGCATGACAAAGCTTTATAATGGGGAGACTATTTTTGCCCGCCAGATCAGGATTTTAGGCGCGTGCGGCGTCGACGAGTTTGTTGTCACGACAGGGCCGTTTGCGGAGCAGATCGAGGCGCAGGCGGCAGCGTGCCAGCGGCACAACCCCGGTCTGCGCTTTATTTTTGTGCCAAATCCGCAGTACCGGACGACCAATTATATCGTCTCGATGTATCTGGCGAGAGCCTACCTGGATACAGAGCTGCTGCTTTTGCACGGGGATCTTGTGTTTAACGAAAATCTGGTGCGGGAGATGCTGTCTGATCAGACGAGGTCGCTCTGCCTCTTTCACGAGGATAAAATCCTGCCGCGAAAAGATTTCAAGGCACAGTTTTGTGACGGAATATTGAAAAAAGTGTCCGTGCGGATATATGGTACGGACTGCTACGCGTTTCAGCCGCTGTATAAGCTTGGAGCTGATGCCGTCCAGATCTGGCGGGACAGGGTTGGCTTGTATGTGGAAGCAGGAAAAAATCAGGTATATGCAGAGGAGGCACTGAATGAGGTCGCATCTGACATGAACATCTTTGGGATGTCATATAAGCCACACTACATAGATGAGATTGACAATGAGGAGGATTATTTCAGGGTATCCATGGAGATTGGCAGATTTGACAGTTCATCGTTTATTCATCAGAATGTTTATATTTGATTAATTCCCCGGCTTCGACATCGAGATACCAGCACAGCTTGCAGATCAGCACCGCGTCAATGCGCTGAAAATCGTCACGGCAGTACCTATTGAAATTGGAGCGCGGGATATCCAGATCTTTGCAGATTTTATTTTTGCTGATGCCTTTGGCCTTTAGAATGTCATTGATGCGCAGATATAAGTTACCATAGTTGTCATTTGTAGTTCTCATATGAAAATCTCCTTTACTTTTCACAAATAATTATATATAATGAATGGAAGTATAGCAATTCACTATAAAGTCACTCACCATATCGTTAGGTGTGGGGGCTTACGCCTGTAATGATTAGGGTGTGAACAGTTACGTTTTGTTTACTCGTCAACAATCGCAGTGGAAGTACAAAGGACGAATGTCTCATGGATAAGAATGAATTTAAGGATCGGTTATTTGACATTTTAAATGATACAAACGGGCTTCCGATACAGGATATTGTCGCGGAGGACAATAATGACATACTCAATGTCTATCTGACAGATGGCACGCGGTTTTCTGTTCATGTGGAAAACAGGGGAAGCTGGAGGATTCAGGAAGTATGAACTGTCATATAATATAAGAAAGGTTAATATATATTATAAAAAGGGTTCAAGAGGACAGTTTATGCTTGGCAGAAGCAATGGGGACAATGATGCACAGACAAGTGGTGTGCTGATACAGTACCTGTGTGAGATCAGTGCGCATCTGCGCGAAGTGAATATTTCAAGAAGGACGGCGGCGCTTGCGGCAGCGGTTTTCGTACTTGCAGGGCTCCTTGGCGTGCGGTACAGGGAGGCGGGAAGAATCCTTCCCACAAGTTCTGGCGTGGGCGGGAGGGAGCTGCCGATTTATTGCGTGCAGACAGAGGAACCTAAGATCGCGTTGACGTTTGATGCCGCATGGGGGAATGACGATACGCAGGAAATCATGAAAATATTGAAGAAGCATGATGTCAAGGTGACCTTTTTCATGACAGGCGGATGGGTGGATTCCTATCCCGATGATGTAAAGATGATACTCGCGGAAGGGCACGATCTGGGAAACCACAGCCAGAACCACAAGAATATGAGCCAGCTGTCCGACGCTGAGAAGGAAAAAGAGCTCATGGTGGTGCATGACAAGGTGAAGGAACTCACCGGGTATGACATGTTTCTGTTCCGTCCGCCGTATGGCGATTATGATGCAAAGCTCATCAAGGTCGCGCGAAAGTGCAATTATTATCCGATCCAGTGGGACGTTGACAGTCTCGACTGGAAAGACTACGGTGTGGACTCCATCATAAAGACCGTCACCCAGAATGAGCATCTTGGAAATGGTTCGATCATTTTGTGCCACAATGGTGCCAGGTATACAGTGGAGGCGCTTGATACCCTGATTACGACATTGAAAGAGGCTGGTTATCAGTTCGTGCCCGTGTCCGAATTGATCTACAGGAGCGATTATTCCATGGACCATGAGGGGAGACAGATTCCTGACAAAAAAGAGAACTGATCATGCAGGTAAAAAAATCGAGCAGGTTCCCCTGCTCGATTTTATGTAAGTTCCTTGACAAATTAGTTAGCAGCCGCCTCAGTAGTAGTTGTCTCTGTGTCAGCTTCCTCGGTAGTAGCTGTCTCTGTGCCAGCCTCAGTTGTCTCAGCGTCAGCCGCCTCGGTAGTAGTTGTCTCTGTGCCAGCCTCAGTTGTCTCAGCGTCAGCCGCCTCAGTGGTAGTTGTCTCTGTGTCAGCCGCCTCAGTAGTAGCTGTCTCTGTGTTCGCCTCAGTAGATACAGGCTCCTCAGCAGGAACTGTTGTGTCAACAACGCTTGTCTCGTTTGTAGATGTCTCATCTGCTGTGGAACCGCAAGCTGTGAGCATTGCTGCGCCTAATGTAAGTGCCATAACTGTAGCTAAAATTCTTTTCTTCATAATTTTTCTCCTCCATTTGCGCGATTGCGCGTGCACTATGTAGTGCGAAACTGATTTTCAGGAATAAGAATGTTGATTTGTTATTCCTGTTGTGCCTTACAAGTGATTATTATACATAAATTTTTGCAAAGGTCAATAGCAAATTAAAAAATTTATTCATTTTATAGTTACTTTATATTTACCGGCTGTTCATAAATTGTTCACAAGTGATGTCAAAGAGCACAATAAAACAGGGCGTTTTATGGCAAAAATGCCTTAAAGTCCAGCCTTGCGCCTGCTGCCAGGTAGTGCTATAATTGTGCGGGATGCGAAAATGCGGACGCAGGGAAATTGAGGTTGCGAATGAGAATTATGATCAGAAATACAAAAAGATATGCTGCAGCTGCGGTGCTCGCCATGATGGCAGCGCTGTCAGCCTGCGCGGGGACGGGCAGGCAGCAGACAATGACAGGGAACAATATACCTGAAAATATATCAGAGGATGTTATATCTTATGAAGGGCTTGTCGCGGAGCCGGCGGCCTGCGGTCAGAAAAATATATACGACACCTTAAATGTGGCGACCTATATTACCAGAATAGATCATACATATTTTATAGTGGACTGCTATCATGACCAGATCATCTATCATGACAATATCAGCGATCCGCTAAACCAGTGGTCCGTACTCACCGATGAAGTTCATTATGCCCACACGATCGCATCGGACGGGACTGTGTTTGTCATCGATGATACGGAGCACAACCGGCTGATGGTGTTTCAGAAGACGGAGGCGGGATATGTGCACATCCAGACGTTGGAAAATATCGGGATGCGGCCGCATTATGTGCAGTATGACGCAGAAAATCAGGTATTTATGGCATGGAGCTCCATCACAGGGGAGATGTATCTGCTCAGGAGGGCAACAGAGCCGGAGCAGGGCGGGATCTATCCGCTCTATATTGATAAAATCTTAAAAATCGACGAGCTCTACGGCGTCTATGTGCGGTCGTTTACAGTGATGGAGGACGGCATCTATTTTGTGTCAGGGCACAATAATCAAAAGATCATAAAGGCTGTGGTAAACGACGCAGGCGACGAGTTTGACATCGCTGCGGAGTACGGCGTGGCGGACGCGATCGCGGGTATGGTGCAGCTGACAAAGATTGACGACTTTTATTATATCACGATATCGACGGACAATCAGGAAAATCAGGATTTCGCGACAATCATCCGGACAGACAGCCTTGAGAAGCTTGCGGGCGGGGAATATGAGGATGTCTATGGACAGTTTGGAGTCTCTGGGGGCACGCCTTACTATATCACGAAAATCGACGGCCGGTACTATATGGCGCATCATAGGACCAATGAAAATATCATAGCCTTCAATATTGTCGATAACAATATTGAGGCGGTGGAAGTTCTATATTAAGGAGCTTTCCCCCCTCTGTTCAGTCAGAAACAAAGGGGGACATGACAAGCAGCGGCAGTGCGTAGAAGGCGGCATACGCGTACCGAAACTCAGCGGCAACAGGTGTGGCAATACACAGAGTACCAATCAGAAAAATAAAGGGCAGGCAGACCAGCGCGCCCGCAGGCCGCCCCATGCGAAGGCTGAGTGCCGAAAGCAGCAGAATCATCCACAGGAGGAAGCCCATACTCCACAGCATCCCGTACAGCGGAATCAGATCGGGAAGCTTAAACAGGATTTCCTTTATTTTTATGATCACCTTTCCACTGATGACCGGCTGCCAGTGAAGACCAAACTCATTTGGATAGATTCCATCAGCCAGACCGGCCTCACTGCTGACATCGGGATACCAGTAGCCTTTTGTCTGTGCCACATACGCATCAAAGTAGGCTTTTGGATGCCTGAGGCCGATCGAGAGCCACGTCCTGAAGAATGCGGCCTTGTGTGACTCGAGATAGCCGCTGTTTGGGCGTATCAGATTCTTGATATTGTCAGAGACATCGGGCTGATACAGTTCTGCAGCCTGCTCCAGGTCCATCAACTGTCCGAGAAATGTCATCTCATTCTCCGTGAGGGGCTCCTGGCCTGCGACGACGCACGCAAGCTGCTGTACAGGTATGGACAGGGCTTCAACGTAGTCAGCCTGTCGGATTTCGTAGACATGCATGACAGGGTATTTGACAAAGAGCGCCAGCAGCAGGATGATGAGGTGCACCGGAAGCATGGCCTTCCACCATTTGCGGTATGTGATCAGGATAAAAGGCACTGACAGCAGGAGCGCATACCAGCCGTTTGAGCGCAGCAGGCACAGCAAAATGCCAGATACGATATAGGGAAGCAGCAGGGTAAAATACTCACCGGGTGTCAGCTTCGGTATCGTGTCGGAGGATGCGGCAAAGCTGCCCCGCAGCAGGAAGCGCATCAGCGCCGCGGCGAAGAGTGTCATACAGCCTGCAAACGGGATATCCTTCCAGATCGTGGCGGCAAATGCGCCGTTGTAGGGTATCAGGGCATAAAAACAGATCGTGATGATCAGGACTGGCATGATGGCATTCGCCTTTTGCAGCGTCCGCACGACATATCCGGCGACAGATGCCATAAAGATCATCTGTGCGATCGTGTACAGCGCAAGTCCTGTATGGGGATCGCCGGTGAGTCCCATTCCGATCTTGTAGAACAGACCGATCAGCGCTGTGTGGACCACCGAGTGGTGGTTGGACAGTTCGTAGGCGCCAATGACCTGTGCGTACTGGTTGATGCTGTCAGGTGTCATGACGCCCGGGTATTCATACAGGAAATACGGGAGCCAGCACAGAAGGCAGATCAGGGCGGTCAGAAACGGAATCCATGCGTAGGAGTAGCCGGAGCCTGTGAGAGTCAGGGTGGACGCTGCCTGCAGGAACCATATGGCCAGGTAGTAGTAGATGATCAAAAGTCCTGCCGCTGTGATGAGCAGGATGACGGCGCAAAAAAGCCGGCTGGTCATACTGCCCAGGATGACAGAATACTGTGTGGAGAGGGTAAAGATGCTAAAGAGTACGCCCAGGATTGTGGAGAGCGTCATATCCCCGGGAACGATATGCCCCTCAATGTGGTTGCTGTGAAGCTTTGTAAAGACGCACAGCAGTATCAGAAACAGAATGATGGAACACGGATTTTTGGTGGACATCCCAGTGACGCGCATTATGGCAAAAAGCGACAAAAAACTCTTGACAAAAATCTTTAGATAATACATATTGAACCTCCGCTTTAGTATAAGGATTTCATTTTAATGGGAAAATATACTATATTTTAATAGTAGAATGAAATTCTTTTGGAGTCAACAGACATTGCATAATATTGGAAATTTTGATATGATGAATAAGTTGAAGTGGACAATTTCTAAAGAGCCGTATAAATATGGAGGTAGGTATGAGTTGGGAAGATAACGTGCGAAAAGTGGTGCCCTATGTGGCGGGCGAGCAGCCAAAGAATCAGGATATTATTAAGTTAAACACGAACGAGAATCCGTACCCGCCGGCGCCGAGGGTTGCGGCGGTGATAAAAGGCTTTGATTATGATATACTGCGCAGATATCCGGATCAGAATGTGTCCGCGCTTGTGTCTGCGCTTGCGGGGCATCACGGACTTGACAGGGAGCAGGTCTTTGTCGGCGTCGGTTCAGATGATGTTCTTGCGATGTCCTTTCTGACCTGTTTTAATTCGGGGAAACCAATCCTGTTTCCCGATATCACATACTCCTTCTATGATGTGTGGGCGGATTTGTACAGGATACCTTATGAGAACCAGCCGCTGGACGAGAATTTCTGCATCAGAAAGGAAGACTATATAAGGGATAATGGAGGCATTATTCTGGCAAACCCCAATGCCCCGACAGGCGTGGCCTCAGAGCGGTCTGTATATGAGGAGATCATCAGGGCGAATCCGGACTCGGTTGTCATCATCGATGAGGCGTATGTGGATTTTGGCGGGGAGAGCTGTGTGCCCCTGATCGGGAAATACGACAACCTGCTTGTCATGCAGACGTTCTCCAAATCGCGCTCCATGGCGGGATTACGAATCGGCTACGCGATGGGGAGTAAGAAACTGATCAAATACCTGAGTGATGTAAAGTTTTCCTTCAATTCGTACACGATGAGTAACCTCGCGATCGCGGCGGGAGTGGCTTCAGTGGAGGATGAGGCGTATTTTGCGGAGACGACGGCAAAGGTCGTCGCGACGAGAGAGCGCACGAAGAGGGAGCTAGCGCGGCTGGGCTTTGTCTTTCCTGATTCAAAGACAAATTTTATCTTTGCCGCACACAGGGCGGTGCCAGGCCAGGAGCTGTTTGAGGCGCTCCGCGCGAACGGAATATACGTCAGACACTGGAATAAGCCGCGCATTGAAAACTATTTGCGCATTTCCGTCGGCACAGACGAGGAGATGGACAAGGTGCTCGCTTTCCTTGAGGACTATTTAAAAAATAAAGAATAAAGATAAGAAAGGTTAGATAACGAGATTATGAAAGAATTTATCATAAACATTCTACGTGGAATGGTAATCGGCATTGCAAACGTGATTCCGGGAGTCAGCGGCGGAACGATGATGGTTTCCATGGGCATCTATGACAGGCTAATCCTGGTGCTGACGCATTTTATCAAACGCATGAAGGAGGCGGTCGCGCTTCTGGTGCCGATTCTGGTCGGAATGCTGCTGTCCATCGCGATTTTTGCAAAAATATTTTCCGAGTTTCTGTTTCCGCGGTTCCCGCTGCAGACAAACCTGTTTTTTATCGGATTAATCCTGGGTGGTCTGCCTGTCATCTACGGGAAGGTCAGGGGAAACACGATCAGGCTTCCGCAGATCATTGCGTTTGTGCTGTTTTTTGTGATGGTGGTCGGTTTTGCCCTTGTCGGTGAGGGCGGTGGTTCCAGCGCTGACATTTCCTTTAGTGTCGGCAATGTGGTCAAGCTCTTTGGCGTTGGCATTATCGCGGCGGCGACGATGGTGATTCCCGGCGTGAGCGGTTCGATGATCATGATGATTCTCGGCTATTACAACACGATCATTGACACGATCAACGACTTTATCAATGCGCTGAAGGCGTTTGACATAAACGCGATGCTTAATACCTTTGTGGTGCTGGTGCCGTTTGGAATCGGGGTGCTGGTCGGCATTGTCGCGGTGGCCAAGCTGATTGAGTTTATGTTGAAGAAGTACCCGCTGATCACATACTGGGCGATCATAGGACTGATTGTCGCCTCGCCGTTTGCGATTCTGATCATGATGGAGGTCAGCTCTGTCGGTGTTGTGAATATTTTGACAGGGATTGTCCTGCTGGCAGCAGGATTTTTGATCTCGTTGAAATTAGGCGGGGAATAATGTGAAATAGGCGGGCAGATGGGAGTTAGAATGCGAAAAGGGGGCTGCGTATGGAGGCATATACAGGTTTTGCTGGCGTGTATGACCAGCTGATGGACGATACGCCGTATGAACAGTGGTGCGCAAATATCGTGGAGGAGCTGGAAAAGTATGGCGTTAAGGACGGACTGGTGCTGGAGCTCGGCTGTGGCACAGGGAGCCTGACGGAGCTTCTCGCCGCGCGCGGTTTTGACATGATCGGCGTGGACTGTTCTGATGAGATGTTGAATGTCGCCTGTGAAAAGAGGGAGAAATCGGGGCATGATATCCTCTATCTGAATCAGGATATGCGTTCGTTTGAGCTATATGGGACAGTGCGCGCTGTCGTGAGTGTGTGTGACAGCCTGAACTATCTGCTGGAAGATGAGGATTTGATCACGTGTTTTGGGCTTGTCAATAATTACCTGGACCCGAAGGGGATTTTTCTCTTTGACTTTAACACAAGATATAAGTATGGGACGGTGATCGGGGACAGTGTGATCGCCGAGAACCGGGAGGACTGCAGTTTTATCTGGGAAAATGAGTACGATTCGGAGAGCGACATCAACGAGTATGATCTGACTGTCTTTGTGCGGAATCAGGAGGCGGCGCTGTCGGGACAGGAACTTTTTAACCGATTTGAGGAGGTGCATCTCCAGAGAGGGTATACGTTGGAGGAGATGCGGCGGTTTATAGAATGTTCCGGGCTGGTGTTTGTCAGGGCGTTTGACGCGGATACGCTTGGGGAAGTTACCGAGACGAGCGAGCGGATTTATTGTGTGGCGCAGGAAAATATGAAATAAATATATATTTGCCCTGTATGAATTTGTATGATGTTAAATGGAAACATCATAGATGGGAGGCAATACCGTGAAAAAAGCAGCTTTTATTGTGGGGATTCTCTTTTTGATACTGACTTTTATTGGGGGCGGTTATGTCATAATAAATCATGGCGAAGTAAACGCCGGATATGCAGCTGTTCCATCTCTTTGGGCAGTGATATGCCTTGGGTACAGCCGTAAGAGAGCGAAAAATGACGTTTGATGTATAGAAGATAGAAGGAGTTATATATGGGTGATTATATAGTAAGGGCGACGGCGGCAAACGCGCAGATCAGGGCTTTCGCGATGACCTCGAGGGAGCTGGTGGAGCAGGCGAGGTCAATACATGATTTAAGTCCCGTGATCACGGCGGCGCTGGGGCGGCTTCTCACGGCGGCTGCGATGATGGGGAGTATGCTGAAAGGAGAGCGAGATACCCTGACGCTGCAGATTCACTGCGACGGACCGGTGCGCGGGCTGGCTGTGACGGCATCATCTGTGGCGGATGCCACAGCTGGGGCAAAGGCAAACGTAAAAGGGGCAGCTCTCGAACCGCAGGTGATGCTTCCGCCAAACGCGCTCGGAAAGCTCGATGTGGGCGGCGCTGTGGGAACTGGGATATTGAGTGTCATCAAGGATATGGGGCTAAAGGAGCCGTATGTCGGACAGACGCAGCTGCAGACCGGTGAGATCGCGGAGGACCTCACATACTATTTTGCGACATCAGAGCAGATACCGTCGGCGGTTGGTTTGGGCGTGCTGATGGAGCGGGACAATACGGTGAGACAGGCTGGCGGGTTTATCATTCAACTGATGCCCTTTGCCGAGGATGAGACGATCAATGCCCTGGAAGAAAAGCTCAAGACGATGGAGAGTGTCACCACTATCTTAGATGATGGAAACACGCCGGAACAGCTTCTTGAGCTTCTCCTGGGCGATCTGGGACTTGAGATCAACGACACGATACCGGCGCAGTATTACTGTGACTGCAGCCGCGAGCGCGTGGAGCGGGCGATCATCAGCATCGGACAAAAGGACATCCAGGAAATGATCGACGACGGCAAGCCGGTTGAGGTGCGCTGTCAGTTCTGCAATAAATTGTACAATTTCGAGGTCGATGACCTGAAAAAAATGCTTCAATAAATGACACTGCTTTCCGGTCTGTCGGCATTTTCTGATGCGGCCGCCTTGTCTAACGCCTCTGAGATTGCCTGCATCAGCAGCATGGAGGTGTAGCGGTTCTCTGTGCCGTAGCTGATATTGTCGATGCTCTGTTCTGATAAAATGGTGGTGGCCAGCTCGGACAGTGTAGGACTCATCAGTGGATACAGGGTTGTCACGGACTCGTCAAGGTTTGTCAGCGTGATGGAATTAATGTGGTTCTTGTCAACGGCAATCTGCAGCTCTATCGTGGCGTTTCCAAGCAGCAGTGTGCTGGAGTAGATGCCGGGAATGTAGGCGTCCTGTGCAGCGGAGGCGCTGGAGATGCTGTTCCGGGTACCGCCGGAGGTGCCGCTCTGTGTGCCATTGGAGGTATTATTTTGTGTACCGTTTTGCGTATTGTTTTGTGGTCTGTCTGCGGGAGTTGTTTCAGGAGCAGTCCGGGACGGTGTTTGTGACGGAACCTGTGATGGAGCTTGTTCCATTGACTCCTCTGCGTTCTGGGCAGGGACAGGGGAGGCAGAGTCCTTTGCGGGTAGGAAAAGGGATACTGCCACCATTATAATAAGTACACTTACAACCAGAAGCACAAGTGCATAGACGATTTCCTTTGAGCGAAGTACAACGATTTTTGTGTTAGAGCTCATGTGAAGACTCCATTTTCATTCTTTTTATAATGGTATGAGCGTTGTGCGCAGATTATGCTTACTGGCGGTCGAAAAGAATGACCGCTTACATTAAATGAATTAAAATTAGGAAGGAAAGGTGCAGGGTATGGCAAAATATACAAAACAGGATATCATCGCGATGGTGGAGGATGAGGATGTCGAGTTTATCCGCATGCAGTTTACGGATATCGAGGGAAACTTTAAGAATGTGGCGATCACTTCAAGCCAGCTGGAAAAGGCACTGAATAATGACTGTATGTTCGACTGCTCACTTGTCAAGGGCATGCTGCCCACGGACAATGCGGACATGTTCCTGTATCCCGATCTCGACACGTTCACGATCTTTCCATGGCGCCCGCAGCAGGGCAAGGTCGCGCGCTTTATCTGTGATGTGTACCGCGCGGACCGCACGCCCTTTGAGAGCGACTGCCGCTATATATTGAAAAAAGCGCTGAAGGAAGCGGCTGATATGGGCTATACTTTCGAGGTGGGACCGGAGTGTGAATTCTTTTTATTCAATGCGGACGAGAATGGGAGACCTACGACGAACACCAATGAGCAGGCGGGATTTTTTGACATGGGACCGCTCGACAACGGCGAGAACGCCAGGCGCGATATCGTGCTCACATTAGAGGACATGGGATTTGAGGTGGAGGCGTCGCACCACGAGAAGGCGCCCTCCCAGCACGAGGTGGATTTCCGCTATGATGAGGCGCTCGCGACGGCGGACAACATTATGACCTTCAAGCTTGCCGTCAAGACCATCGCAAAGCACCACGGACTTCACGGGACATTTATGCCGAAACCGCGCATGGAATTTTGCGGTTCGGGCATGCATATCAATATGTCGCTGTGTAAGGATGGGAGGAACATTTTTGACGATCCCTCCGACGAGAATGGGCTGAGCAGGGAAGCCTACTATTTTATGGGGGGACTGATGAAACACGTAAAAGGTATCTGCGCAGTGACAAATCCTCTGGTTAATTCATACAAGAGATTAAGGCCTGGGTTTGAGGCGCCGGTGTATATCGCGTGGAGTACGCTGGGGGCAAACACATTGATTCGTGTGCCAAATATACGCGGGGAGCATACGAGGATTGAGCTAAGAAGCCCAGATCCTTCCGCCAATCCCTACCTTGCCATCGCCGCGTGTCTGATGGCAGGGCTTGACGGCATCAGAAACCAGATCGAGCCGGAGCCGAAGGTGATGGACAACATCAACCTGATTTCGGAGGCGGAAGCCGAAGGGCGCGGAATCAGGAAGCTGCCCACCGATCTGTTGGAGGCGTGCAAGGAGATGAAGAAGGACCCGCTGCTGCGCGAGCTCTTGGGAGAACGTGTGTTTGAACAGTATTATGCCTCCAAGCTGGCCGCGTGGAAAGAGTATGATTCCCAGGTCACAAACTGGGAGATTGAGTCGTATCTGTATAAAATATAAGTACACTCTTGATGGCTGAATACAGGATTCATTTCAGTGGGGAGCTGGAGTGAAATAATTTTCTATTCAAAAATGGAAGTTTATTTCATGACAGATCCTGAGATTTGGGGGTGTACGATTGACGAATATTATAGTAGTTTTTGCCAAGATGGATGATGCCAGAAGTATCAAAAATATTTTGGTCAAAAATGGGTTTGGCGTGACAGCGGTCTGCACTTCCGGGGCACAGGCGCTGGGCTATGCGGATGAATTTCACGACGGCATTGTCATAGCGGGGTATCGGCTTGCCGATATGATCTGTGTCGAGGTCAAGGAGAATCTGCCCAAAGGCTTTGAGATGGTGGTCATGGCTTCACAGAGGGTTCTGACTGATGTGCAGGGCAGCGGAATTATCGGGCTTGCCATGCCGCTCAAGGTGCATGAGCTGGTCAACACGGTCGATATGCTGTCACAGGGAATCGTCCGGCGCAGGAAGAAACGCAGGGAAAAGCCGATGGTGCGTGACGAGAAGGAGGCGGCTGTCATAGAGAGCGCAAAGCAGCTGTTGATCACGAGAAACCATATGACGGAGGAGGAGGCGCACCGCTACCTGCAGAAGCACAGCATGGACAACGGCACAGGTCTGGTGGAGACGGCGCAGATGGTATTGGCTTTAAAATAAAAAACGAAGCAACTCTAAGGCGTCAAAGTACGCCGCCTAAGACTTGCTAAGTTTTTTATGGTATGATATGGAGGAAGGTATATGAAGATTGTATTATTGTCAGGCGGTTCGGGGAAACGTCTCTGGCCTTTGTCAAATGAGATTCGGTCGAAGCAGTTTCTAAAGCTGCTCAGTGACGCGCAGGGCGGTCATGAGTCCATGGTGCAGCGCGTCTACCGCCAGATCGCGCAGGCGGGTATCGATGCGGATATCGTAGTGGCGACATCAGCAACGCAGGTCGAGTCGATTCGCGGACAGCTGCCAGATGACGTAGATATCGTGGTGGAGCCGGAGCGCAGGAACACGTTTCCGGCGATTGTGCTCGCGGCGTCGTATCTGGAATCGAGGAAAAAGATGAGTCCGGAGGAGACTGTGATCGTGCTTCCGGTCGATCCTTATGTGGACGTGGAGTACTTCGAGACGTTTAAAAAGATGGACGCGCGGGTGCAGCAGGGCGGTGCGGATATTGTGCTTATGGGCATCACGCCGTCGTATCCTTCTGAAAAATATGGTTATATCATACCCGGCGAGGATGGCAGCGTGAAAGGTTTCAAGGAAAAGCCGGACGAGGCGACTGCGAAGGAACTGATCGGGAGAGGGGCGCTCTGGAACGCGGGCGTGTTTGCTTTCAAATTAAAATATCTGATGGGGATTGCCGACAAGTATGTGGCGGACAGGGATTTTTCCGAGATTGTGAAACACTATGCCGATTTGAAAAAGGACAGCTTTGACTATGAGGTTGTCGAGAAGGCGGACGCGCTCGCCGTCGTTCCGTACAGCGGCGCATGGAAGGACATCGGGACGTGGAACACGCTGACGGAGGAGATGAAGGAGGAGAGCATCGGGGATGTCATCATGGGGGAGGAGTGCGTCAACACTCATGTGATCAATGAGCTCTCCATTCCGGTCGTGGTGCTCGGCACACAGAATCTTGTCGTGGCGGCGGGACAGGACGGAATCCTGGTGTCGGACAAGCATAAGAGTTCGTATATCAAGCCGCATGTGGAAAATATCGACAATCGCCCGATGTATGAGGAGCGGCGCTGGGGCGAGTACAAGGTGTATGATTATAGCAAATACGCTGACGGCACGAAGTCGCTCACGAAACACGTCACTGTCAACGCGGGCTGTGCGCAGGATTACCATGTGCACAAGTTCAAGGACGAGGTGATCACGGTGGCAAACGGAAAGGGAGAGCTTGTCGTGGATGGCTGTCTGATGAAGCTTTCGCGCGGCGATACCATCTCGATCAGGAGGGGACAGAAACACGCGATCCGGGCTTTTGAGGATCTACAGCTGATCTCGGTGCAGATCAGTGAGGACAATACAGAAGGCGATACGGAGATTCTTGACTGGAGCTGGGCAGGGCAGGAGGATAAATAGTATGAAATTTACAAAAATGCATGGCTGTGGGAATGATTACATCTATGTCAATGGTTTTACGGAGCATATCGATGCGGACAGGAAGCCGGAGCTTGTGCGGCGGCTCAGCGACAGGCATTTTGGCATCGGCGGGGACGGCGTGATCTTTATCAATTCGGGAAAAAATGCCGCGTTTGAGATGGAGATGTACAATGCGGACGGGACGAGGGCGCAGATGTGCGGGAACGGAATCCGCTGTGTGGCAAAGTATGTCCATGATTACGGCCTGACAGACCAGACCAATATTACAATCGAAAGCTTTGGCAAGGTAAAATATCTGGAACTGGTGCTTGGCAGTGACGGCAAAGTGGCGACTGTAAAGGTGAACATGGGCGCGCCTGTCCTGAAAGCGGCGGAAATACCTGTCCTGTCAGAGAACGAACAGGTTGTCAGCGAGGAGATTGAGGTCAACGGGAAAATTTACAAGATGACTTGCGTGTCGATGGGCAACCCTCATGCGGTTGTTTTCATTGATGACATGATCGGTCAGGGGGATATAAAAGACGTTGATATAAAGAATTTTGACATCAAGGCGATCGGTCCACACTTTGAAAATCACCCGCGTTTTCCCGAGCGGACAAACACCGAGTTTGTGAGGATTGTTGACCGAAATAACGTGCAGATGCGCGTGTGGGAGCGCGGGACGGGGGAGACGCTTGCCTGCGGGACGGGGTGCTGTGCGACCACGGTTGCCTGTGTGCTCAACGGGCTGACCGACACAAAGGTCCGTGTCAAAGTGCTCGGCGGCGAGATCCTATGTGAGTGGGACAGGCAGGACAATGTGGTCTATATGACAGGCCCGGCGGCTGTGGTGTTTGACGGTGAGGTTGATGATGAGATGATAATGCGGGAGGAAACTTAAGATGCTTTTCCCAAGTGAGGTTTTTTTGTTTGTGTTTCTGCCGGTGGTGCTGGTGGTATACTATGCGCTGCTGCGAAAGACGAAAATGCTGAAAAATATGTTTTTGCTGGTGGCGAGTCTCTTTTTCTATGCGTGGGGTGAGCCGACCTATGTGTTTCTGATGATTGGCACGATTCTGGTCAACTGGCTGTTTGGGATTGCGGTGGATGCGTTCCGCGACAAAAAGGCAGTCGTCAGGCTTTTGTTTGTGCTGCTGGTGCTGGTCAACATCGGAACGCTTGGCTGGTACAAGTACAGTGAGTTTACCGTGCTACAGATCAACCGTTTCCTGCACACGAATATCCCTGTGCCGATTGTGGCGCTGCCAATCGGGATCTCGTTCTATACATTTCAGGCAATGTCTTATGTGATCGATGTATACAGGCGCCGTGGGGAGGTACAGAAAAATCCGTTGCAGGTAGGGCTCTATATCGCGCTGTTTCCGCAGTTGATCGCGGGACCGATCGTCCGGTATGAGACGATCGCTGACCAGATTCAGAACCGCGTTGAGAACTTTGCCGATTTTTCAGCAGGCGTCACCCGGTTTTGTGTCGGTCTTGGAAAGAAAGTGCTGATCGCCAACAACATGGCATTGATCGCGGACAATGCGTTCGGGCTGATTATCAACGGCGAGTTTCAGGCGTCGGTGGGCATGGCATGGCTCGGAGCGGTCGCGTATACGCTGCAGATCTTTTTTGACTTTTCGGGATACTCGGATATGGCGATCGGCCTGGGGCAGATGTTTGGATTTCATTTTGAGGAAAACTTTAATTACCCGTATATCTCGAAAACGGTGTCGGAGTTCTGGCGCAGATGGCACATCTCGATGCAGACATGGTTTCGGGACTATGTGTATTTTCCACTGGGTGGCAGCAGGGTGTCAAAGCCAAGGATGATCCTGAATCTCTTTGTCGTATGGCTGCTGACCGGCATGTGGCACGGCGCGAACTGGACGTTTATCGCCTGGGGTCTGATGTATTTTGTGATACTTACGTTCGAGAAACTGACGGGACTGAGCAAGAAGGATTATTGGTGGGGGCATATTTATACGATGTTGCTTGTCATCATCGGCTGGGTAATCTTCCGCTCGACAGGCATGGGGAACGCGTTACTGTATATCAAGGCAATGTTTGGCATCGGCGCCAAGGGAGTGATTGACAAGGCGGTGTGGGCATATATCGCACAGAACTGGATATACTTTGTATTTGCAATCCTTGGCTGCGCGCCAATCATGCCGCGGATAGACGAACGGCTGAAAAAGAGCCGGCTCTGGCAGGTTGTGTACACTGCGGGCATTCTGGTGTGTCTGGTGGTCAGTGTGTCATTTATCAGTAACAATGCGTACAATCCGTTTATTTACTTTAATTTCTGATTAGTTTTTTGGAAGTGCAGGAAGGACAGGATATCAAATGAAGAACAGGGACAAATGGATAACGATCGCTTTTCTCATTTTCATACTGGCGATACCGCTTGTGACAGTGGTGCGGAATCTGCTGCCCGCGCGGCAGGGACAGGAGCTCACAGAGGCAGAGAAGGCGGTACTGGAACAGAATGGGGCGATCACGGAGGACGGAACTGTCCAGACGGGTGGCACGGCGCAGGGGAACCAGCCTGAAGTGACCGGATTTGCAAAGCTGCAGGGCGGGCTCAACCAGTTTACGGACGGATTGTTTGGACGGACGAAGCTGATCGCTTTTAACACAGGGCTCACTTCACTGCTCACCGGCGGAACCTATATTGAGTCGACACAGACGCTCAAGGGAAAAAATAACATGTTTTTTTATAAGACGGAACTTGACGGGAAGCCGATCTGGGATTATATGGGCATCAACCATTTCACGGAGGAGGAGATGGCGGCGATCGCGGAGAACCTGACGGCGACGAGGGAGCATCTGAACGCGAAGGGGATAGAGTTTTATACGATGTGCATTCCGAACAAGGAGATCATTTATGCGGAGAATATGCCGGATACGATCGCGCGGGTGAACGAGGTTTCCCGCGGGGAGCAGCTGGCTGATTATCTGCATGAGAACACGGATCTCGTGTTTGTCTATCCTAAGGACGCATTGATGGCGAACAAGGATAAGATGCAGCTTTATTATAATACGGATTCCCACAGCAATCAGGTTGGGGCTTTTGTGAATATGCAGGAATTTTTCAGGACGGTATACGGTACACACGCGGAGATCGACTCGGTGACATTCCGGACGGACGCCACGGATTATGCGGGCGACCTGGTGACGATGGCAGGACTGACGGAAAAATATGGGATTGATTCCGTGTATGTGTTTGAGAAGGACTCGGCGGACAGGACCCAGTACCACGACCAGGTGTTGCTCTACGTGGGGGATTCCTTTGGCGGATTTCTGTCGCAGATCTGCAAAGGGTACTATAAGGAAGTTTACTGGGAGGATGCGAGGGATTTCCAGTACTCGATGCTTGACCGCTACAATCCCGACGTGGTGATCTGGGAGCGGGCGGAGCGCTACTGCGAGGTATTTGCGGAACCGATTCTGATGAAATAATCAAAAAATTAGTGAAGAAGCCATAAAAATATAGAGGGAAATACGTGTATAGATTATCAGAGGTCTTTGCTTTTTCCAGAGGGGAGTCAGTGTGGAGGAGAAACAGTTCAGTGCATGCATGGAGCGCATGAAGTCGGGCGACAAGAGTGCATTGCATGAAGTCTATGAGGCATACATCGGTTATATTTACACGATCGTGCTTCAGACCGTATCAAACCGCGAGGACGCAGAGGATGTGACGAGTGAATTTTTTATGAAACTGTGGCGGCTTGCGGATACATATCGTGAAGGGAACGGGCACAGGGCATGGATGGCTGCGATCGCCAGAAATATGGCAGTCGACCTTCTGCGGAAGACAAGGCGGGAAGTGCTGACAGAGGATTTTACGGACACAGTGACAGAGAATGCCTCGGATGTGTCCGTCGAGCAGGAGGTCATAGCCGACATGAGTCTGCGGCAGGCGCTCGATACGCTCAAACCCGGGGAACGCGAGGTTGTGCATTTAAAGATCATGGGTGAGATGACTTTTCAGGAGATTGCAGATGCTTTGAATATTCCGCTTGGGACGGCGACCTGGCGCTATCAGAATGCGATTCAGAAGTTAAGGAGATGCGGTTATGAGTAGAGATTTGGAGAGGGAGTACAGGGCGCTGGTAAACAGCGAGGCGCCAGATCTGTGGGCTCGGATCGAGGCGGGGCTTGAAGACAAAAAGATGGCTCCTGAAACAGCCGGAACAGCCGCATCAGATCTGCACATAACAGATTTTTCGATGCCAGATGCGCAGAGGGAACAGCCGCGCATCAGGAAAGCGAATTTCCGGGTGTGGGCAGGCATCGCGGCGGCGTGTGCGTGCGTCGCGCTGGTTGTTCCTGCCATGTTGCGCGCGGGAATGAGCAAGGGCGGCAGTTACAGCAATTCGGCGCCAAATTTTGCAGCGGATACCGCGCCGCAGTCTGCGGATTCCAGCGGGGGAGCAGAGGACAACGCAGAGCGGGAAGAGATGGCTTATGAGTATGGCAATGAGAAGAGCGATTTCCTGCAGGGCAATGCCCAGACCACCATGGATTCCGACATGAATGGAGCAGGTGCAGCCGATGGCGCGCAGATGATGGAAGAGGCAGCAGCGGCGGAGGAGCCGGAATCGGAATCGTACAGTTTCCATGCGACAGTGGAGATTCTCGAGACAGATCTGCGCATGGACAGCGGCATCCTGTACACGGCAAAGGTGCTTTCGTCGGATAATTCCGCCATAGCAGCGGACAGTGAGATTCGCATTTTTAGCTCCGCAGTGTCAGCGGAGGGCGTGACGAGGCTGGAGGTTTCCCAGACGTATGACCTGGTGCTGTGTGAAGATCATTCGGGGGAGATGGGACAGGAGCCGACATATCTTCTTATCGATGAGTGATGCAGAAAACAAATTTGATAAGGAATGATTCCGGGTGAAAGGAATCGTGAATATTTGTGGAAGTGAAGGAAACAATAGGATTAGACGCTGTCTGACAAAAAATATTTTCAGACAGGGTTCAGAAATGGAGGATATACTCTTATGAAGAAGAGAACAATTGTTAGCAAAATAGGAATTTTTGCCGTGATCATGGCGCTTTCCATGTCCGCGCTGACCGGCTGCGGCAACAGGAGCGGTGACAGGAATTCGGATGAGGTGTCGTCTGAGGAAAGTGCGGATACAGCGGGGATGGTGCATCTGAACAGTGCGGACGAGGTGTCGGCATTTTTTGATGAAGTGTACGGGGGAGTGGCGGAAGACCTGCTCCCCATGGGCGGCGCTGTGATGACCGAGCTTGACCTGGGAGATACGGACATGCTGTCGTACCACACAGGTCTGACAGCGCTGGATGGCATTGAGGGGGTGTATCTCTCCGAGTCGATGGTATCCTCGACGCCCTACAGTGCCATATACATCAGGACATCGGATGATGCGGACGCAGAGAGTATCCGCAAGCAGCTCATGGACAACATTAATCCGGCTAAGTGGGTGTGTGTCAGTGCAGAGCAGCAGTATGCAGTGCTTGTTGGAAATGATGTCTTTTTCGTGATGGGATTTCAGGATACTGCGTCGGAGGTGCTGGCAAAGGCAATTGCGGCGGCAGAGGCGAGGAACATGAAGGTATCTGACACGACTGAGAAAGTGAACCCGGTATAATGATTTTTTCCAGTATTACATTTTTATATTTTTTTCTGCCAGCCACCATTTTTCTGTATTTCGCATCACCGCAAAAGGGCAGGAATTTCGTGCTTTTGGTGATGTCATTGCTGTTTTACGCGTGGGGGGAGCCGGTGTGTGTGCTGCTGATGATTGTACAGATCGCAGCTTCCTATGTGCTCTTGTGGCTGGCGGACAGACTCAGGGAGAGAAGGGCAGCCGGAATATTTTATATTCTGTCTGTTCTTTTGCCATTTATGGCACTATTTTATTTTAAGTATTTCAATTTTTTTATGAATACGGTGTTTGGATTAAAGACCAGGACAATCGCGCTCCCGATCGGAATCTCTTTTTACACGTTCCAGATCGCAAGCTATTGCGTGGACGTGTACCACGGGCGGGTGGAGCGGCAGAAAAACATTGTGATATATGCGGCGTATGTGACGCTCTTCCCGCAGCTTGTGGCGGGACCGATCGTGCGCTATAGTGAGATCGAACAGACACTGACGCGAGGGGCAGACTTGTCGAACATACGCACGCAGTTTGGCGACGGTCTGGTGCGCTTTGCGGTGGGACTCGGGAAAAAGGTGCTGATCGCCAATGTGGCAGGAGAGTTCGTGGCGGAGATCGCGGCGCTCGGGCAGCGCAGCCTTCTGTTGTCATGGGGTTATGCGGCGGCGGTGTCGCTGCAGATTTATTTTGACTTTTCTGGGTATTCGGATATGGCGATCGGTATGGGGAGCATGCTGGGATTCCGGTTCCCGGAGAATTTCAGGTATCCCTTTATCTCCCGAAGCGTGAGCGAGTTCTGGAGGCGGTGGCACATCACGCTCGGTGCGTGGTTCCGGGACTATGTCTATATTCCGATGGGCGGCAACCGGGTGAGCATGATGCGGTGGATCTGGAATATTCTGGTGGTCTGGCTGTTCACGGGACTGTGGCATGGGGCAGGCTGGAATTTTATCGTGTGGGGACTGATGTTTGCGGTGCTGCTGGTCTTTGAGAAGGGCATTGGCAGACTGTATAACCGCAGGAGATTTTTACCAGAGATGGTGCTGACTGTGATAAGTCATATGTATGTGGTGATTATAATACTGGTAAGTTTTCTGGTATTTCATAACGACAGCCTGTCAGGTGCATGGGCGGATATACAGGCGTTGCTTGGCGCTGGAAGCCGGGCTGCCCATGGCGTGGACAGTACGCAGATGGCGGTGTATTCGTATGTGATGAGAAACCGGGCGGTGCTGCTTGGCGTCGCGCTGGTTGGTTCAACGCCGATACCGTTCTGGTTCTGGAAGAAGCTGCGGGGGTGGCTGCAGACAGTTCCGGCAGGGGACGGCATTGTCCATGCTTTGAAGGTGGCTGCGACGTTGGGGCTTATGGTGCTGTGCACGGCGTATCTGATCGACGGCTCGTTCAATCCGTTTTTGTATTTCCGGTTTTAAGGAACTGTAAATAAATAACATTGCCAGATTGCGCAGTATATGTCTTCAAGTGTGCAGACCAAAAAACGTAGGCATAGAAGGCAAAGGCATAAAGGGCAATGCCTTATGTCGAGGCTTTTTGGTCTGTACAATTGGAGACAGAGACAAGCAAGATGGTAAAGTTATTTGTTTACAGTTCCTAAGCAAGGGGGTAATTGTGGTGAGACATGGTAAATGTAAATGGGAGCTGGGCATTGCGGTCTGCAGCTTTATAGTCTGTCTGATTGGCATGATTGTGATATCGACAATAAATTCCGGAGAGACAGTGTCCCGGTCGGAGCGGCGGCGTCTGGCGGGAAAGCCGGAGCTGACATGGGAAACGATTGTGGACAAGTCCTTTATGGACGACACGGAAGCGTATCTGTTAGACCATTTTCCATTCCGGGACGGACTGCGGCGCATCAAGGCGTATTTTGCCTATGACGTGCTGCAGCAGAAGGAAAACAATGAGATTTACGTGGTACAGAATCATGCCGCAAAGCTGGAATATCCGCTGAACGAGGCATCAGTCAGGCGTCTGGCGGCGAAGATGACAGGGCTCTGGCAGCAGTATTTTCCAGACCAGAAGGTGTGGTATGCGGTCGTGCCAGACAAGAATTATTTCCTGGCAGCAAAAAACGGGTATCCGTCCATGGACTATGAACGTATGATACGGCTGCTGTCGCAGGAACTTGCGAAAAACACGGATTTTGTCTATGTCGATATCATCTCAGACCTGACGATTGACGACTATTACCACACAGACACGCACTGGCGGCAGGAGCGGATACTGGACGTGGCGCACCATCTTTCGGACGCGATGGGAGTGGGCGGTGCGTTAAATTTCTCAAAAGGGTATGATACAGGTTTCAAAGAAAACGAGATACAGGATTTTTATGGTGTGTACTATGGACAGGCGGCGCTTCCGATGGAGCCGGACACGATCGTGTACCTGACAGACGAGGTGACAGAGACCGCGACCGTGTGGAGCCTTGAGGAGAATATGCCAAGTGGTAAGGAAGCCGGAAAAGTGCGTCTGCCCGGCGAGACGGGGGCGGTGGTAAAGCCCGTGTATCAGCTGGACAAGCTCGATGACGGGAAGAGCCTTGACAAGTATGATGTGTTTGTGGGCGGTGCGTCGTCGCTGCAGATCATCGAGAGCCCGGACGCAGCTACGGACAGGCGGCTGGTTATTTTCCGGGATTCCTACACGAGCAGCCTTGTGCCGCTGCTGCTGGGGGCTTACAAGGAGATCACGCTGATCGACCTGCGCTATATTGACTCCGCGCGGATAGGGGAGTACGTGGACTTTGCGGGTGCGGATATCCTGTTTTTGTATAATACGGCGATTGTCAATCATGCGGAGATGCTGAAGTGAGAGGGACAAGTCAAAAGAAGGCCGGGTTTCTTACAATAATGTAAGAAACGCCTCCGGAATGTAAGCGAAATCGATGGCTACTGCACTCTTATTTTGGTATGCTGAGTACAGTTCAAATGGAATAAAGCGAAGATGAATTGTACGAGGGGGAAAGCCAAAATGAGGAAAAAATTTATTTGCGGTATAGCGATCATAAGCTGTTTCATGGCGGTCATGACAGGGTGCGGAAAGGATACGGCAGGTGTTGACATGGAGCTGGCACAGATTGATGTGGGCGCGATTACTGTTCCGGAGGATGTGCTGGTGGTGGGGCTGGGCGAAGCCAGTCATGGCGTGAAAGAATATCAGGAAATGAAGGCGAAAGTGTTTCGGGCGCTCGTTGCGCATAACGGGTGCCGGACTTTTGTGATAGAAGGTGATTTTGGGGGCGCATTGAAGGTCGATGACTATATTCACGGCGGGGAGGGTACTGCAAAGGAGGCTGCTGCACAGATCGGGTTCCGCATCTACCGCACGGAGGAGATGGAGGCATTCATTGAATGGATGCGCGCTTACAATGAAACTGCCACGGAGGGGGCAGACCTGCATTTTTACGGCATGGACATGCAGAGGGCTGACAGCAGCAAGGAGTATGTATTTCGCGTACTGGAACAGGTGTCACCGGACAGCAGCGCAAAGTACAGGGAGGCGCTGGCTTTCCTGAATGATGATGAGATGTATGATATCAGTGCAGAGGCGTTTGAGCAGGGATTGTCTGTGGCGGAGGGGCTGATTCAGGAAGTGGACAGCGCAGAGGGCAGCATCGTGGAAATGTTTGGAAATGAAACATTTGCATTTGCGAGGGAGTGTGCCTGCAGCATCTATAATTGTTGTGATATCCGCAAATCCGACCGTGCGTATAATACGGTGCGGGACAGCCATATGGCGGAAAAAGTGCAGTGGTTTATAGAACATGGGGACGGAAGTGTCATTTTCATCAATGGGCATAACGGACATATCGGAAAGGTTAATTCTACAAGCTATGACTGTCTCGGAAAGCTGTTGACACAGCAGCTGGGGGATGGTTATTTTGCCATCGGCACGGACGCGGAAGTCACTTCTTTTAATTCCCAGACGGATGATGGGTTTGAGGAATTGAGGGTGGAAAACCAAAATGCCCTGACTGTATTGGCTGCAAATGCAAAACAGGATTTTTATTATATCGATTTCGAGACGGCCGCTGCAGATAACGGCTGGAATAACATCATTTCGGAGAAACAGAGAATGACTTCATTGAATGTGACGGTGGTGACGACTATGAAAGCATTTTATACCATACAAGCCGTACCAGGCGATCTGTTTGACGCGATGATTGTCTTTGGCGAAGTCTCGCCTACGACGCTTGTTCCGTGAGCAGGAGTATTTTTTTAACAAGCATTGGAGAGACTTTTTCAATAATAAGGCAAGGGGAAATTATGTGGAAAGAATATTAGTGTAAAAAGGGCAGAATCCTCTCCGAGATAAACACAGCCGCACAGGCAAGCAGGGCGACGGTGAGCAGGCTCTTTCCCTTATAGGCTGCAATGACGGCGACAATGAGTCCTGCAAGCGCGGAGTATATGCTCGCGGTGGAGTGCAGGATTGCCGGGAAGGTCATGGCGGCAAGACAGGCATAGGGTACATAATATAAAAAAGACTTTACGTGAATGTTGGTGATTTCCTTTTTGGACAGCACCAGGGGGAGCAGGCGGATGAGGTAAGTCACGCCTGCCATCACGAGGATATAGAGATAGATGTTGTGTTCCATGTTATGATACTCCTTTGTTTGTTGTTCAGTCATTCCCCTGCCTGATTTGGGCGCTGATCGTCCTCGATTGGTTTAAGCCATGCCGCGACTCCGGCGACGGCTATGGTCGTGATGATGATGACAAAGCCTGATGTGACTTTTTTGAGCACCGGCAGGACTGAGAATAGGAAGCTCATCAGCATCGCGGAAAGGACGACGAGCAGGACGGTGCGGTTTTTCCGTGCGGGCGGTATGATGATGGCGAGGAACATTCCATAGATGGCAACGCCGAGGGCACTGATCACAAAAGCGGGCAGAAGGTTCCCGGACACTGCGCCGGCGAGCGTTCCAAGCACCCAGCCAGGCACGGCGACGCTCGTGATGCCATAGTGGTAGGCGGGGGACAGTGCGCCGCTGCGGCTTGCGTCCAGTGCGAAGATCTCGTCGGTCACACTGTAAGCCATGAGAATCCTGTGCCAGTGCGGAGCAGTGCGGTCGAGCTTCTGCGCCAGGGAGAAGGACATCAGGCAGTAGCGCAGGTTGATGACCAGCTGTGTCAGGGCGATCTCGATGTAAGTACCGCCTGCGGCGATGATCGCAAGCCCGGAGAACTGCCCGGCGGAGGTCACGTTTGTGAGCGAGATTAGCATTGCCTGCAGGACATTCAACCCACTGGCGACAGACGCCATTCCAAATGTAAATGATACGGCAAAATAGCCCATCGCGACGGCGATTCCGTCGCGCAGTCCGTTCTGATAGTCTTTTGTTTTCAAGAGTCATTCCTCACTTTTCCTATAATTCCTCACACCCATTATCGTTTGACAACTATTTAGACAGTTCAGGTGTGCAGTCACCCTGCATGTTACTGTTCACACAGGACTTAGCATTTACTGCTAAGTCCGTGCGAAAACGTAGCGGTTGCAAGTAAAAATCCATTTGCGAAGCAAATTTTGCATGGATTTTTACCTGTTACTGGAACGGAGTGAACAGTAACCCCTGCATTTGTCTGTGCGATCTTTTCCATGGTCTAATATTGCATCACGAAATTATTATATGATACAATAAATATACCGCCCTGTCAATTGAAAATCCGGCAAAATTGATGGAAAACGTTACAGTTCAGCCCAGGACTTTGCACTGCGCTGCAAAGTCCGTAAGAATACATAGTGGTTGAGATGCATCAAGCCAACCGCGAAGCGGTTTTTGCATGGCTTGATGCCTGTAACAGGAAGCCGAAGGCTGAACTGTTACTGGAAACCCCAAAGTACGATTTTCACAGCTTTTTTATGACAATGAAACGGGAGCATGAATGACGAGATGGATATGGAAAAGGAGAGATGGAGAACAATGCATTTTGTGGACGCAAAGGGGATTTTGTCCGCCAAAAACGGCATGAATCTGTATAGGGGCTGCACGCACGGATGTATTTACTGCGACAGCAGGAGCGCATGTTATGGGTTTACACATGATTTTGAGGATATCGAGGTCAAGCAGAACGCGCCGGAGCTGTTGGAGAGGGCGCTCCGCTCAAAACGCAGGAAATGTATGATCGGAACGGGGGCGATGTGCGATCCGTACATGCACTGCGAGGAGACGCTGCAGTTGACGAGAAAGTGCCTTGAGATCATTGACCGCTACGAGTACGGTGTGGCGATCCAGACGAAATCGGACAGGATTCTGCGGGATCTGGATCTGCTCGAGAGCATCCACCGAAAGGCAAAATGTGTCGTCCAAATGACGCTGACCACATATGACGAGACGCTTTGCAAAGTGTTGGAGCCAAACGTGTGCACGACGAGAGAGCGGGTGAAGGCGCTGCAGATCTTTCGGGAGCATCAGATACCGACGGTTGTCTGGCTGTCGCCAATCCTGCCATTTATCAATGACACGAGGGAAAATATTGAGGGAATCCTGGACTACTGTATTGATGCAAAAGTGTACGGAATCATCTGCTTTGGCATGGGTATGACGCTGCGCGACGGTGACAGGGAGTATTTCTATGCGGCGCTGGACAGGCATTTTCCCGGATTGAAGGAGCGGTACAGCAGAAAATACGGACATTCCTATGAGGTGACAAGCGACCGGAACCGAGAGCTGATGGCGCTGTTTCGGGAAAAGTGCCAGAAGAACGGCATCGTGCATGATGTAAACGCCTGCTTTGCCTATCTGCAGGAGTTTCCGCAGAAGTATGAGCAGTTGAGATTATTTTAAACTGTTGTTCCGTATCATGCAGATGTCCGCTTTATTTTAGGCACACGGGCACCCAAAGGAAATTTAATATCGCCAAGGGATCTCGTCAAACAACTGGAAAAACGCAGCGTTATCCCAGGAGGATTTCGGTCTGTAGTCATAGTAGACGCCATTGACGCCGAAATCGCTGCAGCTGTCGGTCGCCATGGACAGCCTGATGACATTTCCATCGGAGAGCGTAAGCTCCAGGCAGGCGCACTGATTGCCGCAGTCAGCGCCGCCCTTGATATATGTGGCGTTGCGAAACCAGTCCTCAAACAGTGCGAGGGTGTCCTGGTCTGTTATTGTCTGGCTGTAGAACTTCCAGTCTGTGAAGAGGCTGCGCACATCTAATTTCGCGGATACAATGTCATGAATCTGCGTGATGTCAACTGGTTCATAGCCGAGGTTTTCTGACAGGAGCTGCTGTACAAGGTCACAGAGCGCTTCGTTGCGGACGCATGACTCTACGACACCGCGTTCCTCGTCGACACCGCTCGCATAAAGCCAGCCTCCTTCAAAAACCATATAGACTCGATTGTCATAGTACAGTTGATACCCTGTTTCTTTCAGATTTTTTTCCGCTATTATAGACTGGTCACTGTTTTTCTGCCATTCAGGTTCCATGTGCGTTATCAGTGATTTTAGCCGGTTCTGCGCATCGCCGGTTGGAATGTAGTAATAGTCCCGATAGTCCCTGACCACGGAAGGCTGGACGATGATACATATTTTGTCAGGCTCCGGGGCATGGTAAAGGGTAATTCCGTGATAAACCATGTTTTCTGAGGAATCGGATTCTGGCTCCGATGCAGATTCAAGTTCAGTTTTCGTTTCGATTTCTGTATTAGACGCTAAATCTGTATTGGGCATGGAATTTATTTGGCTGTCGGTTATCGGTGAGTCTGTTTGCGCGTTGGACGCCTGCGCGGCTGACGTTGCGGTTTCTGCCAGATCGGGTGAAATCTGTGTGTCGCCGCGGGTGCTACTTGTTGCGCTTCCATAAGTGCACCCGACGATGCCGCCGCAGAGTACCAGTGTTACCGCCAGGGTTCGGAATCTGGTGCAGGGCTTATTTTTTAGCAGGTGTATCCTTCTTTTCATCTCCTTCATTCCTCCCGTGGCGCCGGTTCGGAATCCGGCAAGGTGTATATTTGCTGACTGTGACTGATTTTCGGCTGCAATGATCAGTGTTTTTGCATACTGGATATGATGTGTCGTGCCGATGCGCTTTAAGGTTCCCGCATCGCAGGCAAGCTCCCCGTCGCAGGCTGACCTGTGTGCCGCCAACCACACAAAGGGATTGTACCAATATATGGAAACGCAGATGCATCTGACGACAGCCCAGATGTGGTCTCTGTGCCTGAAATGCGTGTATTCGTGTTCCAGTATATAAGAGAGTTGTTCCCTGTCAAAAGGATGCGTCCTGTTGATATAGATCGCAGGGGCAAAGACTCCGATCAGGCAGGGCGTGTCCAGACCGTCAGTCTCATAGATCGAAAGCTTGTCCTTGTAGCTTCCGACCAGATTCCGGTTATGCCGCAGCCATTTTCGAAACCGCAGGGCGCTCCATAGAAAGATTCCGCCGCACAGGAGGATTCCGCCAATCCACAATATAGTAAGGATGATCGTCAATGTCTGAAAAGGAGTAGCCAGAGAAGGTGCTTTTTCAGAAGATGTTTTTTCAGAGGATGTTTCGCATAAGTTCTTGTTAAAGTCATTGGAACGAAAAGCGCGCAAACCATTCTGGTCAGAATTTTGCTGAGGGACGGCGGGTTTTGCGCTGATACTGCCAGATTTTGCACCGATATTGTTAGGGTTTATATTGATACTGTTCGTTTTATCGTCAATACTGTTATTGTATGACGGTGCTGTTTTCGAAAATGAGCTGGAAAAATGTGCTGAATGATTGATTAAGTTCAGTACACTGATAGGAGTCTCAAATTCCGGCAGCGGAATCAACAATTTGATGACTACCAACAGCCACAGCGCGTATTTCAGGCAGGGGTTTATCCGTTTTTCCAAAACGACGGAGAGCAGCAGGAGAAACAAAACCAGTATGGTTGATGTTACGATATGGTTTATCATGTAAAGAGACCTCCTTTTTTCATAAGTTAGCGTGAAGCGTGTCCGTAGTGGCCTGCGAAGGCAGTACAATGCTTGTACTACTGCTGTCAAACAAATATAGTATAACAGATTGGTTTACTGCTGTCAACTGTTTTAAACCGTTTTGACGCAAGTCTGTTACAGTTCAGCTATGCAGAACTGTAACGCATCAAGCCATGCAAAATCGCTTCGCGATGGCTTGATGCATCTCAACCACTACGCATTCTTACGGACTTTGCAGCGTAGTGCAAAGTCCTAGGCTGAACTGTAACGCAAGTCTTGTCATTGGTACGGAATCAGAGTATACTATAATTGATTTATAGGGCGGAAGTGTGAAAATAATTTTGTGATTATTAATGCACACGTGCGCATTAAGGTATTTAGTGCGGATTATACTAGCGCGCGAGTGGTGATTTAATCACTTTGCTAATTTATTGGTGGGAGATGATCATTTGTGAAAATCAGGGAAATGCTCGAGACACTTCAATTAAATAAAATTCTGGACAAGGGCGAGGAAAAGCATCATCAATTGTTTACGCAATGGGGGGAGCGCATTGCGCAGGAACAGCCGGAGGTTGTGCTGACGGAGTATCCGCGACCGCAGATGGCGCGGAAAAATTATGCGGTCTTAAACGGAATCTGGAAATATGCCATCACGGGCGACGACACGAGACCTGTGATGTGGGACGGCGATATCCGCGTACCGTTCTCACCGGAGACGTATCTTTCCGGCGTGCAGCGCCAGTTGAAACCCGATGAGTATCTGTGGTATGAGCGGAAGTTTGAGATTGAAAGGATTCCTGCGGGCAAACGGCTGCTCTTAAACTTTGGCGCCTGCGATGAGCGCTGCCGCGTCTATGTGAATGATGAGCTGGCAGGGACGCATTCAGGCGGATATCAGGCATTTTCCATCGATATCACGGCGTATATACAGACTGGCAGGAATACGCTGCGTCTCTGCGTGCAGGATAAGAGCGACACATCATACCACGGACGAGGCAAACAAATGCTTAAAAATGGCGGCATGTTCTACACCGCGCAGAGCGGTCTGTGGCAGACGGTATGGTGCGAGTGGGTGCCGGAAATTTATATCCGGGAGCTTCGCATCACGCCGGATTATGACCACGACAGTGTTGGGATCGAGGTGGTTTCTAACGAACTGATTTCTGAAAAAAAGACGTCTGATTCTGATAAGGCGGCTCTTTTTGGGACAGGAGTACCTGATCAGAATGGAAAGAATACGGAAATTCCGTGTAAAATCCTCCTGTTTGCCAACAATCGTGTAGTGGGTGAAATAAAGACGACTGTCTTTGCGGAGGAAAAGGCGCTGATCAAAATAGAAATCCCGGACAAGAAGAGTTGGACGCCGGAGAGTCCGTTTCTGTATGAGCTAAGAATCGTCTATGGTGAGGACATGGTGGAGAGCTATTTTGGCATGCGCTGTTTTACCGTGGAGCCGGACAGGGACGGAATCCCCAGGCTTTGCCTGAACCACAAGCCCTATTTTCAGAAGGGAATCCTCGACCAGGGCTATTACCCGGAGAGTCTGTTGACGCCGATGAGCGACGAGGCGATGATTTTTGACATTGAGACAGCAAAATCGAGGGGCTTTAACATGATACGGAAGCACTGCAAGGTAGAACCCATGCGTTGGTACTATCACTGTGACAGACTGGGAATGCTCGTCTGGCAGGATATGATTAACGGCGGGACGACTTACAACCTGGTCAAAACCTGCTATATCCCGACGGTTCTGTTTCCGCTCCGACGCAAGCGCGATAACGACTATGCCTACACTTCGAGGGCGGACAAGGCTGGCAGGGAGGAGTGGAAAAAGGAGTGTATCGAGACGGTTAGTCAGCTCTATAACTGTACTTCCATATGTATGTGGGTGCTCTTTAACGAAGGATGGGGACAGTTTGACGCGAAGGAAAACACGGACATGGTGCGCGCGGTCGACAACACGCGCATCATCGACGCCCACAGCGGCTGGTTTGACCAGGACGCGGGCGACGTGAAGAGTGAGCACATTTATTTCTTTGAGCTGATTGCGAAAAAAGGCAAAAAGCCCTATGTCATATCGGAGTTTGGTGGAATATCCCTTGCGGTGGAGGGGCATATTTATTCCGACAAGTATTTTGGCTATGGAAACCACAGCGACCTGGAAGCGTTGCGAAATGCTTATAATGCGCTGGACAGGAGAATCGAGGAGCTGAAAAAGGAAGGGTTGTGCGCGTCGGTGTACACGCAGCTTGCGGATATCGAGGAGGAGACGAACGGGCTCATGACATATGACCGAAGGGTATTGAAATTATGAGAAGTATGAAGGACATAACAGCTTCCGGCATAAAACAAACGGGGAATGACACGGCGGGTAGGACAGGAAATCAGAAGAGGATTGCGATCATAGAGGACGATGTGCACATCGGGGATATTATCGAGGAGAGCCTCCGCCGGGAGGGGTATCAGACCTGCCGCGCGTATTCGGGCACGGAGGCGCAGTATCTGCTGGCGGACGAAGATGCAGGCAGAAAGCCGGATCTGGTTCTGCTGGATTTGATGCTGCCCGGCATGACAGGGGAGGCGCTCCTGTCATGGATTCAGGATATTCGAGATATTCCTGATATCCGGGATATCTCTGATATCCCTATCATCGTGATCAGCGCAAAGGTTGGCGTGGACGACAAGGTTGATGCGCTGCTAGGCGGGGCGGCGGACTATATCACAAAGCCGTTTGAGATCAAGGAGCTGCTCGCGCGCATCACGGTGCAGCTGCGAAGGAGAGAGGTGTCTGCAAGCACAGGACAAATAGGCGATTGCCGTAAAGGTCAGGATGAGGGGAAATTGATCGTGGGAGATCTCACGCTCGACCTTGTGCTGCGCGAAATTTCGTCAAATAAGTCTGAGGGCGTCGCTCCAGTCCGCCTGACACGGACAGAGTTTGCCATTCTGCGCCTGCTGATGCAGAATGCGGGACAGGTATTCTCCAAGGTCGCGATTCTCGACTGTATCAGCGCGGACACGCCGGACTGCACCGACAGCTCCCTGAAACAGCATATCAGTAATCTCAGAAAGAAGCTTGCGGAGATTGGGGAGGGGGACTGCATCGAGGCGGTATGGGGAATCGGATTCCGCCTGAAAACCTGACTTTGATCTGAAATTTTGCTCTGATCTGAGAATTTTGATCTGAAGTTTAGGATTCTTAGTTTTGAAAATTTGGTTACAGTTCAGCCTAGGACTTTGCACTACGCTGCAAAGTCCGTAAGAACACGTAGTGGTTGAGAAGCATCAAGCCCATCGCGAAGCGATTTTGCATGGCTTGATGCCTGTAACAGGAAGCCAAAGGCTGAACTGTTACAAATTTTGTGGTGAAATCTTTACGAAATCTTGACTGTTTTCTTTACCGATTTCTTGAACCTTGTATTTTAGGATATTCTTGTAAGAAACAATAAAAGAGCAAAGATATTTTATCTTGAATAAGCCAAAGTGTTTTTGTACATTTTTTAGATTTGCTCAATTATAGTAAGAAAAAAGAATTTTAAGGTATTGGGAACTGTAAGGAAATAATATTGTAACGAATATGTCTTCGGGTATGTAAGTTGTAAAATTATTTTGTGACAGTTACTAGGAGGGAAAGAAAATGGATTACTGTCTGACAACGAATGCGCTCTGCAAGCACTACAAGGACTTCAAGGCTTTGAATAATCTGTCCATGCATGTGCCCAAGGGTGCGATCTATGGTTTTGTGGGAAAAAACGGCGCGGGCAAGACGACGCTGATTCGTCTGATCTGCGGTCTGCAGCTGCCGACATCGGGGGAGTTTGCCCTGTACGGCGTGGGCAATACGGACAGAAAGATAGCAGGGTGCCGCCGCAGGATTGGCGCGGTGGTGGAGACGCCGTCCGTGTATCTGGACGCGACGGCGCGGGAAAATATCAGGGAGCAGTACCGCGTGCTTGGCATGCCGTCCTTCGACGGGGCTGATGAGCTGCTTGCGTTTGTGGGACTGGGAGACACAGGGAAAAAGAGGGTGCGAAACTTTTCGCTCGGCATGCGCCAGCGGCTTGGGATTGCGATCGCGCTATGTGGAGAGCCTGATTTCCTGATGCTTGACGAACCGGTGAATGGTCTCGATCCACAGGGAATCATAGAGATCAGGGAGTTGATTCTAAAGTTAAACCGCGAGCGGCGGATTACGGTGCTGATCTCGAGCCACATTCTCGACGAACTGTCGCGGCTTGCCACGCATTACGGTTTTATTGACAAGGGCAGCATGGTGAAGGAGATCAGCGCCGACGAACTGGAGGCGGAGTGCCGCAAATGCACGCGGCTTGTGGTGAGCGATACGAAGCTTCTGTGCATGGCGCTTGACAGGATTGGATTGGAGTACCGCGTGGCGTCCCGGACGGAGGCGGACGTTTACGGGGAGATCAAGGCGGCAGACCTGGTTCATGTGCTCGACGCGGCGGGCTGCGAGATGATTTCAATGCATGCGAAAAATGAGAGCCTCGAGACCTACTATATGAACCTGATGGGAGGTGGGCAGAATGCGTAATCTGTTGTCGGCAAATTTTGCAAGGCTGTGGCGCAGCAGGCTTTTCTGGATTGCGCAGGTGGGGGTGTACGCGTGGGGCGTATTTGCCTATTTTTTATTGAGAGTCAATAACGCAAATGGTTACCCGTTTGAGAATGGAAATACTTATTTTTTTAACCAGATGACATTTGTGGGAATCACGATGGCATGCTTTAGCGGATTGTTCATAGGCACGGAGTACAGCGACGGGACGATGCGCAACAAGATCAGCGTGGGGCACAGCAGGGCAAAGATTTATCTGGCAAATCTGGTCACAATCCTGTGTGCTGGTCTTGCGCAGTTTGCAGCCTACACACTGGCGGCGCTGACAGCGGGAACACTTTTGGTTGGCGACCTGGTATGGAGCAGGCTGTACAGACCGGCGGAGACGTTTGCGATCGCCTTTCTGTCAATCTGCACGAGCGCGGCGATTGCCGTATTGATTTCCATGGTAGTGCAGGATAAGGCGAAAGCGGTTCTGGTGAACGTGCTGCTTTCCATACTGCTCCTTGCGGTGGGGGCGTCGTCGCTCAAAGGTCTGATGCAGCCCCGCATGACAGAGCGTGTATTTAATGAAGGGAGTGGAGAATACGCGTATGCATCGGAGGATAATCTTGGCGACCTTGAGAAGCTGGGCGTTGAGATCGTGCCAAATCCCAAATATCTGAGCGGGACAGAGCGAAAGCTATACGAATATGTTTCGGCGGTACTGCCCGCCTCACTTGCGCTCTCCTGCGCACTGGACGAAAGCGACAGTGAATATGATCGGTTTTCGGGACTGCAGGTGTGCGGTACACTGGTGGCGGTGATCGTACTTTCCGGCAGCGGGATACTGGTGTTTCGCAAAAAAGATTTGAAATGAGAGATATTCATAAAGGGGAGGAGCGAGATGGGGTTATGGAGTGTGATCTGCGCCGCAGGGGCGGTTGTCATTGTCGTGCTGACAGGAAAGATCATTTTACTGTATCGGGATTTGGAGGAGATTGGCGCACAGTTTGACGATCGTCTGGAAAAGGATACCAACAACCGGATTTACGTCACGGGAAATGACAGGCACATCAGGGCGTTTGCGGAGCGGCTGAACAGGGAACTGGGTGTCCTGTATGAAAGCCGCCGCAGATACCAGAATGGAGACAGGGAGCTCCGGGAGGCTGTCACCAACATTTCCCATGACCTGCGTACACCGCTCACAGCGATCTATGGCTATCTGGAGCTTGCGGAGGGGGAGCTGGGACGAGGATATGGTACAATAAATTGTACCTCGCAAGCTCATGGTACAACAAGCTGTACCTCGCAAGCTCATGATAATCAGGACAGAGAGCTGGAACATAGGTACGGAAATCTGAATGGGGAGCGTGTGGCACATTATCTCGCGCAGATACGCAACCGGGCGGAGGCGATGCGTGCACTTACAGAGGAATTATTTCGATATTCCATCATTTTCTCCACGCCTCGCGAAAGCACTGGCAATCTGGGCGGAGCGGCTGATGCCGCAACGGTCATGGACTCCAATAAGGAGAGCGTTGTTTTGAATCGTTTTCTCGCGGACTGCCTCTTGTCCTATTATGACATATTCACACAAAACTGTATTGAGCCGGAAATCAGTATCACAGACGAGGAAGTGGTGCGTTTTCTGGACACGGGAGCGCTGAAGCGGGTGTTCTGCAATATTCTGGACAACGCAGTCAAATACAGCAAGCCTGCCCAAAACGGGTGCGTTGACGGCACCTGTCCTGGGCAGGCCGTCCTGTCTGTCGAACTGCGCTCGGACGGCACCATCATCTTTCGCAACAGCGCGCAGGAACTGGACTGGGTGTCCTGCGAGCGTCTTTTTGACCGCTTTTATACCGTGGAGACCGGGAGAAATTCGACCGGACTCGGGCTTTCGATCGCAAAGCTACTGACAGAGCGCATGGGAGGGCGTATCTCGGCGGCGTATACAGACGGGATGCTGGAGATTACAGTGCGGCTGTGATGGGATATCGGGAAGGGCAAATTGTAATCATCATTGAGTTGTGTTGTATGGCATGGGCAAAAAAATAATCATGTTGACATATACACGAGAAACGGGTATAATCATAGTATGAATAAAACATTTGCGGATAGAGAGACAGAAAAGATTTACAATCAAATTTTTTCAAAGAAACTGCCTCAAACAATTCAAAAAATAGCTTTGCGAAAGTTGATTATGATTGATAATGCACAAGGTTTGGAGGACTTACGCGTACCGCCGGCGAATCACCTGGAAAAATTGGAGGGTGATCGGGAGGGACAATACAGCATAAGAATCAACGATCAATACAGAATATGTTTTAGAGCGGAAGGGAACATTTTTTATGAGGTAGAAATAGTGGATTATCATTAAGGAGGTGGCTGTTATGGAAAATTATATGGAGACGCCCAGGATGAGCGAAATATTATCTGAAGAATTTATGATGCCATATGGATTGTCGGCGTACAAACTAGCGCAGGAGATACATGTTCCAGTGTCAAGGATTCAGGATATTTTACATGACAGGCGGAAAATAACGGCAGATACATCAATACGCCTTGGAAAGTTCTTCGGGGTATCGGACAGATATTTTCTTGATCTGCAAGATGACATAGATATAAGAAATACAAAAATGCAGATCATGGAAGATATTAATAGTATTTCTACATTTCATTATGCACAGGGCTAAAGATTGATTTGATGAAACAATGGGGATTGAACTCTGGTTGACATGATTCGCCAACTGGAAATTTGAAGTGGAGGTGCTGTGAAATGGATTTTCTTGAGATTCTGCGTGAAGACAATGACTTATCAGATTTGCTATGTGATGTTTGTGACATAGAAATTTTAACAGAATATAAGAAACCCGAAGATGAATTTGGACACTTGACCTATAACATTGCCGGAAAAACATTTGCCAGGGCAGGCTCTGGAAGTGAATATATTTTACTTGAAGATGGTTCCGTAGGGTTTTGGGGAAGCGAAGGCAAGTGCGGCAGAATTGCGGATAATATGAAAGAATTCTTTGAATTCATGGTAAACTGTCCCTATTGGCTGGACTACCTGGATGAAGACGAGTATTGCGACAGGGAGAGCCTTGGGGAATATGCGAAAGAAATTTTTGAGGAACATATGGAAGATGCCGGGGACATGGAGTTTGATCTGGTGGAAGCACAACAAGAACTGGCGGATCGATTAGGGATTGAGAAGAAAGCGGATGTTGTAGATATACTGATGCGGTTTTATCATTGTACAAAGCGTGAACCTCGCTTTATCTCAACATATACAGAAAATGATGGCAGTATGCACAGCGGCACGGGTTCCTTGTTTGACCGCTAAAAGTATTTGATTCGGGTTTGTCGTTATTCTGTTTTGCCTGTGTTTGAAGTGCTATAGTTGCTGGCTTTGTTTAATCGAGTAGGGAAGAGCCATCTTCCCCCTACTCGTGCGCCGGGCACCCGTCAGCCTTAGGAACCGTCACGAAATAAAATGTATTATTTCAAGCCTCGTATTATATAGTTCCATGATTCGTTTGGCCCGAC